>NZ_JANIBC010000008.1:0-50771 GCF_024505085.1 Parvularcula maris
CTCGGTGATGCGTCGCTACCGCTACGACGATGACGGCAACCGCGATACGGAAGCGGATGAGGCGGGCCGGTTCGGCTATACAGGTCAGATGCGCATCCACGGCACGAGCCTTTGGCACTACAAGGCGAGGGCCTACTCGCCGAGGCTAGGCCGCTTCCTGCAGACTGACCCCATCGGCTACGGCGACGGGCTGAACATGTACGCCTATGTGGGCGGGGACGCGGTGAACAGACGAGACCCCAGTGGGCTGAACAGCGCGGAGATCGGTCCGGACGATCGCTGCGACAAGCCCGCTAACGAAGACATCGATGAGATCTGCGTCACTGGATCGAGGCCGCGCAGACGGGGTACGAGGGGTGTCAGCCTTCGTGGCCTAGGCAATGGCGGGGCTTTGGGAAGCGGACGAAGCCTCCCCAGCGCCGACGGCAATGTCTTTGGTGGAGAAGGAGAAGGAGAAGGGGAGAGTTGTAACGAACGCTTGGCTTCTATTGGTAATATAATCAACGAGTTTGGCTTAGGAGCAAGTCAAGCGGGTGGTGCTATGATGGTTGGTGGGGGAGGTTTGTTGCTTGCCTCACCATTTACAGGGGGCGCTACAGCGGGAGCAGGTGGTGGGTTGTTAGTATTTGGGTCTCGAGTATCTTTTATTGGGGGAGGGATGCAAGTTTTCGGCTCAGCTCTTCAAGCTGTATCAGGAGCAAGGGGGGTATGGATAACTTAGCCACAACCACAACTGCTGTAGCTATGGGGTTTGGTATTGGTAGATTTGGAAGAACGCCTTCTGGATATCGCACTGTGTCACAAAGGAGCAGTGATCTACAAATCAATGCGGCTACACAGGTTGGAGCAGCTATGATGGATGTGATTGTTCTCGCTGTTCCACTACATGAGGTAAAATGTGATGAGTAATATGAAAAATCACTCTATGCAGCAGAAGTTAAGCGTTATTCCTGTATTCATTACAATAATGTGTTACTACTTGGAAAAGAATGATACAATAAATGTATTTCCGTTATATAAATATTTGGACGAATTGCCATTCTTATTAATTGTAACCACGGTCTGGTATGTTGTTGCTCGACCTTTATTTAAATGAGGCAGTTGCTATAGCAGTTAGGTCTATATCACTCTTGTATTGGCAAAATCGCAGTGGCTGGTGAACTGCTAACTCGGTGCGGTTTCCCTGGTGTGGTGGGGGCGTCCGCCGGTACGTCGGTTGGTGGAACCTCCGGAGCTGTGCTCGGTGGACTTGTAGGTGGTGGGTTGGGAGGTTTTGCGGATGACATCAACTCACTCGGCTCTCGCGGAAGGGGCACGACTAGATTAGGTTTAGGTTTCGCAAAAGGAGCAGCTGGCGGCGCATTTGCCGGATTTGCAGGAGCTGTTACGACCAGGTTCGTAAGCCGCAGGCTAGACAGCTATGCTAGAACATATATAAAGAGTAAGATGGAAAACATAAGAAAACACATCTTGATAATATTGGTGGCGTTTCTTCTGCCTATTTTAGGATATATCTACGCGCCATATAATGTTCGTATGATGCATTCCGGAAATGTTATGTTAGAGATTCTTGGTTATTTTATTGTATTTGCATTTATTTTGTCTCCTGCGTATTTAATTTCTAGGATCTATAGAAGAAAGTAGCTCGCTCGAATAGATCGCCTATATAGACGCTACGTTCATGGTGCTGGTGTGGACGAGCCTTTGGTTTACTACCGTGGTTCGGGGACGGGTGACCGGCGGTTCCTGTCGGCGGATGAGCGCGGTTCGATCGTCCTGGTGACGCGTTCGGACGGCTCGGTGATGCGCCGCTACCGCTACGACGATGACGGCAACCGCGACACGGAAGCGGATGAGGCGGGCCGGTTCGGTTATACAGGTCAGCTCAGGATCAAGGGCACGAGCATATGGCACTATAAAGCGAGGGCGTACTCCTCGAAGCCGAGAGTTCAACGCCTGCGCGAGACTCGGCAACCTCTACAGTAGAGAAGTAAGGAGACTGCGCTACTGCAGATCTGTGCTGTTCTAACAAAGCTAAGTTCGATCGAACGGCTTCTACTGGCACCTTTTATCTCGTCTACCAGAGCGCATCGAGAACCTGGGCTGGCGGAAGGCGCCGGTCGGTTGCTTGGGTGCTCGGTCGCTAAATTGCTCCCGTTGCCTGAGCCACTTCACGTTCGGTCCGCTACGAACGGAGCACACGGCCCCGCGGCTCAAACACTCGCGCAAGGGGCACCGCCGTCCCTTCTCGAACCAGACGGCCGCTTGAGTTCCCGTCCTTCCCACCGGCAGACATATTGAATTGACAGGCGCGGGGTCCTGCGCGGTTATGTCCCCATAAAAAGGATTGCCAGGGAGGATATCCAGTGACGCGTAACCGCCACACCTATCTCTATACCGGTCTCATTCTCGCCGCGGGGCTGCACGCCTTGCCGGCCTATGCCGACCATAGCGGTCAGCCCGCGAGCGCGGCGCTGGTCGGGGACCTTCAGTCCGAACTCGGCTGCCCCGGCGACTGGCAGCCCGAATGCTCCGCCACCGAGCTGATCTTCGACGGTGAGAACTGGAGCCGCACCTTCACCCTTCCCGAGGGTGACTACCTCTTCAAGGTGGCGCTCAACGACGCTTGGGACGAGAACTACGGCGCGGGCGGCGCTGCGAGCGGGGACAACATCCCCCTTAGCGTGAAGGGCGGGCCTGCCGAGATCACCTTCACCTACAGCCACGCCACCCACGTGATCGAGAACGACGCACCGATCCCCGAGCCCGACGCGGTGACCATCGCCGGGAGCTTCCAGTTCGAGCTCGGCTGCTCCGGCGACTGGCAGGCGGAGTGCCTCGTCACCGGGCTCGCCTTCGACGAGGAGGACGGCGTCTGGCAGGGCACGTTCCAGGTGCCCGCAGGCGACTGGGAGTACAAGGCGCCGATCGACCTCTCCTGGGACGAGAACTACGGCGCGAACGCCGTCAGGGGCGGCGGCAATATCGGCCTGTCGCTCGGCGAGGCGAGGGACGTGAAGTTCTACTTCTCCAACGCCACCAAATGGGTGACGGACAATGTGAACAGCACCATCGTCACGGCGGCGGGCAGCTTCCAGTCCGAACTCGGCTGCTCCGGTGACTGGCAGCCCTGGTGCCTCCAGTCCTGGATGCAGGATGTGGACGGCGACGGCATCTACACCTTCTCGACGAAGGACATTCCGGCAGGCTCCTACGAGGTGAAGGCAGCGCTCAACGAGGGCTGGGACGAGAGCTACGGGGCAGGGGGCGGCGGCGCCAACCTACCCTTCACCGTGCCGTCCGACGGGGCGCTGGTGGTCTTCAGCTTCGATACCTCCACGAACGAGCTGACCGTGGGCGGCGAGCTGCCCAAGGGTGATCTCAGCCTGGCCCAGGCCTACTGGCTGTCGGACGACGTCATCGCCTGGGACGTGCCGGGCGATGCGGTGGTCAGCATCCACCATGCCGATGAGGGCGGCCTCGGTCTCAGCGCGTCGGGCGTCACCGGCGGCGAGGCCATCGAGCTCGTCCGCGTGGGGAGCGTCGGCGGCGAGGAGGCGGAGAAGTTCCGTCATCTGAGCGGCCTACCCGCCTTCCGCCTGCCCGCAGGCGACCGGACCCTGATCGACGACATCCTGCGCGGCCAGTTCGTGCTCAGCGCTGTCGATGCCAGCGGTGAGCCGCTCGACGCCACCGCCATCCAGGCGCCGGGTGTCCTCGACGATCTCTACGGCAATGACGAGGCGCTGGGCGTCAGCTTCGACGGCGGTGCCCCCACCTTGAGGGTCTGGGCGCCGACCGCGCATAATGTCCGCCTGCACCTCTTCGACGGCCCCACCGGCGGTACGGCGCAGGTGATCGACATGGAGCGCGACGACGCCACCGGGAACTGGTCGGCTGAGGGCAGTGCCGGATGGGAGGGCCGCTACTACCTTTACGAGGTCGAGGTCTTCGCGCGATCCACGGGCCGGGTCGAGACCAACCTCGTGACCGATCCGTACTCGGTCAGCCTTTCGATGGACAGCCTGCGGAGCCAGATCCTCGACCTCTCGGACCCCGCCACCAAGCCCGCGGGCTGGGACGGCATGCGCAAGGCGAGGCTCCGCTCGCCCGAGGACATCAGCGTCTACGAGCTCCACGTGCGCGACTTCTCCATCTCCGATGAGAGCGTCCCCGAGGCGGAGCGCGGGACCTTCGAGGCCTTCGCCAACCTCTCCAGCACGGGCATGAAGCATCTGCGCTCGCTGTCGCGGGCGGGGCTCAGCCACGTGCATCTTCTCCCGGCCTTCGACTGCGCGACGATCCCCGAGGACCGCTCCACGCACAAAACGCCGGGCGACCTTTCAGGCTTCGCCTCGGACAGCACGGCGCAGCAGGAGGCCATCGACGCGATTCGCGACGAGGACGGTTTCAACTGGTGCTACGACCCCTACCACTACACCGTACCCGAAGGTTCCTACACGGCGGAACCGGACGGCGCCGCGAGGGTCAAGGCCTTCCGCGAGATGGTGGCGGGGCTCGACCGGGTCGGCCTGCGGGTCGTCATGGATGTGGTCTACAACCACACCTCCGGAAGCGGTCAGGGCAGCACGTCCGTCCTCGACCGGATCGTACCGGACTACTACCACCGCCTCAACGGGGACGGCTTCATCGAGACGTCGAGCTGCTGCGCCAACACGGCCACCGAGCACGACATGATGGAGAAGCTGATGGTGGACAGCCTCGAGACTTGGGCGAAGGAGTACAAGGTCGATGGCTTCCGCTTCGACCTCATGGGCCACCATACGCGCGGCAACATCCTCAAGGCCAAGGAGCGGCTGCAGAGCCTCACCATGGCCGAGGACGGGGTCCACGGACCGGCGATCTACCTCTATGGCGAGGGCTGGAACTTCGGCGAGGTGGCCAACGACGCCCGCTTCACCCAGGCCGCCCAGAACAATATGGGCGAGGGGACCGGCGTCGGCACCTTCAACGACCGCCTGCGCGATGCGGTCAGGGGCGGCGGACCCTTCGATCAGGGGGCTGACCATGTCCGCCGTCAGGGCTTCGCCAACGGCCTCTACACCGCACCCAACTTCCTCCGCTCGGGAAGCGAGGACGAGCGGCGCGAGCTTCTCTTCTTCACCGACTGGGTCCGCCTGGGCCTCGCCGGCAGCCTTGAGGACTACAGCTTCGAGACCTCGGACGGGCAGGTGAAGACCGGGGCCGAGATCGACTATTTCGGTAGTCCGGGTGCGGGCTATACCTCGGACCCGCAGGAGATCATCAACTACGTCGCCGCCCACGACAACGAGACCCTGTTCGACATCAACGCCTACAAGCTGCCCCGCGACGTCAGCCAGGAGGACCGTGTCCGTGCACAGATCGTCGCTACCAGCACGGTGCTGCTCGCCCAGGGCATTCCGTTCATCCATGCGGGCCAGGAGATCCTGCGCTCGAAGTCGATGGACCGGAACAGCTACAACTCCGGCGACTGGTTCAACCATCTGGGCCTGGACGGCACCGATAACGGTTGGGGCCGCGGGCTGCCGCCAAGGGGCGACAACGAGGCGAACTGGGACGAGCAGGGCGCGCTCCTGCGCAACCCCGAGCTCGCCATGCCCAAGGAGCTGATCGCCCTCTCCCAGGCGATGACCGAGGAGTTCCTGGCCATCCGCTCGCAGCACCGCCTGTTCAGGCTGACCACCGGGGAGCAGGTGAAGGCGAACCTGCACTTCTACAACACAGGCCCTGAGCAGATCCCCGGCCTCGTGGTGATGGGTCTCGGCCCGGACCGCGACGCGCCGGAGATCGTCGTCCTCTTCAACGCCGACGACCAGGCGGTGAGCTTCGAGATGCCGGGTCATTTCCGCCTGCATCCGAGGCAGAAGGCCTCCGCCGACCCGGTGACGAGGCTTGCGGATCACGACCGGCAGAGCTTCGCCGTCCCCGCCAGGACCACCTCGGTGTTCCTGGCCAATGGCAAGTCCGGCCGCAGGGTCGGACGGCGATAGAGGCACCTGCGGGAAGGTCCGCCCACGGCTGACCTTCCCGCTTGATCGAACGTCCCGAGCAGCGCAGCACCAGCCTAAGCTGCTCGGGAGGACACCATGCTGACGGAACTGAGGGTGAGAAGGCGCGACCTCGCCGATGCGAAAATCGTCGAGCGCGAGCTGCCCGAGCTTGCCGAGGGCGAAGTGCTCCTGGAGGTCGAGAAGTTCGGCCTCACCGCCAACAACGTCACCTACGGCCTGGTGGGCGAGCAGATCGGCTACTGGCGCTTCTTTCCCACCCCCGACGCGCCCGAGCGCGGCATCATCCCCGTCTGGGGCTTCGGCCGGGTCGCGGCCTCGAAGAGCGACCAGCTTGCCGAGGGCGAGCGCCTCTACGGCTACTTCCCCATGGCCAGCCATCTGGTGATACGGCCCAAGCGCAAGGGCGGCGCGGTGATCGACACCGCCGAGCACCGGAGCGGGCTGCCCGTCACCTACAACGCATACCGCCTGACGGGGGAGGAACCTTCGTTCCTAGCCGAGCGCGAGGACGCCCGCGCGGTGCTCTTCCCGCTCTTCGCCACCTCCTTCGTCATCGCCGATTGGCTGGAGGACAACGACTATTTCGGAGTAGAGCAGGTGATCGTCACCAGCGCCTCGTCCAAGACCGGCTTCGGCACCGCCGCGGCCCTCAAGCGCCTCGAGAAGAAAGTGCGGACGATCGGCATCACCTCGGCGCCGCGTACAGACTTCGTGCGCTCGCTGGGCACCTATGACGAGGTGCTGAGCTACGACCAGGTCACGGGCCTGGACCCGGATACGCCTGCGGCCCTCGTGGACATGTCCGGCAATGCTGAGGTCATCACAAAGGTCCACAACCATCTCGGCGAGAACGTGAAGGTCAGCTCCATCGTCGGCGCCACCCACTGGGATGCCCCCCGGCAGAAGGAGCCGCTTCCCGGCGCCAAGCCCACCATGTTCTTCGCCCCCGCCCAGATCGAGAAGCGCGACAAGGAGATGGGTGCAGGCGCCTTCATGGCGGAGGCGCTCAAGGCCTGGGCCGAGATCACGGACGACACCGCAGACCAGCTCACCTACGAGGCGCACCGCGGAGGGGAGGCGGCGAAGGCGATCTGGATGCAGATGGTGGCGGGGGAAGTGGCGCCCAACCGGGGGATCCTGGTGAGCTTCGGTCCCTGAAACCTCCCTACTTCACCAACATCCACACGCCCATCACCACCATCACGAGGTTCTCGGTCAGGCTGAGAAAGCCCAGCGGCACGTTGGAGTTCCCGCCGACGCAGGCGCATTTCAGGTCGCGTTTCTCGACATAGACGGCCTTGATCACCGAGACCGCGCCGATCGTGCCGATCACCAGGGCAATGGGCGCACCGATCTTGGCGAAGACGCCGCCTGCGATCATCAGCACGCCTGCCAGGCCTTCCGCGAAGGGGTAGATGTAGCCGTAGGGCACCCACCTCTTGGCCAGGAGGTCGTAGTTGAGGAACATGGTGGAGAAGCTCTCCACGTCGCGCAGCTTCTGGATGGCCAGGACCGACATGGAGAAGGCGGCGAACCACTCGATGCCGCGCAGGCTCACGGCGCTGCCGGTGGCCCAGTAGCTCGCAGCCCAAGCCATCAAGGCGCAGACGCCGAAGATGACCAGGACAGGGGTGTAGGTCTTCGCGTCCTTGTCCTTTTTCTCGCCCAAGAACCGCTCCTTCAGCGCGTCATAGCCGCCGACCCTCTCCCCGCCGAGGAAGGTCTGGGGCGTCGTCTTCACCCCGTGCTCCTCCTTGAAGGCGTCGGTCTCCTCCCGCGTCGTCAAGTGGTGGTCCTCGACCGCGTAGCCTTTGCGCTCCAGGAGCCATTTGGACTTGATGCCGTAGGGGCAGACATGGCCCGGCATGACCATCCGGTAGAGAGCGGCTTTGCGGGCGGGGTTGCTCATATCCATCGCGATCGGCTCCTTCTGGCGCAGGTCGGCAACACGTTGGGGCAGCCTGTCGTGCCCACCTGCCTTAAGCCTAGGCACTTCGGCGTCATCATGCTAAGGATCTGGTAAGGTTTAACAGCAGGGGCGCGGCATGGACCTGATCGCACGGGTGATCGCCATCTTCGAAACGCCGACGGGCATGGCCGTTCTGGGCATGGCGGTGGTGGCTTTTCTGGCTCTGTTCGTCCTGGTGTTCTGGGACAGCCTGCACATGCCCCGGCGCGACCGGGTGGAGGAGCGCAGCTTCGACGCCGCCCCGCCGCCGCTCCTCGACCCCAAACTCATCACCCGAAGCGAGGAGGGCGGCTTCCGCGAGACGCGCCCCCGCTGGGTCCGCGCCGGTGTCCTGGCTGGGCTGGGCCTTCTGTTCCTGGTCTTCGGCAGCAATGTCGCCGACCAGCTCGGCAGCGACGCTGCGCGCGCGAGCTTCTCTTCGCCTCGCCCCCAGCCGGTTCAGGAGGCGAAGGCGGCCGAGACGGCGGCTCTACCGGCGGCTCCAGGCGGCCATGTGGACCTCTGTTCTCCCGAGGGCAGCCTGGCCGATGGCGGTGTGCGGGTCTGCGCGGACGGTGCTTCGGTCGGCTTCGACCTCTTGCGGCTCTCCGTCGGCGGTCAGTTCGTGCTCCGCCCCGTCTGGGCCTCGGACAAGGCGCCGACCTTCATCACCTCGGACAGCCACGCCGCCCCCTTCACCCTCGCCGACGGGGTTGCCTTCGCCGTCCCCGAGACCGCCCCGGCCCAGCGCTATGACGGCTATCTCGTCATCGGCGTGGGAGCGGACGAGGTCAGCCTGAAGCGCGAGGACGCGCTGCGCCGCTTCGCCGTGGCCAAGCTTTCCGGCGGCAACCGCTCCCACTGCGACACCAGCGAGCGGGTCTACAGCGCCACCGCCCATTTCGACGCGGCCAACGCCGCCGCCCTGGCCGAGCTGAAGAAGAGCGTCGAGGCCCTGCGCAAGAAAGCCCGGCGCAACGCCAAGGCCAAGGCGGAGCTCGACCAGGCCGAGCGACAGCTTGCGAGCGCGATGCTGCTCGTGACCGAGGCGCCCGCGCCCATCATCATCGGTATCGAGGCGGACCCCCTCTCCACCGACCTGCAGGCCGACATGCTGGCTGCGTCGCGTGTATTCTTGGAAGAACACGCGGACATCCTGCAGATCGACACGCCGAGCCCCGTCAGGGCTCTCTCCGCCTGCACCCGAGGGGCCGCTGCGTTTTGACCATCGGTCAGCTCTACGGCTCCGCCTTCTCACCCTATGTTCGCCTCTGCAGGTTGGTTGCGGCCAAGGCCGGAGCCGAGGTGGGTTTCCGCCTCGCCGACCCCTTCGATCCCGAATACCGCGCAGTGAACCCTCTGGGCAAAGTGCCGGCGTTGAAAATGGCCGGGGACGGACCGCTTCTTCTCGACACCGGCCTCATCTGCCGCACCCTGATAGGTGAGGGCCGAGACCTTCTTCCGTCGGCTAGGGCCGAGCGCCTGCAGCACGAAGCGGACATCGCCGTTCTCACCGGCGTCCTCGATCTCGGCGTCGCCCTTCTCATGGAGAAGCGCCGCGAGGCGGACATCTCGGCCAAGTGGCAGCAGCGGCGCATCGACGGGATCGAGCGGGCCTACCCCCTGATCGAGGCGGCTGCACCCAGGGCTGCCTCCTCCGCACCGGACGGATACCTCGCTCTCATGATGGTCTCGGCGCTTCAGTGGCTGGACTTCAGGCTGAGCGAGGAGCTGGACTGGCGCGCTGCCTGCCCAGGGGCGGCCAAGCTCGTGGACAGCCTGGCGGAGGACCCGGACGTCTCCGCCACCGATCCCAGCCGCGCCTGACCCCATGCGCATCGTCACTTGGAACATCAACTCCGTCCGCCTGCGCATCGCCTCGGTGGTGCGCTTCCTCGAAGAGCAGCAGCCTGACATTCTGTGCCTTCAGGAAACCAAGTGCCAGGACGATCAGTTCCCGCGCAAGGCCTTCGAGAAGGCGGGCTACCCGCACATGGCGATCAGCGGGCAGAAGGGTTACCACGGCGTCGCCACGGTCTCCCGCCACCCCTTCGAGGGACAGGAGGTCAAGGATTTCTGCGAGATGGGCGACTGCCGCCACGTGGCCGTGGGTCTGACGGGCGGCGTCCAGCTCCACAATTTCTACGTCCCGGCGGGGGGTGATGAGCCCGACCCGGAGGTGAACCCCAAATTTCGCCACAAGCTCGACTTCCTGGACGAGATGACCGCCATGTTCGAGGGCGTCGGCCAAAAGAAGGCCATCCTCGTCGGCGACCTCAACATCGCCCCCGAAGAGAACGACGTCTGGTCGCACAAGCAGCTCCTCAAGGTCGTCTCCCACACCCCGGTAGAGGTGGAAGCCATGCGCAGGCTGATCGCCCAGGGCTTCGTCGACGTCGCCCGCGCCCTTCACCAGCCCGAGGACAAGCTCTACTCCTGGTGGAGTTACCGTTCGAAGGACTGGCTCGCCTCGAACCGCGGCCGCCGCCTCGACCATATCTGGGTGAGCGAGGCGCTGCAGGAGAAGGCGCTGGCTGGAGGGCTGCCCGCCTTCACCATCCACCAGGACGTGCGCGGATGGGAGCGCCCCTCCGACCACGCGCCGGTGTCGCTTGATCTAGAGCTCTAGCCGCCCTACGCGGAACGTTCCGCTCAACCGAAAGATCGCAACGGGGCTGAGCTTCGTCTGTTAGGGTGAGCGCCGTTCTCACCTCTCCCTCCGGGAGAGGTCGGAGGCTGCGTAGCAGGCTTCGGGTGAGGGCGTTCTTTGTGCTTGGCTCAGTCACCACTCGCCCTCACTCGACATCAGAGATGAGCAGCCGACGGCACGCTGAGTGAGCCCCGCAACGCGGACCACCACCCCGACAGCAAAAACCCCGCCCGGCGGAAGGCCGGGCGGGGCGGGTCCGAACCGGAAGGTGCGGACGATCAGCTTACTTCTTGGCGGCCTTCTTGCGAGGAGCCTTCCTGGCAGCTTTCTTAGCAGGTGCCTTCTTGGCGGCGGTCTTCTTAGCCGGGGCCTTCTTGGCAGCCGTCTTCTTAGCGGCGGTCTTCTTGGCAGCCTTCTTAGCCGGAGCCTTCTTCGCGGCCTTCTTGGCAGCAGGCTGACGCTTCGGTGCCATCTCCTCGGCCTCGATCTTCTCGAGCGCGTCGGCATAGGCCTTGAGCGACTTCATGAAGCTCGACTGCTGGGTCTTCGGCAGGGCGTCGAGGGCGGCAGCTTCCGCCTTCATCACCTTGCCCTCGTGGCTGGAGAGCACTTTCTTGCCGGACGCGGAGAGCTTCACCGCGTTGGCGCGGGCGTCGTCCTTCGTGCGCTGACGGGCGACATAGCCCTTCTTGCCAAGACGCGCGATCATGTCGGCAAGGGTGGAGCGGTCGATGCCGGTCTTGCGGACAAGATCGGTCTGGGACAGGCCTTCCTGCTCGCTGATCGCGTGAAGAACGGTGAACTGACGGGCAGTCAGACCGCCGGTACCGACCTCTTTCTTGTAGAGATCGTCCGCATATTGCTGTGCCCGGCGGAGGAGGTGGCCGGGGCTTTCCTTGAGCTCGTACTTCGCCATGATGTCACTTCTTTCTGACGTCTGAGGCGCGAGACTTCACCGCGCCGGCTTTCACAAAAAGAGGCGTCCGCCTCGGTTTTGTCCGCTTTCTGGACCCCCGCATACTGAACGCCTACGATTGGCACTTGACACGGCTGCCTTAACGAACGTTTGCAGTTTGGGTGCTTCGCCTACGGATGCAACACTTTTCGTGCCCGAAACGATAGGCGAGCTGAGATTCAGGGTACGAAAAAAGGAAATGTGATGATGTCCGACGGTCAGGCCATGCCCTCTTTCGCCCTGAAAGTGCCCGAAGGAGACGACCGGGAGCGGAATGTCTGCACAAGGTGCGGCTTCGTCGCCTATCAGAACCCGAAGATTGTAACCGGAAGCGTGGCTACCACCGAAGATGGCAGGATACTGCTCTGCAAACGGGCTATCGAGCCTGGCTTTGGCTTCTGGACCCTTCCGGCTGGCTATATGGAGCTGGGCGAGAGCGTCGAGCAGTCCGCCCGCAGAGAGGCGAGGGAGGAGGCCGGAGCCGACCTGGAGCTCGACCGCGTGCTGGCGGTCTACTCAGTACCCAGGATCAGCCAGGTACAGATCATGTTCAGGGCGAAGCTCCTCAACGCGGACAGCATCACGCCGGGGCCGGAGAGCCAGGAGCTGATGCTCGCTTCGTGGGAAGACATTCCGTGGGACGAGCTGGCCTTTCCCACCGTCGTCTGGGCGCTCAGGCAGCACAGGGAAGTGGAGGGGAGGGCGGACTTTCCGCCGTTCTCGAACCCGGCGGATGGGGTGTGAGGACTACCTGCCGTCATCCCGGAAGCCGAAGGCTATCCGGGACCCATGGACCAAACCTGCAATATTGTCCCGACCGTCGTTCTTTCTACCGATCCCAGGCCATGGGTCCCGGATAAGTGCTGCGCACTTTCCGGGATGACGGCACCGACAAAGAGGTCGGGCCTACGAACCCTCAGCCTGCGCCGCGTGCTTCATCAGGAACGGCGCGTTGGCCGCGATGAAGGCGAAATAGGCGAGGGTGAAGCCGAAGAGCTTGAGGTTCACCCAGACCGCTTCGCCTGCGCACTCCACATCCGGCACGCAGTCCGCCGTCAGGGTACGCCAGGCGATCTCGTTGGCGACCGCAGCGGCGGCGTTGTAGGCGACGAAGCGCCAGGTCAGAATCCGCCATTTGTCGTCGGGCATATCGAAGGCGCCACCGAAAAGCTTCCTGAGAAAGATCTGTCGGAAGAACAAACCCCCGCCCAGCACCAGAGCCGTGATGCCATAGATGGCCGTAGGCTTCATGTATGTGAACGCTTTGTTCTGGAAAACGAAGGTCAGCGTACCGGTCAGCAGAACGATTGCTCCAGTGATTGCCAACATGGGCGCCACCCGCTTCGTGCGGACAATAGAATAAGCGAAGGCAACCACGAAAGCCGGTAGAAAGAGTGCGAGCGCGCAATAGAGCTCACCGCTCGGCTCCGCGAAGAGCTCCGTACCGAACAGGCCGTCAAGCAGCGGCCCCACCTTGCCGTTGAGGAAGTAGCCGCCCATGAAGAAGGCCAGCGGCCCCAGCTCCACGGCCAGCTTCTCGTTGCCGTCAAGGGCGACTGGCCCGGTGCCCGGTGCGCGTTCCATACGGATGTTCCTCTCCCGAACTTCTATAGAGGTTGCGACCGCCGCTTCCTCCCCCTCAGCCTACCGGCAGCTCCCCCTCAAAGAGGGGGAGCAATTATGAGAGCCGCCGCCGCCCACTGCTTCCCTCCCCCATGGAATGGGGGAGGTGCCCGAAGGGCGGAGGGGGCTCAAACGTCGGCCGTCAGCGCACGGGCGAACTCGCCTGCGTCGAACGGCCGTAGGTCGTCGATGCCCTCACCAACGCCGATATAGTGGATGGGCAGCTCGAACTTGTCACCCAGTGCAACAAGGATGCCGCCGCGGGCCGTGCCGTCGAGCTTGGTCATGACGAGGCCCGTGACCCCTGCGATCTCGGTGAAGGCAGAGGCCTGGCTGATGGCGTTCTGGCCCACCGTGGCGTCGAGCACCAAGAGCGTGTCGTGGGGCGCCTCGGGGGCGAGCTTCTTGATGACACGGACGATCTTGCCGAGCTCGTCCATCAGCTCGCTGCGGTTCTGGAGGCGCCCTGCCGTGTCGATCAGGACGACATCGTGACCTTCGGTGCGGGCTTTCTCGATGGCTTCATAGGCCAGCCCCGCCGCGTCCGCCCCGTTGGGTTTGGTCAGCACGGGCACGTTCGCCCGCTCACCCCAAACGGCGAGCTGCTCGATGGCGGCGGCGCGGAACGTGTCCCCTGCCGCGAGGAGCACGGAATGCCCTTCGGCCTTCATCTTGCTGGCGAGCTTGCCGATGGTCGTAGTCTTGCCGGCCCCGTTGACGCCGACCACGAGGATGACGTGGGGGGCATGGGACGGGTTCACCGCCAACGGCTTTTCCAGCGGACGGAGGGTATCGGCGACCACCTCGGCGAGGATGGCCTTCACCTCCTCATCGGTGACGTCCTGACCGACCCGCTCGCGGCGCAGGCGGCCCACCACCTCCTCCGTGGGCCCCGTGCCGAGATCGGCGGAGAGGAGGAGGTCTTCGAGTTCCTCTAAGGTGTCCTCGTCGAGCTTCTTCTTGGTGAAGATGTCGGTGACGCCGGTGGTCAGCTTGGTCGAGGTGCGGCTCAGCCCCTCGGTCAGCCTGCCGAAGAAGCCGCGCTTCCTCGGCGGCTCCTCTGGCGTTTGGGGTGCGGGCGGACGTTCAGCCTCCGGCGCAGGTGCCCGCTTCTCCTCCGCCGGGGTGGTCTGTCGGGGCTCTTCGTCCTCGTCCGCAACGCCGCCCTCTTCTTCGGGGACCTGGTTGAGGAAGCGGGCATCACCCGCCTCGCTATCTTCCTCCGCGTTGGCCGCCGCTCGCTCGCGGTCACCGCCGCGGCCCAGGTCGGGCGCCTTGCCCTCGGGAATGGCAGGGTTCGGCGAGGCGTCAGGGTCTCGGGCCTTGTCGTAGGTCGGCTCGTCCACCGGGTCGTGGCTCTTGCCGCCGAACAGGCGGGACATGAAGCCTTTCTTCTTCTCAGCCATGGGCTCTCCTTATGCTTTCTACCTGGTCGGAACAGCCAGAAGGTGCCGACCGTCGCGCCCGGTGAGACGAACAGGCACCCTTTGCCCTGCTTCGGCACCAGCGGAAGGGGGCAGAAGCACCTCGGTGAAGTTCGGCAGGCGGCCTTTCGGCGCGCCGTCCTTGATCTCTTCGATGAGAGCGACCGCTTCCGTTCCTACCTGCGCATCAAGGTGCCTCCTCAGCGCCGCCGCCGCCACTTCCCGAAGCCTTGCGGCACGTTCCTTGACCACCTCGCGGGGAAGCTGCGGCATCTTAGCGGCGGGCGTTCCCTCGCGCGGCGAGAAGGGAAAGACGTGGACGTAAGCCAGGCCGCACTCCTCCACGAGGCGAAGGGAGTTCTCGAACATCCCCTCCGTCTCCGTCGGGAAACCGGCGATGAGGTCGGCACCGAAGGCCATCTCAGGGCGGGCGTCCTTCAAGCGGGCGCAGAGCTCCACGGCATCGGTCCGGCTGTGGCGCCGCTTCATCCGCTTCAGGATCATGTCGTCGCCTGCCTGAAGCGAGAGATGGGCATAGGGCGCGATGCGCTCCACCTCAGTCATCAGAGGGAAGAGCCGGTCGTCGATCTCCGCCCCGTCGATGGAGCTGAGGCGGATGTCCACGGCCTGCGGCAGGGCTTCGTTCAAAGCCTCAACCAGATGGCCGAGGCCCAAACCCTCACCAAGGTCCGGCCCCCAGGAGGTGAGGTCCACACCGGTGAGCACGATCTCCTTCGCGCCCCGCTCGGTGAGCTTGAGCGCCTCCTCACAAGCCGCAGCAATGGGCTTCGAGCGCGCATCGCCGCGGCCGTAGGGAATGATGCAGAAGGTACAGCGGTGGTCACAGCCGTTCTGCACCTCCAGCGGCGCGCGGACGTCGAGATACCTCGGTCCCGGCGCTGCTTCATGCACTGACCACAACGAGGGGTGTAGCTTCTCCTGGTTGGGCAGGCGGCGCGTCACCTCGGGCATGGCCTCGAAGGCTTGCGGCTCGATCTCGGCGGCGCAGCCGGTGACGATGACCTCGCGGCCGGGATGCTCCTTAGCGGCCCGGCGGATGGCTTGGCGGCTCTGGCGCACGGCCTCCCTTGTGACCGCGCAGGTGTTGACGATCACCGGCGCCCGCCCGCCGCGCTCGGCGAGAGCGGCCATGCCCTCGGTCTCCGCCGCGTTGAGGCGGCAGCCCAGGCTGATGGTGACGGCGCGCTCGGTCATCGCGCCCATGTGCGGGGTGGAGGGAGTGGGTGCAAGGGGCGTAGCCCCCTCCGCCCTCCGGGCACCTCCCCCACCAGTGGGGGAGGGAAGCAGAACCAACCTCGCTCTCTTTTCGCTCCCCCACCTGTGGGGGAGCTGCCGGTAGGCTGAGGGGGCGGCGGCGCTAGAACACCCCCCGCCGGTGCATCCTCGTCGGCCCGGCCATCTCGACCCGCCCGGTCTCTTCGTCCCAGGCGATGAACAGCTCACCGCCATCCGCCACCACCTTGGCACTCCGCCCCAGAAGCTCGATCCGGTGCGCCGCGACCAGGCTGGCGCAGGCCGCCGTGCCGCACGCCATCGTCAGGCCGACCCCGCGCTCCCAGGTTCGAAGCCTGATCGCCCCGCCATGGATGCTGGCGACCGAGCAGTTGACCCGGTCGGGGAAGAGCGCGTCGTGCTCGATCAGCGGGCCGAAGGAGGCCAAAGGCTCGGCCTCGGCATTGGCGACGAAGAACACCGCATGGGGGTTGCCCATGGACACCCCCACCGGCGGTGTCAGGCCGTAGCGCTCCAGCACCCCCCCATCGACGGGTAGCTGCAGGGTCTGAGGAAGCTCCTGAGAGAGAGGTATCTCGTCCCAGCGCAAACGCGGCCTGCCCATATCGACGGCGATGCGCTCGCCCATCCGCCTCGCATCAAGCGTGCCCGAGGGGGAGCCGAAGGAGAGCGCTTCAGCGCTCCTCTCAGTCATTAAGAGCTCCGCCACGCAGCGCGCCGCGTTGCCGCACGCACCCGCCTCGCTGCCGTCGGCGTTCCAGATCAGCATGGCCGGGCGATCGTCCCTATTCGCGATGCCGATGATCTGATCACAGCCGAAAGGGCCACGGCGGTCGCCTAGATGACGGGCCGCCGCCTCGGTCATCGCGCCGCCGCCGCGCAGGTCCACGACGACGAAGTCGTTCCCCGCCCCGTCCATGACGAAGAAGGGGCAGCCTTCAAGGCTTTCAAGGGGCGCGGGTGTCTCGGTCACTCACCCCATGTCGGCGGAAAAGGCGAAGGCTGCAAGCGTGACGCCTGCACCGCTGCCGATCTCGGCCATGGGGCTGACGCGGCTGCGCAGGGCGAAGCTGGCCGCCAGCGCCGCCGTCAGCAGCCTGAAGGGGCCGGACAGGCTGTCCGTCATCAGGATACCGAAGGTCACGACGCCCAGAACGAAGAGGAGGCGCTTCATCGCCTCGCTTCCCGCGGCCAGGGGGACGGCCGGGGCGAGGAGCAGAAGGGGAAAGAGGCCCCCTGCCTGGAAGGTCGGGACCAAGGCGGGAGCGGGCGCCGTGCTCAGGCTCGCCAGAAGCAGCGCGGCGGTCACCGCTGGCATGGCCACCACCAGGTAGAAGGACACCATGTAGCGCTCCAGCATGATCCTCGGCGCCAGGGCGAAGAGGGGGGCGATCAGCACGAGGAGCAGCGAGGCCGAGGACGGCACCGCCAGGACCCCTGCCAGATAGGCGATGCCGAGGCCCGGCACGGCGGCGGGGGTCCTCAGCGCCAGGACCCGCTCGAAGCTGATGAAGACGAGAAGAAGGACCACGGCTGCCAGGCCATAACCCATAGCGGTCATTAGAACCGCGGCGGGATGGAAGAAGAGCGGCAGATACGGCCTCAGCCAGGGAAGCCTGGAGGCTCCGGCGGAGGCCACGGCCCAACCGGCATAGCTGACGAGGGCCATCGAAAAAGGCAGCGGCAGGATATGGGCAAGGAGACCGGCAAGCCGCAAATGGATATCGGGCACGCCGGCCCCGGTGAGATAGCCAGCGAGACGCTCGGCGAAACCCGCCTCCCACCACGGCGCCCCCACCGCGATGGCGGCGCAGCTCAGCGCGGCCAGTGCCGCGGTCAACCGCCCCTCACGCAAGGCTGCCCTCCTTCAGGGGATCGGTACCGGCGGAGTGCTCCGTCTTCTCCCAGTAGTGCGGCGTCAGGATGAAGCCGCCCAGCGCCTTGTACCCGGCTACCGACTGCAGCGCCCAGTAGAAGGGGAGGAAGAGCGCGGCTCCCGTGAGGTCCATCCATCCCCGGCGCAAGGGTGCGAGCAGCATGAACCACAAGTGAGCCAAATTGCCGCCGACGAAGAGGAGAAGGCAGGCCTGCCCGACCCAGCCCTCGAACACCGGCACGAGGAAGGAAAGCTCCGTGAACCACCAAACCAGCCAAAGCCCGTAGGTGATGGGGTTGGCGACGGCGCCGATCACCACCGCGCCGATGGCGAAGTGCAGCACCAGCGCGTCCTTCAGGCTCGTCCGCCCGCGGAGATGGACGAACCAGGTCTGCAAGAACCCTTTCAGCCAGCGCGAGCGCTGCTTGACCCAGGCGGCGGGCGTCTCGGTGGCCTCCTCGAAGGTGGTGCTGCGGATCGCCTCGATACGGTAGCCGAGCGCCCCGAGGCGAAGCCCCAGATCAGCGTCCTCGGTCACGTTGTAGGGGTCCCAGCCCCCCGCCTCACGAAGCGCCTCGGTACGGACGAAATTGCTGGTCCCGCCAAGCGGCAGCGGCAGGCCGAGCTTGGTCAGTCCTGGAAGGAACCAGTCGAACTGCAGCGCGTATTCGAGCGCGAACATGCGCTGCAGATAGCCGTCGTCCCGGTTGTGGTAGTTGAGCTGCGCCTGGACGCAGGCGAGTGTCTCGTCCGAGGCGGCGAAGGCGGCCGCCACCTTGCGAAGCTGGGATCGTTCGGGCCGGTCCTCCGCGTCGTAGACGCCGACGATGTCGCCGGACGCCTTCCTCATGCCGTGGTTGAGGGCGTTGGGCTTGGTCTTCACCCGCCCCTCCGGCACCAGCACGGGAACCGCCCTCGTCGGATAGCGCAGGGCCGCAGCGAGGGTCTCCTCGTCCTCCTCCTCGATCAGGATGAAGACCTCGAGGCGGTCCTTCGGGTAGTCGAGCTGCGCCACGGCCGTCAGAAGGTTGGGCAGGCTCGCCGCCTCCTTATAGACCGGGCACAGAATGGTGATGCGGGGCAGCTCCGCCTCGGCGCGCCGGCGCGGCGGGTCCTCCGTACCCAGCACCGCAAAGACGGCAGCCGTGCGGATAAGAAGAAACCCGGCGGCGAAGCCGAGATTGACGACGATCAGAAGCTGAGCCGTCAGGACGGGAACCATCGAGAAGCCCGCCGCCAGAAGGGCTAGGACGGCAAGCCCTACCGCCTTCTGCCTAGGGGTGAAGCGCAGCCTGGCTGCCTCGGAAACTGGAACCGCGCCGCTCATTCAGATCCGCGTCAGGAGCCGTTTGAGGCGGACAAAGCCGATGCCGGCAAAGGGCATGGCGGAGAGCACGATGGCGGTCCAGGGCCAGCGCTTCACCGCCTCGACCTCCAGCCCGCAGAGCTTCCAAAGCCCCCCGGCGGCGAGAAGCATCACCAGGAATGTCACGGTAATGCCCAGTCTCATCGCCGCCACCAAAGAGAAAAGAACACGCTGCGCCCCTCGTCGAAACCGTCTGCCGCGAGGTCGGCCCTTCCGCCGATCTCCAGCGACAGCGATCCGTGGACCGGCATGACGGCGGAGACGCTGGCCTGGGTGAGGTCGAAGTCGAGACCGCCTGGCTCCTCGCCGCCCAAGCTCCGTGTGGTGAAGGTCTGGGCCAAGAGGAGCAGCGGCCCCGCGTGGTAGCCTACCACGGTGTCGGCTCTGAACTGATCTGCGTCCATGCCGAAGCTGCGGCGGTAGCCAAGATATCCCTCCGCAAAGAGGCTCCCTCGGCTGCTCCCCAGGGAACTCCCGAACTCGGCAGCGGCGTCCTGGCCCATCTGGCGCTGTCCCCTGGCGACCTTGGTCGTCGGGATAATCCAGGACCCGCGAAGGGCGAAGGCCGAGCGGTCGAAGGTGGTATGCCGGGAGACGAAGAGCTCCGCCTCGTTAAACCCCGAGGCCTGGTTCAGGTAGTCCTCCCCCTCGGCCTGCTGGAAGGCGTAGCCCGCCTTGTAGCCGATCGAGTAGCGCCCGATCGGCACCTCGGCGTAGTTGCGCAGGACCGACTGCTGGAACAGACGATCCTCAGCTTCGGCGCGAAGATACTCCTGGGTCTGAATGACGAGGCTGGTGCCCTGGCGCTGCTGCCAGACCCCCGCTTCGGCAAGGCCGTGCGCCCAGCACACGGCGGCGGCAACCACGCAACAAACGCCCCTCATATACGCTCCAGCAGCGGCCCCTCTGCCGCGCTAGAACCTTACTAAGCCGTTAAATTTGCTGCAACGTTGGATTGCAGTGATCGGAAACGTACCCTTTTCAGCGTCTAGCTGCAGGCCTCTTCGACGCGTTCCAACGCCTTGGAGATGCCGATCAGCGAGAAGGTGTAGTTGGTCGCCGTCGAGCGGGCGGAGGTGGCGGAGACCCGCATTTCGCGGCCCCGGCGCATGGCGTCGATCAGACGCTGCTCCTGGCGGGGGGCCTCGATGAAGGCCTCGCGCTCGTCCGAGAACATCTCCCAGCGGTCGGAGCCGATCCTGACCATGGGCTCGGAACTGTCCTGAAGCTGGTAGCCGGCCATGAAGCTCGGCTGGTTGCTGGCGCTGCCCGAGCGCCACGATGCGACGGAGAAGAAGACGTCGCCGTGATTCGCCGAGGTCGGCGAGACGTCCTGGGGCTCGGTCACGGCGTAGCAGATGCGGTCCCCGCCATCGGTGTCGAAGGTGAAGACCATCCAGTCGGAATAGGTCGCCACCTGCTGCGGCTCGGCGGCGGCAGTGGCGAACGCGGAAGCGGAAAGGGCGGCAGCGGCGGCGAGAAGGCGCATGTGGGTCCCCTGTCGGTAAGAACGAAGCTCCATATAAGGGCATTCGGCTGGCGCATGAAAGCGCTGCGTGCGGTGAGGGTTAGGTAAGACGTTTGTCCCCTTTGCAAACGCCGATGGCGCCCTCCGCCCTGTGGGCACCTTGGGGGTTTGGTCCCGTTTGGGAGCTGAGGGCTAGTCCGCCCGAAGTGAACCCTGAACAGTTGCCAGGGGGCGACCGGTTGCAACGGTCCGTGCCCCGCAGACAAGGCCAGGATCCTTTATATGCCTTATCTTTATATCGGCGTCGATGTCGCCAAGGACTGGATCGACGTGACCGATGACCGCTGCGGCTGGCGGCGTGTGCCGACCGCAGGGCTTACCGGCTTCGCCTCCTCGCTGCCTCAAGATGCTTTGGTCGTGCTCGAAGCCTCAGGCGGTTATGAGCGCCCCCTGACCATGGCCCTGGAGAGGGCGGAGGTGGCCTATGCCAGGGTCAATCCTCGCAAGGTCAGGGAGTTTGCCAGAGCCGCAGGAAGGCTTTGCAAGACCGACAAGGTTGACGCTGGTGTTCTGGCTTTGATGGGGCAGGCCCTCGGCCTTCAGCCTGACAAGGCTGCCGATTCCGCTTGCCGCCGCCTGTCCGAACTGGTCGCCAGAAGGGACGATCTGGTGGCGATGCGGACTGCCGAGAAGAACCGGCTGGCCCAGGCCGGCCATCCTGGCGTGAAGGCCGATATCAAGGCCATGATCGAGGTGCTGGACCGGCGCATCGGCAAGATGAACACCGTCATCGCTCAAGCGATCGAAGAGAACGATGCGCTCATCCAACGTGCGCACCTTCTGCGTTCCGCCCCAGGCGTCGGACCGGTCACCGCCTCGGTCCTTCTCGCCTACCTGCCCGAACTGGGCACCACCTGCCGCCGCAAGATCGCCAGCCTCGCAGGTCCCCACTGCCGTGGCCTTCTTCGCCTACAATCGATCCCCCGGACCGATTGTTCTGCCTTTCGGCAGACCGGCTACGAAGCCCCACCCTTGCTATTCAGGCCAGCGAAGAGGACGCCGAAGGGTCTGGGGCGGTCGAGCCACCGTGCGAAAAGCCCTCTACCAGGCCGCCTTCTCCGCCTCCCGATGCGATCCAGAACTCAAAGCCTTCCGAATGCGCCTCGAAGAACAAGGCAAACCCTTCAAAACAACCATCATCGCCACCGCAAGACGCCTCCTCGAACGCCTCAAAGCCATCATCAGAGACAACCGAAACTACGCGCTATAAACACAGTTGCTCCCCCTGAGAGGGGGAGGGAAGCCGCCCTACGGGCTGGGCCTTGCTCCCTCCGTCATCCCGCACAGCGAAGCTGAGCCGGGACCCATGGACTGGAGTGTGTAAACCGCGCTCCCATTGTTCCGGTGACTACCATAGGCCATGGGTCCCGGATACCCTTCGGGTTCCGGGATGACGGGGGTGCGTTGCTTCCATGGGCGGGGGGCGCCCTCGTTCTGCTTCCGTAGGGCGGATTGCGCAGCCATCCGCGGTACAAAACTCAGCAGCCTCGTGCCCCATGCGCAGACCGAGGGACGGCGGCACGCTGCCCGAGCCGCCTTACTACGGCCCGGCCCCCTTCAGAACTTTCGCCGCGATGCAACCGGAGCGTGTTTTCGCGTCCGCACATACAGCTTTACTGTTGTTCACGCATGCGTGATCTTAGGAAACGGGAAACCATGGGGGATATCATGCACCGTTTTCTCACCGCGGCGGCCTCGCTTGCCGCGCTTCTCGCCGGGCAGGCCGGCGCGGCGATGGTCGATCTGACCGATCCGAACCTTACCATCAACAGCTCGGGCAAGACCGTGGTCGCCACCGAGGACGGGGTCGAGATCTCCGTCGAGGCGGCGCACTGGTGGTTCAGCCTCGGCTCCTGGAACTGGGAGACTTCGCCCACCGGCGGGCTGACGCAGTACAGCCAGGGTCTCGGCATCAACCAGCCCAATGACTGGCACACGGTGGACGGCAAGGGCACCAACGAGGCCATCGTCATCAGCGCGCAAGAGAACGGTGTCGACGTGGCGATCCGCCTGACATCGATCGAGTTCGGCTATTTCGGCAGCAATTCCGACTTCGACCTTCTGGTGGATGACGGCAACGGCTCGCTCGACCGGGTCATCAACGACCAGAACATCGGCGCCAACAACCCCGCGCTCCTCAGCGAGCTCGGCACGGCCTTCGTCATCGGCGCCGACCAGGAGTGCCGCCTCTTCGCCGGCTGCGAGTACGACTACTTCAAGCTGAAGAGCTTCAGCTACGAGCTGCTCTCCGACATCGACAGCGAGGTGCCGGTGCCGGGCGCCCTTCCCCTGTTCCTGGCGGGGGCGGCCGGGTTCGGCGCCCTGCGGCGCAAACGCCAGGGCTGAGAACGCCTCAAGGTCACCTGACGAAAGAAGCCCGCTCGGCAGTGCCGAGCGGGCTTTCTTCTGTGTCCGGTCTTTAGCAGGAACCTGTAGCAAGGAGTGTCGGTCTGCCTTTTCGAGGCGGCACGCTGCGCGAGCCGCCCTACGGGCCGTGACAACCAACTGCCGTCATCCCGGACAGCGAAGCTGATCCGGGACCCATGGACCGAACGGTGCACGCTGAACAACAGCCGTTTTTCTGATCAACCGTAGGCCATGGGTCCCGGATAAGCGCGATGCGCTTTCCGGGATGACGGGGGCGGTGGTAAAAGGAAGGGCGACCCCGAGAGACCGCCCTTCCTTTTTTGATCAGAATGCGAACTACGCCGCGAGCTTCCTCAGCACGTAGTGCAGGATGCCGCCATTGCGGTAGTAGTCGAGCTCGTCCTGGGTGTCGATCCGTGCCAGGACGGTGATGTCCTTGGACTGACCGTCGCCGTAGGAGATCGTCACTTTCAGCTCCTGCTGCGGCTCGAGGTTCTCCACGCCGTGCACGGAGATCTGCTCGTCGCCGGAGAGGCCGAGGCTCTCCCAGCTGTCGCCGTCTTTGAACTGGAGCGGTAGGACGCCCATGCCGATGAGGTTCGAGCGGTGGATGCGCTCGACGCTCTCGAAGATCACAGCCTTGACGCCGAGGAGCACCGTACCCTTGGCCGCCCAGTCGCGCGACGAGCCGTTGCCGTAGAGCTCACCGCCGAAGACGACCAGCGGCGTACCGTTGGCGCGGTGCTTCATGGCGGCGTCGTAGATCGGCATGGTCTCGCCATCATACTTGGTGATGCCGCCCTCGGTGTTGGGCACCATGTGGTTCTTGATGCGGATATTGGCGAAGGTGCCGCGCATCATGACCTCGTGGTTGCCGCGGCGCGAGCCGTAGGAGTTGAATTCCCGCTCGGGCACCTGGTGCTCTTGCAGGTAAGTGCCGGCCGGGCTGTCCTCCTTGATGGCGCCCGCCGGAGAGATATGGTCCGTGGTCACGCTGTCGCCGAGAAGCGCGAGGATGCGGGCGTTCTCGATGGGCTCGGGGTCGGCGGGACGGCTGTCCATGCCCTCGAAATAGGGCGGGTTCTGCACATAGGTGCTGGACGGCCAGCTATAGGTGTCGCCGCCGGAGACGTCGATCGCCTGCCAACGTTCGTCGCCCTTGAAGACCTCACCGTAGCGCTCGGCGAACATCTGCGAGGTCACGTTCTCGCGGACGAGCTCGGCGATCTCCTGGCTCGTGGGCCAGATGTCCTTGAGGAAGACGTCGTTGCCTTGATCGTCCTTGCCGAGAGGATCTTTGGTCAGGTCCACATGCATGGAGCCCGCCAGCGCGTAGGCGACGACGAGGGGCGGCGAGGCCAGATAGTTGGCGCGCACGTCAGGCGAAATGCGGCCCTCGAAGTTGCGGTTGCCCGAGAGCACCGAGCAGGCCACCAGGTTGTTGTCGTTGATGGTCTTCGAGATCGGCTCGGGCAGCGGGCCGGAGTTGCCGATGCAGGTGGTGCAGCCATAGCCGACCAGGTTGAAGCCGAGGGCGTCGAGATCGTCCTGCACGCCCGCGCGCTCAAGATAGTCCGTGACCACCTGCGAGCCAGGCGCGAGCGAGGTCTTTACCCAGGGCTTGACCTTTAGGCCCTTGGCGCGGGCCTTGCGAGCGACGAGGCCTGCGGCCATCAGGATCGCCGGGTTCGAGGTGTTCGTGCACGACGTAATGGCCGCGATGACGATCGAGCCGTCATGGACGCCGTACTCCGCTCCGCCCACGTCGTAGTGGACAATGTCCTCGATGCCGTTGGCGCCCTCGGCGATGAACTCAGCCTCCTCCACATCGTCGGCGCGCTTGGTCTTCTCGATGGGGCCGCCCTTGATGTTCTCGACGTCCTTCCTGAACTGTGCCGAGGCCTCGGAAAGCACGATCTTGTCCTGGGGCCGCTTGGGACCGGAGATGGCGGGGACGACCGTGGAGAGGTCGAGCTCGAGGGTGTCCGTGAAGTGAGGTTCATGGCCTTCCTCCCGCCAGAGGCCCTGCTCCTTGGCATAAGCTTCGACGAGCTCGATGCGGCTTTCTTCCCGGCCCGTGGCCCTCAGATAGCGGAGGGTCTCGTCATCGACGGGGAAGAAGGCGCAGGTGGAGCCGAACTCAGGCGACATGTTGCCGAGAGTGGCTCTATCTTCGAGGGAGAGGTTGCCGACGCCGGGGCCGAAGAACTCGACGAACTTGCCGACCACGCCCTTGTCGCGCAGCATCTTGGTGCAGGTGAGAACGAGGTCCGTAGCGGTGGCGCCTTCGGGCAGCTTGCCGGTCAGCTTTAAGCCGATGACTTCGGGAATCAGCATGCTGACGGGCTGGCCGAGCATGCCGGCCTCTGCCTCGATGCCGCCGACACCCCAGCCGAGGATGGAGAGGCCGTTGACCATGGTGGTGTGGCTGTCCGTACCCACCAGCGTGTCAGGATAGGCATAGGTCTCGCCTTCATAATCGGCAGTCCAGGTGGTCTGGCCGAGATACTCAAGGTTCACCTGGTGGCAGATGCCGGTGCCCGGCGGCACGACGCGGAAGTTCTCGAACGCGCTCTGACCCCATTTGAGGAACTGGTAGCGCTCCTTGTTGCGGTCGTACTCGCGCTCGACGTTCTTCTCGAAGGCCTCTTCGGAGCCGAAATAGTCCACCATGACCGAGTGGTCGATGACGAGGTCGACGGGGACCAGCGGGTTGATCTTCTGGGGGTCGCCGCCGAGGGTCTTCATGGCGTCGCGCATGGCGGCGAGGTCCACCACGGCGGGCACGCCGGTGAAGTCCTGCATCAGGACGCGGGCGGGGCGGTAGGCGATCTCGATCGGGTTCTTGCCGCCGTTCTTCAGCCAGGTGCCGAAGGCGTCGATCATGTCGGTGGTGACCGAGCGGCCATCCTCGAAGCGCAGCATGTTCTCGAGGAGGTATTTCAGCGACACCGGCAGCTTGGAGAGGTCGCCTAGGCGCTCCTCGGCCTTCTTCAGCGAGTAGATGGCGTAGTTCTTCCCGCCGGCGGAGAGGGAGGTCTTGGTTTTCAGGCTGTCATGACCGGGCTGCATGGCGTCTCCTTGTTGCGAACGCTTCGCAAGTATACGAACGAAATCTCGGGCGGCTTATGCGCCTGATGACCCGCTGTTGCAACGCGGCAGGGAACAAAGGGGCCTGGCTTTTGGTCGCCAGGCAAGAGCTCGTGAAGGACGCGGGGGGAAGTAGGCAGGCATTCCGCACCAAGCCTCTTCACGCTTGCCCCCTCCCCCCGGCTTGGCGCATTCACCGTCTATGGCCTTCGAGATGTCGCTGCACCTGACGGATGTGACCGTGGAACGGGCTGGAAGGCCTGTGGTGGGCGGGGTGTCGCTCACGGCTGCGCCCGGCGATATCGTGCTGCTGCGGGGGGGCAACGGGTCGGGGAAGACGTCGATTTTGCGGGCGGTGGCGGAACTTGCCTCCTATGAGGGGCAGGTGGTGTTCAAGCGGGGGGTGCAGCCCCTCGACCCGGCCTTCATCCGCAGCTTCGAGACCCACTACGTCTCCCCCGAGGGAGGGCTGAACCCGCGCCTGACCGTGCGCGAGACGGCGGGCTTCGAAGCGGCCATGGAGGGCCGCGACCCTGCGGAGGCGTTGGAGATGCTGGCGCTGGACCGCGCCGCCGAGCTGCGGGTGGCGGAGCTCTCCACCGGGCAGCGGCGGCGGCTCTCTTTCCTGCGGCTTCTTCTGGGTCCTCGCGCGCTGTGGCTCCTCGACGAGCCGTTCTCCGGCCTCGACACGGAGGGCCGCGCCGTGGTCCTCGCCCTGATCGAGAACCAGCGCGAGCGGGGCGGCATCGTGCTTCTGGCACTGCATGAAGAGGTCATCATCAGCGGCGCCAGGACCCTGCGGGTGGAGGCGGCCGCATGAGGAGGAAGGCGCTTCTCATCCGGGAGCTTCGCCTGCGTGCCCGCCAGGGGGGATGGGCGGTGTCCTGCGGCGTGTTCCTGGCTACCGGGCTGATGGCGCCCTTGGCGCTCGGAGGCGAGCCGGCCCTTCTGCGGGAGGCGGCGCCCGGCGCTTTGTGGCTTCTTCTGGGGCTGTCGATGTTTCTCGGCCTCGAGGGCCTGTTCGAGGACGACCTCCGCGGCGGGGTCTTCGAGCGGCTTATCCTCTCGCCGCTCGCCCTGTCCGAAGTCATGCTGATCAAGCTGGGGGCCGCCTGGGCGTTCCTTGCGGGGCCGCTACTCGTCGCCGTGCCCGTGCTGTTGCTGGCTTACGGCGCGGCGCCGATCGGGGCGCTCGCCTTTCTTCTGGCGAGCCCAGGTCTCGTTCTGACCTCCGGCGTGGTGAGCGCGCTGGCGAGCGGGCAGCGCCGCGGCGGGCCGCTTCTTGTCTTCTGCGCCCTCCCGCTGATCGTGCCTGCCCTCGTCTTCGGACCCCAGGCCGGGGAAGCGGGGCTTCTGCCCTTTCTCATCCTTGCCGCCCACAGCCTCGTCGCCGTTGCGGTGTGCCCTTTCCTGGCCGCCGCGGCGATCCGCCTTCAACTCACCTAATGCGTTTGTACCGTTTGCAAGCAGACGAGACGTGGGGCGCTGCTGCTTCCTCCCCCTCAGCCTGTGGGCAGCTCCCCCTCGGAGAGGGGGAGCGAAGAAGCGAGCGGCGCCGGTTCTGCTTCCCTCCGCTACGCGAGTGGGGGAGGTGCCCGAAGGGCGGAGGGGGCCGCGGCTGTAGCCACTTATCCCCGCCCCCTCATCCTATCGTACCTTCCCCCTCGCTTCTCCCCGCATGGTGGGGCTGACCGGTAGCTCGGGTAGGCGGGGAGGCGGTGCTCTGCAAGGTGCCCCCGTATGGCTTGCGGGGAGGAGGGAGCGGTCCCGGCAAGGTGGGACGCCTTCCGCCAGTACCAAGCAGCGAGAGCTTGAAGCGCTGATCGGCCTGCGGCGGACCCAGAGCCCCGCCCCCCGACCGGCCTCTCGTAACAGTGCCGGGAGCGGGCGGGACGTCCCCGCACATACCTACTACTGAAGCGAGGACCAAGGCCCGCTCCAGCCTCCACCACCACGCAGCCGCCGCCAAGCCCTGGCGAGCGGGTTTCGGTGCTGCTTCGCTTTGTGGCGTCATGCGCAAATCTTCGCTTGGCTGGCCTGACCTACGCTCTCGCAACTGCGCAGGAAGCGCCTATCTACCGTCCATGGCAAAACCCGTGACGGTCACCCTCGACCACGACAAGAGCCCCGAAGAGCTGCGCCGCAAGATCGACGCGAACCTGGCTGAGCTGACCGATGGTCTGGCTGGCAAGATCGCGCTGAAGGTGGACAAGCGCTGGGAGCGGGACACCCTTCACTTCGGTGCCCGCGCCATGATGCAGAGCGTCACCGGCACGATCGAGCTCTTCCCCCAGCATGTCAGGATCACCGTGGTGCTGCCGAATCTCCTCGCCGGGATGGCGGAGAAGGTGAGCCACCAGATCCAGAAGAAGGGCTCGATCATGCTGGAGGACAAGCGTACTTGACGTGTTCCTCACGGAATCGAGAAAGCTATTAACCTGCCGTCATTCTTCTGTTAGCGTCGCCTCTGGTCTGGGAGGCAGGACATATCATGGGCAGTATTCTCATCATTCTGGCGCGGGCGCTGATCGTCTCGCCGTTTCTCATCACCGCCGTGATGGCGGGGCTCGACTACAGCGCGGCCGCGTCGGCTTTTGCGGATACCTACCCGCAGCTCGCCGCGGGCTATCCGGTGATCCTGGGCGTGCAGGTGCTGCTCGGCCTCATCGTCATCCTAGGCCTGCCGGGGCACCGGATCATCGCGGCCCTCGTCGCCGTCGCCGTTGTCGCCATCGGCTTCTGGGTGGCGCCGTTCTGGAACATGCCGGCTGCCGAGATGACGGCGACCTTGAACCTCTTCGTCGGCCATGTGGCCCAGGCGGGTGGGCTCTTGCTCATCGCGGTGATGAACCGGGACTGACACATCTTCGGTGCGCAGCAAAAAGCCCGGCTCGAACGAGCCGGGCTTTCTCGTCTCTGACCTCTCGGGCTACTGACCCAGGAACTTCTTAGATGCTTCCATCGCCAGCTCCAGCGCCAGGTCGTGATCGGTGATCTCATAGGCGCCCAGCGTGGTGTGGCCACCATTGACGTTGAGCTTCTTGGTCAGCTCGTCGTCCCGCGCGGTCACCTCGATACGGCTCATCCCGGCGTCGATCCGGTCGACCAGCGGAAGGCTCGTATCGTTGGACACCGAGACCCCCTGACCCCGCCCGCCGCTCTGGGCGATGGCCACCATGGCCTGACGGTAGCCGCCGAACTCCTGATAGTAGAAGTCGAAGGCCCTGTTGAGGGTCGCCTGATCCGCCCCGCCAATGGTGACGGTGGTGAGCGACAGCCCCGCCGCGTCCTTGACGGTGAAGGCTTTGGTCAGCGCCGCCTCGTTGATCTGGTTGAGGAGCTGCAGCGGCACCCCGCCGGCGCCCGGCACGAAGGACATCATCACCACGGCGTCCGGCGTGCCGTCGATCTCCACATCGAGGAGGGACACCACATGGGGCCAGCCGGAGGTCTCGACGCCGAGGAACATGCGGATCTTGCCGCCCTCCGCCGTCTGCTCGCCGCCGAGGCGAAGGCCTTTGGCGGCCATCATCTGCTTGACCTCGTTGGCGCCCACTTCTGCATGGGCCGCCCCTGCCAGAGCGAGAAGAGATGCGGCCGCGCCCAGCAGCCTCGAGACGGTTTTCATGGTGGTGCCCTCCTGAAGAAGCCCGCAGCATTGCCCGTTCAGGCGACCCCGGCAAGTCTTTGTTAAGGAACAGTGACGCGCCGAGGCGCTCATACCGCATGGACGGCCCCGCCCTGTGGCCCTATGGCGAGCGGATGACCGACCTTTCGCGTATCAGAAACTTCTCCATCGTGGCGCATATCGACCACGGCAAATCGACCCTGGCCGACCGCCTCATCCAAACGACCGGCGGGCTCACCGACCGCGAGATGCAGGAGCAGGTGCTCGACAATATGGAGCTAGAGCGCGAGCGCGGCATCACCATCAAGGCCCAGACGGTTCGGCTCAACTACACGGCCAAGGACGGGAACGAGTATATCTTGAACCTGATCGACACGCCCGGCCATGTCGACTTCGCCTATGAGGTGAACAGGAGCCTCGCGGCCGTTGAAGGCTCGCTTCTCGTGGTGGACGCCTCCCAGGGCGTCGAGGCGCAGACCCTCGCCAATGTCTACCAGGCGATCGAGGTGGACCACGAGATCGTCCCGGTTCTGAACAAGATCGACCTTCCCGCCGCAGAGCCTGACCGGGTGAAGGAGCAGATCGAGGAGGTGATCGGCCTCGACGCGACGGATGCGGTGGAGATCTCCGCCAAGACCGGCCTCGGCGTGCCCGACGTGCTCGAAGCCATCGTGAACCGCCTGCCCTCGCCCAAGGGCGACCCCGACGCGCCGCTCAAGGCGATGCTGGTGGATAGCTGGTACGACCTCTACTTGGGCGTTGTGGTCCTGGTGCGGATCATCGACGGTAAGATGAAGAAGAACCAGAAGATCCGCATGATGAAGGCGAAGGCCACCTACCAGCTCGACCAGGTGGGGGTCTTCACGCCCAAGAAGGTCGAGGTGGACGAACTCGGTCCCGGCGAGATCGGCTACTTCACCGCCTCGATCAAGGAGGTGGCGGACACGGCCGTCGGCGACACGATCACCGACGACAAGAAGCCCGCCGCCCAGGCGCTGCCGGGCTTCAAGCCGAACCAGCCGGTTGTCTTCTGCGGCCTCTTCCCCGTGGACTCGAACGATTTCGAGGATCTCCGCGACGCCATCGCCAAGCTCAGGCTCAACGATGCCAGCTTCGAGTACGAGATGGAGACTTCCGCCGCGCTCGGTTTCGGCTTCCGCTGCGGCTTCCTCGGGCTCCTGCACCTCGAGATCGTCCGTGAGCGTCTGGAACGTGAGTTCAACATCGACCTCATCACTACGGCGCCCTCTGTGGTCTACCACATGTACAAGACCGACGGAGAGATGGAGGAGCTGCACAACCCCGCCGACATGCCGGACCCGGTGCATATCGACCATCTCGAAGAGCCCTGGATCAAGGCGACGATCCTCGTGCCTGACGACTATCTGGGCGGCGTTCTCAAGCTCTGCGAGGACCGGCGCGGTATTCAGAAAGACCTAACCTATGCGGGCAGCCGCGCAATGGTAGTCTACGAGCTGCCGCTCAACGAGGTGGTGTTCGATTTCTACGACCGGCTGAAGTCGATCACCAAGGGCTATGCCAGCTTCGACTATCAGATCATCGAGTATCGCGGCGGCGAGCTGGTCCGTATGCAGATTCTCGTCAACGAGGAGCCCGTCGATGCCTTGGCCGTGGTGGTCCACCGTTCGAAAGCGGAGGCCCGCGGGCGGGCCATGTGCGAGAAACTCAAGGACCTCATCCCCCGCCACCTCTTCAAGATTCCGATCCAGGCGGCGCTTGGCGGCAGGGTCATCGCCCGCGAGACCATCGGTGCCATGAGGAAAGACGTGACCGCCAAATGCTACGGCGGCGACGCGACCCGTAAGCGGAAGCTTCTAGAGAAGCAGAAGGCCGGTAAGAAGAAGATGCGCCAGTTCGGCCGGGTGGAGATTCCTCAGGAGGCCTTCATCAAGGCGCTCAAGATGGACGATGCCTGACCTGTAGGGCGGTTCGCGAAGCGTGCCGCCTCTCCTCTCCCTAGTAGGGGGAGGAGATACCCTACCGGCCTTCGCGCAGCGACATCCTGATCGTGAAGCCGTCCTCGCGCTCGTCGATACCGGCCTCCTTCCAGCTCGATCCGCGCACGAAGGTCTTGACTAGGCTGAAGCCGAAGCGGCCCTCGCTTCTCAAGGGGGCGTCCTCGTCCCAGACCACGCGGAGCTCCTCTCCCTCCTCCTGCCAGGACAGCTTCACGCCCCTTCCTTGAGAAAGCGCTCCGTTCTCGGAGGACATCAGGGCCAGCTCGTAGAGGATGATGGCGGCGTTCACCGCCTGGCGCCCGCTGAACCGCCCGCCCTTGCCGCGGCGGGCGACCAGCTCGCCTTCGGGGTCGAAGGGGCCGATGACCGCTTCGACGATATCGACGAAGGGCGCTTCGCGGTCGGGCTCCTGGAAGACCAGGGTGTGGGCCGCGTTGAGGGCTTGGAGCTGATAGAGAAGACGGGATCTCAGGGCGTCGCCAGTGTCGTCGCCGGCATCGGCGCTTCGGACGATGACCATCATGGTGGCGAAGATGTTCTTCACGCGGTGGTCGAGCTCGGCGACCAGCCGCTGACGCTCCTCTTCGGCCTCCACCTGTTCGGTGACGTCGCGCTGCACGGCCAGCCAGGAGCGGGGCGTGCCGTCCTTGTTGTGAATGGGCGACACAGACCACTCGATCCAGAAGGGTGTGCCGTCCTTCCTGTAGTTGACCGTACGGATATACTCAGCGCCCTGACCAGCCTCGAGCTTCGTACGCAGATCGTCGAGCACCGCCCGGTCCGTCCGCTCCCCCTGAAGGACGCGGGGGGTCATGCCCTCGGCCTCCTCGGCGCTGTAGCCGGTCATGCGCTCGAAGCCCCTGTTGACGAAGGTGATCTTGGGGCCGGGCTCACCCAGGGGAGCGTACTCGGTGATCGAAATACTGTCCTTGGCCTGATCGACAGCGATTTCGAGGTCCCGCGCCCGGTCGATGGCCTGCTGCATGCGCTCGTTGGAGAGGCGGGTTTTGCCCTCCAGCGCCTCCACCGCTTCATGCTGGTCGGTCACGTCCCATTGGGAGCCGAAGAAGTGGGTCAGTTTGCCCGCCTCGTCATAGACCGGGCTGATATGCAGCGCGTTCCAGAAGGGGGTGCCGTCGCGGCGGTAGTTGAGCAGCTCGAAATAGCCGAACTCCTCGGAGCTGAGGGTCTGCCTCATCTGCTCCACGACCGCGCGGTCGGTGCCCTCGCCCTGGAGGAAGCGGCAGTTGCGTCCCAGGACCTCCTCCATGGGGTAGCCGGTCAGCTTGCAGAAGGCCTCGTTGGCATAGACGATGGGGTTGTCGGGCAGGTGGGGGTCGGTCGCGATCATGGCCATGCGCGTATGGGCGAACATGGTCTTGAGGAGGAACTCGGGAGGGGCGCCTACACGGTCGTCGAACATGGCGGTTTTCTAGCGACAATCTGGCGCAGGTCGAGGGGGAAGGGGCCAAGCCTGGCAAAGAAAACACAATAGAGAAACGGTGCTTCTATCATAGGATAAGGGGTTGTGCCCGGTGCTGTAGCATAGGCTAAAGGAGCGAGCTCAGATCCAGTCCCTGGCCTTGAAGAAGACCCCCGCCGTGCCGCCGATCCCTAGGCACAGAAGCACCACGAAGGCGAAGGCCCGCGGGTCCTCTTGCCCTGGAAGGCCGCCGACATTGATTCCAAGTAGACCGGTGAGAAAGCCAAGGGGAAGAAACACCGCCGAGACCACGGAGAGCAGCATCATGTTGCGGTTCATGCGCTCGGACCGGATGGCGGCCATCTGATCGACGATCACCTGGGCGCGCTCGATGGTGATGTCGAGCTCCTCCACCACCCGGACCAGGCGGTCCGCCTCCTCCTGCAGCTCGATGAGATCGTCGGAGGAGAAGACGCTGTCCTCCTTGATGCCGAGCCTCGTCACCGCGTCCCGCATGGGCGCGAGGTAGCGCCGGTAGATCGTGGCATCGTGGCGCATGGCGGAGACCGTGTCGCGGAGCTGGTCGTTGGCGCCGAGGCGCTGGGCGTCCTGCTCGCAAGCGTCCAAACTGTCGGCCAGGCCGTCGACAACCGGGTCGATGAGGTCGATCAAGCGGCTGACGATCTCCATCAGAAGGGGGGCGGTGCGCTTGAAGCCCTCGCCGCGGTCGTACTCCTGCCTGATCGTGTTGACGGCGAGGCTCTGCTTCTTGCGCACGGTGACGAGAAGTCCCGGCTCGATCCAGCAGCGCAGCGACAGCATGTCCTCGGGGCGGGCGCCCTCGTTGAGGTTGACGCCGCGCAGGATGAGGATGCTGCCTTTCTTCAGGTGCCGCGTGCGGGGCCGTGTCTCGGTGGCGATGAGAGAGTTCGTGACCACGGGGGCAAGCCCCAGGCGCTCGCAATTGGCCTCGGTGGTCTCATCGAGGCTCAGATGAAGCCAGAGATAGCCGCCGGTCGGAGCCTTGGCCTCGAAAGGGCGGTCGAGGCGCTGCACCCGCCCCGTGGGGCTGACGGCGTAGGCGGAGAGAACACCTTGGGAGCGCAGATCGCCGGGGTCTTGCGACGCAGCGTCGCCGCCTGGATACTCTTCACCGATCATCAGGCATTCCTCTGGGAGCAGGTCATGGACAAAGGGGACTACCTCATCTTGGGCGGCGGCTCGGCGGGGGCCGTGATGGCGAGCCGCCTTTCTGAGGACCCCAAGGTAAACGTTCTGCTGCTCGAAGGCGGCCCGCCGGACAAGAACCCCATCATCCACGTCCCCTTCGGCCTCGCTTTGATGAACCATGCCCGCGGCATCTTCAGCCGGGAGGAGACCGTGCCGCAGAAGCATCTGGGCGGACGCGAGCTCTACCAGCCGCGCGGTACCACGCTGGGCGGTTCGAGCTCGGTCAACGCCATGTGCTATATCCGCGGCGACCGTTCGGACTTTGACGGCTGGGCCGAGGCGGGGGCCACGGGCTGGTCCTGGGACGAGGTTCTACCCTACTTCAAGCGCGCCGAGGACAACTCGCGCGGCGAGGACGAGTACCACGGCACGGGAGGCCCCTTGGGGGTCTCGGACCTCCGCCACGTGAACCCCCTTACCGAGGCCTTCATCGAGGCGGGCGAGGAGCTGCAAGTGCCCCGCCTGGAGGACTTCAACGGCGAGGAGCGCGAGGGGCTGGGCCTCTACCAGGTGACCCAGCGGGGCGGCGAGCGCTGCTCCTCGGCCAAGGGCTACCTCACCGAGAAGGTCCGTGCCCGGCCAAACCTCGAGATTCTGACCGGCGCCAAGGTGCTGCGCGTGCTGATCGAGGAGGGAAGGGCCGTGGGCGCCCTCTATGAGCGCGGCGGCACGGTGGAGGAGGCGCAGGCGGCGGGCGAGGTCATCCTCTGCGCCGGCGCCTTCGGCTCGCCCAAGCTCCTCATGCTGTCGGGCATCGGCCCCGCCGCGCACCTCTCCGAGATGGGCATCGAGGTGGTCGCCGACCGGGCCGAGGTGGGGCAGAACCTGGCCGACCATCTCGACGCGCACCTCACCTACACGACCAGAACCCACGACGCCTACGCCAACTCCTTCCGCTTCTTCGGTAGAGCGGCCGGGGAGCCGCTCAGATACAGCCGCAAGCGTCAGGGCATGCTGACCTCGAACATCGCGGAAGGCGCAGGCTTCATCCGCTCGGGGCCGGAGGCGGAGAGGCCGGACCTCCAGCTCCATTTCCTGCCCTCGATCCTCGTGGATCACGGCCGCAAGAAGGTCTGGGGGCCGGGCTTCACCTTCCATGTCTGCCTCGTCTACCCGGACAGCCGGGGCGAGGTGCGGCTGGCCTCGCCGTGCCCCGGTGACAGCCTCCTGATCGATCCCAACTACCTCTCGGACGAGCGCGACCTGCCGAGGATGCGGGCAGGCTACCGCTTCTGCCAGCGTCTCGCCGAAGCGCCCGCCTTGGCGGTGCACGGCCCCAAGCCGCGCGAGGACCAGCGAGGCGGGGAGAGCGACGAGCGCATCGACGAACTGGTGAAAGCCACGGCCGAGACGGTCTACCACCCGGTAGGCACCTGCCGCATGGGCTCGGACGAAGCCTCGGTGGTGACGCCTAAGCTGAAGGTGAGGGGGGTCGAGGGGCTGCGGGTCGTCGACGCCTCGGTCATGCCAAGCATCACCGGCGGCAACACCAACGCCCCCACCATCATGATCGCCGAGAAGGCAGCAGACATGGTGCGGGGGCGGTAGGGGTCAGCGAAGCTGGCCACGCCTCACGAGCGCTGCCGCCAGCGTCCGCGGCCACCCTTTGGCTGTCCGCCCTGGGGTTCGGTCCTGGTCTCTCTCCCCCGTCATCCCGGAAGCCGAAGGCTATCCAGGACCCATGGCCTGTGGGCGGTCCACCGAAGGGCGGCCGCGCCTTGTCACCGCCATTCGTCCATGGGGTCCGGGATGACGCCAGGGGGAGAACTGCGAGGGCTGAGCACAAGTCCGGCCAGTGCGGCCTTGGACTGTTGGATACGCCCTCGCTCCAACTTCCCGCGCCCGCGCCGTTGCGCCCCTCAAGAACGCGTGCTAGCGGCCCCGCGATGTGCGCTGGATGGCTGTTCGGCGCCGGTTTTCCGCCGCTGCGCCGGGCTCTCCCCGGCGGCAGCCACCCGAGACGTGAGAGTGGGGTTTCATGGCCGATTCGCGGTCCGAGATTGCTGAGCGCTATGCGAGCGCTTTCTTCGAACTGGTCTCCGAAGAGGGCAAGGCCGACCGTGCCGAGACCTATCTCGACGAGATCCGCAGGGCGTATGACGACAGCGAGGATCTGCGCCGTCTCGTGCACTCCCCCGCCTTCTCCGCCGAGCAGAAGGAGAAGGGCATCGCAGCGATCCTCGACTCGGGTGCCCACCCCCTGACCACGAACTTCCTTCGCCTGATGGCGCGTAAAGGCAGGCTCTCGCTGCTCATCCCGACCATCCAGACCTTCAAGCGCATCGCCGCCGAGGCGCGCGGCGAGGTCTCTGCCGAGGTGGTCTCGGCGCATCCGCTGACGGCTGACCAGCTCACCGACCTCAAGGCGCAGATCCGCGCCGCCGTCGGTAAGGACGTGCAGCTCGACACCCGCACCGACCCCGAACTCCTAGGCGGCCTGATCGTCAAGATCGGCAGCCGCATGATCGATTCCTCCCTAAAAACCAAACTGGCGCGCCTGCGCGCGACACTGAAAGAGGCGTAATCCATGGAACTCAACGCGTCCGAAATCAGCTCCATCCTCAAGAGCCAGATCAAGGACTTCGGCCGTGACGCCGAGGTCTCCGAGATCGGCCAGGTGCTCTCCGTCGGCGACGGCATCGCGCGGGTCTACGGCCTCGACAATGTCCGCGCCGGTGAGATGGTCGAGTTCGAGGGCGGCATCAAAGGCATGGCGCTGAACCTCGAAGAAGATAACGTCGGCGTCGTGATCTTCGGCGACGACACCGGCATCCGCGAGGGCCAGACGGTGAAGCGCACCGAGGCCATCGTGGACGTGCCCGTCGGCAAGGGCCTTCTTGGCCGCGTGGTCGATCCCCTCGGCAACCCGCTCGATGGCAAAGGCCCGATCGAGGCTGCCGAGCGCCGACTGGTGGACGTGAAGGCGCCTGGCATCCTGCCGCGTAAATCCGTGCACGAGCCCGTGCAGACCGGCATCAAGGCCATCGACGCCATGATCCCCGTGGGCCGCGGCCAGCGCGAGCTGGTCATCGGCGACCGCCAGACCGGCAAGTCCGCCATCTGCGTCGACGCCATGCTCAACCAGAAGGGCCCGAACGACGCCGCGACCGACGACAGCGGCAAGCTCTTCTGCATCTATGTCGCCATCGGCCAGAAGCGCTCGACCGTCGCCCAGATCGTCAAGACGCTGCAGGACAACGGCGCTCTCGACTACACCGTGGTCGTTGCCGCTACTGCATCGGACCCGGCTCCGCTCCAGTTCCTGGCGCCCTTCGCCGGTACCGCCATGGGCGAGTATTTCCGCGACAACGGCATGCACGCGCTGATCGTCCATGACGACCTCACCAAGCAGGCCGTGGCCTACCGCCAGATGTCGCTTCTCCTCCGCCGTCCGCCGGGCCGCGAAGCCTTCCCCGGCGACGTCTTCTACCTCCACTCCCGCCTCCTTGAGCGTGCGGCGAAGCTTAACGAGGATCACGGTTCCGGTTCGCTCACCGCGCTGCCGATCATCGAGACGCAAGCCAACGACGTCTCGGCCTATATTCCGACCAACGTGATCTCGATCACCGACGGTCAGATCTTCCTCGAGACCGACCTCTTCTACCAGGGCATCCGTCCGGCTGTGAACGTTGGTCTGTCGGTGTCCCGCGTGGGCTCGGCGGCGCAGATCAAGGCGATGAAGCAGGTGGCTGGCAAGATCAAAGGCGAGCTCGCTCAGTACCGCGAGCTTGCGGCCTTCGCCCAGTTCGGCTCGGACCTCGATGCCGCGACCCAGGCGACCCTGAACCGCGGCGCCCGCCTCACCGAGCTCCTCAAGCAGCCGCAATACTCGCCGCTCCAGGTCGAAGAGCAGGTGGTGGTCATCTTCGCCGGTACGCGCGGCTTCCTCGACCGCATCGAGACGAGCAAGGTCCAGGAGTTCGAGGCCGAGTTCCTGCGCCACATGCACAGCCAGCACTCGGATGTCCTCACCACCATCCGCACCGAGAAGAAGCTCTCGGACGAGATGGACAAGAAGCTCACGGACATTCTTGAGAGCTTCGTGAAGTCGTTCGCGTAAGGAGCGCCGAGTGGGGGTGTCGCTGACAGAAGCGGACTGGTCGCGGGAGAAGCGTCGGGGCTGGAACCCCGGCGGTTCGCTCCTGGCGGCTATCCGCTCTTACGCGAGGCTCAAACCGGCTTCCGGGCCGCTAGCGGCGCTGGCGCGCGGTCTGGCTGTCCTCCGCCACCGCTTCTGGTCCGCCGTTTCGGGTGCGGACATTCCCATCGGCACGGAGATCGGCGGCGGCCTGCGGCTGCCTCATCCGAACGGGATTGTGGTCCACCCTAAAGCCCGGATCGGCATCAACTGCATGATCATGCAGGGTGTGACGATCGGCACGAATGTGGGACCGGGCTCACCGATGATCGGTGCGGGTTGCGATATTGGACCGGGCGCTCGGGTTCTTGGTGCCATCACGATTGGCGACCGCGCCATGATCGGGGCCAATGCCGTGGTGCTCAAGGACATGCCCCCCGGCAGCCTCGCCGTAGGCGTGCCAGCAAAAATCATCACGGACTGGAACGACCGCCGCGGGACGGTATCGGCGGCGTCCCCCGGTCAACAGGAAGAATGAACGTTCATGCCTAGCCTCAAAGACCTCAAAACCCGCATCGGCTCGGTGAAGTCGACGCAGAAGATCACCAAGGCCATGCAGATGGTGGCCGCTGCCAAGTTGCGCCGGGCGGAGGATGCCGCGAAGGCTGGCCGTCCCTATGCCGAGCGTATCGAGATGGTGCTGGCGAACTTGGCTGCCGGGATGACCCCCGGTGCGCCTGGGCCGAAGCTTCTGACCGGGACGGGCGAGGACCAGACCTATCTTCTGGTGGTGGCGACGGCCGACCGCGGGCTTTGCGGCGGCTTCAACTCCTCGATCGTCCGCCTGGCCCGCGAGCACATCGTCCGCCTTCAGGGCGAGGGCAAGACGGTGAAGGTCATGACCGTGGGCAAGAAGGGCTATGAGCAGCTCAGCCGCCTCTACGGCGACCTCATCGTCGAGCGCGTCACCTTCGAAGACGTCAAGACGGTGGGCTTCGATCAGGCTTACGACATCTCCTCGAAGCTGCTCGAGATGTTCGAGGACGGACAGTTCGACAAGGCTTTGGTCTTCTACGGCGCCTTCCAGTCAGTGATCAGTCAGGTGCCGACCGCCCAGCAGATCATTCCGGCCGAGCCGCCGAAGATCGAGGGCGAGGACAAGATGGCCGCCCCCTACGAGTACGAGCCGGGCGAGGAGGAGATCCTCGAAACCCTGCTGCCGCGCTACGTAGCGGTGCAGGTCTTCCGTGCGCTTCTTGAGAACGCGGCCTCCGAGCAGGGCGCGCGCATGTCCGCCATGGACAACGCCACGCGCAACGCAGGCGACATGATCGACAGTCTGAACCTGCAGTACAACCGGGCTCGCCAGGCGCAGATCACGACCGAGCTGGTCGAGATCATCGCAGGCGCGGAAAGCGTCTGATGAGCGAAGCGCCGAGCAGCAGCGGTCTCGAGACCGGCTTCTCCCACGTTGTATGCGGAATCTTCTGCTACAACGAGGAGGGGGTCATCGGCCCGATGCTGCGCGGCCTCGTCGAGCAGACGATCTTCGCCGACCCCACGCTGAAGAAGACGGTGATGGTGGTCCCCAATGGCTGCCGCGACGACACGGCGGGCGAGGCTAGGCGGACCGCCGAGGAGATCATGGCGGGCGCTGACGCACCGGCGGCCACCGAGTTCGTCGTCCACGAGATCGAGCGCGGCGGCAAGGCTGGTGCCTGGAACCAGGTGGTGCACGGCATGCTGCCCGGCGATGCCGATGCCTGGATCGGGTTCGATGCGGATACGGACATCCAGCAGCTCGACGGTCTCGAGCAGCTCATGAAGGCGCTCTCCGCCGATGAGCGCCTGCTGGCGACGGCTTCCGTTCCCGTGAAGGATCTCGAGCAGCAGCAGAGGCTCACCTTCGCCGAGCGGCTGATCAAGTCGAACGCCCGCGTGCTCGACGGCGGGGGCAGCAACCTCTCCGGCTCGCTCTACGTGATGAAGCGCGAGAACCTGCGTGACCTTTACCTGCCGCGGGGGCTCGTCGGCAATGACGGCTTCCTCAGCGCCATGACGAAGACCGACGGTTTCCGCCGCGCGCCCATCGAGGAGGCCGTGCGCCGCATTCCCTCGGTCACCCATATCTACGAGTCCGAGCGTACCGTGCAGCAGGTCTTCAAGCACCAGCGCCGCCTGACGCTCGGCAGCGCGATCAACAGCCACCTGTTCCGCTACATGGAGCGGATGCCGCCCGAGCAGAGCCGGGTCGAGACCTTTGGCCAGCTCGACCGGGAGAACCCCAACTGGATCGCCGATATGATCGGAGAGCATCAGAAGAAGGGCATGCCGCTCGTACCGAAGCACTTCCTGGTCAAGCGCTGGAACAGGCTCAAGACCGGCAGCCTGACCGAGAGGATCAAGCTGCTGCCCAAGGTGGTGCTCGGCTTCGTGGTCGATGCCTACGCCTATTACGGGGCGCGGGCGATGATGAAGAAACCCGGAAGGGGGGTCGGCACCTGGTAGGCCGGACCCCCTCGCAAAAGATTTTGAACTGTCGGGGCGCCGCGCTACAGCCGCCCGCAAGAAGAAGGACCAACCGATGGCACAAGGACGTATCGCGCAGGTGATCGGCGCGGTGGTGGATGTCGAGTTCGACGACCACCTCCCCTCGATCCTCAACGCGCTGGAAACAGACAACCAAGGCAACCGGCTCGTGCTCGAAGTGGCGCAGCATCTCGGCCAGAACACCGTGCGCACGATCGCCATGGACTCGACCGAGGGTCTCGTGCGCGGTCAGGCCGTGTCCGACACCGGCAGCGCCATCCAGGTGCCGGTCGGCGAGGCGACTCTCGGCCGGATCATGAACGTGATCGGTGAGCCGGTGGACGAGCTCGGCCCGATCAACGCGGATGCCAGGCGCCCCATCCACGCCGAAGCGCCGCCCTTCGTGGAGCAGTCCACCGAGGCGGAGATCCTCGCCACCGGCATCAAGGTGATCGACCTCCTCTGCCCCTATGCACGGGGCGGTAAGATCGGCCTCTTCGGCGGCGCGGGCGTCGGCAAGACGGTGCTGATCCAGGAGCTGATCAACAACATCGCCAAGGTGCATGGCGGCTACTCGGTCTTCGCCGGTGTCGGCGAGCGGACCCGAGAGGGCAACGACCTCTACTGGGAGATGATCGAAAGCAACGTGAACAAGAACCCGTTCGAGAACGAGGGTTCCGCCGCGGGCTCCAAGGCGTCGCTGATCTACGGTCAGATGAACGAACCGCCGGGTGCCCGTGCCCGCGTCGCACTGACGGGCCTCACCGTCGCCGAGCACTTCCGCGACCAGGGCCAGGACGTTCTGTTCTTCGTCGACAACATCTTCCGCTTCACCCAGGCAGGCTCGGAAGTGTCGGCGCTTCTCGGCCGTATTCCGTCGGCGGTGGGCTATCAGCCGACCCTCGCCACCGATATGGGCGCGATGCAGGAGCGGATCACCACCACCACCAAGGGCTCGATCACTTCGGTGCAGGCCGTCTACGTGCCCGCCGACGACCTGACCGACCCGGCGCCCGCCACCACCTTCGCCCACTTGGACGCGACCACGGTTCTCAACCGCGCCATCGCCGAGAAGGGCATCTACCCCGCCGTGGACCCGCTCGACTCGACGAGCCGGATCCTCGACCCCCGCGTGGTCGGCGAGGAGCACTACCAGGTGGCCCGCGACGTCCAGAACATTTTGCAGCGCTACAAGTCGCTCCAGGACATCATCGCCATTCTGGGCATGGACGAGCTCTCGGAAGAGGACAAACTCGTCGTGGCGCGCGCGCGGAAAGTGGAACGCTTCCTCAGCCAGCCCTTCGACGTGGCCGAGGTCTTCACCGGCAGCCCCGGCGTGCAGGTCCCGCTCGAGGACACCATCAAGGGCTTCAAGGGTCTCGTTGCGGGAGACTACGACCACCTGCCCGAGCAGGCCTTCTACCTCGTCGGCTCGATCGACGAGGCCATGGCCAAGGCGGAACGGATGGCCGAAGCGGCGTAAGCCCCTGATAGCCTGCAATTTCTGAGTGTGGTGAGCGGTGTGGCCCTAGTGTTACACCGCTCACTTTCGTTTGCGACCCCGAACCAGAGCCCTAGGCACGGCCTTTGCACTCCATATTTGTATGATCATTGTGGAGACACCTATGCTGCGTGCCATCGACAAAATCTGGGTTCAAATGGGCCTTCGCCGTGACGAGCTGCGCCGTGAGCGCGGCCGCGGCGCCCTTTACATGCTGCTCGGCCTTTGCCTCGTGACCTCGACCTTGCTCGCCACCGATCTGGCGCTGAATGTCACGGGTCGTTTCGGCTGAGGACTACCCAGCTTTCGCGAACCGAGAAAAGCTCCCCGCCGGGGAGCTTTTTCGTATCCGGCCTCCCTTGCCAGCGCCCGGCAATTGCTCTTGAAGCAGGCGACGATCTACAGGCCGCAGCGGGACCACCATGGCGCAGTTTCACTTCTCTCTAGTCTCCCCCGAACGCGAGCTCTTCTCCGGCGAGGTCGACGCGGTCGTCGTGCCCGGCACCGAGGGCCTGTTCGAGGTGCGCGAGAACCACGCGCCGCTCATGGCCACCCTCTCCCCCGGCATGATCGAGGTCCATCGCGGCGGCGAAGTGACCCGCACCTTCGTCCGCGGCGGCTTTGCCGACGTCTCGCCCGCAGGCCTGACGGTGCTGGCCGAGAAGGCCATCGCGGAAACCGACCTCCAGGGCGACGCGCTGCTGGCCGAGCGGAACGAAGCCGACAGCGTGCTCTCCGGCAGCACGGCGACCCCCGAGGCGACGCTCAACGCGCAGCGGGCACAGGACGCGCTGGCGAAGTACTGACCTCCTAGGATCCGGTTCTCGTAGGGCGGCTCGCGCAGCGTGCCGCCTTTTGTATGTGCGGTGGCTGGGCGGCGGCACGCTGCGCGAGCCGCCTTACGTGCTACGAAGCAACAAACGCCTCACCACGGCTTGTCCGTGGTGCCCATCTCCCTCCGTCGAGAGCGGTTGCACCCTGAGGAGATGGGTCCCACGGTCTGCGCTGCGCTACGCCGTGGGAAGGCGACAGCGTAGTGGAGGGCCTACTCCGCCGGGGACAGCCCCGCTTTCGGTGTCGCACCCTGCTTCTGCGCTGCGGCCTCCACGCCGGGTGCCACCGTCACCTCTTTGCCGTCGGCCAAGGCTCGTCTTTTGGCGCGGCGGACGCCCATATTCAGCGCCTCGACCAGGGCCGAGAAGCCCATGGCGGCGTAGATATAGCCCTTGGGCACATGGGCGCCGAAGCCGTCGGCGATCAGGGTCACCCCGATCAGAAGCAGGAAGCCTAGCGCCAGCATCACCACAGTGGGGTTCTTCTCGATGAAGTTCGCCACCGGGTCGGCGGCTACCAGCATGACACCCACGGCGATGATCACCGCGACATACATGACGGGGACGAAGTCGGTCATGCCGACGGCGGTGAGGATCGAGTCGATGGAGAAGACCGCATCGAGCAGCAGGATCTGAACGATCACCGCGGTCACGGAGGCGGTGGCGACCTTGCTGCCCGCCGCATGGGCGATGGCGTGCTCCTCGGGGTCGGTCTTCTCGTGGATCTCCCTGGTCGCCTTGAACACGAGGAACAGCCCGCCCGCGATCAGGATGATGTCCTTCCAGGAGAAAGCGTGCCCGAAGGCCTCGAACAAGGCGGCTTTGAGGCCGATGATGACCGTGACGAGGCTGAGGAAGACGAGCCGCAGGATAAGCGCGCCGCCGATACCGATGCGCCGGGCGTTCTTGCGCTTTTCCTCGGGCAGCTTGTTGGTGAGCACCGAGATGAAGATGAGGTTGTCGATCCCTAGGACCACTTCCATCACCACCAGGGTGACCAGGGCCGCCCAGGCGGCGGGGTTCGACAGCAGCTCGATCATGGGTGGGGCTCCCTCAACATTCCGTCCGACCTATCGGCAGGAACGGCCTGGATGCGCAAGCGTTCCTCGCAGCCTTGTGCCTGCACGGGATGCTTGCAGCGGCCGGGGACGGGCCGCACACCGTCGGGCAACGAACTGAAGAAGAGGAAACGGCATGGCCTGGCCCATCAAGACCGACGGACGCGGTACCGCCTACGATTCGATCCTGGACACGGTGGGCAACACCCCGGCGGTGAAGCTGCAGCGCCTCTCCCCGGAAGGCGTGGAGATCTACCTCAAGGCTGAGTTCTTCAACCCCGCCGCCAGCGTCAAGGACCGCCTGGCCCTCGCCATCATCGAGCATGCCGAGAGCACCGGCGCTCTCAGACCCGGCCAGACCGTGGTCGAGGCGACCTCGGGCAACACGGGCGTCGGCCTTGCGATGGTCTGCGCGGCAAAGGGCTATCCCCTGGTCATCACCATGGTGGAGAGCTTCTCGATCGAGCGGCGTAAGCTGATGCGCTATCTGGGGGCCAAGGTGATCCTGACGCCGAAGGCGGAGAAGGGCTTCGGCATGGTGCAGAAGGCCAAGGAGCTCGCCGAGAAGAACGGCTGGTTCTACGCTCGCCAGTTCGAGACGGAGGCCAACGCCAAGATGCACGAGGAGACCACGGGCCGAGAGATCGTGGCCGACTTCAAGGGGAGAAGGCTAGACGCCTTCGTCACCGGCTTCGGCACGGGCGGCACGGTGACCGGCGTCGCGAGGACCCTGCGCCGCGAGATGCCGGACGTGAAGATCGTCCTCTCCGAGCCCGACCTCGCCCCCATGCTGGCCAGCGGCACGCCGCAGGAGCGTGAGCCAGATGGTTCCGCATCCGGCAGCCACCCTGCCTGGCAGCCCCACCCCATCCAAGGCTGGAGCCCCGACTTCATCCCCCATGTCCTCCAGGAGGCCGTGGACAAGGAGTACTATGACGAGCTTCTCCCGGTGACCGGCGAGGAAGGGGTGAAGGGCGCGAGGATGCTGGCGGCCAAGGAAGGCATCATCACCGGCATCTCCGGCGGCTCCACCTTCGCTGTGGCTAGGCGTTATGCGGAACAGGCAGAGAAGGGCTCGGTCATCCTCGCCATGCTCCCCGACACCGGCGAACGCTACCTCTCCACCCCGCTCTTCGAGGCCTTCGGGACGGATATGAGCCAGGAGGAGCTTGAGATCTCCATGAGCACGCCTTCGGCGCAGTTGCCGTAGAGGAGGATAGTGTCTCAGTTCGAAAATCTGGCAAGTACCGCCTCCCTCTCCCGCCTGCGGGAGAGGGACCGAGGGTGAGGGGGTTCTTAGTGCAGCTAGTGATATCAAGCGTAGCAGAACGGCTTCGCCGAGGCCCTCACCCAAAGCCCGCTCACGCAGCCTTTGACCTCTCCCGCGGGGCGGGAGAGATGGGCGTCGAGCAAACCTCGCGAAGTGAATGGAAACTATCCAGTCCTCGCGCGCCGATTATAGCGCTGTACCATCGCAAATGACTCGGACGTTCCCGCGCTTCGGCGGGCCGTCGAACACTTGATAGCCAGTAGGAAGAGTTAGCCGAAAAGACTACAGCCGCCGGACCAGCCTTCTCGGCAAACGGCGGGCCTGGGCTTCGATGGTGATCGGTTCTTGTGCGGGTAGGGTGCCGCCGCGCTCGCTGCGCAGCATCTCGACCTGCTCGGTCAGCTCCTCGACGGCGCGTTGGAGCTTTTTCGTGGGGTCCTTCTTGCGGAACACGCGCCTCACCGCGAAGAGCAGCACCACCGGCACGAGCATGAAGAGGAGGTAGCGGGAGAGCCCGGCGAGCGTGCTGCCCGACTCCTCGAAGCCTGCGGCGGCGACGGTGGAGATGCTCACCACGGCGACGATCAGCAGGTAGTTGGCGATCTTGGGCAGGGGCGAGAAGGAGCCGACGAAGGCCAGAAGCAGCAGAGAGACGAAGAAGAGGGCGATGCCCAAGGGGCCGAGGAAGCCCAGCACGTCGAAGACGAAGCTCAGGACCTGCATGGCGGTGCCGCCGGCCTCGAAGGTCTCCCCGACCTCCTCCGCCGTGCTTCGCAGCCAGGCTGCGGCATCGTTCTGCGCTTCGCTCAGTTGCATCGTGCCGCCTCCCGCGGCCTTCACCTCTACGTTAACCAATCACTAAAGTCACGTCATCTGACAGGGGGACCGTCTTCTCGTGCATCAAACACATCCGTCCGGAAACGTGGAGGCGGCTGGCGGTCTCTAACTTCAAGAACGAGGGAATCCTCGGTCACTTGGCCGTGTCTGTCGGTGGATCTTACAACCACGCGGTGTAGGCCGGGGGCGAGATCCTCGGGCAGTCTCGCCCGCCACAGATGCATGTTGCGATCGGCTACAGGCCCGGTGGGGCCTGGGGTCTGGGGACCGAAGCTCGATCCGCGATAGGCCTCGTAGCCCTGGTTTCGGGGGATGCCCGAGCGGCTCTCGAGAGCGGAGCGCGACACGGAGAGCTGGCGCTGGACGGCGAAGGGGTCGGCCCATTCGGCCCCCGCTTTCGCTTCCTCACCTGACGCGCTCTGGGTGCGCTCCATCGTCAGGGTGCGGCCATCCACCACGGCCTCGGCGCGGGTAGCGCTGTCGCCGTCCCAGATATTCGCCGTAAGCCAGGTGCCGCGGGAGAGGTCGCGGGGCGTCATGATCTTCACGTCGGGCAGGTCGTTGATCGAGAGGGGCGGAACGGGGTCGCGCTGGTCCTCTGGGCGGGAGCGCCAGTCCATGATCTGGCCGTACCAGCTACGGAAGACGGGCGTGTTCACCGAGAGCCACATGCGGCGGTCGTGACCCGTATTGGCGCCGTGATAGCGCTCGCGGTAGCTGCTCCCGCTCACATCGAAGCTCAGCCATCCCATGGGCGAGCCCATGCGCTGCAGCGCCATCGGCACGCCGTGATGGTCGAAATCGCCGTGGTACCAGCCGCCCGAGGCGGCGCCCGCGATGATGTGGCGGAAGGGGACGGCCTCGACCCCGATCGCCTCCTGCCAACCGGCGAAGCTGTCACCGGGGGCGAAGTTCTCGGTGGTGTGGGTGTGGCCCGAGAAGGAGAGCGCCTTCCGGCCCTCCGCCAGGCGGTAGAGTTCGGCGACGTTGTCGGTCTGGTGGGCGGTCGCGGTCTGGTCGACGAAGCTGACAAAGGGGATGTGGTGGGCGAAGACCACCAGCTTGTCCTCGTCCGTGTTCGCCAGCAGCCCCTCGACGAAGGCCAGCTGGTCCTCGGTCAGGCGGGCATTGTAGCGCTTGCGCTCGTCCTCGGTGCAGAACGCACGGCCAGGCCGTGCGGCATCCTCAGCGGTGCAGGGGTAGAAGACGTTGTCGAGGACCACATAGAGCACCTCGCCGATCTCGAAGGCGTAGTTGTTCGGCCCCCAAAGGGTGCGCCAGCTATCGGCGCTGTCGCGGTCGTAGTCGGCGTCGAAGTCGATATCGTGGTTGCCGTGCACCCACCATTGGGGCGCCTCCAGCATGCCGATCACCTCGGCGAGGCGGGGGATCAGCCCGAGATCGTCGCCCACCATGTCGCCGAGGCCTAGGACGCAGGCGGGGCGCTCGGCCTCACCGCGGTCGAGGATGTCGTCCACGGTGCTGTCGCGGAAATAGCCGATCTCTTGGTTGGCGTAGGTCTGGGGGTCGCCGAGGACGGCGCAGCGGTAGCTCGCTTGCGCGCCCGTCCTGATCAGCGGGAAGTTGATGGCCGAGGGCAGGGGGCCGGTGGGCTCCAGCCCTCCAAAGCGCAGGGGCTTGGGCGAGCCGCCCGGTTTGTGCTCGTAGGAGAACTGCGGGACCCAGGAGGTGTCGTGGGGGACCTGGTAGCCTGCGGGCTGCACCACGAAGAGGGACATGTCGTCCAGCGCCGGGATGGCGTAGGAGCCGTCCGCCCCGGTCACCACCACGTCGCGGCCGTTGGAGACCTTCACGCCCCTGATGCCGGGCTCGCCCTCGTCCCGGCGGCTGTTCCGGTTCCGGTCCTCGAAGACCACGCCGACCGCTTCCTCGCCGCCATTGCCGTCGCGGACGATCTCAGGGCCGCCCCGGTAGTCGGCGAAGCGGAAGGTGCCGCCTCCTGGCGCAGAGCCCGGCTCGACCGGGACGGTCTCGCAGGCTGCGAGGGCGGCAGCGGCTAGAAGAAAGCAGGGGCGGCGGAGGGGCATGGGGCGGTCCTTCCAGATGTTCGCCCCCGCCCTAACGTGACCGGGCGGTCATGTCTCGCCTTCTGCGTGAATTGGTTATGACATTACTGCGTCAGTGGAGTTGGTGCCGTCATCCCGGAAGCCGCAGGCTATCCGGGATCCATGGACTGTAACGTGGCAAGCAGCGGGACCGTCGGGTTGAGAATGCCCGCAGGCCATGGGTCCCGGATAAACCTTCGGTTTTCCGGGATGACGGCGGTAATCAGCGCGTCGGCACCGGCACGTCGCCTTTGTAGTCGTAGAAGCCCCGGCCCGATTTCTTCCCGAGCCAGCCCGCCTCGGTGTACTTCACGAGCAGCGGACAGGGACGGTACTTGGAATCGGCGAGCCCGTCATAGAGGACCTGCATGATCGACAGGCAGGTGTCCAAGCCGATGAAGTCGGCGAGCTGGAGCGGCCCCATCGGGTGGTTGGCGCCGAGCTTCATGCCGGTGTCGATGGCCTCCACCGTGCCGACGCCCTCATAAAGGCAGTAGATCGCCTCGTTGATCATCGGCATGAGGATGCGGTTGACGATGAAAGCGGGGTAGTCCTCGGAGACCGCCATGGTCTTGCCCAGGCGCTCGGTGATGGTCTTGGCGACCTGGAAGGTCTGCTCGGAGGTGGCGATGCCGCGGATCACCTCGACCAGCTTCATCACCGGCACCGGGTTCATGAAGTGAAGCCCGATGAAGCGGTCGGGTCTGTCGGTCACGGCGGCGAGGGCGGTGATCGAGATGGAGGAGGTGTTGGTGGCGATGATGCCGCCGGGGTCGAGGACCTCCGAGAGCTGGCGGAAGATCGCCTTCTTTAGCTCGATGTTCTCGGTGGCCGCCTCGATGACGATGTCGCAGTCGGTGAGCTGCGTCATTTTCGGTGCGGGCCTGATGCGCCCTATTGCGGCCTTCATCTCGTCTTCGGTGATCTTGGACTTGGCGAGCTGGCGGCCGAGATTGCCCTCGACCAGCTCCAGCGATGCCTTGATCGCGTTCTCGCTGACATCGTGCAGGGTGACGTCGTAGCCTGCGAGCGCCATGACATGGGCGATGCCGCTGCCCATCTGCCCCGCACCGATGATCCCGACCGATTGGATGTCCGCCATAGAGCCTCGCTTTTCCTGCAGCATGCGCCCGAGGGGCGTGCGGTGCAACATCAGCCTTAGAGGATGAAAACGAGGTACAAGGTGAGGGTCATGAGGCCGATGATCGTCCCGACGGTCACCACCCCCGCCGTGCCGCTCACCCACTGCTTGTAGACCGAGGCGAGGACGATGGAGGCAACGGCTGGGGGCAGGCCGGTGAAGAGGGCTGCGACGCTCGTGGCTGTGGGGTCGCCGGTGAAGAGATAGACGAGGGCAGCGGTGAGGGCCGGGAAGATGAGGAGCTTGAAGGGAAGGAGAAGCCCCGCTCCCTTGAGCTCCGATGCCTTGCCGGAGAGGAGAAGGTCCGCGGCGCTTACCCCCAGAACGAAGAGGCCGAGGGGTCCGGCGGTTCTAGCGGTGAAGGCGAGGAAGCGGTCCACCGGCTCCGGCAGGGAGAGGGCCGTGAGCGAGGCGATGAGCCCCAGCACCGTGCCGATGACGATAGGGTTGGTGGCGGCGCGCAACGAGGCCCGGCCCAGGGCGGCGAGGGCAGACTGCAGGCTGCCCCTCTCCGAGCCCTCCCTCGGCCAGGTCATCAGCGCCGTGCCGATGGCGAAGACCAGCGTACCCTCGAAAAGAACCAAGATGAGGAAGGGCGAGGCCCAGCCCTCCACCGAAGCGGCGATGGGGATGCCGAGGAAGATGGCGTTGCCGCAGGTCGTGCAGAAGACCGCCGCTCCGGCCTCTCTCACCGTGAGCTTGAGGAGGCTGCGGGAGAGGACGAAGACGGCCGCCGTGACGATCAGAAGGCTCACCACGTAGCCGCCCGCGAGGCCGAGGATGATCTCCCCGTCCACCTGGCTGCGGCGCATGAACTCGAAGCCGGCGAAGGGCATGGAGATCATGAAGACGAAGCGCGACATGCGACGGGCATCCTCGCCGTCGAAGAGCTTCAGCCCGCGGCTACCCGCACCGAGGAAGATGGAACCGAAAAGGGGGAAGAGAAGGGAGGTCAGCGTCACCCGCGCGCCTGTGCCGTGGGTTGCGGGCGGGGGCAAGGCGGGCAGCGAGTTTCCTCCCCTTTAGGGGAGGTGTCAGCGAAGCTGACGGAGGGGAGTCGCAACTATCGAAGGCGCTTGTTGAAAGTGCCCCCCCCCCCCCCC
>NZ_JANIBC010000008.1:50856-105861 GCF_024505085.1 Parvularcula maris
TCGCAACTATCGAAGGCGCTTGTTGAAAGTCCCCCTCCGCCCTCCGGGCACCTCCCCCTGGAAGGGGGAGGAAAGCGCGGCGGCGATGCAGTCTTCCCAGCAAACCAACGGCGGAACGGGAAGGGCCGCGACCGCGGTCCCGGACCGGTCAGGTCCGCCCCATCGGAGGCGCCGCGCGCCGTGAGATAAATAAGCCAGACAGGAAGCCCGAGCCCACGGGGGGCTGGGGGGCGAGATGATCCGAAGGCCCGTACCCCCTGCCTGGCCTTCCTCCGGTCTGCGGGGCGAAGGGGGCGAGATTGCGGCGGGGGCTGGGCGTCTTCCGGGCATCGGGTGATCGCCCCTTGCGCGGGGCGCTCCGGCTCCTAAGCTCCAAGGTGATGAACGATCTTCGCATGAAGAACAGCGCCCGCGAGGCGGTGCATTTCGACCGGCGAGAGCTCGACCGGCTCCTCCAGCTCTACGGCTTCTTCGTCGCCAAGGGCGATTGGAAGGACTACGCCATTGACGGGCTTTCCGACCGGGCCGTGTTCTCGGTGTTCAGGCGGGCTGCCGAGGCGCCGCTCTACCGCATCGAGAAGCAGCCCAAGCTGCGCGGGCGGCAGGGCCAGTGGTCGGTGGTCTCCATGGCCGGGCAGATCCTCAAGCGCGGGCACGAGCTCGACCAGGTGCTGAGGGTCTTCGACGCCAAGCGGCTGAAGGTGGTGAGTTAGGCATCGAAGACACGGAATGCTGAGCCGGTTCTCTCTGTGGAGTGTTAGCTCCTGCGAACGGATACGGAGACCAGCATGGCCAACAAGATCAGCCTGAACGTGAGCGAGGAGGACGTGCGTGCCTTTGCGGTGATGCTCAAGCGCTACCACGCCAAGGAGATGATGACCGGGCAGAATGACGGCAGCAACGATACGGACATGATCGAGGACAATCTCGAGCTGTCCGACAAAGAGGGCGAGTTCTCCGACGCCCGCGGCCTCTATGGCGAGATGAACGCCAGCCAGCGCCTGGACCTTGCCGCCCTCACCTTGCTCGGCATGGACGAGGCGGACGATTTCGAAGGGGCCATGCAGATCGCTAAGGACCGCGGCGGCCCGGACCTCGACGCCTTCCGCGAGATGCCGCTCAGCCCCGACCTGATGCTGGAAGGGCTGGAGCGGGTGAGCCCCGACACGGGGACAGGCGTCGCCGAGGAGAGACCGGTTCAGTAGATCGTCCCCTCGGCTTTGGTCATCTCTTCATCGGGAGAGATCGGTATCTTCGATACCGAGTGAGGGCGTGTAGCGCGCAACGCTTTGTCCTCGGGATGTGGACCGGTGCCTAGAACGCCCTCACCCGAAGCCTGCTGGCGCAGCCTTCGACCTCTCCCTTGGGAGAGGTGGTCAGCGGTCAGACCTCCTAACCGAGATCCAGACTGAAACAGTACCGATCTTGACGGGACTGTCGTACCCCGTCCTTCGCACTCGAGGACAGAGGCTACGACCCGTCCCGTTCGCTGCGGTCGGAACTGGCGTCGCCGTAGTGGCCGACTAGCGCCGTCGCTTCTCCGTTCTCTGCCATCTCGAAGGCGAGGTGGAAGCCGGGGAAGCCTTCGAGGAGGAAGAGGTGCTCGCCTGCCGGGAGCAGTCGGAAGGCGGGTCTTTCCTCACGCTGATAGTAGAGGAAGCCCTCCTCGAACCAGACCCGCCTGGGGCCGTACTGCCCGGTATAGGGCGCGGCTTCCTCGGCGCTCATGGCGGCGGGTTCGGTGCTGAGGGCCTCGCCGAAGCGGTCGTACCAGGCGAGGGTCACCGCTAGGCGCTCGTTCGTGCCCCCCTCTTCCTCGTAGGATTGCCGGTATTTCGCCGCGGCCTCGCGGTAGTCGCCTGCGGCCTCGGCGACGATGCCCTGGCGCCAAGCCTTGAAGCCGGGTGCGTCGTAGTCCCTGAAACCGAGCCATGCGGAGATATCGCCAATATCGTGGCCGAGACCTTCGTAGAGCGCGTTGGCGATGCTGTGCCCGTGGCTCGAATTGGCAAAGTAGACGGCGCCGTCCCCGGTACCCGTTTCAAGGAAGGCGAAGGCCCGATAGGTGCCGTTGTCACCCCAGTGCCAGAGGGCCTGGCCGTCATCTTCGCTCATCGTGCCCCAGCCCAGCGCCCAGCCGAGATTGTCGGTGAGGGGCGCGTTTTCATCACTCCATTCGGTGGGCATCATGATCTGGGTTGAGAGCATCTCCCGGTGGGAGGCTTCGGACAGACCCTCGCCATTGAGAACGGCCAGCATGAAGCGGGCATAGTCGCCCGCCTCCGTATGAAGGCTCGATGCGGCGTTGCTGTAGGGCTCGCCGAGGGGCTGGGCCTCTCCGGCATCGTTGTGAGGGGCCACGATGAGCGGCGGATCATCGCCGTCGAAGAAGAAGCTGCTCTTGGTCATGCCCAGGGGCTCGAAGACCTCGCGCCGGGCTATCTCCTCCAGGCTCAGGCCCGTCAGCTCCGAGAGAACCTGCTGGAGGTAGACATAGCCCTCGCCCGAATAGCCCCAGCGCTGTCCGGGCGCGCGGTTGAACTCGAGCGGCGTGCCGCCCCAGTTCGGCAGACCCGACTGGTGGGACAGGAGGAGGCGCGGCGTCAGCTCCTCGGCATAGTCCTGATTGGCGAACCTCTCCGACGGCAGAATGGTGTGAAGGGGTGTGTCGAGGGTGAGAAGCTCCCGGTCCACGAGCCGCATGGTGATATAGGCCATGACGGGTTTGCTGAGCGAGGCGGCCTGGAAGAGGTGGTCCTCGGTCACCGGCTGGCCGGTTTCGGCGCTGACCACACCGAGCTGCTCGACGCGGACGACCTCGCCGCCCTCGATCACCGCCAGGGACAGGGCCGGAATGGCCGCCTCGGCGATCAGCTCTCCGGCGTCGAAAACCTCGACCGAGGATGCCTCGGCCTGTGGCGGCGATGTCTCACTGCCCCCTGACAGCTCCGAACATCCGGCAAGATGCAGCAACGCGGCGGCGAAGCTGGACGAGATCAAAAGCGTTCTAAAGTTGGTCATCCCTGCGGCCCTCCCTGAGCGTCGTTGCAGGTAAGAAGCGAAAGGCATCCCTGAAAGGGCGAATGGCAGCGAGCCGCTTCGAGGCTGTGCTCTGTTGCAACAGAGGCTGCCCCCTCCGTCCTCCGGACACCTCCCCCACCCGTGGTGGAGCTGCCGGGAGGCTGAAGGGGAGGGGGGCAGCACAAGAAGAGGCCGTCCCATAAATAGGCGTCGCCCAGCAAAAAGCCCCGGCGGTGAGGCCGGGGCTTTTGTCGTTGTCGCTGGCGGCAGCGCCTAGTCGCGCATGATGCCGAGCAGGTTCAGCACGTGGATGAACAGCGTGACGAAGCTGCCGTAGAGGGCGAAGGCGCCGAAGATGGCGGCCCGCTCGTTCTGCTCGGTCGCGCCATCGGCGTAGAGGTTCTTGATCATCTGCGTCTCATAGGCGGTGACCGCCGAGATGTAGAGGATCACGCCCGCCGAGATCAGGAAGCTGAGCCCCGAGGACTGGATGAAGAAGTTGGCCACGATCAGCACCAGGAAGCCGATGCCGGCCATGAACAGGAACTTCGCCATGGGGCTCAGATCCTTCTTGGTGGTGTAGCCGTAGAGCGACATCGCCATGAAGATCGAGGCGGCGATGAAGAAGGCCAGGGCCACATCCGCCGCGCCTTGCGGGCCGAGGGCGGTGGCGGCCACGAAGGGCCCGATCAGGACGCCCCAGAGCGCCACGTAGAGGGCGTAGGCGCCGAAGGCCATCTGGCGGCTGCCCGAGAAGATCACCTTGGGCGCGAACCAGCCCACGGCGAGAACGCCGATGAACGGGATGAAGCCGAGGCCCCCGACGGTGGCGATCCACTGGGGGTTCTGGATGAAGGCCAGCGCGATCAGCGCCGTGCCGGCGATGCCGAGGGCCATGTAGTTGTACACGCCCAGCATGTACTTGCGCAGGCCCTCATCATAGGCGAGCGCGCCCGTGCCTGCGCGCTGATGAAGACGGTTGGTCTCAGACATTCAGTTTCTCCTTGTCGGCACAGGGCCCCTGGCCCGCGCCCGTACATGCGTTGGAAGATGGGGGAACCCCGCCTCCTTCGCAAGCGGTCCCGGGCATCCTTGGCAGCCCCTTTAGCCGATTGCGGCGTTTCGGCCCGCGCTTTGCAGTGGAACCCTAAAAAATAGCGAAATCGTGAGCAGAGCGTTGCGCTCCCGGCTCAAACCGTTACGGTGTACTTAAACTCTAGGAAAGGCTGAGCCGGGGGCGGCGAGGCCGTAGGCGACGGGGAAGGGCAGGCAGGATGATCCGCACGATGAAGGGGCGCGCGCTGTTAGGCGCGGCCGTTACCGCATTCACGCTGGCTTCGGCCGCTCCTGCCATCGCGCAGGACAAGAAGAAGGGCGGCCTGCCGACCATCGCGGAGAAGACCGAGGGCTACGAGGTCACGGACGGCCTGTTCCCGATCTACCGCGACGCCAAGGACGGCTCGATCTATCTTGAGGTCTCCGAGGAGCAGCTCGGCGAGGAGTTCATCGCCTTCACCTATGTGGAGAACGGCTTCCTCGACGCGGGTGCGTTCAAGGGCTCCTACGCCGACAACCGGGTGATCCGCTTCGACAAGCATTTCGGCCAGCTCGAGCTGAACGAGGTCAACACCTCCTACTATTTCGACCCCGAGAGCCCCGTCGCCAGGGCCTCCGACGCCAACATCACGCCTTCGATCATCGGCACGCTCAAGATCATCGCCGAGACCAAGGGGGAGGGTGATGACGGCTCCCGCTACCTCATCTCCGGCGCGCCGCTCTTCAAGTCGGAGATGCTGACCCAGCTCAACCGGCCGAACCCGCTGGCGGGGCCCTTCCAGTTCAACCTGGGCGGCCTGTCCGGCAAGAAGACCAAGTACGATGTGGTGCGCGGCTACCCTGAGAACGTCGACGTCCGGGTGAACTACGTCTTCGACAACCCCATGCCCTTCAACCAGGGCTCCATGGCGGTGACCGACGCCCGCTCGACGCAGCTCACCGTGCAGCACTCGCTGATCGCGATGCCTGAGGAGGGTTTCACCCCCCGCTTCGACGACTACCGGGTGGGCTACTTCTTCGATCAGGTCACCGATCTGACGAGCTTCAGCACCACGCCCTACCGCGACGTCATCAACCGCTGGCGCCTGGTCAAGAAGGACCCCGAGGCGGAGCTCTCCGAGCCCGTCGAGCCGATCACCTTCTGGATCGAGAACACCACCCCCCACGAGTACCGCGAGGTGATCGCCGAGGCCGTGCTGGCCTGGAACGAGGCCTTCGAGAGCGCGGGCTTCAAGAACGCCGTCGCTGTCGAGGTCCAGCCGGACGACGCCGAGTGGGACGCCGGCGACATCCGCTACAACGTGCTTCGCTGGACATCCTCGCCGCGCCCGCCCTTCGGCGGCTACGGCCCGAGCTTCTCCAACCCCCGCACGGGCGAGATCCTCGGCGCGGACATCATGCTCGAGCTGAGCTACCTGATGGGCAGCACCTTCGAGACCGAGACCTTCGAGACGGCCGGGCTTCCCGCGCAGATCACCGAGAAGGTCGAGTTCGACGAGAAGGGCGCGATCATCCGCCCCGACGCCGACACCCATCACGACCGCCATCTCTGCCTCGCCGGCGCCGAGGCGCGCGCCAAGATCGAGTTCGGCATGACCGCGCTCCAGGTCATGGGCGAGGGCGAAGAGGAGATGAAGGAACTGGTGCGCCAGAGCCTCTCTAACCTCATCATGCACGAGGTCGGTCACACGCTGGGCCTCAACCACAACATGAAGGGCACCAACGTCTTCGGCCCGCGCGAGATTCACGACAAGGGCGTCACCAAGGGCGCGCCGTCGGGCTCGGTCATGGACTACCACGCCACTAATTTCGCGCCGCTGGGTATGGAGCAGGGCGACTACGACCACACCCGCCCCGGCAGCTACGACCACTGGGCGATCAGCTTCGGCTACGACCCCGACTTGGACGACGAGGCGGAGCGCGAGGCGCTGCTCGCCAAGTCGGGCGATCCGGCGCTGGCCTTCGGCAACGATGCCGACGACATGCGCAGCCCCTGGAACGGCATCGACCCGCGGGTGATGATCTTCGACCAGTCGTCGGACACGGTGACCTACTCCATCGACCGGCTGGAGCTGATCGACGACCTCCTCGGCCGCCTGATGGACGGTTACGGCGAAGCGGGTGACGAGGAGAGCTACCACAAGCTGTGGCGGCAGTATCTCAGCCTCACCGGCCAGGCGGGCCGCATGGGCGTGGTCCTCTCCAAGCAGCTCGGCGGCATCCACGTCGAGCGCACCGCGCCCGGCCAGGAGGACGCCAAGGTGCCCTACACGCCAGTCTCCCGCGAGAAGCAGAAGGCCGCGATGAACGCGCTGGCGGAGCACTTCTTCGCCGCCGACGCCTTCGACGCCTCCGAAGAGCTGATCCGGCACCTCCAGCCCCAGCGCCGCGGCTACAACTTCTTCTTCAACACCGAAGACCCCAAGCTGCACGAGCGGGCGCTGAGCGTTCAGATGGGCATCATCTCGCAGATCCTGAACCCGCAGGTCATGTCGCGCATGACCAACAGCGCGGTTTACGGCGGCAACTACTCCGCCGCCGAGGTGGTGCAGGACCTCAACGACGCCATCTTCGGCAACGATCTGATGGGGGTGACCAACACCTATCGCCGCAACCTTCAGATCGCCTACACCCAGCGCCTCGTGCGCATCGCCTACGGCCAGGGCTGGGACCCGGTGGCCCAAGGCGCGGCGCTCGCGGGCATCAACGACATCAAACAAAGGTTCGGCTTCGTCCCCGGCTTCCTCCTGCCGCTCGAGACCAGAGCGCACCGCGCGGCGCTGAAGTTCGAGCTTGGGTTCGCGGGGTAGGCTACTGACTGCGTCATCCCGGAAAGTGCGTAGCACTTATCCGGGACCCATGGCCTTGGGTGTCCGACAAGACTGACATGGTTTCCGTATTGAGCGATTAGTCCATGGATCCCGGATCAAGGCCGGGATGACGGAGGTTGGAGAGCAATTTCTACTTCTTCCTCAGCCTTGCGGCAAAAAACCCGTCCATGCCGCCCTCATCGTTCAGAAGGTGCGGCAGGCAGCGGATATCGCCCTGCTTGTTGATCACCGGCAGGCCGCCCACCTCGGACGGCTCCACCGGCACCCGTTCGAGATCGTCCCGGCGCGCCAAGAGCTTCTCCACCTGCTCCTCACCCTCCTCGGGCAGGAGCGAGCAGACGGCATAGACCAAGGTGCCCCCCGCCTCGGTGAGGTCGGCGGCCCTATCAAGCATCTTCGCCTGCAGGTCCTTGAGAAGCGGAAGCTGCTCCTCCCGCGAGGTCCAGAGAAGGTCCGGGTTGCGCCTGATCGTCCCCGTCGCCGAGCAGGGCGCGTCGAGCAGCACGAACTTGGCCGGACCGCTCGGCTTCCACTCGAGGAGGTTCTCCTGCACCACCGAGGCGGAGAAGCCGACGCGCTGAAGGTTCGCTTCCAGCCGCTTGAGGCGCCAGGCCGAGGTGTCCACCGCCGTCACCCAGGCGCCATCGGCCATGAGCTGCATGGTCTTCCCGCCCGGAGCCGCGCAGAGGTCGAAGGTCTTCGCGCCCTCGGTGGCTCCCAGGATCGCGGCGGGCAGGGTGGCAGCGACGTCCTGCACCCAGAACGCGCCCTCCTCATAGCCCGGAATGCCCGGCACCAGGCGGGAGGCCGTGCGCAGGGTCCTGACGCCGATCCGCTTCGCCTCGATCTCTTCGCCGAGAACCAGCTCCGCCGAAGGGTCTTTGAGGCTGAGGTCCAGCGGCGCCTCGTCCCGGTGGGCGAGGACGATCTTCTCTGCCGTCTTGGTGCCGTGAGCCTTGGCGAGGCGACGCCACAGCCAGCCCGGCGCGTCCTGGCGGATGGGCAGCTTCTCCAGCCGCTCCTTGCCGTCCTCGCTCATGGCGCGGGCGACCGCGTTGACGAGGTTCTTGTAGCCCCTTGTCGTGTCGCGCAGCTTGGCGATCTCCACCGCGCAGAAGACCGCCGCATGGGGGTCCACATCCATCACGCAGAGCTGCGCCGCGGTCACCCGGAAGAGGTCGCGGAGCAGGGTCTGCTTGGGCTTAAGGGGGATCTTCAGGTAGCTCTCGAACACCTCGTCGAGGGCGCCGCGCCGCCTGAGCGTCGTGGAGGCGAGGGCACGGGCGAAGCTGCGGTCGGCACCCTCCAGCGCTTGAAAGCTCTTACAGGTCTCCACCGCCTCGTTCAGGGTCAGCCCGCGCGTGGTCATGTGGATCAGCGCCAGCGCCGCGTCGCGGGCGGGAACGCCCTGGGGCGGGGGTTTGGGTTTTCGGCCCTTCTTCTCGTCGCCCTCGCCACGTTTACGAGCGCCGGACTCTTCGCTACGCTTAGGTGGTTTTTGGCGGGACTGTTCCATGGTGCGGTATCTCTTGCTGGCGGCGGCGGCGCTTCTCATCGGTACGGGCGCGCAGGCCGAGGAAAAAGCGGCGTCTCGCACGCCTGCGAAAATCCGCAACCCCTCCGCCCCCCTGGCCAGCCTCAACGCCGAGGAGCTGGTGCCGATCCTCTCCCAGATGGACCTCGACTATGAGGGGGTGACCCTGCCTCGGGGCGACAAGGCGCTTCTGGTGCGCTCGCCCGAGGGGCACCGGTTCCAGATCACCCCGCTCTCCTGCGACAAGGAGGGGCGCTGCCGAGGCGTGCACTTCGTCACCCTGTTCGAGACCGGTGCCGACCGGCGCACCGTGGCGGCCTTCAACGAGCGCTACGCCTTCGTCTCCGCCGGGGTCAGCCGCGACGACATCGCTTATCTCACCCGCTACGAGATCGCCGATTACGGCATGCCCGCCGGCAATTTCGCGACCAGCATCGACGTGTTCCTCAAGACCGCCGAGCTCTTCGCCGAGCACCTTAGCGACAGCCCGAGGGGCCTGAAGCAGGCCCCCGACGGCTCGGACCTCGCGGCCCACTCCCTCAACCGCCAGGGCCTCGCCCGCGCCATTCCGGTGGCGGTGAAGGGCGGCATCGCCCCGCCGCACAGCCACGCCGTCGCCTTCGAGGAGACCCTCGACATCGTCGAGACCTATGTGAGGGCCGAGGCCGTCTATCCCGGCCGCATCGTCAACGAGCTCGGTCAGTAGGCAGGCCCGTCAAACCCCTTGCCAACCCCGCCCCCCCGCTGCCATAGGGTAGGACCACGCACCCATAGCTCAGCTGGATAGAGCGCTGCCCTCCGAAGGCAGAGGTCAAAGGTTCGAATCCTTTTGGGTGCGCCAATTGCCTAAGTTGTTGAAATCATTCAGAAGTTATTTTCGGTTCCAGCTGGCCCCATGCTAAGCTACTGAATTCAAATAATATTTGCTTCCAAATCGGCTTAGGCATGACGATTCGCCTACTGATCGAGGTTGAGGTAGTAGCGCGTCGCCTTTCGCTCGCCTTCACGTCGGAGAGCGCCCTTTTGGACAAGATCACTCAGGTCACGCGTGGTGGTGGCCGTGGTGGTGCCTGTGATCGTGATGTAGTTCTTGGCGCTCAACCCGCCTTTGAACCCGCTAGGTCCTTCAGCAAACATTCGTAGAAGGACTTTCTCTTGGCGCGGGTTGAGCTGACCTCGCAGACGATCAAGCAGCTTCGTTTTTGAGACCAAGAATTCAATATGTTGGAGACTGGTTTGCTGTGCCTCCAAGACCCGATCAGCAAACCATGCGACCCATCGGCTCACATCGAGATCATGGTTCGTGAGCTGAAGTTCCCGGTAATAGTCTTTCTGATGTTCGAGCAAGGTCCCTGCGAGTGACGTGACCACCGGCTCTGTCCGACCCTGCGCAAGAGCTTTCTCTGAGATGGCTCGCCCTAGTCGTCCATTCCCATCTTCAAAGGGGTGAATGCTCTCGAACCACAGATGCGCAAGCGCAGCGCGCTTGATCGTAGGAAGGCTATTGGGTCCATCGGGGCATGTCTCATTGAACCACTTCAGGAACGTCTTCATTTCTCTAGGTACAGCCGTTGAGGGCGGTGCTTCGAAATGCACCTTGGGGGCATAAGAAGGACCTGAGATGATTTGCATCGGCTCTTGGCTTTTCCGATATCTGCCAAGCGCTATATCAGACCGCCCCTGGAACATGGTCTCGTGCCAATGAAACAGCTTCTGGTCGGTGAGAGGCGCTTCAATGGAGCGGAAGAGGTCGACCATCATCTCTGCGATACCAGCTTCAGCAGGACGATGAGAGCTCTTAGATGCTTTCAGACCCAGCGCTCGTTGAATCGAAGATTGAACGCTCTCGCGATCCAGCGTTTCGCCCTCGATGCTCGAAGTATCGAGGGCTTCCATACTCATCAATGAAACGGTGATCGTCTCTTGATCGCCAGGGCTGAGGTGTTTGGCCGTCCCGATGATGACGCCAGCATTCTCTAGAAACTGACGTTCTTGGCTGCTGATATCTGCTTTCGGTGCCGAAAAGTTCGGCCAATCATCGAGTTCCCAATTCCACTTCATGATCGATAAACTATCATCTTATCGATCAAAAATCAACATATTTATGATTGATACGGAGGTGCCTTATCCATCATCGCTCAGAATCTAAAAGCTTTAGGTCAGCTAGGACATGCCTCCAAAGCCTCATATCACTCCAAATTTGGTTCCAGGTTTCTGGTCTAATCCGCGCCACTTTTTCGCTCACGGTGCGTGGCGCCTCCGACGGGGCGGCCTGACTGGCCGGGACACGGTCGTGTCCTTTGAAGCTGCCAGCCGTTAAGCCTCGCGCAAAGGCTAGGCGCCATGCTTAGCTGTTTGCATCCCCAGCCCACGGAGTGACCCATGGCGGAGCCTCGCTACTTTTTCTGCGGTATCGGCGGCAGCGGCATGCTGCCTCTGGCGCGGTTTCTTCATGCGCGGGGGGCGGTGGTGGAGGGGTCCGACCGGGCGGTGGATCAGGGGCGGGCCGATGGGCTCCGCACCAAGCTTAAGGGCCTTGGCATCACCGTCCATCCCCAGGACGGCTCGGGCATCACCGGGGGCGAAGTGCTCGTGACCTCCTCGGCGGTGGAGGCGACCATTCCGGATGTGGCGGCGGCCGTCGAGAAAGGCTCCAGGCGGATGATCCGGGCCGAGCTTCTCGCCTCCCTCGCCAACAGCGCGGAGGTGAGCTGCGGGGTCGCGGGCACGTCGGGTAAGTCGACCACCACGGCCATGCTGGCGCATATCCTGGCCGAGATCGGCGCCGACCCGGCGGTGGTCAACGGCGCGCCCATGCTGAACATCGAGGACATGGACGGCAGCCCCGCGGCATTCCGCGAGGGAGATGGCCCCTTCGTCTGCGAGGTGGACGAGAGCGACGGCTCCATCGCTCTCTACAACCCCTCCGTGGGCGTTCTTCTCAACGTCTCCGAAGACCACAAGCCCATGCCCGAGCTGATGAAGCTCTTCGGCGGCTATGCCGAGCGGGCGGGGAAGGTGGTTTTGGGCGTCGGCAGCGATCCGGTCAGGACCATCGCGAAGGAGCTGCCTACGGACAAAGTCGTCACGGTCGGGCAGGAAGCCGATGCCGATCTCTCGGCCGCTGGCGTCGAAGCCAGCACCGATGGGCTGCGCGGCATGCTGAAGGACCGGGGCGGCGGCTACGAAGCCGAGCTGTTTCTGCCGCTGATGGGCCGGTTCAACATCGACAACGCGCTGGCGGCGCTGGCGGCCGCGCAGCTTCTCGGCGCGGAGATCGAGCGGTCGGTGGATGCGCTCCGCACATTCAAGGGCAGCGCCAGGCGCCTTCAGCGCATCGGCACCGGGGGAGGGGTCACGGTGATCGACGACTTCGCCCACAACCCCGAAAAGATCGCCGGGTCCCTCGGTGCGCTGACCGCTGCTTCGGACCGCATCCATGTCTACTACCAGCCGCACGGCTACGGCCCCCTGCGCAGCGGTCTCGATCTGTGGGAGAACGCCTTCGCCAGCGGTTTGCGCCAAGGCGATCACCTGTTCATCAGTAAGCCTGCCTATTTCGGCGGAACGGTCGAAACCCACGACCATGCCGAAAGGCTCGTAGCTGCCCTCGAAAAGAGAGGCCTCAACGCGCACTATACGGAGGAGCGAAGCGCTTTCGCCGATCATGTTGAGAAGGCGGAGGAGGGCGACCTGGTCGTCGTCATGGGCGCGAGGGACGACAGCCTCACGACCTTCGCTCACGACCTCCTCGCGAAGCTGGCCCAACGATGACCCACATCAGGGTCGTGGCTCCTAGCCGGATGCTGCCTAGAGAGGCGGCGGAACGGGCTGCGGAACTCGCCGCCGGGGTGTCGGGCGTCACCCTCCGGTTCGACGATCAGTGCTTTTTAAGCGAGGGTCACTTCGCCGGAAGCGATCAGGAGCGCGCAGCGGCCTTCATCCGCGCGGCGAACGATCCGGAGGTCGATGCGGTGTGGTTCGCCCGCGGCGGCTACGGCGCCTGCCGCATCCTGACCCCCGTTCTGGAAGGTCTGGAAGAGAGTGCACGGAGCAAGACCTATCTCGGCTACTCCGATGGGGGCTACCTGCTGGGCGCGCTCGGCGCCGCGGGTTTTGGCAAATGCGTGCACGGCCCGATGGTCGCCGACCTTCTCCGAGAGGGCGGGGAGGAGGCGGTCGGCCGTGTGCTGTCCTTCTTCGCGGGTGACAGCCAGGAGCGACCGGTAGCCTACGCCTTCAACCTGGCGGTGCTGAGCTCGCTCGTGGCGACCGATCACTGTCCGGACTTCGCAGGCGAGGCGGTGATGATCGAGGAGGTGGGCGAGCACCTCTACGCCATCGACCGTATGCTGTTCACCGTCTTCGCCAGCGGCGCCCTGCGCGGCGCGTCGGGGGTGATGCTGGGAAGGGTGAGCGAGGTGCCGGAGAACGACATCGCGTTCGGCGAGGAGCCTGAAGCGATCCTTCACCGCTGGTGCCGCCGCTACGGCGTGCCCTATCTGGGCAGTGCGCCCATCGGCCACGATGCGGACAACGAGCTGATCGCTTTTCCCTCAGTGCCCAGCGTATAGGCGGGCGAGCCTCAGCCCCACCTCGCGCATGACGGGCTCGTCCTTGACCAGGGCGACCCGCACATGGCCGTCACCGCCGCTGCCGAAGCCGATGCCGGGGCTGACGACGATGCCTTCGGTCTGAAGGGCACGGTCGGCAAAGCCGAGGCTGCCGCCTTCCTCGCCTTTCGGAATGGGCAGCCACTGGAACATGGTGGCGGGGGTGGGTTCGATGGAAACGCCCGCCTCGGCGAACCCCTCGGCCAGCGCGTCGCGCCTCTTGCGATAGGTCTCGCGCAGGGGCGGGCAGCTCTCATCGAAGCGCCTGAGCGCCTCGGTGGCTGCCCGCTTGAGGGGTTCGAACGTGCCGTAGTCGAGATAGGATTTGACCTTGGCGACGGCGGCAACGACCTCCGCTTGGCCGCATAGAAAGCCTATGCGCCAGCCTGCCATGGAGAAGGTCTTGGAGACCGAGGTGATCTCCACCGCCGTGTCGATCGCCCCCGGCACCTCGAAGATCGAGGGCGGCGGGTCGCCATAGTAGAGCTCGCCGTAAGCGAGGTCGGAGATGATCAGCAAACCGCGCTTCTTCGCGAGCGCGACGGCTTCGCGGTAGAAGTCGAGGCTCGCTATTCTAGTCGTCGGGTTGCCGGGATAGTTGAGAACCCAGGCGATAGGGGCCGGGCTTTTCGCAGCGGCTTCGTCCACGGCGCGTAGCTGCGCCTTATCCGGCGTGTCCGGAATATCCGTGATCGTCCCGCCCGCCATTAGGAAACCGTAGCGGTGAATGGGGTAGGAGGGGTTCGGCACCAGCGCCCTGTCCCCTGGGGAGCAGATCGTCCGCGCCAGGGTGGCGAAGCCCTCCTTCGAGCCGATCGTCTGCAGAACTTGCGTCCTGGGGTCGAGCGTCACGCCGAAGCGGCGCTGATAGTAGTCGGCCTGGGCCTGTCTCAGCTCCGGCGAGCCGTCGGTGAAGGCGTAGCCGTGGCTGGCCTCTTCTGCTGAGGCGGCGCGGAGGGTCTCGAGCGCATGGGCGGGGGGCGGCAGGTCCGGGTTGCCAAGGCCTAGGTCCAAGACGTCCCGCCCCTCGGCCACCATTACCGCCTTCCGCGCAGCCAGGTCTGCGAAGAGATAGGGCGGCAGACCTTCAAGGGCGGGGAAGCGGAACATGGGTTTGGGCTCTGGCTGAGGGCGGATGGTGCAACGCAACATGCCCATCATGCCAAAGCAAGGTTACGGAGCGATTTCGAGGGATGTTTCGGTGAGGCGGAGTATATCGGAGATCGTGGGAGCCATCTCCTGAAGCTTACCCTAGGTGGACCGTCGGGAGTTGGGTCCCTCGGTCAAGCCGTGGGAAGCGTTAGAAGGAGGGCGGAGCACCTCTGTTGTAGACCCTTCGAAGCACGACGGCGAAACGGGAAGAACCGCGACCGCGGTTCCGGGCCGGTCAGGCCCGCCCCCATCGGAGGCGCTACGCGCCGTGAGATCAAAAATCTCCCACAAAAAAGCCCGCCAAAGGCGGGCGCTTTTGTGGTGCCCAGGAGAGGACTCGAACCTCCACGTCCATACGGACACCAGCACCTGAAGCTGGCGCGTCTACCAATTCCGCCACCTGGGCAGGTGGAAGCGGCGCTCTAGCCTCCCGGTTTTAGCGGCGTCAAGAAGGATCATGTGCCCCCTCGCCAAAAGTGCCCCGATGCCCTATCGGCGCGGCTCGGATGGCTGCGCTTAACGAAGAGGGTTCCCCATGAGCAAGCTGGTGACGGTGTTCGGTGCTTCGGGCTTTGTTGGGCGGCATGTGGTGCGGGAGCTTGCCAGGCGCAGCTACCGGGTGCGGGCGGCGGTCAGGCGTCCTCACCAGGCGGTGTTCCTGCAGCCCATGGGCGCGGTGGGGCAGGTGCAGCTCTTCCAGTCCAATATCCGCTACAGGTCCTCGGTCGAAGACGCGCTGCACGGCGCCGATGCCTGCGTGAACCTGGTCGGCATCCTGGCCGAGACCGGCAAGCAGAAGTTCGGCAGCGTCCAGGCCGGCGGCGCGCGCCATGTGGGCGAGGTCTGCGCGGCGAACGGCATTGCCAACCTCGTCCATGTCTCGGCCATCGGCGCCGATCCCGACAGCGACAGCGACTACGCCCGCACCAAGGCGGAGGGCGAGAAGGCGATCCTGGATGCGGTGCCCGGCGCCACCATCGTCCGCCCGTCGATCGTGTTCGGCAAGCAGGACGACTTCTTCAACCGCTTCGCCGGGATGACGAGGCTCGCCCCAGCGCTTCCCCTCATCGGAGGCGGCAAGACCAAGTTCCAGCCGGTCTATGTGGACGATGTGGCCGACGCGGTGGCGAGGCTGGTTGCTGGAGAGGCCCCCACCGGCGGCATCTATGAGCTCGGCGGGCCGGAGGTGCTGACCTTCAAAGAGTGTTTGCAGCTCATGCTGAAGATCATCGGCCGGAAGCGTGCCTTGGTGCCGCTGCCCTTCTTTGCGGCCTCTATGATGGGCCGGGCAGGGGACATCGCGGCGAAGCTCCCTATCGTCCAGTCGCCGATCACCGAGGACCAGGTGAAGCTCCTCAAGCGCGACAATGTCGTCTCGAGCCAAGGGGTGAAGACCTTCGCCGATCTCGGCATCACGCCGGACACGCTGGACGCGGTGCTGCCCACCTATCTCTTCCGCTACAGAAGCCACGGCCAGTTCTCGCCGGAAGTGCCCGTCTAGGACCGATCCGCTCTTGCGCGGGCGGCGGTTTTCTGTCATCCGCGCCCCTTCGCGCTGCCTGGCACAACGGCATGGCCTCGGCGGCGCATGAACTGACCCCAAGAGGAGACGAACATGCCCAAGATGAAGACCAAGTCGGGCGCCAAGAAGCGCTTCAAGGTCACCGGCACCGGCAAGATCATGGCAGGCAGCACTGGTAAGCGCCACGGCATGATCAAGCGCACCAACAAGCAGATCCGCCAGAAGCGCGGCATGGAACCGATGGCGGAGTGCGATCAGCGCATCGTCAAGAAGTACATGCCCTACGCGCGCTGAGCCGCACCTAATTAAGAGGATCTGACACATGGCACGAGTTAAAGGCGGCGCCGCCTCCCACGCCCGTCACCGCAAGGTCATCAAGGCCGCCAAAGGCTATTACGGCCGTAGAAAGAACACCTTCCGCATTGCCAACCAGGCGGTGGAGAAGGCCGGCCAGTACGCCTATAGAGACCGCAAGAACCGTAAGCGCGAGTTCAGGAAGCTCTGGATCCAGCGCATCAACGCTGCGGCGCGCCTCCACGGCATGACCTACTCGACCTTCATCAACGGCCTCGCGAAAGCCGGCATCGAGGTCGACCGCAAGATGCTCGCCGACATCGCCGCCCGCGAGCCGCAGGCGTTCGAGGCGATTGCGAACCAGGCGAAAGAAGCACTTGCTGCGTAAGCGCTCACGCTTCTGCTGAGAGTTTGGCCCGTCGAGCTTCGGTTCGGCGGGTTTTTCTTTTAGGCTTCCAACACTAAGAGGAGAAATCAATGCGTTCGATCTGTCTCGGAGTTGTCGCGGCTGTAGGTCTAGCGAGCTGTGCCTCGAGGTCGGCACCAAGCCAGGATCCGGCTGTCATTGCTCCCGAAGTTTTGGACCTACCACTCATCGAGGGCGCGTTTATTCCCGACGACTGCCAGTTTCCGTCTAGTGATGAGATCGAGGAAACGTTCATCGGATGCGTAGCGATGCCGCTTGAGGTCCTTAATCAACGCCAAGAACCGTTCGAGTGGGACTACGTTGCCAAGCTAGGTGAAGCGGGCTGGAGTTTTGAGGGCGGCGCTGCGAACGTGCTGACTGTCAGAAGAGAGATCTCGGGCACCTCGTGCTTCAATCGCCTCCACCTAATCGGTTGGATTCTTGGCGACGAGAAAGAGATAGACAAATACGGAACGATGGAAGAACCGACGATGGACTGGAGCAAAGTCACCGCTCAGGTTCTATGGTTCGCCATGGACCCCGAACCCACCTGCGATTCTTAGCTCCCCATTGATCCCCGGCCCCCGCGCTGGCAGAGGGCGCGGACGCTATTTCGTTCCCGGTGCTGCATGACCCTAGAAGCCGACATTGCCGCCCTCGAGGCGGACCTCACCTCTCAGATCGACGCCGCCTCGGACGAGCGCTCGCTGGAGGATATCCGTGTGGCAGCCCTCGGCAAAAAGGGCGTCGTCTCGGAGAAGATGAAGACCCTGGGCCGCATGAGCCCGGAGGAGCGCCAGGTCGCAGGCCCCGCCCTGAACGGCCTCAAGACCCGGATCGCCGACGCCATCGGTGCGCGCAAAACGGTGCTCGAAGAAGCGGCGCTGAACGAGCGTCTGGAGGCCGAGCGGGTCGATGTGACCCTGCCGGTGAGCACGGGTCCCCGCGGGCGCCTCCACCCCCTGACCAAGACCTTCGACGAGATCGCCGAGATCTTCGCCGCCATGGGGTTCGAGGTGAGGGAAGGCCCGGATATCGAGGACGACTTCCACAACTTCACCGCCCTCAACTTTCCGCCCGAGCACCCCGCGCGGGAGATGCACGACACATTCTTCTTTCCGCCTAAGGAGGACGGCGAGAAGATGGTCTTACGGACTCACACCTCGCCTGTGCAGGTCCGTACCATGATGAACGAGAAGCCGCCCATCAGGATCATCGCGCCTGGCCGCACCTTCCGCTGCGACAGTGACCAGACCCACACGCCGATGTTCCACCAGGTCGAGGGCCTCGTCATCGACCGCGAGACCCATATGGGCCACCTCAAGGGCACGCTCGAGGCCTTCTGCCGCGAGTTCTTCGGCGTGAAGACGCTGGAGACCCGCTTCCGCCCCCACTTCTTTCCGTTCACGGAGCCTTCCGCCGAGATGGACGTGAAGTACGAGCGCGACGGCGCGGTGGTGAAGATCGGCCAGGGCGAGGCTTGGATGGAGATCCTGGGCTGCGGCATGGTGCACCCCAACGTGCTCAAGGCCTGTGGCCTCGACCCGGACGAGTACCAAGGCTTCGCCTTCGGCATGGGCGTCGACCGCCTGGCCATGCTGAAATACGGCATCCCGGACCTTCGCCAGTTCTTCGCGGCCGATCAGCGCTGGATCGAGCACTACGGCTTCGCGCCCACGGAGGTCTGATGGCTGACGATCAGAAGCCCGAGGGCGAGCTCGTCGTCCGTGTGCAGCCCATGCCCGCCGACCTCAACTCGGCAGGCGATGTTTTCGGAGGCTGGGTGATGAGCCAGATGGACCTCGGCTCCTCGGTCATCGCCGTGCGCCGGGCAGGGGGCGGCAGGGTCGCCACCGTTGCCGTGGACGCCATGCACTTCGTCAGGCCCGTCAAGGTCGGCGACCTCTTCAACTGCTACGGCCGGATCGTCCGTGAGGGACGCACCTCGGTCACGGTCCGGGTGGAGGCCTGGGTCGAGCGTCAGGGGACGTTCGACCTCGAAAAGGTCACCCAGGCCGATTTCATCTTCGTCGCCCTTGATGCCGAGGGCAGACCCACCCCCCTCCCTGCGGAGAGTTCGGAATGAAGTTCACCCTTTCCTGGCTGAAAGACCATCTTGATACGGACGCTACCCTCGACCAGATCGTCGAGACGATGATCAAGGTCGGCCTTGAGGTCGAAGGGGTCACGGACCCCGCCGAAGCGCTCGCGCCGATCACCGTCGGTTGTGTGAAGCACGCTGAGCAGCATCCCGATGCCGACCGGCTGCGCGTCTGCCGCGTCGACACCAAGGACGGCGAGCAGCAGATCGTCTGCGGTGCCCCCAACGCCCGCGAGGGGATCAAGGTCGCTTACGCCCCCGTCGGGGCCTACATCGCGGGGCTCGACACCACGCTGACGAAGGCCAAGATCCGCGGCGTCGAGAGCCTCGGCATGATGTGCTCCTCCCGCGAACTGGAGCTCGGCGACGACCATGACGGCATCATGGAGCTGCCCAGCGACGCCGAGGTCGGCACCCCCTTGGCCGAAGTGGTGGGTCCCCTCGATCCGGTCATCGACTTCGAGGTGACCCCCAACCGTCCCGACACGAACGGCGTGCGCGCCATTGCCCGTGACCTAGCCGCCGCAGGGCTCGGCACGCTGAGACCGCTGGAAGTGCCAGAAGTCGACGCCGCTTTCGAGCAGCCGATCACCGTCGAGACCGATGCTCCCGAGGCATGCCCCGCCTTCGGCGCTCTGGTCATCCGCAGGGTGAAGAACGGCCCCTCGCCGGACTGGCTGCAGGACCGCCTGCGTGCAGTGGGCCTTAGGCCCATCAATATGCTGGTCGATGTTACGAACTACCTCTCCTACGATGCGGCTCGACCGCTCCATGTCTACGACCTTGCTAAGATAAACGGCGCCATCCGTGCTCGCACAGGCAGGACCGGCGAGAGCTTCGAGGCGCTCAACGACAAGGAATACGCGGTCGACGAGACCATGTGCGTCATCGCCGACGATAGTCGCGTCCTCGGCCTCGGCGGCATCATGGGCGGGGTGTCCTCGGGCTGCGACGAGGGCACCACGGACGTTCTCATCGAGAGCGCCTATTTCGACCCCCTCACCATTGCCAAGACGGGACGCAAGCTGTCCCTGACCTCGGACGCCCGCTACCGCTTCGAGCGCGGCATCGACCCGGCCAGCATCGAGGATGGTCTCAAGCGTGCGGCAGCATTGATCCTAGAGCATTGCGGCGGCGGAGCCTCGTCCATTACCGTCACAGGCACCCCGCCTGTGGAGGAGAAGACCGTGGACTATCCGGCCACGGAAGTCCTTCGCCTGACCGGCATGGATGTTTCGGAGACAAGGCAGGAGGAGATCCTCACCGCCCTGGGCTTCGGCGTCACCCGCGGCGGCACCTGGCAGGTGGACGTCCCCACTTGGCGCCCCGATGTGGAAGGCAAGGCCGACATCGCCGAGGAAGTCGCCCGCATCCACGGCCTTGACCATCTGCCCACCGAGCTTCTGCCGAACCTCTCGGACGCTCCGCGCCGCAACCCGTCCGTTGCGGAGATTCGCAGCCACGCTGCCCGCGAAGTGCTGGCGGCGCAGGGCCTTCTAGAGGCGGTCACCTGGGCGTTCACGGACGAAGAGGGCGCAGCCCATTTCGCCGACCAGCCGGACGAGCTGAAGCTCCTCAACCCGATCAGCTCCGACCTCTCAGTCATGCGTCCCGGCCCGCTGCCGAACCTGCTGCTGGCCGCCTCGCGCAACCATGCGAGGGGCGCGGAGAGCGTGCGCCTCTTCGAGGTGGGCGGTGCGTACACGAACGTGACGCCCAAGGGCCAGCGTAGTGTGGCTACGGGTGTCCTCTCCGGCACGCTGCCCCGCAACTGGCAGGGTACTGAGGAAGCGCCGGGCGTGTTCGACGCGAAGGCCATGGCACTCAGCGTTCTCGAAGCCATCGGCGCGCCCACGGCCAAGCTGATGACCTTTGCCGAGGCGCCACGCGGGTACCATCCGGGCCGCTCGGGCGAGCTGCGTCTCGGCCCCAAGACAACGCTGGCCCGTTTCGGCGAGCTGCACCCCAGTGTCGCCAAGGCGTTCGACCTCCCATCGCCGGTCGCCATCTTCGAGGTCGAGCTCGACGCCGTGCCGCAGCCGAAGAAGGCAGGCGCCACCAAACCGGCCCTTGATGCCTCTGAGCTGATGCCGGTGCGCCGCGACTTCGCCTTCCTCTATCCGAAGGACAAACCGGCCCTCGACCTGCTCCGCGCGGTGGAGGGGGCCGACAAGAAACTCATCGACGAGGTGCGCCTCTTCGACGTCTATGAGGGCAAGGGCGTACCCGAAGATCAGCGCTCCCTGGCCATCGAAGTCGTCCTGCAACCCCGCGAAAAAACGTTGGAAGACAAGGACATCGAGACGGTCTCCGAAAAGATCGTCGCTGCCGCGGGTAAGCAAGGCGGCACCTTGCGCAGCTAGCCCCCTTGCGCTAGCTGCCGGAGCATGCCGCATTAGCTCAGGTGGTAGAGCATCTCATTCGTAATGAGGAGGTCGCTGGTTCGAGTCCGGCATGCGGCACCACAAAACCGCCCGCCTTTGGCGGGCTTTTTTGTGGGAAATTTTTGATCTCACGGCGCGTAGCGCCTCCGATGGGCGGCCCTGACCGGCCCGGAACCGCGGTCGCGGTTCTTCCCGTTCCGCCGTCGCGCTTCGAAGGGTCCTCAACGGAAGCGCTGCGATCTCCTTCTAACGCTTCCCACGGCTTGACCGTGGGACCCAACTCCCGCCGGTGCACGTGGAACAGGCTTCAGGAGACGGATCCCACGGTCTGCGGCTTTGCTAAACCGCGGGCAGCGGAGAGAATGCGTAGTGATCGCTTCCCGAGGAAAATGTAGGTGTCAGCGCACCCCGTAACCCGCTTCCCGATCTACCTCGTTCGTCAGCCTACCTTCTAAAAACAGCGGCAGCTTCACCTTGAACGCTGCGGCAATGTCCACGGGGCGGGTAACCCCTGACACGTGGGGGGTGACCGCCACGCGGGGGTGGGTCCAGGCCCAGTGCTCCTTGGGCAGAGGCTCCATGCGGAAGACATCGAGGACGGCGCGGTCCACCTTGCCGGTGCCGAGTGCTCGCTGAAGCGCGCCTTCCTCGACCACGCTGCCCCTGCCGATGTTCAAGAACAGCCCGCCGTTCATCCGTCCAAAGAAGGGATCGCTCAGCAGACTGTCCGTCTGCCGGGTGGCGGGCAGGGTGGCGATGACGATGTCCGCCCCTTCGAACTCGGCGAGACGGCGGCAGGCGCCGAACCCCTCGGTATTCCTGCCGCTGCGGCTGTAGCCGGTAACCGAGCGGGCGAGGGGGGTGAGCATCTTCGCCACCCCGCTGCCGATGGCCCCCATGCCGATGATGGCGACATCCTGATCAAACAGGTAGCGCGGCAGGCTCGCCTCCTTCTGCCAGTCGCTACGCGCCTGAAACCCTTCGCGCTTGGCTGTGTCCTGGAGCCAGGTCAGCGCATAGGCGAGAACGTACTCGCCCATCTGCTCTCCCATGGCGCCGATGGTCCGTGTCAGGATGGGCCTGCCTTCGCATCCCTGAAGGGCGTTCAGGATGCTGTCGGGACCGGCGCCGCCGATATGGATCCACCCGTAGCGCGAGATGTCCTCGTCACGGGGCGCCTTGAAGGTGATGAGGGCCGCTCCTTGAAGGTGGGAGGCGGGCTCGCGGGTGAAGCGCACCCCCCCAACCTCACCCAGCGCCTTCAGCACGTCGCCAGGGGTCGGGCTATGCACACGGACGGTCAGCAGGGGCTCGCTCCTTCACTCCTTGAGGTGTCCTTGCCCATGAAAGCGATTGACGATCAAGCGCCTTCCCACCAACAGCGCCGCCATGTTCGACACTATCGGCCTCATCGGCGTCTTCCTCATCCTCCTCGCCTATTTTCTCCTGCAGATCGAGAAGCTGCGTTCGGAGGATCTCGGCTACCCGGTGCTGAACCTCGTCGGCGCGGTGCTCATCCTCGTCTCGCTGACCCACACCTTCAACCTCGCCTCCTTCGTCATCGAGGTGTGCTGGATCGCCATCAGCCTCTACGGCATCGCCAAGATCCTGCGCCGCCGCGGTTGATTTCGCGGGAGGGCGGGGCCAAGCACCCGCCGCTGCCCACCACCCGACCGAGGACCCTAGATGGCCAACAAGCTCTACGAGAACGACCTGCCCGAAGACTTCGACTGGTCGGGCGCGCGCGACGGCTGCGTGGCGGTGGATTCGGAGACCTTGGGCCTCAACCCGGCGAGGGACAGGCTCTGCGTGGTGCAGCTCTCCTTGGGCGACGGCCACGCCCATCTCGTGCAGCTTCGGCGCGACGGCTACGAAGCGCCGCGCCTGAAAGCATTGATGGCCGATGAGAGCGTCACCAAGATCTTCCACTACGCCCGCTTCGACGTGGCGGTGATGAAGGCGTATCTCGGCGTGGACACCTCGCCCATCTACTGCACCAAGATCGCCTCCAAGCTGGTGCGCACCTATACCGACCGCCACGGCCTCAAGGATCTCTTACGCGAGGCGGTGGGGGTGGAGCTCTCCAAGCAGCAGCAGTCCTCCGACTGGGGGGCGGAGACATTGTCCGATGCCCAGAAGGCCTATGCGGCTTCCGACGTGCTCCATCTTCACGATGCCAAAGCCTGGCTCGACGAGCGTTTGGAGCGTGAAGGGCGGCGGCATCTGGCCGAGGCGGCGTTCGCCTTTCTTCCGACGAGGGCTGCGCTGGACCTTGGCGGATGGGGCGAGACCGACATCTTCGCCCACGCCTGAGCTGCGAGCAAATCAGCCTTCTAAGCGGCTTTTCACGAGAAAGACCGGCTATCCTCCCTTTAATCGTTCCCCCCTCCGTGTCACATAGGGTTGCAGGTGGTAAGAACGGTTGGACGGGATATGGCTGACGATCGCGAGACGACCGAACGTGAGTTCTACCTGTCGGCACGCCGTGTCAGCCGCCACAGCATGCGTGTCAGGCGGCTTCGCCTCGTCACACCCGCCCTCGCGGTCGGGCTTCTTCTCACTTATGTGCTGAGCGCCACGCCGCCGCGGGTGGACCACGAGTTTCTGGCGCAGTTCAGCGGTATCGAGACCACCGAGGACGGCGAGGGCGTCAAGCTGTCACGGCCGCGCTACGCTGGTGAGGACCTCAGCGGGCGTCCCTTCGAGGTGGCGGCGCAGTCGGCGACCCGCGGCCAGAACGATGCGGACCCCCTGGCCCTCGACCGGCCCGAGGCGCGCCGGGTCAAGCCGGACGGCAGGACCAGCGTGCTGCGCGCCAAGGACGGCACCTACGATCAGACGGCCCAGCTCGTGGACCTGATCGGCGATGTGGAGCTCGAACAATCGAGCTCGGGCGGCACCTTCGTCCTCAAGACCGACGCGGCCAAGGCCGATCTCGAAAGCCAGGTGGTGACCTCCTCCACCGAGGTGACCGGCGAGAGCGAGCGCGGCACGCTGCGCGCCGACCGCGGGACGATCTACCAGAACGAGGACCGGGTGGTGCTGGAGGGCGGGGTGCGCATGACGTTGAAACCTCGCAAAAAGGGTTCCGAGGACAAGCAGGGCGACGGTGACGGCGACAGCTAGACGCCGAGAAGTCAGAAGAGGCGGGGTAAACGAGGTGGGTCTTGCGTAGAGCACTGATCGGACTGGCCGCGCTGGGGTTCCTCCCGGCAGCGGCCTTCGCGCAAACGGAAGGCACGAGGGTCACCTTCGACCCCGATGCCGAGACGACCTTCGATGCGGACCGCGTCGAGATCGTCCAGGGCACGGGCGGCGGCTCGCAGCTCAATGCCGATGGCAACGTCTTGATCAGCCAGCCCGGCGTCATCCTCACCTCCGACAGCATGATGGTGTTCCAGGCCGCAGGCAGCGACGAGCTGCAGCGCCTCGTGGCCACCGGGCGGGTGCGCTACGCCTCGGTCTCGGGCGACGCCATCGCCGGGGACGCGGCCGAGTACATCGCAGCCGAGCAGACCCTGACCGTCAGCGGAAACGTGGTGCTGCTCCAGGACGGTCAGGTCGCCACCGGCAGCCGCCTCATCTACAATGTCGAGACCGGCGAGATGAGCCTGACGGCAGAGCCGGGCTCCCGCGTGAAGGGCCTTCTTCCCCAGCGGGCCAGCCGCTGATGGAGGGGAGCGTCGCAGCCAAGCTGGACGGCGAGGCCGTTCAGAAGGACACCACTAAGGGTCTCGTCGCGCAGAACCTGCAGAAGGCCTACCGCAAGCGTCGGGTCGTCCACCACGTGAACTTCCGCGTCTGCCGCGGCGAGGTGGTAGGGCTTCTCGGCCCCAACGGCGCGGGCAAGACCACCTGCTTCTACATGGTGATGGGCCTCGTAAAGGCCGATGGCGGCCAGGTGCTGATCGACGGCTACGACGTGACCGGCCTGCCCATGTATCAGCGCGCAAGGCTGGGTCTCGGCTACCTGCCCCAGGAGGCGTCGATCTTCCGCGGCCTCACCGTGGAGCAGAACATCGAGGCGGTGGCGGAGCTCGCCTGGCCCAACAAGAAGCGCCGTCAGGAAGTCATCGAGGAGCTCCTGGAAGAGTTCTCGATCACCCATGTGCGCGGCTCCATGGCCACGGCCCTGTCAGGCGGTGAGCGCAGGCGGCTCGAGATCGCGCGGGCGCTGGCGACGAGCCCCGACTACATGCTGCTCGACGAGCCCTTCGCGGGCATCGACCCGCTGGCCATCGCCGATATTAAGTCGCTCATCACCCAGCTCAAGGACCGCGGCCTCGGCGTCCTCATCACCGACCACAATGTCCGCGACACGCTCGACATCATCGACCGCGCCAGCGTCATCGCCGAGGGCAGGGTCCTCTTCGAAGGACCGCCCGGCGAGGTGGTCAGCAACGAAGACGTGCGCCGTGTATACCTTGGGGAAACGTATAACGGCTAGACAACTTCCAGTGGGCTGAACAGCCTGAGGCCGGGGGGCCTCGTTCAGTGAACTGGGGGGTGGCGCGATGCGCATGACAGGCCGCTTGGAGGCACGCCAGACGCAGCAACTGGCGATGACGCCGCAGTTGCAGCAGGCGATCAAGCTCCTCCAGCTCTCGAACCTAGAGCTTCAGGAATATGTCGAGGAGCGGCTTCTCGAGAACCCCTTTCTGGAGCGCGGCGAGGCGCCCGAAGGCGAAGGTGCTACGGCTTCCGCCGACGACAAGGCCTCCGACCGCGCGGCCGAGAGTGGCCCCGCGGACGGCTCCGACGAGCCGGTGCTGGAGCGCCGCGAGCGCATCAAGGAGAACGCAGGCGGCGCGCCCACCGGCGACGAGGACTACGACGCCGCCCAGCATGTGAGCGTGGAGAAGTCCCTGCGCGAGCTGCTGGAGGAGCAGCTCGACTTGGCCGTGCGCGACCCCATGGAGGCAGGCATCGGCCGCTACCTCATCGACCTGATCGACGAGGCAGGCTACCTGACGGCTACCACCACGGACATCGCCGAGAAGCTCGGCTGCCAGGAAACGGAAGTCGCTGCGGTCCTCGCCACCATCCAGGGCTTCGAGCCCACCGGCGTCGGCGCCAGGACCCTGTGCGAGTGCCTGACCTTGCAGCTTGAAGAGGAGGGCGCGCTCGGCGAGCCGATGCGCCTCTTCCTTCAGAACCTCGCGCTTCTGGGCAGCCACAAGATCGCCGAGCTGAAGAAGCTCACCGGCATGGATGATGACGACCTGCGCGAGGCCGTCACCGCCATCAAGAAGCTCAACCCCAAGCCCGGCCTCGCCTACGGCGCCGACACGGTGCAGGTGGTGGTGCCCGATGTCTACGTCTCCGAGCGGGCCGACGGCTCCTGGCGGATCGAGCTCAACAGCCACACCCTGCCGCGGGTCATCGCCAATGAGGACTACTATGTCGAGCTCTCCGGCCGGAAGCAGTCCGAGGACAGCAAGAAGTTCCTGCAGGAGCAGATCAACGACGCCAACTGGCTTGTCCGCTCCCTCGACCAGCGCGCGCGCACGATCCTGAAGGTGGCGAGCGAGATCGTCAGCTACCAGGACGGCTTCTTCGCCGAAGGGGTGAGGCATCTCAGGCCGCTGAACCTCAAGACCGTGGCCGACAATATCGGCATGCATGAGAGCACGGTGAGCCGGGTGACCACCGGCAAGTACCTGCACACCCCGAGGGGTGTTTTGGAGCTGAAGTATTTCTTCACACCCGGCATCCCTTCGGCGGATGGCGAGACGGTCTACTCCGCCGAAAGCGTGCGCCACGAGCTGCAGAAGCTGATCGACCAGGAAGAGCCCCTCTCGCCCCTCTCCGACGACCAGCTTGTCGCCAGGCTCTCCAACCAGGGCATCGCCATCGCCCGGCGCACCGTGGCCAAGTACCGAGCGAGCCTCGGCGTGCCCTCCTCGGTGGAGCGGAAAAGGGCCGCGAAGCGGGGGATCTAGACGCTGCGTCTCACCTCTCCCTCGGGAGAGGTCCAAATCTTCGATTTGGGGAGAGGGGTAGACGCCCGATACCCCCTCTCTCGACATCGTAGATGTCCATCTCTCCCGAGGGAGAGATGGAATACCTCACTGCACCGTGCGTTGGATCACGGTCACACGCTCCGCTACATCCTAGCCTTCCTCGCCCGTTTCTCTGGGGCGAACAGAAGGAGGCTTCCCATGGACGTTCAAATCACCGGCAAAGGCATCGATCTCGGTGAGTCCCTACAGTCCCATGTGCGCGAGCAGATGGCGGCTGGGGTTCACAAATATTTCGAGCGCAGCGCCGAGGCGAACGTCAATTTCGGCAAGGAGGGCAGCGAGTTCACCACCGAAGCCACAGTGCACCTTGCCTCGGGCGTGGTCCTCAGCGCCAACGGACGCGGCGGCGACGCCTATGGCGCCTTCGACCAGGGCATGGAGAAGCTGGAGAAGCGGGTCCGCCGCTACAAGCGCCGCCTCAAGGACCACCACTCCCGCGAGCGCACCCCGCTGCCCGCCGAGATGGCATCCTCCTACGTGCTCAAGGGTCTCGGTGAGCAGGACGAGGCTCAGGACGAGGCCGATGCGCCTCTGGTCATTGCCGAGCGGGAGACCTCGCTCCACTCCATGAGCGTCGGCGACGCTGTCATGCAGCTCGATGTGGGCGAGACCCCCGTGGTGGTCTTCCGCAACGCCAAGACCGGCAGCCTCTCCGTCGTCCACCGGCGCGAGGACGGCAATATCGGCTGGATCGAGGCTGCGGCCAAATCGTAACCCTGTTCACGTGGCCGGGAGCTTGCCTAAAGGCTAGGCTTTTGCCAGACGGCCCGCCGGGGTTGGCACGGCTCACGCATGTCGGTGGCCTCGATGTCAGTGGCGGTCCGCCACGAAGGAGCATTGCCTCAGGGCGGTGTTTGTAGGTGTTATGACCAAGTCGTTGCAGGGTATTCTCGCGCCGCAGGACGTCCATCTGGACGTGCCCGCCAACTGTAAGCGTTCGGTGCTGGAGCACCTCGCCGAGATGGGTGCGGGCGCGTTCGGGCTGCGCGAAAGGGAGCTTCTTCAAGGGCTTCTGGCGCGGGAGCAGCTCGGCTCCACGGGCCTCGGGCACGGCATCGCCATCCCCCATACCCGCGCCGATGTGGACCGCCTCAGCGGTATCGCGCTTAGACTGCGCCGCCCGGTGGAGTTCGACGCCATCGACAACAAGCCGGTGGACATCGCCTTCCTGCTGCTCGCGCCGCGTGACGACAGCTCCAGCCACCTCAAGGCGCTCTCGCGCGTCGCCAGGACCTTCAAGATGCCGGGCGTGGTCGAGAACTTCCGCCGCGCCAGCAACGCCGAGGCCGGCTATCTCGCGCTGGTCACCGACCCGGAAGAGCAGGCCGCGTAGGCTGCTGCCCCGACAACATAGAAGCCTCTGTCTCTCTTACAAACGCGAGCGGCCCCCTCCGCCCTTCGGGCACCTCCCCCACCAGTGGGGGAGGGAAGCAGAACCAGCGTTCGCTCCCTATCTCGCTCCCCCTCCAGAGGGGGAGCTGCCGGTAGGCTGAGGGGGAGCAGCCACCGGCGCTTACGTTTCGTCTGTTTGAAAAGGATAAAGTCACCAACAAAAAACCCCCGGCTGCGGGGCAGCGGGAGTTTCTCGAACTCAACAATAGTAGCCGCCTGAAGCGATAGCCTCCTGCGTCAGTGGACGCTGTGCGGCATCATCTCGTGCTGGCGAGCGGCGGCGAAGGCGATCTCGCGGTCGCTCATCAGCGCGATGCGCGATCCGTCGTCAGCGTGGAGTGCCCACAGCACGCTGTCGTCCTCGAACGCGTATTTGGATTCCAGCTCACGCTCGATGTCCTCGCGAACGTCCTTCGCGAACACTTCCCGAACGTAGCAAACCCGGCGGTCCTGCTTTTCAATCGTCTGCTGGTTCATGGTTCTGCCCCTATCTCAGCGAGCAACCCGCACCGGATGATGCGGCGTCCTCAGGCTTGTTCGAGAGGCTGAAGAAAGAGTTAACACCCCTTACCGCTCGATCATGCTCACAGGACCAGTACGCCCGATAAGTGCTAACATAACGTGTTTGTGAACGGGATCAATCGCGCTTACGTGACAAGTGTTAGAACAATCAGCCCCAGCGCGATCCGGTAGACGACGAAGGGTGTAAAGCTGAACCGCTCGGATGCTTTGAGGAAGAGGGCGATAGCGGCGAGTGCGGCCGCGAAGGAAAGAGCAGCAATGAGCACGGCGGCCCCCATATTTCCGGCATCCCCCTCACTGACGAGATTGTAACCTGCGTAGAGGCCGGATGCGCCCACGGCGGGGATCGCGAGCAGCATGGAGAAGCGCGCCGCCTCCCGCCGCTCGAAGCCGAGGAAGCGGCTCGCGGTGATGGTGATGCCCGAGCGCGAGGTGCCTGGGATCAGGGCCAAGCACTGGGCGAGGCCGATGGTTAGCGCCGCGCCGATCGTGCTGGGGTCGCCGGTCTTGGTCTCGGGCTGACGATCCGCCCACCAGAGAAGAAGCCCGAAGCCGATCGACGCCCAGGCGATGACCACGGGACTGCGCAGGAGCTCGTCCACGCCGGACAGCGCCACCATGGTGGCGACGAGCAGGAACGGGATCGTGCCGATGGCGACCACGGTGAAGAGCTGGCGCTGGTCGCTCTTCTGCCCCCGGACGAGGTCGAAGGCGCCGCCGATCAGGCGCAGGACATCGCTGCGGAAGTAGAGGATGACTGCGAACAGCGTCCCAACATGGGCGGCCACGTCGATCATCGCGCCCTGGTCCTCGAACCCCTCGATCAGCGCCGAGGGCAGGATGAGGTGGGCGGAGGAGGACACCGGCAGGAACTCGGTGATGCCCTGGATCAAGGCGAGAATGATCAGCTCGAGAAGTGTCACGGCATCCGCCCCGGCAAAAATGGAGGTCCCTTCACGGACCCAAAACCCTTTTGGGTGATAGTCTCGTTAACGCAGGCAGCAAGGGGGCGGTGTTGAAGCGGGCGATGAACCATGTGCGCCTTTTGGGCGCCGTCTTGCTGATGGTGGCAGCGGCGGGCTGCGCGAGCGCTCCGAAGGGCAGCTACACCTCGCCGGTGGACGGCACGGTCACCTCCAACTTCGGCAAGCGCAAGCGCAACTACCACACCGGCATCGACATCGCCGCGCCCAAGGGGACCGAGGTGCGCGCCGCAAAGAGCGGCAAGGTGGCCTTCCGCGGACGCAACAAGAAGTACGGACGCCTGCTGATCATCGACCATGGCGACGGCACCGAGACCTACTACGCCCACTTGGCAGGCTACAACATCCGTAAGGGGAAGAAGGTGAAGGCGGGCCAGAAGATCGGCCGCGTCGGCCGCTCGGGCAGGGCGACGGGCTACCACCTCCATTTCGAGCTCAGGGTCAGCGGCCGCCCCGTCGACCCCCGCGGCGTGGTGCCTCTATAAGACCTCACGCGCCAAGGGCGCTCCGGTAGGGCGGCCTGCGCGGCCGGGCACCCGGTCGGGTGCCTTCCCGAAGGGCCGTTGGTTTGCTGGGAACATGCTTCACCGCTGCGCTTCTTCCTCATTGAGGAGCGAACCCGTGGCCGTCATCCCGGACGTAGCGCAGCGAAGATCCGGGACCCATGGCCTTTGGTTCCTTTCAAGAACAACGGCGGCGTGTATTGCGGGCTCGGTCCATGGGTCCCGGATAAGCCTCGCGGCTTTCCGGGATGATGAGGTCGAGAACCTGCCCTTGAAACCCGCTACCCGTAGCTCCGCCGCTCCGGCTCGCCCTCTAGAAACGCTAGGAGCTGCGGCATCGAAGCTTCAGCATCCGCTTCGCCGAGGTCGATCAGCGCACCGACATAGCCCGGCTCGAAGGTCAGGTAGCTCGGCAGCACGTAGGGCGCTTTCATGCCGCCGATGGCCCCCAGCATCGTCCGCACGCTTCGCGGCACCTCGGCCATGTGCTGGCCGGCAATCATGCGAAGGTCCTGCGAGGGCCGGACCATGTGGGTTTCCAGCGCCCGCAGATTGGTCCGCTCGCGCCGCTCCGGTATCATCGAGGAGAGGGTGTAGTTGATGCGGTGCAGCCGCTCGAGGTCCGCATCGAGGTTGTCGTTGAAGATGATGTCCAGCATCTGACCGCCCAGCACACCGAGGGTCGGGTACTCGTCGGGGTCGCTGATCGGGCTCTCCTCCGCATCGGGGGTGCCGTCGCGGGCGGCGATCAGAAACAGTTTCTGGGCACCGAGATGGATGGCTGGGCTGAGGGGTGCCATCTGACGCAGCGCGCCGTCGCCGTACCAGGCGCCTTCGATCCGCCTCGCCTCGAACAGCCCCGGCAGGGCGGCGGAGGCCAGGATCTGCTCGGCGCAGACATGCCGCGCCTTGCCCCGGCGCCTGGCGCGGCACCAGTCCGAACCCCCCTCGGCGGTCTGGAAGAAGGTCACCGATTCGCCGGTGGCGTAGGAGGAGGCGGTGACCGCGAAGGAGTGGGGCAGGCCGCGCAGGATGTTGGCCTCGATCTTCTCGTAGTCGATCTCGGTGCGAAGAAGCCTCGCCAGCGGTTCCACGTCGAGAAGGCTTTTGGGCGTTTCGAGGCCCGTCCAGGCGAAACCCATCTTGAACATGCGCCCGAAGAGCTTGCCCGGCGCGGTCTCGAAGACGGAGGAGCAGTGAAGCGAGCGCCACAGCCGCTCCAGCTTGTCAGCGGCGGCTCGGAAGTCCTCCGCCCCCTCGGCCATGACGGCGGCGTTGATCGCGCCCACCGAAACGCCGGTGACCACCTCGAAGGGCAGGGGGCCGGGCAGCGCGCGGGCGAGCGCCTTGAGGACACCGGCCTGGTAGGCGCCGCGGGCGCCGCCTCCCGAGAGAACCAGGGCTGAACGTTCGGTCTGTTGCGGCATCATCGACACGGGGCGGCTTCTCCTTACCCTAGCTGTTCGGCGGCATAGAGCCATCGGTTTCGCTCGAGACTGCACGAGGAAAGCTACGCAATCGTGGATTGTGGACGCCGTTTCCTTCCCGCCAGGCAGTCGCTCCTCGAAACTCGGGTCTTTCCGCGGGGGAGGGGAGGGGTTACGGCAGCTTCATATGATCGAGATCCGTCCCGTTCTTCAGATCGTCGGCCTGTTCGTCGCCGTTCTCGGCATCACCATGCTGCTGCCTGTCCTGGCCGATCTGATCGACGGCAGCGAGGCGGCGCGGGCGGATATGCGCTCCTTCCTCGCCTCCTCCCTGCTCTGCACCCTGGTGGGAGGGGGCCTCGCCGCCAGCGCCTGGGGCCGGATCGAGGCGCTGACCACGCGCCAGGGCTTCGTCATCACCACGGCGAGCTGGCTGGCGCTGGTGATCGCCGCGTCCGTACCCCTCTATCTGGGCGAGGGGGGTCTGAGCCTCACCGACGCCTTCTTCGAGGCCATGTCGGGCCTGACGACGACGGGCTCCACGGTTGTGACGGGGCTCGACGGCAGGCCCCCAGGCTTCCTTCTGTGGCGCTCGCTTCTGCAGTGGATCGGCGGGATCGGGGTGATCATCATGGCGATCGCCATCCTGCCCTTCCTATCGGTGGGTGGGATGCAGCTCTTTCGCCTCGAAAGCTCGGACAAGTCCGACAAGGTCCTGCCGGGGGCGGACGATCTCGCCGCCGCCGTCTTCTTCCTCTACTTGGCGCTGACGCTTCTCTGCTTCACCTTCTACTGGCTCTTCGGCATGGAGGCGTTCGACGCCATGAACCACGCCATGACCACGGTGGCGACGGGGGGCTACTCCACCAAGGACGCCTCCTTCGGCTATTTCGTGACCGACGAGGTGGCGCGAGGGCCGCTCGACGTCGTGGCGATCACCTTCATGATCCTCGGCAGCCTGCCCTTCGGCCTCTACATCCTTACGCTGAGGGGGCAGGGAAGGGCGCTGTTCCAGGACAGCCAGGCGCGCTTCTTCGTCGGGGCGGCGGTCCTCTTCACCGCCATCGTCGCCTTCCGCATCGTCAGCTCGCTGGGCTACGACCCGGTGGAGGGGACGAGGACCGCGGCCTTCAACATCGTCTCGGTGATGACGGGGACGGGCTACGCCACGACCAACTACAACGCATGGGGACCTTTTGCAGTGGGGTTCTTCTTCTGCGTGATGTTCGTGGGGGGGTGCGCGGGATCGACCTCCTGCGGGCTCAAGATCTTCCGCCTCCAGGTCGCCTTCAACGCGCTCTCCGTCTACATCCAGAAGCTCAGCCATCCGAACCGCGTGACGGTGGCGCGCTACAACGGACGGCCCTTGGACGAGAGCGTGTTCCGCTCGGTCCTGAGCTTCTTCTTCATCTACTTTGCGGTCTTCGCCACGGTGGCCGTGCTGCTCAGCCTGTTCGACCTCGATGCGGTCACGGCGCTCTCCTCGGCAGGCACGGCGATCGCCAATGTGGGGCCTGGCCTCGGCGAGATCGTCGGCCCCGCGGGCAACTTCTCGACGCTGCCGACGGGCGCGAAGTGGATCATGGCCATGGCCATGCTTCTAGGGCGGCTCGAGCTCTTCACCGTGCTGGTGCTCTTCGTACCGAGCTTCTGGGTACGCTAGAGCATCGAAGCGCGAAGCAGTCCGTTACGCTACACCTTGGGCTCGGTCGCTTCCAGCGAGTAGCCGGCCGAACGTACCGTCCTGATCGGGTTCTTGTCGCCGTGCTTGCCGAGCGCCTTGCGCAGGCGTCCGATATGAACGTCCACGGTCCGCGCCTCGACGAAGACGTCGGAGCCCCAGACGGCGTTGAGGAGCTGCTCGCGGCTGAACACCCGGCCTGGGTTCTGCATCAGATGGTCGAGGAGGCGGAACTCGGTCGGCCCGAGATGCACCTCCTCCTTGTTCCGCCTGACCCGGTGGGCGGTGCGGTCCATCTCGATATCGCCGCAGGTCACCACGTCCGAGACGAGGGCGGGTCGCAGTCGGCGGAGCACCGCCCTGATGCGGGCGGCAAGCTCTTCCATGGAGAAGGGCTTGACCATGTAGTCGTCGGCGCCCGTATCGAGGCCGCGCACCCGGTCGTTCTCCTCGGCGCGGGCTGTCAGCATGATGATCGGCAGCCCTTGCGTCTCGGGCTTGGCGCGCAGGCGGCGGCAGACCTCGATCCCGGAGATGGCGGGCAGCATCCAGTCGAGCACCAGCACGTCTGGCTGGCTCTCCTCGATCTTGAGAAGCGCCTCCTCCCCGTCCTTCGCCGAGACGACCTCGAAGCCCTCCCGCTGGAAGTTGTACTCCATCAGCGTGCGAAGGGCCTCGTCATCCTCGACGACCAGGACGGTGGTGGACGCCATGCCGCCCTCTACTCCGCGGCCAGGAGCGTGGCGGTGACGTCGGTCTTGATCCGCTCGGCCTCGATCTCCTTGCCGGTGAGGGCGAAGTGGACGCGCTCGGCGATGTTGGTGGCGTGATCGCCCACCCGCTCGAAGTTCTTGGCGATGAAGATGAGATGCGTGCCGCTGGAGGTGAGGGCGGGCTTGTTGCTCATCACCGTCAGGAGCTCTCGGAACACGGAGTTGTAGATATCGTCCACCTGATCGTCCGCATTGCGCACGGCCAGTGCCGCCTGGGCGTTGCGGCGGAAGAGGGCGTCGAGAGCTTCGGAGAACTGGCGCAGAGCGATGCGTCCCATGCGGACGACACCGGCATGCTTGGTCAGCTCGTCGTCATCGCCTTCGGCGACGATGACCGAGCGCTTGGCGATGTTCTTGGCGAGGTCGCCCACCCGCTCCATCTCGGAGGCGATGCGGACCGACGCCATCATGCGGCGTATCTCGGCAGGGGTGCGGCGGCGCTCATGGAAGAGCTCGGCGGCCAGCTGCTCGATCTGCGCCTCGAGGCGGTCCGTCTCGCGGTCGCGCAGGGCCACACCGCGCGCGAGATCGGCATCGCGATGCTCGAACGCCGCCAGCGCATCGGTGATCTGCTGCTCGACCACGCCGCCCATGGTGGCGAGCGCCACGTCGAGCTTCTCGAATCGATCCGCTTGTTGCCTTAATAGACTAAAGGGCATGCCCAACTCCCAACCGGCCGCCCGGATGCCTGATTTGTATGACACAATCTTGTAGCTTCTGACTCACTTCCGCAAAATATAGGTCGGTAAGCTTAGCATGTTTCGTCCGCGCTGGAAGGGTCAGGGGTATGGCGATCGGATAAGGCCTTCCGAACGGCCCTCGCAGGCGCAGGTCGCACCTCTCCCAGAGGGAGAGGTCGAAGGCTGCGTCAGCAGTCTTCGGGTGAGGGCTTTCTTTGCACCTAGGTCAGTCTACTACTCGCCCTCACTCGACATCGAAGATGTCGATCTCTCCCGGAGGGAGAGATGAGCTTAGTTTCCGCACGAGCGGTTCAGAGCCCGGCTCTCTGCTCGTCCTGCAGCGCTTGGCGAGGGGGGAAGTAGCAGGTGAAGGCGGTGCCCCGGCCCTCTGCCGATTCGACCAGGATGCCGCCCCGGTGCCGACCGACAATGTGCTTGACGATGGCAAGGCCGAGCCCCGTGCCGCCCTTCTTGTGGCTGCGCTCGACATCGATGCGGTAGAAGCGCTCGGTGACCCTGGGGAGGTCCGTGCGCTCGATGCCGTTGCCGCGGTCCTCGACCCGCAGATAGACGAGGTCCTTCGCGGCGCAGCCCGCGCGCACGGCGATCTGCTCCGGGCTGTCGCCTGAACGATCCGCCCCCTGAAAGGCCGAGCCCGGACCGCGTCCCACCGACAAGGTGACCTCGGCGCCGTCCTCGTCGCTGGGCCTTCCGTATTTGAGGGCGTTGTCTATCAGGTTCTGGGCCACCTGGATCATCTGGTCGCGCTCGCCCGCGATCGCCGCCTCGCAGTTGCACGGGGCCAGGGCGAGGGTGCCGTCCTCCCCCTTGGCGACAGGAACCATCATGTCGTGCACCATCTGGGAGACCTCGCAGAGGTCCACCTCGTCCTGGGGCAGGCGGCGCTCGTTGAGCTCCAGCGCGGAGAGGCTAACGAGGTCCTTCACTAGGCGGAGCATCCGCTCGGTCTGGGCCTGCATGATGCGCAGGAACCTGGCGCGGGCCTCGGGGTCGTTCTTGGCGTGGCCCTGGAGCGTCTCGATGAAGCCCAAGATGCTGGCCAGCGGCGTTCTGAGCTCATGGCTCGCATTGGCGATGAAGTCCGTCCGCATACGCTCCAGCATGCGCTGCTCGGTGCGGTCGCGGACCATGACGATCATCTCGCCGTCGCGCTCGATGGCTTCGCGGGAGAGGGGGGCGACGTAGAAGAGAGCGGAGAGGGGTTCGGGTCCGGCGGTGGAGAACTCGGCCTCCTTCGCGGCCATGTCGTGGCGGGCCTCTCGCAGGGCGCCGAGGGCCTGGGGCGCCCGCACCACCCCGGCGATATGCTGGCCGAGAGCACCCTTGCCGAAGACCCGGACGGCAGAGGCGTTGGCGACCTCCACGCGGTCCTTCTCGTCGAGCAGCATGACCGGCTGGGGCAGCGAATCGAGCAGCTTGCTCGCGCGGCGCAGGCGCTCGACCTCCTCGGCCGCCTCTTCGGTCAACCCGCCCCAGAGTGTCGCCGGGCGCGGGATCACCGCGCGCAGCACCAGGCCGCTCGCCGCGATGCCGCCCGCCAGGAAGAAGCCTCCCCAGCTCAAGGTTCCGGTCACCACGGCCACAAGAAGCGCTGCCAGCACGATCAGCCCCGCTGCGCTGAGATCGCCGCGCACCCGGCGCGGACGGTCTTTTGCAGCGTGAGGCTTTATTTTTGTGTTCTTCGCCTGCACGTCCATAGCCAGCCTTCTAGGGCTTCGAACCCTGGAAGCCAGCCTTTTTGCGTCGTCCGTCCCTCAACCCGTCAGGATAGGGTCCAGATCATGATCGCCAACACCAAGATCCTCGCCACTCTCGGTCCCGCTTCGAGCGCCTCCCACCGGATCGAGGCCATGATTCGCGCCGGGGCCTCGGCCTTCCGCTTCAACTTCAGCCACGGAAGCCACGAGGACCACGCCGAGCGCTTCCGCATCGTGCGCGAGGCGGCGGAGAAGACCGGGCGCCAGATCGCCATCGTCTCCGACCTTCAAGGGCCGAAGCTGCGGGTGGGCAAGCTAGCGGGCGGCGAACTCGCCCTCTCCTATGGCGAGAGCTACGAGGCGGTGCTCGGCGAGAGCGCGCCCGAGGGCGCCATCCCCATTCCGCACCGGGAGCTCTTCGATGCGCTGCAGAAGGGCGACGTCGTGATGATGAACGACGGCGCCTTCCGCTTCACTGTGGAGGAGCCGGGGGCCGAGCGCATGGTCTTCCGCTGCGAGGTGCCAGGCAAGCTGACCAACAATAAGGGCATCAACATCCCCGGCCGCAAGCTGCCGCTCGCGGCGCTCACCGAGAAGGACGCCGCCGACCTCGCCTTCGCGGTGGAGCAGGGGACGGACTATGTCGCGCTGAGCTTCGTTCAGACCGCCGACGATCTGAGGCTCGCCCGCTCCAAGATGGGGGAGAGCCGCGCGAAGCTGATCGCCAAGATCGAGAAGCCCGGCGCGATGACCGAGCTCGCCGAGATCGTGGCCGAGGCTGACGCGCTGATGGTGGCGAGGGGCGATCTCGGCGTGGAGCTGCCCCTCGAGGCCGTGCCTAGGGCGCAGCGCCAGATCATCCGCATGGCGCGCGAGGCGGGCAAGCCCGTGATCGTCGCCACCCAGATGCTGGAGAGCATGATCGAGAGCCCGACGCCTACAAGGGCCGAGGCCTCGGATACGGCGTCTGCGGCCTATCTCGGCGCGGACTGCGTCATGCTCAGTGCCGAGACCGCCGTGGGCCGCCATCCCGAATCGGCCATCGCTATTATGGGGCGTATCCTTCGCGCCGTGGACGAGGACGAGGGGGCGGGCCGCGAGATCGGCTTCGCCGCCCAAACCACCGATCCGAAAAGCGGCGCTGAGATCATCGCCGCCGCCGCCGCTTGGTCGGCGGAGAAGGCGGGCGTCAGCGCCATCCTCGCCGCGACGCTCTCGGGCGGGACGGCCTACGCGGTGGCGAGGCGCAGGCCCGCCGTGCCGGTGCTGGCGATCACACCCAACGCGCTCTCCGCCCGCCAGCTCGCCCTGGCCTGGGGCATCAAACCCGTCCTGGTACAGAAGGACGAGACCTTCGAGGAGCTTTCCAAGCAGGCCGCCGATGTGGCGCGCACGGAATGCGAGCTGACCGAAGGGGGCTGCGTGCTCCTCATCGCCGGCATCCCATCGGGGGTGAAAGGCGGCACCAACACGATGAGACTGATCGAGGTGGACCCCAAATGACCAGCCAAGCCGAACGGATCGACGAGCTATTGACCGGCATCCCGGTCATGCCCGTGGTGGTGATCGAGGACGCCTCCCTGGCTCTGCCCCTGGCTGACGCGCTGATGGCGGGGGGCATCCGCGCCATGGAGGTGACGCTCAGGACCGACGCTGCCCTCGATACCGTGGCCGCCATCGCCAAGGAGCGCCCCGACATGGTGATCGGTACGGGAACCGTTCTTTCCGAGCGCGATCTCTCCCGCTCGGTGGACGCAGGGGCTCAGTTCGCCGTCAGCCCAGGCCTCACGACGCTTCTCGCCAACGCGGCCCTTCAGTATATGAACGGGTGCCCGCTTCTCCCCGGCGTCGCCACGGCATCCGAAGCGATGCGCGCGGAGGAAGCAGGCTTCGAGCGGCTGAAGTTCTTCCCCGCCGAGCAGGCGGGCGGTGCGGCCTATCTCAAATCCATCGGCGGCCCGCTGCAGCGGCTGAAGTTCTGCCCCACGGGCGGCATTTCCGTGAAGACCGCGCCCGACTACAAGAAGCTCGACAACGTCTTCACCGTAGGCGGATCGTGGCTGACGCCGAAGGACAAGATGGCCGCAGGAGACTGGGCCGGGATCGAGGCGCTGGCACGCCAGGCGGCGGGGCTGTAAAATGCCGTCAAAATTGTTCGGTCTTATTGTTTGTACGTTGGCCGCAGGAGGTTGTGCGCTGACAGATCAATCCCGCCACACGAAAACATCTGATGTGCCACCCTGCTTTGCAGCCCCAGAAATCGTAATCCCAACGGCTCGCGCTTCCTATATTGCTACTGGAACCTATGAAGTGCCAGACGATATTCGGGGTATTTTGCTTACCAAACAAAGTGCGAAGTATGTATCGCTTCCTTGGATTGCCGAGGCAATACTGAAGGGACCTGTACAGGAAGTTTCTTCCTTTCAAGTCTGGTCTCAAGATAATTCCTTATCGCGATTGCTTGGAAAGTCTGACGAAGCAGTCGTAGTGTTTCTTGTTAGCGTCCCAAGAAAATCGGTGACATACCATCTTCTCAATTCACCCGCTGCGGTTCAAGCGGTAGACGAGCTTCTTCTCGCCAATGTCCATCATGAGATCGAGCGCCAGGCGTTGATCGTTTCTCGATGGCAGCCTGACCGAGACCTCCCCTTTTATACTGATGTGGAGAAACTGATTTCCAAGTTATCGGTCGTAGATGGCGCGAAACAACAGCGTGTTTTCGACGAGTTGATAGAATTGGGCACTCCGGCGATTCCCGCGATCATTGATCAAATGGATAACCGAGCACAGCTTCGAACGAGCTATGTCCGTTTATCTAATCAACACTCTGATTCTTTCGAAGCCTATCGTCAGTACAGTCCGGAATTAGTCGTCGATGCTATTGCGGCCATTCTAAATCATCAGACCGGAGAGTACTTTGGCTCTATCTATAATGGTGACGAGGATGATCAACGAGATGCAACTGTTGCTGGATGGCGCGTCTATGCGCATGATTTAAAATGCAGTAAAGCGTAGGACGGGCTCGCAAAGCTATCCGTTTTCGAAGTGCCGCGCTTACAGGCGGAGAGCTTCCCGTTCCGCCCTACGCTTTTTTCCACGCCTTCCCATGGTCGCGCAGCGATCCATCGGACCCAACGCCGAACTTATCTTTTTGCCTGAACCCCAGGAGATGGGTCCCACGGTCTCCGCTACGCTGCGCCGTGGGAAACCAATATTGGGCTGTTCTACCTGACCAAGAACCCCATAATCTCCTTGGTCTCGCGCAGGATCGGTGCGGCGATGGCGTCGGCTCGTTCGGCGCCGTCCATCAGGATGCCGTCGAGGTGAGCCCTGTCGTTCTGTAGGCGGCGCATCTCTTCGGAGATCGGCGCCAGCTTCTCTACCGCTAGCTCGGCCAGGCGAGGCTTGAGCGCGCCAAAACCCTGGCCGCCGAACTCCGACAGGACATCCGCCCGGCTCACCCCCGACAGGGCGGCATAGATACCGACGAGGTTTCGCGCCTCGGGCCGGGCCTCGAGACCCTCCTCCTCAGAAGGCAGAACATCGGCGTCGGATTTGGCCTTCTTCACCTTCTTGGCGATGGTGTCGGCATCGTCAGTGAGGTTGATGCGGCTGAGGTCCGAGGGGTCGGACTTCGACATCTTGGCCGTGCCGTCCTTGAGGCTCATCACGCGGGTGCCGGGGCCTTGGATGAGGGGCTCGGGCTGGGGGAAGAAGTCCTCAGCGTTCATATCGTTGTTGAACTTCGCCGCGATATCGCGGGCGAGTTCCAGATGCTGCTTCTGGTCCTCGCCGACGGGCACGTGGGTGGCCTTATAGGCGAGGATGTCCGCCGCCATCAGCACGGGATAGGTGTAGAGGCCGACCGAGGCCTTTTCCTTGTCCTTGCCCGCCTTGTCCTTGAACTGGGTCATGCGGTTCAGCCAGCCGATGCGGGCCTGGCAGGAGAGGATCCACGCCAGCTCCGCATGGGCCGAGACCGTGCTCTGTGCAAAGATGATGGACTTTGCCGGGTCGATGCCCGCCGCCACATAGGCGGCAGCGATCTCGCGGGTCTGCTCCTTCAGGAGCTTGGGGTCCTGGGGCACCGTCACCGCATGAAGGTCCACGACGCAGAAGATCGACGGATAGTCGTGCTGCATCGTCACGAACTTCGAGATCGCACCGAGATAGTTGCCAAGGTGCAGATTGCCGGTCGGCTGAACGCCGGAGAAGACGCGGGGGGAGTGCTTGCTCATGGGAGGGTCGCCTAGCCCAAGCTTGCCAGGGGGGAAAGCCTTAGGGCATGGAGGCGCCATGGCAGACGGCGCACCTCTCATTCCCGCATTCTCGAACGGTCTCAAAGTCTATGAGCACGCCCCCGCCTCGGTGGCCTTCAAGAAGCTGCGCAAGCGTATCCTGCGGCAGACCCAGGAGGTGATCACCGATTTTCACCTGGATGGCCCCCGCGAGGACGGCTCGTCTCAGCGCTGGCTGGTCTGCCTCTCAGGCGGCAAGGACAGCTACGGCCTCCTCGCGGCGCTGCTCGATCTCAAATGGCAGGGCTTCCTCAAGGCGGACCTTCTCGCCTGCAACCTCGATCAGGGCCAGCCGGGTTTCCCCAAAAATGTGCTGCCGGACTATCTCGGCGGCCTAGGCATTGCGCACCGGATCGTCACCCAGGACACCTACTCCGTGGTCACCGAGAAGGTGCCCGAGGGGAAGACCTACTGCTCCTTATGCTCAAGGATGCGGCGGGGGGTCCTCTACCGGGTGGCGCGGGAGGAGGGGTGCGACGCCATCGTCCTCGGCCACCACCGGGACGACGCGCTCGAGACCTTCATGATGAACCTGATGCATGGGGGCCGCCTCGCCGCCATGCCGCCCAAGCTCGTCAACGATGAGGGTGACGTGCATGTCCTCCGCCCCCTGATCACCACGGCGGAGAAGGACCTGGCTAAGTTCGCCGAGCTGTGTGCCTTTCCCATCATCCCCTGCACCTTATGCGGCAGCCAGGACGGGCTGCAGCGGGTGCTGATCAAGGAGATGCTGGATAGATGGGAAGAGAAGAAGCCCGGCCAGCGCGAGGTGATGTTCCGGGCACTGCAGAACGTGCGGCCCAGCCACCTGGTGGATAAGGGGTTGTTTGATTTCAAGCAGCTATAGCTTCGACGCTTTCCCACGGTCGCGAAGCGGTCCGTGGGACTTATCACCTGAGGGTGGATGAGAACGCAAAGCTTGGGAGTTGGGTCCCACGGACAAGTCGTGGGAAAGCGCCGGAAACAGGCCTGTTCTCTTTGACAGTCCCCCTCCGCCCTTCGGGCACCTCCCCCGGTACGGGGGAGGGAGAACGCCTAGTTCATCCGCGCGATGTCGTAGGGACTATCGAGGCAAAACGGCGGGATCATCGCCTCGAAGACTTGGCCGTCCTCGCGGTCCATCTCGTAGGAGCCGAACATCATGCCCGACGGCGCCGCCAGCGGCGTGCCGGAGGTGTATTCGAAGGCATCGCCGGGCTCGAGCACGGGCTGCTCGCCCACCACCCCGTCGCCCTGGACGACATAGGAGTGGCCCTTGGCGTCGTGTACGTGCCAGGTGCGGCGCTTGAGGGTCACGGACTTCTCGGAGACGTTGTCGATCCGCACCGTGTAGGTCCACACATAGTGGCTGTCCTCGGGGCGGCTCTCATCCTCGAGATAGTCCGAGGACACGCGGACGCGAATGCCGTCCGTCAGGGCTTCCGATACCAGTTCTTCCTCGTACTCTTCCATGGCTAGACTCCTGCACAGTCCTATAAGATAGGGAACCCAAGGGTTCCGCCAAGGCGCCCGTGCATAAGTGACAGGATTTCAACCGCGATGGCCAGTTCAGCAGGCAGCACGCTTAACGTGCAGGAAGGCGTTCTGACGGCGAGCTCCCTGGCGAGGCTGATCGAAGAGGGCGCCATCGCAGCCAGCGGGAAGGGCACGCAGGTTCAGCCGGCCAGCCTCGACCTGACCTTGGGGCCCAAGGCGCGAAGGGTGAGGGCGGCCTTCCTGCCCTCTGGCCGCCAGGGCCTGGCCGAGCGGCTCGACGCGCTGACGCTGCACACCCTCGACCTCACCGGCGACGGTGCGGTGCTGGAGCGCGGCTGCGTCTATGTGGTGGAGCTGGCCGAGCGCCTGCGGCTGCCCAAAGACCTCTCGGGCGCCGCCAACCCGAAAAGCTCCACGGGCCGCATCGACGTCTTCGTGCGCCTCCTGACGGAGGATTTCGAGGGCTATGAAAAGGTGCCCGCGGGCTACGAGGGCAAGCTCTATCTCGAGATCTGCCCCCGCACCTTCCCCATCGTCGTGCGCGAGGGCTCGTCCCTCAACCAGCTCCGCCTGAGGCGGGGGCAGGGAAGGCTCACCGACCGGGAGGTCGCCGCCGAGCTGCCCCAAGGCTGCCAGGTGGATGACGGGCTCAATGTCAGCGTCGATCTCTCCCCGTCCCTCGGCGAGGTCGTCGGCTGGCGGGCGAGGCGCCATGCCGGGCTGATCGACGTGGACAAGGTCGGCATCCTCGACCCCCGCGCCTATTTCGAGCCTATCGCCGCGCCGAAGGACGGCCTTCTCACCCTGGACCCGGACGAGTTCTACATCCTCGCCAGCCGCGAGGAGGTGGTGGTCCCGGTAGGCCTCGCGGCCGAGATGGCCGCCATCGATGAAGAGATCGGCGCCTTCCGCGCCCACTATGCAGGCTTCTTCGACCCAGGCTTCGGCGTCGAGGCACCCAGCCGAGCCGTTCTAGAGGTGCGCGGCTTCGACGTGCCAATGATCCTAGAGCACGGCCAGCGCGCCGCCCGCCTCCGCTACGAACGCCTGGAAGAGGTGCCGCAGCGCGTCTACGGCAGCGCCCAGGCGTCCAACTACCAGGGCCAGGGGCTGCGGCTGAGTAAGCATTTCCGGGCGGGGTAAGGGCGAGTAGTTTCAGATAGCCTGTGCTATAGCTAGTTCCTACCTTCGCTATGGCTGAACGTGATGTTTTGTGGCGCGATGCAACCATGCCGCAGGACAACTAAATTGCCAGGATCGCTATGAATTTGAACGTACTCCAAGTCGGATTATATGCTCTTGTCAGCATAGGTTCGATATCAGCAGCATTAATAGCTGTTTTTAACTATAGACAGAAAAGAACGGAGTGGTTTTTCGCATTATATGAAAAATACTACGAGGCGGACCATTTTAGGGAGATAGAGCAGATTATTTTTTACAGAGAAGCGGCTGCTATCGATCGGCTCAGATCAGCTATACAAAATAAAGATGACAGAGATTTGCTTCATAAATTGGACAGTTTTTTGAATTTTTTTGAGTTGGTGGGTTCGCTTCGGCGACTCGGTCGAATAAGTATAAGATCATCGAGAATGCTATTCGCTTATAACTTACAGGCTATAAAGCGGCAACCGTTCCTTCGTGAATACATACGGGAGTATGGTTACGAGAATCTTGAGAGACTTCTAAGGAGCGTTTGATAGGTTTGAATTTAAATACGATCCTCAAGATCGACGTTTTGCTTCCGACGTAGCCTTCTTGGTCGAGCGGGGAGCAACAAGTTTGTTGGCAACAGGAGCGCCCCCCAAGCTTACCAATCCGAATCTTCCCCTTCGCGTGATCTGCCGTTAGGGGGAGAACATGCAGGCAACGGCTCTTCAGAACTGTCTTCCCGGCGCGGTCTTCCTGAACGGTGTCGAGCTTGTGCTCGACTGTTCGGGGGCGGCGTTCGTTCCGGAGGCGGAGCTTCTCATTCTCTCCGACCTTCACTTCGAGAAGGGCTCGCATTTCGCGCGTAAAGGTCAGTTCCTGCCTCCCTACGATACCCGCCAGACCCTGGATGCGGTGGAGCGGCTGATGCGGCTCTGCCGCCCACGGACGGTTCTGTCGCTGGGCGATGCTTTTCACGACAAGGATGCCGAGGCCCGGATGGACGAGGCCGATGCGGTGCGGCTGGAGCGGCTCTGCAACGCCGCCTCCTGGGTCTGGGTGCTCGGCAACCACGACCCGCTGCCGCCCAAGCGCTTCAGGGGGCATGCGGAGGAGGCGGTGGAGCTGGCCGGGCTCTCCTTCTGTCACGAGCCGGGGGAACGCGAGGGCTGGAACGTGGCTGGGCACCTCCACCCTTGCGCCATCGCGGCGAAGAACGGGCGGGGGGTGCGGCTTCCGGCCTTCGTCCTTGATGGCACACGGATGATCATGCCCGCCTTCGGCGCCTTCACCGGGGGGCTCAACGTGCTCGACAAGGCGTTTCACGGGCTCATGGACGGCGAGCTGCAGGTCCACCTCTGCAGCAAGTCGCGGGTCTACCAGGTGCCGCCGCGCAGCCTCAGGCCGGACGGCCCACCTGCGGCCTGGGCACGGTGAAGTAGCTATTTTTCCAGTTCGTCATCCCGGAAAGCCGAAAGGCTTATCCGGGACCCATGGACCGAACGTTGATCTTAATTTGCTCGCTCAATCCATGGGTCCCGGCTCTTCGCTGCGCTTCGGCCGGGATGACGGTGAGGGAAGTAGCGTCAGAGAGCTATTTTTAATGGAGAAGCACGAAGCCTAGAAGAACGGCGCCACCGCCACTGCCGCAAAGAGCGGCAAGGTCGCACCGATCGTCAGCATCAGGCGCAAGCGGAGATAGCCGGAGATCGGCTCGGCGCCGTGGCTGTCGTCCTGGACGTATTGGAACCACAGGAGCAGCGCCATCAGGAACAGGCGCATGAGCGGGCTGAACTCATTGCCGTTCACGGTCTCGGGCAGAAAGGCGATCAGCCAGGCGAGGAGCGGCGGCACCACCGCCATCAACAGCCCGCCGAACTGGGAGCCGACCTTCGCATCGGGGCTCTGCAGCCGCAGCACCCACCGCCCGCCGCCCATGAAACTGACGATGCTGAGCGCGTAGAGCACGACGATGCGCTCGGCGACCCGCGCCTCCTCCTCGCCGATGGCCGGCTCGAAGAACTGCACGGCGAGGGCGAGCCAGAAGGGGATGACCCCGCCAAAGCCTAAGATCTGCGCGCCGCGGCTCGCCAGCGCCCCGCTATCGACATCGCTGTGAATGGACCTCATTCCTGCCCCCTATTCATGCGGAAACCAGTCGTCCGGCATCAGATAGCGCGCGGCGGCGTCCGAGTCCGCTGCGACATGCAGGAGCACGGCTTGTCCTAGGCAGCTAAGGGTTCGCGCCGCCCCCGCCGGAACGGTGATGCCGTGCTTGGGCGAGGAGAGCCGCACGGCCTTCGCGGTCCTACCGTCGGCGGAGAAGGTGACCACCGCCGGGCCGCCCTCCACAAGAGCATAGGTCACGCTGGCTTCGATCTTGTGCCAGTGCGCCTCGTCCAGCGCGCCTAGGGCCTGGAAATAGCCGTCCTCGTCATGGATGAAGTAGCCCTCGAAGGGGTGCGGCTCCAGACCGTAGCGTTCGACCAGCTCGGTAAGGGTCAAAACGCGTCCTTACGCCGGCGCAGCTCACCGAAGACTTCGGCCGGAGAGGCGCCCTCGAGGCCGATGCTGGCTGCCAGCCCCTGGTCATCGGCGCGGAGGAAGGGGTTCACGGAGAGCTCGTCCGCCAGCCGCACCGGCACGGTGGGCTCACCTCGCTCCCGCTCAGCCTTCGCAGCCGCCTGTCTCTCAACCAGGGCCTCGTTCGAGGGATCGACCGAGAGGGCGAAGGCCGCGTTGGCCAGCGTGTACTCGTGGGCGCAGAAGAGCACGGTCTCAGGGGGCAGGGCCTTCAGCTTCTGAAGCGATGACCAGAAGGTCTCGCGGTCCCCCTCGAACATCCGCCCGCAGCCCATGGAGAAGACCGTGTCGCCGACAAAGGCCGCCCCCGCCTCGGGCACATGATAGGCGATATGGCCGAGGGTGTGGCCCGGCACGGCGATGACTTCGAACGCCGTCTCTCCCAGTATTACCCGGTCGCCGCCCCGGACGATGCGGTCCTTCACCGCGATCTTGCCGCCCTCCTCGGGCGCAAAAATCTCAGCGCCCCAGCGGTCCTTCACCGCCTCGTTGCCGCCTGCGTGGTCGGGGTGCCAGTGGGTGTTGAAAATGTGGGTGATCCGCCAGCCCAGCTTCTCTGCCTCCTCGGTGATCCGCGCCGCATCGGGAGTGTCGATGGCGGCCACCTCGCCGCTCTCCCGGTCGCGCACCAGAAAGCCGTAATTGTCCGCAAGGCAGGGGAATTGATGGACGTCGATGGGGCCTAGCTCGTGCATTGCTTGTGCTCCTTGCCTATGTGGGGGCGTAGCGGGCACAAGCCGTACCCGTCCAGCAATTGAGCTGAGGAGGCTTCGAAGGTCCCTTGCGCACCTCCAGTGCATCGCTCGACCGCTTCTATGGCGGCTCCCTGGGGCAGCTCGCCGTCCAGGTGCTGCGCCAGAAGCTGGCCGATGCCTGGGGGGACCTCAGCGGCCTGCGGGTAGGGGGCTTTGGCTTTACCGGCGGCCTCCTGCCGGTCTTTCCCAAGGCTGAGCGGGTGATCGACATGGCTCCCGCCGGGGCAGGGGCGGTGATCGGCCCGAACACCGTGCTGGTGGAAGAGGACAACTGGCCCCTGCGCGAGGCCTCCCTCGACCGTCTGGTGCTGTTCCACGCCCTCGAGGAGGCCAGCGACCCCCGCCGTATCCTGCGCGAGGCCTGGCGGGTGCTGACCGATGACGGGCGGCTGATCATCATCGCGGCCAACCGTCACGGCTTCTGGACTCTGATCGAGAACTCGCCGCTCGCCGCGGGCCGCCCCTTCTCCAGGCGTCAGCTTCACGAGCTGCTCGCCAAGGGCATGTTCGCGCCCACGGCCCAGGCCTCGGCCCTCTACTTCCCGCCGCTGACCCAGCTCAGGCCCATCGCGCCTCTGTGGGAGCGCACAGGGGACAGGCTGGAGCCCCTCGGCATCCCGCTGCCCAACGTGGCCGGGGCGCTCCTGATCGAGGCGCGCTGCTCCCTCGCCGTGCCCGCATCGGGCAGCAAGGCAGAGGTCTTCGGCCCGCTCCTCGCGCCAGGCAGGCGGCGTGTGGTGGGGCTCGCCGCCGAGAAGAAGCGCCGCAGCGGCTAGGCAACCCGGCGGCTCTCGGGCAAAGGGCGGCCATGACCCAACGGCCCAAGCCCCGCACCGGCATTCTCGACATCGACCCCTACGTTCCCGGCAAGGCCGGGGCGGCCGGGCGCAGGACCTACAAGCTCAGCTCGAACGAGAGCGCACTCGGCCCCGCCCCCTCCGCCATCGAGGCGCTGAGGGAGGCGGCAGCCCATAGTCATGTCTATCCCGAGGGCGCCGCGACCTCCTTGCGCGCCAAACTGGCCGAGCTGCACGATCTCGACCCGGAGCGTCTCATCGTCGGCAACGGCTCGGACGAGGTGCTGAGCCTCTCTGTGCGCTGCTTCACCGAGCCCGGCGACGAGGTGCTGATGACCAGGCACGGCTTCTCCTACTACCCCATCATCGCGCGGGCCGAGGGGTGCGTGCCGGTGATGGCGGAGGAGGACGACCTCACCGCCGACGTGAACGCACTCCTGGCGGCGCTGACGGACAGAACGAGGCTCGTCTTCCTCGCCAACCCCAACAACCCGACCGGCACGCTGCTTCCCAGCGAGGAGGTCCGCCGCCTTCGCCGCGAGCTGCCGCCGCATCTCATGCTGGTCCTCGACGGTGCCTATGCGGAGTACGTGAAGGAGGACGGCTACGATGCAGGACGCAGCCTGGTGGACGAGGCCGAGGAAACCGGCACCGACAATGTCATCATGACACGGACCTTCTCCAAGATTTACGGCCTCGGCGGCCTAAGGGTCGGCTGGGGCTACGCGCCGCCTTACGTCATCGACGTGATGCAGCGGGTGAGGGGGCCGTTCAATGTCGGTGCGCCTTCGCTGGCAGCGGCGGAAGCGGCCCTCGGCGACCAGGACTTCGTCGAGCGCAACCGTCTGCATAACGAGGAAGAGATGGCGCGGCTCGAAGGGGTCCTCACCCAGCGAGGGTTCCGGGTGCGCACGACCAGGGCGAACTTCATCCTTCTCGATGTTGGTACGGAGGAGGAAGCGAAGCGGTTCCTGACCCACGCCGAAGAGCACGGCGTCATGCTGCGCGGCCTATCGAGCTCCAACCTGCCCGGCTTCGTGCGGGTGTCGGTGGGAAGCAAGGAGGCGAACAATGCGTTTTTGGAAGCTGCCTCGGCTTTTCGACGAAGCTAGAGCGAGAACGTTCCTGCTCATTCCCTCCGTCATCCCGGAAAGCCGTAAGGCTTATCCGGGACGCATGGACTGAAGGGCCGCTGCTGTTCTGTCCGATCGGTCCATGGGTCCCGGCTCTCCGCTGGCGCTTCGGCCGGGATGACGCGATCATGCATAGGCGACAGACCTGCTTCTGGGGCGCCTCCTCCCTCAGCCTTCGGAAGGCTCCACCACCGGCGGCAGGGTCGTCACCGGGATCGAGCCGAGCTTCACCCGCCCGTCCGTGATGGTCATCGGCAGCTCGACGGGCTCCTCGCCCTTCGAGCTGTAGAGCCCCAGCACTTGGCTGGCGAGCTGAGAGGTCAGACCGCTCAGCACACCGAACTTCTCCATCGCGTCGATGGCTGCATCCTCCCGCTGGAAGGTGAGGGTGAAGGCGCCGTCCAGAAGCCCGTCCTCGCCTGCAAAGGCTTCGCCCTCGCCGACGATCTCTGTGGGCATCTGCACCCCCTCCGAAGCGATCCGTATGCCGAGCCCCTTGACGGCAAGGCCCCCCTGTACCCGGCTACCGGCTATGTCGATCGTGTGGATGGTGACCTGCTCTTCGGGAAACTGAAGACCCTGCAGGGAGAAGGCGATGCTCTCCCCGCCCGCCAGCTTCTGCCGGTTCATCACGAGATCCCGGAACACCACCTCGCCGTTCTCGTCGGAGAGCACCACGCCGTGCGCTTCGGCAGCGGAGAACTCGCGCTCGAGACTGAACCGCAGATCGTCCGCCTTTAAATCATACTCCTGGCCAAAGAAGGTCAGCGCCTTCTCGCCCCTCGGCTGGAACAGAATGCGGCTCGGATCGTAGGGGAGGGTGACGATGGCCACCTCTTGGGCGGCAAAGGCGTGAAGCCCGCCGTCCCAGGCCACATCGCTCAGCATACCGCGCAGGGAAAGCGGGTAGCCCTCGATCTCGACGCCGGAATAGGAGAAGCTGCGCCCCGCCGCCGCTTCACGCTCGGCGAAGGCGGCGATCTCCGCCTCCATCACATCGGCGCTGCGGTGCCAGAGAACCGTATAAAGAGCGAACAGCACGCCGAAGCCGACGAACGGCAGGATGAGACCGAGGCGGCCCTTGAACATGTCAGGCGGCCTCCTCAGGCCCTTCGATCGCGTCCTCCACGGCTCGCAAATACGCTTTGCGGTCGGCGATCGAGCTGATCGGGGGGTGGACGGTCATGGTGATGGTGCCGGGCAGCTTGAGCGGCCCCGGCTGGACCCAGTGCTCGCCGCTATTGTGGCTGATTGGTACCGTGACGACTTTCAGGGTCTTGGCCAGCATCGCCACGCCCGGCTGGTAGGGCACGCGCTTGCCGGGCAGGCTTCTCGTGCCTTCGGGGAAGATGACGATCTGATGCCCCTCGGCGAGGCGCGCCCTGGACTTGGCCGTCATGTCCCGCATCGCGCTCGCCCCCGACGCCCGGTCGATGAAGATGAAGCCGTTGCCCTTGCAGAACCAGGAGAAGATCGGCCAGTGCTCGAGCTCTTTCTTCAACACGAAGCTCGGCCTAGGCAGGATCACCATCAGCTTGAGGGTCTCCCACATGGACTGGTGCTTGGCCGCGACGAGGGCGGGACCTTCGGGCAGGTGCTCGGCGCCGCGCACCTCGTCTTTGACGCCGCACAGCACGTTCAGCCCACCGAGCAGCCCACCGGCCCAGAACTTCGACACCGCGATCGACCAGTCTCGCTTGAGAAGCGCCGGTGAGCAGATGATCCCGACCAGGATCGAGAACACGAACAGATAGACGATGAAGAGGATGGAGAGGGCCTTCTGCATGACGCTCAGACGAGGGACCTGACCGAGACGACCAGGAATTTGAGATATTCGAGCCCCAGGACCCGCCAGGCACGCAGGCTGCCCATCCACTCTTTCTGAGGGGCGAGGTCGCTGGCTACGGGCACGCCGATGATGGCGATGTCAGGGGCGGAGCGGCGCAGCTCGGCCCTCGCGCGGGGCAGGTGGAAGTCGGAGGTGACGAGGATCGCCGTGTCGAAACCGTTGCGCACCAGCCAGTCCCGGCTCTCGATGGCGTTGCCCCTGGTCGAGCGCGCCCAGGGGCCGAGGTCCACACAGCAGGAGAGCACCGCCTGGTCGCCCATCGTGTAGAGATCCTCCTTCCGCGTCTGAGGGTGAACGCCGGAGATCAGCGCCCGTTCGGCGAGGCCCCGCGCCTGCAGTTCAAGACCGCGTTCGATGCGCGGGCCGTTGTCCCCGGTCAGCACGATGATGCCGCGTCCCTCGGCACGGCTTCGGTCGAGACCGGCTGCGGCATCGTCCGCCCTCGGCAGGGTGGCGCAGAAGGCGAAAAAGCCCGCCGTCACGCCCATCACCACGAGCAGGACGAGGCTGAGCACGGCTTTGAGAAAGGAGGTCGAACCCATCACGAAGCGGCCTTAGCGCCGCCCCGCAGCAAGGAGAAGGCCCAGAGCGCTCCAAGGACGAGAACCATCGCCGGGGCCGCCCAGAGGACGATGTTCGCGCCCTCGGCGGTGGGCCTCAACAGCACCGTCTCGCCGTAGCGGGCCACGAGATAACCGCGCACCTCGGCATCGTTGTCACCGGCGGCGATGCGCTCCTCGATGATCCGCCGCATGACCTTGGCCAGCTCCGCCTCGCTGTCGGCCACGGACTGGTTCTGGCAGACCACGCAGCGGATGTCCTTGGCGATGCGCTCGGCGCGGGCAGCTTGTTCGGGCGTGAGGGCCGCCAGGAAAAGAAGAACCGCCGCGATCATGCGGGACGCTCCTGCAGCTTGCCCGCCGCTGCCCGCTGCCGCTCGCGGCGCTTGGCAAAGCCGGCGGTCAGCCCGCCTCCGGCCAGAAGCAGCACCCCGCCCCAAAGGACATGGATGAGGGGGTGGCTGTGCGCCCTGACGATCCGGGCTTCGCCCAGGCCCTGACCGGCCGCGGAGGCCAGATAGAGGTTGGAGAGGCCTCGCCGCTCGATCGCCACCTCCGTCGTCGCCTGGTTGGCCGCGGGATAGTAGCGCCGCGAGGGGGTAAGCTCGGTCAGGAGCCTGCCGTTCTTCATCACCCGGAAGAGGTCCTGTTCGGCGATGTAGTTCGGCCCGGCGATTTGCTTCCTGGAGATGTAGTCGATCTCCAACGCGCCGAGCCTCGTGCTCTCGCCGGGGGTCAGGACAGCGCGGACCTCCCCCTGGAACACCGTGCTGGCGGTGATGCCGAGAAGCACGAGGCCGAGGCCGAGATGGCTGACCAGCGCGCCCCAGCTCCGGGCGGTCACCCCCTGCAGGCGCGAAGCCTTGAACCCCTCGGCCGTGCCGAACCCGCCCTTACGCAGGAGGTCCAGAAGGGACGCTGCCAGCACCAGAAACGCCGCGGCGAAGCCTGCCAGCGCCAGGGCGGATCTTCCGGTGGCTAAGGTCAGCGCGAGGGCGCCTGCGATGCTGAGCCCGGCCGCCACCAGAAGGGGCCTGCGGTACTGCCCCGAGCCGCCGGTCTTCCACGGGACGAGGAGCCCGAAGAGCAGCGTCCCCGCCATCAGAAGAGCTAGCGGCGCCAGCATGGCGTTGTAGTAGGGCGGGCCAACGGAGATGCGGCTGCCGGTCTGGGTCTCCATCACGATGGGCCAGAACGTGCCGAGGAACACCGTGAACAGCACCACGGCGAAGAGGAGGTTGTTGACCACGATCGCCCCCTCCCGGCTCACCGGAGAGAAGCGCGCGGTCTGCTGCAGCTTCGATCCCCTCAGCGCGAAGAGAACGAAGCCCGCACCGATGAAGAGGAGCGAGAGGAGCAGAAGGAAGACCCCCCGCTCGGGATCGTTGGCAAAGGCGTGGACCGAGGTGACGATGCCCGAGCGCACCAGGAACGCGCCCAGAAGCGACGCGCCGAAGGCCAGGATCGCCAGCGCCGCGCCCCAGAGCTTCAGCGTGTCCCGCCGCTCCAGCACCATGACGCAGTGAAGAAGCGCGGTAGCCGCCAGCCAGGGCATCAGCGAAGCGTTCTCCACCGGGTCCCAGAACCAGAAGCCCCCCCAGCCCAGCTCGTAATAGGCCCAGTAGGCGCCAAGCCCGATCCCCAAAGTGAGCGCCGACCAGGCGAAGAGGAGGTAGGGCCTGACCGCCTTGGCCCAGGCGCTGCCGATGCGGCCCGTCAGAAGCCCGGCCATGGTGAAGCTGTAGACCGCAGAGAGCCCGACATAGCCAAGATAGAGCGTAGGCGGATGAATGGCGAGGCCGGGATCCTGAAGAAGCGGATTGAGCCCCCGCCCGTCAGAAGGGGTCGGCCACGCCTCGGGATAGGGCGCGAAGGGGTTCGAGGTCAGCACCGTAAAGAGCCCGAAGGCCGCGAGCAGCATCGCCTGCACGCCGATGGCGTAGCGCTTGGTGGGCAGGTCGCCGAAGGGGCTCAAACTGATCGCCGCGCCGAAACCGGCCAGCATCAGAAGCCACAGGAGCAGCGAGCCCTCGTGATTGCCCCAGCTCCCCGCCAGCTTGTAGGCCAGGGGCTTCAGCGAGTGGCTGTTGAGATAGACGTTGAGAAGGGAGAGGTCCGTCTCGGCATAGGCGATCAGCAGAAACAGAAAGGCGCTCGCCACGGTGACGAAGGCCGCCGTCATGGCCGCACCGGACAGCGCGACGATCCGAGGGCTCGTCCGGGCGAAGGGGGACAGGCCGAGACCCGCCGCCGCAGCCCCCAGCGCTGCCGCCACGGCTAGCAAAAAAGTTCCCAATTCGCTAATTCCCATGGCCAGGAGATGCATCTTCACTGCGAAAGGTGCAAGTTCGAGCTTGCCGCGCCCTCGCGTAGTGGTTTTAATTCATTTTCATCAACCCCTTGAGGCACAAGTTGGCCGTCATGACCGAAGCTCGCCCGCATCCGCAGGAGGCTGCCCGCCTCGCTGCTTTGCAAAGCTACGGTATCCTCGATACCGAGGCCGACCCTGCCTTCGACACCATCACGGCCCTCGCCGCCCGCATCTGCGGCACCTCGATCGCCCTGGTCAGCTTGGTCGACCGCGAGCGTCAGTGGTTCAAGTCCCGCAAAGGGCTCGGCGAGCCCGAGACCGGGCGCGACGTCGCGCTCTGCGCCCATGCGATCCTCCTGGACGAGCCGCTTGTCATCCCGGACACCCTCGCCGACCCGCGCTTCAGGGATAACCCCCTTTGCACCGAGGGGCCGGTGCGTTTCTACACGGGGATACCCCTGGTCGGGTCGGAGAACCTGCCCCTGGGCACCCTCTGCGTCATCGACCCGGAGCCTCGGCCCGAAGGGCTGGGCGAGGAGCAGCTCGAGGAGCTCAAGCTTCTCGCCCACCAGACCGTCCGCCTGATGGAGCTCCAGCGCCAGGCCGCGCGCCAGGCCACCGCCCTCCAGGAGAGCGTCCACCGCACCAAGAACGTCCTCGCCGTGGCCAGCGCCATCGCCACGCGCACCCTGTCGGGTGAGCGCTCGCTGGAGGAGGCCAAAAGCGTGCTTATCGGACGCTTCCAGTCCCTCGGTCATGCCCAGGGGCATCTCCTGGCGGCCAGCGACCGCGGCGCGTCGCTGCACGATCTGATCGCGAGCCAGATGCTGGCCTTCTTCCCGGAAGAGGACGACCGTCTGAGCATCGAAGGACCGGCGGTGACCATCAGCGGCGAGGCGGCGGAGGCGATCGGGCTCGCGCTGCACGAGCTCTCCACCAACGCCACCAAATACGGTGCCCTGTCGGTCAGGACAGGCACGGTGACGATCGGTTGGCACAAGAACGCCGAGGGTCTGCTGTTGACCTGGCGGGAGGAGGGCGGCCCGAGCCCGAGCCCCTCACCGGGCAGACGAGGCTTCGGCAGCTCCGTGGTCGGCCCCATGTGCGGCCAGAAGATCGGCGGCCCGGCGGTCCTGACCCTCCCGCCCACCGGCGCCGTCTGGACCGCCCAGATCGCCGAACACCACCTCCGCTCCCCGATCCTGGGTTAGACGCAGGGTCCTGCGGTCCCTCATTCTACGCCTTCCCATGGTCGCGCAGCGATCCATGGGACCCATCACCGGGCGGACCAAGCCGTACTCAAACGGCAGGAGATGGGTCCCACGGTCTACGCTTCGCTACGCCGTGGGAAAGCGGATGAAGAAGCGGATGCCCGTAGGGCGGCTCGCGCAGCGTGCCGCCTCGCAGCGGTAGCATCTGGGAACGGCGGCACGCTACGCGAGCCGCCCTACGGCCCAGCACCCAACTTATCCCCGCCCTCA
>NZ_JANIBC010000009.1 GCF_024505085.1 Parvularcula maris
GCGCCTTCAAGTGGCGGGAGGAGTACTACCCCTACGGCGAGAAGCGGCGCGTAGTTTTTGTCGGGAAGTACGCCTTGCTCGCCTCGGAGGTAGGGTTCAGGTGCCACCTTCGGCTCCTCCGGTCAGCCTCCTTGACCTACCGGTCGCGACAGAACGTCTTTCGGCCGAAGCACGGAGGTCGCCATGACACTCTATATCAGCTACGAACCTCAAGAAAGTTGCAAGCTATCGTGGACACCGAAGGCTGGGAGTCAGCTGGCATTGATTAAGCCGAGTCGAACAAGCGTTCCGATTAAGAAATGAGACCATGATGAAATTCCTGACGTCAGTCGTGATCTCTGTGGCACTCGCTTGGCTCTGTTCGGACGACGCAAAAGCACAGCCCTTTCCACCTGGGTTCGATGTTCGGAATAATGCTGTACGAGGCGCTGACTTCGGCGAGGCGTCCGAGGTAAGGATCGTTCCTTACAATGCCGGTGAGACCCTCTTCGAGAACGAACGGTTTGCAGTCCGCGAAAGGATCAATTTTCTTTCGACCGACCTGCAAACGCATGGCGACGCTATCTGCACGATCACCAAACCCGGTGAGAGATACGAGTATCAGGCCTCTCGACTGGTAGTCATAGTCAAGGCCGAACGGGATGAACCGATCACGCGCGAGTTCCTCTGGAACGAGGTCCGCCCCGTTCTGCGCCGGCTGGTTCATGAGGAGGGCCATTGCCCGATGGCCCACGGCATCACCGCTCATATCTATCTGGAAGGTTGGGATGTCTCCGCCAATGGCGTGCCTTACATACCCGAGGCCTTCTAAATGCCGATCCTGACCATCCCGGCTCTTCAATCATCCGACATCGACGATGGCTACAACTTCCGAAACCGGCGGGCCTATGATTCAATCCATGCCCTCGTGTCAGAGGGTATGATGGTAGCAAGCTTCGCCTTCGCTATCGGGCAGAACCACGCCTGCGGGGAAAATGGCAATGCAGGTGTGAACTGTTCCTTCGAGCTTTTCTCACCAGTCTACCACGGCGCACCCGCTCAGATGCAGATGTACTACGCAGCCAATAAAGCCGCACGGAGCTGGACAAAGGAAGAACGCCAGGCCGTGCGCGTGCACCTCGATGAGGTTCGCCGCGAGTACGTACAGTATGAAAGCTTCGACGGGCACCTTCAGGGAATCGCCTATCGTATCCAGCGAGAGGAATACATTCGCAAACGGAATGCACAGCGGCAAGCCACACTCGCTCAGTGGAATGCAATTCTCGAAGAGGGGATGAGGATCGCGGAGGAAGTCGGCTGGAGCAAGGCTCTGATTTATGGCCTTTTCTCCGGTAGCAATGGCACCTCTGGCGTTTGCGGGACCCGGAGCAATTCGATGATCGACCGCTGTACCGAAGACGCGCTGTTTAACGCGCTCACTCTTTAGGTCGTCAATTCAAATCACTTAGCGTTCCCGCAGCTGCAACTTGCCGGCCACTATTAAGGTGGCGTCCCAGGCGTTCCCTAGTCGAGTTCTTCGAGTGCCGTTTCGAGCCTGGCGCTGAGCTCATGAAATGGAGGATTGTCCTCGAGCATCTTCATGTGAACGATGTCATTGGTTACTGCGAGCGGAGGTCGTCCGTCTCCCGCGAAGTGTTCCGTCAAGAAACGGAACCCTGGATCCATGGCATCCCACCACCATAGAACGTCTTCGCTGAAGTCATTTGGGCTCGATGCCCGCCAACCAGTCGATTTCTGAATGGCGTTTCGCATCGGTTTGTAGTGAGTTTGAATGGTTTCAGCATCAATAGTCGTGATGCGGAACGTATAATGTTTCGGGGCGGCTCGCGGGTCAGCTAAGGCGTCGAAACCCGCTAGATAGTTATTGCCGTCATCATCGACGAATTGAATGAAGTCGGGATGTCTCCACTGCGCTCGACTTCTTCTATGAAACTCTTGCCAATCATCGAATAGCGCGGCGACGTCACTGGCTGAGTAGGTTCGTCCCCCTGAGCGAAAAGTCACCGCTTCCATACCCGTCGCCCAAGTCGCGTTAGGTGCAGGCGTATTCTCGACATACAGTGGAACTCCAGCCTCTCGGCAGGTTCCGATGTAATCCTGTGGAGCGCTTTGCAATCTCCGATAGACCGTCGCTTGATTTTCCTCCGTCAGATTCCGAATCAAGGAGAGTATGCCGTAGCATTCATTGTTTATGCTGAGTTGGCGACCATTGTACCGCTGCCATATCGCCGCGAGGCCCAGACCGTTTCCTTTCCCCAAATAGCGGTCGGACTGCGCCTCATACCGACTGATCCGGTGGCCCCTCAGCGTCCGCTGGTTGCTGAGAAGCGGATCAACGAACCCCTCGATATCGCTCCAGTAGAGGTTAAGGATTAAGGTGGCTCCCATGAGTCCGATGATCTCTCCTCCTTCAGCGACGAGCACCATCGTATCGAAGAGCCAGAGGGGATCGACCGGGCCGAGCGACCCAGCCCGACCGGTGCGGTCCAGTGTTCTGATGAACAGGGCCATCGCGTCCTGCTGAGCTCCGCACGCGGCAATCGCCTGGCGGTCCGCCGTCGTCATCGACAGTTGGTTGGCACCGGTCAGGTAGTCGCCCAAACTCTCCATATCGAGCGCGACGAGATACGGCGCAGTGGCGGCGATGCACTTTGGGTCACGCCCATCGTCCGTCGAAGAAACATTACTGTCCGTGGCGGTCCGAGAAAAAACCGATGTGACAACCGAAATGAGAGCGTTCCGTTCTGCTTCCGCCTTCTCGAGTTCTTCACGCAGCTCGCGTCGGCGCTGCTCAAGCGCCTCAATCTCGGCCTGCACCGTGTCGCGAAGCTGTTTGAGCGCAACGCTGTCAGGCGTCGGCTCTTTGTCGTCGGCTTCGTGCTGATCAGCCAGCAGTCTGTCGATCTCTTCACCGCTCGGAGGTTCCTGACTCGCCCATCCTAGCACCGGCCACAGCACGATGCATAAGATCGATAGAGGCACCATTGCTCTTGACATGAACGTGTCCTCCGCTCGTTCAAACGCTAGATCACGACTGTTCGGAAATCAAAACTTCCCGTCGAAGAGTGGCCTTTGGGGACGATGATGGACGGGGAGGACCCTCGAAGCCATGCCAGATTCTGGCATTTCGCCATGCGTAGCCTGTAGATCAATCGTCGCCCATCCGAAGATTCCGTGCATAGGCTGGCAGTTAGGTAGCCGAGACGATCGCCGCGCTTCGGCGGAGTGAGACAGCGAAGGTGGTGAACGCCCGCCAAGGGAGGTGTGCGGACGCAAATTGTTGTAATCGTGGCGCCAACGGGGGAGCATGGTTGAGGCTATCGAAGGCCTCCTCATTCAATAGCTCATCCTGCAGTCAGCCGTTGAACGACTCGATGAACGCGTTCTTGGGTCGGCTTGCCCGGCTGGATGTAGTGCCAGGCGATGTTCTGATCACTCTGCCAGCGGAGGATCGCGCGACCGGTTAGCTCCGTGCCGTTATCGCTGACAATCGTCTCAGGCTTCCCATAGAGCCGTATCACCGCATCGAGTTAGCGCGCCACCCGCTGCCTTAAGATCGACGTATCGGCCATAAGAGCCAGACACTCGCGGGTGTAGTCGTCGATAACAGCGAAGATCCGAAAGCGGCGGACGTCCCCGAAGGGGTCGGCCAGGAAGTCGAGGAACCAACGCTAATCGGCGCCTGCTGGAACTGGCATGGGCTCTCGCGGTCCGTTGCACTAGGGCATCTCTTTATAGGTTCGACCAAATAGAAACCTTCGGGTTCAGACCCGCTTCAGAGAGTACACGCTTGATCTCATCGAACGGTTCAGCTTCCATCTTCCCAAATGCGATAGCAGAGGCGCGCAAGATATCTTCATCGGACACCTCGTCAGCAGAACCAATATCCGTGTAAGGGTATTTCATCGGCTCGTCTTTGGGGTCGTTCCTGCCTAGTTTCTCTCGGGCCACCCGCGCAATCGCATTAGCGAAGGCACAGCGTTGGTGAGCGCCTATACGAATGAGATCATCCGTCCCAGGCTCGCTCCGCACTATCGCGAAACTGTCCCTCTCAGCCGTGATTGACACAGTTAGTACCTCGTCGCGGTACAGATACAATGTTTGATGCACGCATCTCGCCTTTCAGCTTTCAGTGGACCGCAACCGAGGGTGTGTAGCCATCTCGGCTTTTGAATCAACATACAGGGATGGGCGGCCTTGCCGACGCATGGCCTGATGCCGATCGAACACTCATTTTCGCAATCAGAATAGGAACCTTGCGCAGTCCTCAAGCGAAAAGCAGGCGGTGCGGAAGGCGCAAAAGCGGCCATCGACGATCCCGTTCGCTTCAGGTCTTTACGGCTCGTCGATGCGCACTTCGAGCTAACGCCACGGCGTTTCCAGTCGGGCGAGACGGACAACCCCGGCAAGATATCGAAGGCCGAGGACCTAGACGTGAGATCGACGCCCTACACGGCGGCGAACTCGCTCCTGCTTCGATGCAAGAGACCCTCTGCATCATCTGTCACACACATCCGTGCAGCGGCTTCGACCCTGATGAAGCTACCTCAGACTGCGAAGAGAAGCGTGACCGAGACACCGACGTGAACCAAGCACAACCAACGGAGCTTGACTGCCATGTCCGATGAGAGAAACGGACGTGAAGTGCGAGCAGAAAAGTAGTTGAGATGGTCGACGTATCTACCAGCTCCGTGGCTACTGGATGACAGGATTTCCTATAAGGTACTCACCTGAGTAAAAGTCTTGTCTCATCCACCGAAGTCGCAGTCCTAGTTGCCAGTCTTAAGATCCAAGAGCCGATCGGAATGCGTAGACTATACTTCGTTCGCGCCGATTTGGTTTCAAGCCTCGCCCAGTTGTCCGTCCACCCCGATCGGCTCGACGTTCCCGTCGCGCTCGCCGTCCAAGAGAATGGTCGGTCCCGCGATGGTCTCGACCAGACGGTGGTGCGCTTCGTGGCCCAGATCGAACCGCGTGAGAATGAGTACCACGAACAGCGAACCGGCGGCGGGCACGAGCGTCATGATCGCCTCCAACCCTCCTAGGGTGCTGGCCGTCTGGCTTGTGTTGGCAACGAAACCTGCTGCCGAAAGAAGGAGACCAAGCAGTCCCACACCGAGACCGTTACCGAGCTTAAGAGAAAAGGTGAAACAGCCGAAGACCCCCGCTTCGATCCGGCGGCCAGTTCTTGCCTGACCGTACTCGATGACGTCCGGTACCAAAGCCATGGTCAGCATGTTCGCTCCGCCCACCCCCATACCGACTACAACCGATAAGCCTAGCAGAGCGCCGAACCCGTTCATCGGAAGGGCATAGAACGTCACTAGAGCCAAAGCGACAAGACCGTGTGCGAACTGGAGGGCTCTCGCCTTGTCGATCCTCCGTGCCAGGAGGCCCCATCCGGGGATAGCCAGGAACGTGGCTAGGGTGAACGCGAAGAGAGCTATACCGCCCGCTTCCTCCCGGCCGAGATTGTACTTCGCATAGTAGAGCACCATCTTCGCAAAATTAGGGAGAAGAAGCATTGCTAGAATAGCACAAACGGCGATCATCTGAAGATAGCGGTTTGCCTTCAGCGTACCGACTGCCTCGCCGAGCCCGATAGGGTCCGAACCTGCCTTACCTGGTGCGTCGATCTTTCGGAAAGCTGCTGCGTTCTGCCAGACCAGGACAACGCAGAGAACCGCACCCACCCCCGCGAAAAGCTGAAAGAGGCGCGCCTCTTCCCCCGCGCCGTCTCCGGCCAGGATCGGCCGTGTAGCGAGAGCTATGACGATCAGTGCGGCGCTGCTGAACATCATCTTGACCGCTGCCAAGGTCGCTCGCTCACGGCTGTCCTTGACCGCCTTGGCCATCAGGCTGTTGTGCGGCACGTCGATGATGGTCAGGCTGGTGCGGAAGAGGATCGCAAAAAAGAGCGTCGTCCAGAACGCCGGTAGCCCTAAGATGGCGGGGTCGGTAAAGAAAAGAACGAAGAGACCCGCTGCCACTGGTGCCCCGGCGATCATATAGGGTCTATACTGACCGTACCTTGTCCTCGTGCGGTCGGCGATGTATCCGAACAGAGGGTCGGTTACTGCGTCCCAGAGCAGCGGGATCAATGCGACGAGACCCGCTGCCGCCGGGGCAAGCCCGACGACATCCGTCAGGAAGAATAACCAGACCAGGTTCGGCGCATGAAAGAGCAGCGCCTTGCCGAACTCGCCGAAACCGTAGGAGAGCTTGAGGCGGCGAGAAAGTTCGGGCCTGGTGGTCATCCTTGAGCCACCGGCTTTCTTAAAGCGCGAGAAGTTTCCATCTGCGCAGCTACTAAGCGTTCGAACATGGAGGTGCGCAAAGACGCAGAGGCGGGATCGCCATAGATATTATGCATCTCGTCGCGATCCTCGCCGTGGTCGTAGAGATCGCCGATCAGCTCCTCGCCTCGGCGAAGGGTAAGGCGGCCCTCATCGGTGACGAGGGTCAGCATATCGATGGGTGCGCCGGTGGCAGGGTCGGGGAAGATCTGCTGCTCTTCAACCAGAACATGGTCGCGTACGGACGCCTCCCGTTCTTGCAGCACGGGTGCGAGGTCGTGACCAGCGATGCCGTAATAGGGCTCGAGCCCCATGGCGCCGATCAGGGTCGGGCAAAGGTCGATGGAGCTGGCAAAGGAATCCGTCCGCCCACTGCTCACACCAGGACCCGCGATGACGAGCGGAACGCGGATACAGGCATCGTAGTGGAGGCTGACCTTCAGCATCAGGCCATGATCGCCGAACATGTCGCCGTGGTCTGCCGTGAAGACGATCAACGTATCGTCCGCCTGTCCGCTTTCTTCCAGAGCCGTAAGCACCCGCCCGACTGCGTCGTCGATCATCGTGATCATGCCGTACTCAGCGGCGGCCATCCGCTTGAACTGGTCCTCCGTCGGGCTGAAGGGCATCATCAGATGCACACCGTCGCCCCGGTTCCTGGTCATCTTTCTGAGGCTGGGCACGGAGCTGTCGTGAGGGTCGTAGAACGTCTTCGGCAGGGGAATATCTGCCGCATCGTACATATCGAAATAGCGCCCAGGAGGTGTGAACGGATGGTGTGGGTCGGGGAAGCTTACCTTCAATAAAAAGGGGTCGTCCGAACCTTCTTGATCCCTGAGGAAGGACACTGCCTCTTCCGCCACATAGGTAGTGGGGTAGAGCTCCTCGGGCATGGAAGTACGCCAGACCTGCTGCGTGCCGAAGTCGCCGTCGAGCGCAACGGCCCTACCCTGAATATTCTTCGGATCGACTCCCTTCTCAAGAAGCCAGCGATAGTAGTGACCCGAGCAAAGGTCGGAGTGGAAGACGGTGAGACGCACATGATCGAAGCCGTAGAAGTCTTCTGGAACCTCCACATCGCCCTGACGCCAGAGGTCCATGCGTTCATGGTCAGCCCACCCGTCAGGCCAACCGAGCCGACGGCCATCCTCGGGAGGTTCGGATCCGAGGATGGCCCTGACGGCTTCCGCCGCATCATTCATCACCTGAAGGTGCGACTTACCGACGAGACCCGTCTTGTAGCCTGCTTTCCTCGCCACGCGCGCGAACGTATTGATGCCCCAATCGAGGTCGATGCCGTTCATCCGCGTACCGTGTCCGGACGGCATCATGCCAGTCATGATCGAAGCTCTATTCGGCATGCAGATGGGGTTGGCAACATAGGCCCGGTCAAAGACCCTGCCCCTGTCTGCCAATGCGTCAAGGTTCGGCGTTCGGACGATCTGGTTACCGCCAAAGCCCACATGATCCGCCCGGTGCTGGTCCGTCATGAACAGGAGAATATTGGGACGGCGCGCGGTCACAGCGCCTCTTCTTTGCCCAAGGTCTCGCGCCATGCGGCAATGCGCTCCGTGCCCGCACGGCCTGCCTCGTTCATGGCAGCGACCTTCTCGGAACGCTCCACATCGGCGAGGGCTGTGCGGTAGGACGCCCGGCTCTGAAGGGAAGCCCACCAGTCCGCCAGATGAGGGCGCTCCGCCCACAGCCAGTCGAGGCCTAGATGGGCGAAACGGTTAAGGTAGGGTGTCCACGCCGCATCAGCGAGGGAGTAGCTGCCTGCAAGGTAAGATGCTTCCGTCAGCCGTGCCTCTGCTTCGGCGATAGCACCGTCGACCACGGCGAATGCCTTGCCGACACCAGGAAAATCAAGCCCCTGGTCAAGAAGGGCCGCTCGGATCATGCGCTCCTGGGGGTCCTTGGTTGCCTCGAGCATGGCCTTGCCGCCATCGGGACGCTCGAGATGATCCTGACGGAAAGCGATCGCGTAGGAGAGCACCCCCGTCATGCGGTGAAGGTCGTCGTCGATCCGCTTCATCCACCAACGCATGGCCGCCCTCTTCCCCGCATCCGCCGGACGTAGAGCCGGGTCGGGAAAGGCGTCGTCTAAATACTCGATGATCACCGTGCTCTCGGTGACCACGGTGTCGCCATGCACCAGAGTCGGCACGACACCGCGAGGATTGAGCGCTTTATAAGAGGGATCACGCTGGTCCCCCGCCCTCAGATCAAGCTCCCTCCCCTCCCATGCGATAGCCTTTTCGGCGAGCACCAGGCGCACTTTCTGGGCGCAGGTGGAAAGGTCGTTGTGGTAGAGGGTCAGGCTCAAGCTTTTCCTCCTTAGGCGATCAGTGTCTCGGCCTTCTCGGCCACGATGCGGTTCTCGATGGTTCCTATGCGGTCGAACGCCACCTTCATGACGTCACCCACTTGGCGGAAGACCGGCGGCTTCATAGCCACGCCGACACCGCCGGAAGTACCGGTGAAGATCAGATCCCCAGGCTCCAGGGTAAAGGCCCTGCTGAGATGGGCAATCTGATCCCAGCAGTCGAAAACCATGTGTTTCGTGTTCGAACGTTGTTTCTCCTCGCCATTGACGTGGCAGGTGAAGTCGAGGTCATGCGGGTCTCCGATCTCGTCCGCCGTAACGATCCATGGACCGGTGGGCCCATGGGTGTCGAAACTCTTACCCATGGTCATGGTAGGCGTGGCGAGCTGCCAGTCGCGTACCGAAACATCGTTGCCGCACATGTAGCCGAACACGACCTCATGCGCCCGCTCCCGCGGGACATGCTTGGCGCGCTTGCCGATCACCATGACAAGTTCCGCCTCGTAATCGAGGTAGTGGGAGACCGAAGGCATGTTCACATCCGCATAGGGACCGTTGACGCTGCCGCGCTGCTTGTTGAACCAGATCTGCTCCTTCGGTTTGTCGAGGCCCGTCTCTTCGATGTGGTCGGCATAGTTCAGCCCGATGGCGAGAATCTTTCCAGGCGATGGCACAGGCGCCTCGAGGGCTACCGCCGACAGGGGAAACGACGTCGCCTTACCGGCAACCTGCCTCAGCCCGTCCATCGCCTGCTCGCCTCCCTCGATCAGGGAGATCATTTCCGTCGGAACAGTGCCGCTAGCGGAGATATCAAGCACTTGTTCGCCCTCGACCACTCCGATACGCGTGCGGCCACCTTGCGTGAAGGTTGCGAGCTTCATGACCGTGCTCCTCTGAGAAGGGGGTGCACCGGTCCCCATTGAGTGTCCAGCAGGGACATCAGCGTGTGCTGCTGCTTCTGATCGGTGGCGTCTATCCGGTCGCCATCGGTCCAGTGCTCCAGAATGAAGCCGAAGGGATCGCGCCAGTAGTCGAACATATGTGCACCGACGACATGGCGCCCGACACCCCAGTCATGCTTGTAGCCTTCCCGTTCGAGATGGGCGTGGCCACGCATCAGATCGTCGATCCCCTCCACCTCGAAGGCGGCATGTTCGAAGGCCGGCTCCCCGCCTTCCATGATGAAGAGGGTGTGATGGTCCGTCGTAGCCTTTCCCCGGTCGCAGCGCAGGAAGGCACCGACGACGGTTTTGTCGTCCATGCCTAGGGCTTCATCCGAGACGAGAACACCGAAACGGTCCTGATACCAAGCAAGGCTCTCCCGATAGCTTCCTACCTTGAGGACCACATGGCCGAGACGCCTGACCGACGAGGAGCCGGGCGGCAGAACCAGACGGCCGCCCGGTCTACCCTCGCGGCCATGCTCATTACGTAGATAGCCAGGCTCCTTCGAGGGGGGCTCATTGGAGGGAGCCACCGCAGTGACACTCCAGCCATCAGGATCGGTGAGGCACACGGATGGACCTGCATCGCTGTCCTCGACAGTCCGACCATCTATCTCTGCAAGCGCCTCGAGACCCTCGCGGCTGACGGCGAAGCTGAAGCCGCGAAAGCGTGCCGTATCGCCCTTATCCGCCCGGTAGATGACTGGGCCCCCATGGCTTCCCGCCATACCCAGCACCTGGCTGTTGCTGACTACCTCGGTAAGCCCGAAATCCGTGAGGAAGCAGCGAGCAGTCTCGAGATCCGGCACGTCGAAGTGCACGGCAAGAATATCGTCCGCCTTCGCCGCAGAGGGAACGCTGCGCAAGGTCATGACACGGCCTTTAGCCTACCTGGAAGCGGGTTGGCGTGGATGAAATCCACGATGCCTCGTACCAGCTCCTCGGGGGCGTCTTCCTGGATGAAGTGGTGGCCTCCTTCGATGGTGCGGTGGGCCTGACCGGCGGCACCTGGCATGTTGTTCTGAAGCTGCTTGTCCCAGCCCGCCGTCACCGGGTCGCTATCGCCAAAGAGCGTGAGCACCGGACCGCCAAAGCGCGAGAGAGTCGTCCAGGCCGCCCGGTTGTCGGCCGCGCCCGGATCGTTGGCCTTCACCGGGACGAGGCTTGGAAAGATCCTGGCCGCCGCCTTGTACGAGCCTTTCGGGAAAGGCGCCTCGTAAGCCGCGACCTCCTCATCGCTTAACGTCCTCGTGCTCGCCCGTTGCAGCACTCGGCCGATGGGCATGATCGGCGACCATTTGGCGATGCGCTGCCAACGCATGAAAGCGTCCGACATGCCCTCGCCGCGCGGAAGGCCCGAATTGCTGACCACCACACGGGCAAAGCGCTCAGGTTGCTCCGCCACTAGACGAAGACCAATGAGACCGCCCCAGTCTTGGCAGAAGAGTGTCACACCGCGAAGGTCCATGGCCGTAAGAAAGCTCAGCATCCACTGCACATTGCGGCGATAGCTGTAGACTGACTTGTCCGATGGCTTGTCCGACCGCCCGAAACCGATGAGATCAGGCGCAACCACGCGGAATCCAGCCTCGGCCAGGGGTGGGATCATGTGCCGGTAGAGATAGGACCAGCTCGGCTCACCATGCATGAGAAGCACGACCTCGCCATCCTTCGGCCCCTCATCCACATAGTGCTGACGAAGCGTGCCCAGGCCCTCATCGACGATATCGACATAGTTCGGCGCGAACGGATAATCCGGTAGATTCTCGAAACGCGCATCAGGCGTGCGCAGGACCTGTCCCATGGTTCAACTCCTCGCAAAGCTCGGCAGGAAGCTGCCGTCATCGGTGCCGATCTCCTCGGCGATAAGCGTCTCGAGTCGACGGCTCATCTCCAGAACTTTCTTCTGGTAGAGAGGGTCGTAGGCTAAGTTGACGACCTGGTTCGGATCGGCCCGGTCGTCGTAGAGCTCGATGTCGTTGAGCCCAGTGAGCTCGTCCCACCCTTGCGGGCTGTGATGTTTCTTGGGGCTGAAATAGCGTGCGAAGGTATAGCCGCTGCCGGTGATGCCGCGCATCTGACCTCGCTTCTCGGCAGCGTCCGCCAGCTCTTCTCGCTGCATCTTCCAGTAGGCGTAGGCACGTCCGAGCCCCTCGCGTTCTCGCACCTCCTCCCAGGCATTGGCCGCCTGATGGTCGATGAAAGCGAGGCTGGTCCAGTGGACGAGGACACCGTCGGCACGCGGACCGAGGCCGCTGCCTCCAGCCGCCTGGGCGGACAAGTCCTGGCCCACCACGGTTGGGACATTGCTTTTGATCTCCGCAGTATCGACACCGGCCAGACCCAGGAGGGTCGGCACCAAGTCCACATGGCTGATCGGCGCTTCTGTAGTCCCTGACCCTCCGCCGAGCATGCTGACCAGCATCGGTACACGGCTCGCCTCGGCATAAGGGGTCACGCCCTTTCCGCGCAGGCCGTGGGCGCCGAGAAACTCGCCGTGATCGGAAGTGAAGACCACGATGGTATCATCCATGGCCCCCATCGCCTCAAGACCGCTCAGCAGCGTCTCAAGCCGCCGATCGCAGTCCCGCATGGCGTTCCAATAGTAGTTCTGAAAGCTCCTGGCGATCTCTTCGTCATCATAGGGAAGAACGCCGAAGATCTGCTCATAGGCCCTGGCATACTCCGCCACCGCCGCGGGCTTGCCCTTACGGGTTGCCGGTCCCCATGAACCGAAGACATCATAGCCGAGGTCTTCGGCATAGAGCGGGTCGTCCGGGGGCGGTAGGATGCGCTGAAGCTTGACTTTCTGTGAGCGGACCATAGCATCGTTGGCCGCGAAATACATGATATCGTGGGGATTGACGAGGTTCACCGCCATGAAGAGCGGCTTGCCTTCTTCACCCCTCCTCGCCGCCATGGACAGCGCCTGACCCACCGTGCGCTCGTCGTGGCGGTAGCCGGCCCAAGGGCCGTCTACCTCCATGGTGGTGAGCGGATGGTCGAAGCCAGCCGCCCTCACCGCTTCCTTCACGCGGTCTTCCGGGTAGGGACTTCCCCCTTTACCTAGACGGCTGAGATGCCACTTGCCGCAATAGGCCGTCTCGTAGCCTGCATCCTGGAAGAGGCTACCCATGGTGGCGATGTCCTGCCGGATGTCGGTGGCGTAGGGGATTGGCACGTTCTCCCAGACGGCCGAGGCCTGGGGGTGAGCGCCGGTGTAGATCGTGCCCCTGGCCATGGAGCAGAGCTGGCTTGGCGTGAAGGCGTTCTTGAACGAGATGCTTCGCTCGGCGAGCCGCGCCCTTGCCGGACAGTGGGTCTCGATGAAACCCGAAGGCATAAGGTCCCAAGAGCGCTCCTGATCCGAGGTGATCAGAATTACGTTCGGTCGGCGTGACGTGCTCCGTGCGATCGCCGCATGGGGACGTTCAGCTTTCTTCTCTCTCGTGATCCCATACGCGGCAGCGGCAGCGCCCGTCATCAGTCCAGCGCCGATCAGTATATCGCGGCGGCGGGGCACCCTACGAAACCTCCCCATTGGTGATCCGCAGACGGATAGCGACAAGGGAGTCGATGAGGAGTTCCCGATCTATCTTGCTCTGGTCCGACAGCCACCAGCTCAGAATCTCGTTCATCAAACCGGTCTCGGTTCTAGCCGCCATCTCAGGGTCAATCCCCGCGCGGTAGAAGCCTGTTGCCATACCTCGCTTCAAGCCTGCAGCCCGTTGATGGATGAACATCTCGGTGACGTTCTGCTCAGTCAGGCGCTTGGCGCCCTCGTCACGCAGGGCGATGCGGATGAGATCGGAGTTTTCGGCAGTGAAATCGACGATGATCGTCACATCGCGCCTGTGCTGCTCTTCCGCGTTGGATGCTTCGCCGTCCGCATCACGAAGCTTGGCAGCCAACCCTTCATAGGCCTCAGTCAGGAACTCCGCGACCAGCTCGGACTTGTTGCGGTAGAAATTATAGAACGTACCGTTGGCTACCTCGGCATCGCGGCAGATCTGAGCGACTGAAACAGCCTCTACGCCCTTCTCTGCAAACAGCTTGAGACCGGCATCGCGTATCACCAGCTTGTAGTCGTAGAACGGATCGTCGCTCATGGCCTTCCTCAGAACCCCTGTGTGATGCCGACATAGACCAGACGGCCACGGGGGTCGGCAAGAAGCGGGTCGTAGCCGCCACGGTCTAACACGAAGGGCGGGTCCTCATCGGTAACGTTGATCGCACCGATACGGATCAGTGTGTCCTTGTCACCGAACGTATCGTTCATGGTCAGCGCGTACTGAAGATCGAGAGTGGTGAAGCTGTCGATCTCGGCGCCGCCGTTGAGGTCGTCCTCGTAGCTGTCCGTGTAGCGCGTGATGGCCGTGAAGCGGTGTGGCCCCAGTTCCCAGCCAAGCTGCAGGTTGCCGCGCAGCTCGGGGGCCGGCCTGGTGAAGCTGGTCACGTTGCGGCTGCCCAACCTGTCGACACTGGGGCCGTCTGGCGTTTCAGCGACATCGAAGCTTGCCACCCACGTCCCCATGAGGTCAGCGCTGAAGCTGCCCCAACTGTCCGTATCGCGTGTGTAGCCTAGGGACACATCAAGGCCGTCGGTCTCGATCTCGCCAGCATTGACAAAGTTCACTTCGATCTGACTGATCTGTCCAGTGGCCGGGTTGACGCTAAGGCCGTCCGCGACCGGAACGACAACGCCTGGCGCGACAGTCTGGCAGGTTGCACCGGCTGCCACCGCCTCGACGCTCTCACGGGTGATCACATCCTCATAGTCGTAGCGCCAGTAGTCAGCCGAGAAACGGAAGCCCGCTCGGCGGTTGTCATAGGCGAAGCCCGCCGAGTAGGTGACGGCTTCCTCCGGATTAAGATCACTGTTGCCATTCGTCACCAGCGATGCGGCCACGCGTTGCCCTGTGCAGGGGTTGACGATGGGTCCAACCTGGTTGGTCGTGCCGCCGGTCTGAAGCGGGGTCGGCGCCCGGAAGGAGGTGCCCACCGAACCTCTGAGCAGAAGACCGTCCGCCACCTCAGCGGTCACCGCCACCTTCGGATCGAGTGTATCACCAATACCGTCGGAGTAGCTTTCATACCGGAGCGCCGCTTGCAGATCGACACGATCCGTCAGCGGTATCTGCGCCTCGCCATATACAGAGGCGGCACTGATCGTCTCTTCTTCGAAGTCGTCGGTGGGGAACAGAAAGACGAGCTGTCCAGGTGTGTTGAACAGGTCGTCCGCATCGAAACCAGAACGGTTGGCGCGCCATTGGACACCGAGAGCGTAGCCGATGGGACCGCTATCGAGCAGACCTCCTGCTGCACCGGAGATGCTGGCATCGACCACATCCATCGAGCTCTCGAAGTCGATCGGCACGGACACCGTTGCCGCCTCGACGATGGCAGGGTCGTTAGCAAGAGCGGGATCGGTCTGGGCCGTGCCGAAGACGTTGATATCGTTTCTGATAACGTTCGTGCCAGGAAGGAAGAACACAGATGCCAGAAGATCGTTGAACGCGATGGTGAAGTCGTTCTCGGCGTGGACGTAGGAAATCTCAGCACGCCTGCCGCTGTCCGTCTCATGGGAGATGCCGGTAGCGACCCGCCAGGTCTCACTTTCAGAGGTCTCATCGACCCCGCCCTCGGTCAGGTCGAACGGCCTGCCGACAAACACTGCGGGAGCGCCGAACGGGTTGAACTGGTTGGCTGGCGAGACGACGAGCGCGCCTGACGCCCCTGCACCAGGAAGCGAGGGCGGACGGCCCGTCACCGTGGCCTCCGAGTCGGCATAGGAGACTTCGACAAAGGCCCCGAAGCCGTTCGGCGCCTCGTGGCGGATATCGCCCCAGAGGGCCAGACGCTCCTCGTTGGGCACCAGCGAGAACTGTTCCCTTGTGGAGACTTGACAGAACTGACCACCAGGGGTCGTCAGCGGATTGCCTCCGGCCGCCGCACAGGATGGATCGACGATCGGCCGACCTACCGGCGTGCCCGCGAAATCCGGATCGGCAGGCGGAGCCAGCAGCACGAAGCTGCCTGGGCGAGCCGTGGCGATCTCGAACTCCGTCCCCTGATCGGTGAAGTCACGATCGGTGAAGCGTAGCTCGCTGCGATCGAAATAGGTGGCCGCTAGGGTCACATGGGTGCTGTCACTACCAAAGCCCGCGAGGAAGTTGAGGGTGAGGTCCTCCTGGCTGTCCTCGGTCGTCGTTTGATACTGCGCATCGAGCTCGATTCCCTCGAAGCCCTGGCGGGTCACGAAGTTGACCACACCAGCGACCGCATCCGAGCCGTAGACTGCCGAAGCACCGGTTTTCACCACTTCGGCCCGTTCGATAAGGGACAGAGGGATCTGGTTGATGTCGACGAACTGACTGCCATCGTTGGCAAAGGTCGAAGACAATGTGTTGCGGCGACCGTTGGTCAAGACCAGTGTCGCCCCAAGCCCCAGACCGCGCAGGTTCACCTGCGCCGTACCCAGCGTATTGTTCTGCGTGAAAGCCGAGCGGTTGGCTTCGGAGCCGTAGTTTGCAGGGATGTCGGTGACCAAGTCGGACGCCGTGGAGAAGCCTGCGGACAGAACATCCTCCCGGCCATAGACATCGACGGGCGTCACGGCCTGGAACTGATCACCTTTGATATTCGTCCCCGTAACGACAATCTCGTCGATCTCCTGCTCGTCAAGCTCCTGACCGCTAGCAGTACCTATCAATGCCGCTACGCAGCAGCTACCCAACAGCAACCGATAAGACATTCTGCGCCCCTTTCCACACGGATGATCACGCTCTTCCCTGACATGCCGCTTCTTGATGAGCGACCTCTCATGGCAGTTGAATGCAAACCTCTACTTCTGTCAACTCTAATTATATGCTGCACTGCGGTACGATACTTCACGAACGTGGCGCCGTATCAGCTATGTTCTTGATGACAGACCTCTCATTTCGTGAAAGGGTTGCCTTCGATGTTGAGGTGAGGGGTGCTGGTTCGCCACATACCGCCCCAGGGATAGAGCGATGAAGCTGGTCACTTTCCGACGTTCGGACCACCGCATACCAGAACTCGGTGTCCTGACAGAAGGGCGCGTCGCGAGTCTGACCGCGCTGGAGAAAGGGCCTGCCTTCTCTTCCATGCAAGCCTTGATCGATGCAGGACCGGAAGCGTGGGAGGCTGCCAGACAAGCCGAAAGCACCCTACCCGCCAGCGCCTTTCTGAGAGAAGGCAGCTTCACCTTACTGGCTCCCCTACCCATTCCTGTGCAGATCAGGGACTTCATGGCTTTCGAGCTGCACCTTCGGCAGTCTCTGGAAAGCGTAGCCCGGCTCCGCGCTATGGCCGCCGGGACGGACCAGGAAGAGGCGGTCGAAGCCGCCCGCCGCGCTGGTCAGTTGGAGCCGCCGCCGGTTTGGTTCGACCAGCCGGTCTACTACAAGGCCAACCGCTTTGCCGTCTCCGGTCCGGACGACACTATCTTATGGCCGTCCTACTCATCACTAATGGACTACGAGTGCGAACTTGCCTGCGTGATCGGCAGGCAAGGACGTGATATCGGCAAGAAAAACGCGGCCGCGCATATCTTCGGCTATACGGTGTTCAACGATTTTTCCGCGCGTGATGCTCAGTTTGCTGAGATGGCTGGGATGCTGGGTCCGGCAAAAGGAAAGGATTTCGATGGCGCCAACGCTATGGGGCCATGTATCGTTACCCCGGACGAGATTGGCGACCCCTATGATCTGGACATGACCGTTACCGTGAACGGCGAACACCGCTCGACGGGCAGCTCTTCTTCGATGCATCATCGCTTCGAAGACATGATCGCCTGGGTCAGCCGCTCGGAAACGCTGCAGCCTGGCGAGATTTTCGGGTCAGGTACGGTCGGCGGAGGATGCGGCCTCGAGATGATGCGGTTGTTGGAGGACGGCGATTGCGTCGAGATCACCATCGAGAAGATTGGCACGCTTACCAATACCATCCGAACAAAGGCGCCCTAGCCTATTGTCCGGCCACTGCCGTAGATATGTTCGATACAAACCAGCCTCACTTCGGCAAACTCTCTATCCTAAATGAAGAGATCCAATGATACGGGATCGAAATTGGCTCTGTTAGGGAGCGCGGCAGCGATCTCGTCACTCGTGAGGCCCCACCACCGGCCTAAGGGATCGGCAAACTGTTCCACGGCGAGGGTGGGGATGAGGCGCCCTCCGCCTGCATCCTGATCATGGCCGAACAAAGGCTCAGGAATGTCTCCCAGGATCTTCCGCCCCCTGACGGCACCGCCCATGACAAGATGGTGACCACCCCATCCATGGTCGGTGCCATCCCCGTTCACGGCCAGCGTTCTGCCGAAATCGGAGGCGGTAAAGGTGGTCACCTGGTCCGAAAGACCAAGCTCCTTCAACGCGCCATCGAAAGCAGAGAATGCGCCGTCGATTTGAGAGAGGAGGCCAGGCACCGTATCCGCTTGTCCTGAATGGCTGTCAAAACCGCCAGTGCCGACGAAGAAGATCTGGCGATGTGCAGAGAGGGCTCCCCTGATCGACATGGTTTCGGCGACGGCCTTAAGCTGACTACCCAACGAGCTTTCCGGAAAGGCGGTCGAGAAGCCGGCGGCACCGACACGCGCGGCATCGAAGGCGGTATTGGCGTCAATTCCTGAACGGAACTTTTGCGCCATATCACGGGCAAGGATGTTCGATCCCGTGAAACCATCCGCTCGGAAACGGTTCTTGGCTGCTTCGAGGAAGCTGCTGAACCCTAGCGCTTCGAAGCTTTCGATCGCAGTGATACCCGCGGAGCCGCTGAGCGAGACTTGATAGGGGGAAGCAATCCGGCCCGTGAGAAACGGCCCGACACCTGCTGTGGCCAAGGTCGTGAAGGCGGCGCCGCCCGAGTTGGCGCCGGAGGCGAGGACTGCGTCGGCGAAGAGGCCGCCCCATCCGAGCTGCGCACCTTCCGGAGCACTGGCCTGCCAGACGGACTGCTGATCGTTGTGAGAAAAAAGACGGGGCGGAAGCTTGACGCCTCCCTCTACCGTGGCCGCGGTAACAGGCTCGATCAGTGGACCGACATTGCCGATGACAGCGACACGCCCCTCGTCGAAGAGTGCCTTGATGAAAGGCATTTCCGGCGGCAAAGCAAACTGTCGGCTGCCGAAGGAAGAGGCGTTGTCGGGGTTCAGCGGCAGGAGGTTCTCACGTGACCTTCCCCCGCCATAGCCGTTCAGAAGGGTCTGTCTGATGCCCGCGAAACTATCGTAAGAGGGCTGGTCGTAGGGAAGGATCAGATCGTGACCGTCGAGACCCCCGAACAGGAAGACGCAGACCAAAGCCTTGTAGCCGCCCGTATCTGCCGCGTGAGCTGTCAGAGTACCCGGAAGGCCGGCCATGGCAGATCCGGCGAGGGCGGAGGCAAGGAACTTCCTTCTGTCGAGCCGCATTTTCTTCTCCCTTAGCGTTGCACGAGGTAGTCGGGCGAGGACATGACCATGGTCACAGCAAAGGCCACAGCATCCTCCCGCCCGTCTTCGCTGGCGAAAACATTGTGCGGTAACTCTTCCATCGTTTCGATCAGTAGGCGGCGGGTGTCGGCGGTCATGCTGCCGTAAAGCAGAAGGTTATCGAGGTGGTCGATCAGCGCGGCTGGATCATCGACTAGAGCCAGCTCCTCGGTATAGTCAGGCACGAAGGTCGTTCGTGCTCGCTCTTGGTCGAAGGGTACGGAGAAGTTCGTGAAGACCGGTCGCATGCTGGCGAACTCCTCACGCTGGGTACCAAAGGCGCCGTAGGAGAGAAGGTTGATGTAGCCCGGCGTAGACGAGGCGTTGACGATCTGCAGCTCAGGCGCGTGCAAACCTAGCTCTCCCGATAGCGTACCAGGCGCCACGTAACCTGGCCTGTAGAAATTGAACACCGAAGGCGAGCGGAAGGGATGCTGGCCTAGGACGTTGATCGGCGCCGTGTCGTAGAGCGCCCTTACATATTCAGGACTCGACATATCGGTATCGAACGCACGCATGAAGTGAACGAGACGTATGACCGGCTCTCGGACTTTGCCGAACTGGTCGTCAGGAAGTGCGGCAGCGGGCTGGGCAGCGTCGTCAAACAGAATGGCGGCGATGGTAGCGGCGAGGTCGCCCTTACGCCCCTCACCAACTAAAGCGCCATCAGGAAGGGTATAGAGCCCCTGATCGAACGCGGCAGCCACACGCTCCACATAGGCTGGAGACGGATTGCTTGTCACAAAGCGCTGAATAATTTGTCTACCGACAAACGGCCCTACATTCGGGTGATCCATGATATGGTCAAGGGCGAGACTGATGCTCTGGCGACCCGGTGTATTCTCAGGAATAGTGGTCCCGAGAAAACTCTTCTCCTTCGGAGAGTGCCTGCTCTCGATCATAGGCAGCGGCTGGGTCACCGCAGTTGTAATGGTCGGGATGCGCCCAGCGATGCCGTCGAGGTCGAGGCTGAGATCGGCGCTTGCAAGCCCGGTGAAAACCCTGGCGAGGCCGGTGATGTCTTCATTCGTGTAGAGCTCGATCGGTTTGCCGTCCGGCCCGAGGCGGGGCGTGCCATCCGGGTTCAGCTCTACGAGGCCAATGGTGAAGAGCTGCAGAATCTCGCGAGCGTAGTTCTCGTCCGGCACACGGCCTGCAGCAGAATCGCCCTTCTGGTTGCCAAGATAGGTGAGGTACTCTGCCATCGCGACAGAGTAGGTGACGTCTTCTAAGAGATCGCGGTAGTTGCCGAAGGCATGCTCGGAGAGAATCTCCTGGTAGCGGCCTAGGGTCTGGGGAAAGATGCCCAGAAGCCCGCCGCTGCCGTTCGATACGACAAGAACCTGTGACAGGGCGAAGATCATTCGCTGGCGGAGTTGATCCTCACCTTGTGCGGCATTGCGCCAGAAGACCCAGGAGGTCGAACCCTGGTCGAAGCCGTCAGCCAGCATCATCGGGCGGCGTGTACCCATGCCATAATAGACTTCCACCTCCGAAAGATAAGGGGAGCGAGTGAGAGCGAACTGCTCCTTGATCCAAGCTGATGCATCGGTGCCGGTAAGGCGCGCTACCTCATCAGGCACAGGCCCGAATGTGGCCATGGTTAGGAACCTCGACGTACTCTGTTCCGTGGCGAAGTGGGTGGACGCTGACGGCGGCGGCGGTGCGGGAACTGGGTTCTCATTCTGAGGCGGGACGGGCGGAACACCGTCGCCGCCGCCCCCACCGCATGCTGCCGCGACGAGCAACATCGCAGTCATCATCAGCAGTCTTGATCGTCCCTGCACGTTGCGCATCCCTTCCTTCGTTCGCAGAGGTAGGATACCAACGAAGTGCCCTCCGGGGTTTACCGAAGGCCGCCAAACTGTATCGAAGTGTATCCAGTTGCGGCGCTTCTACCCTTAGCTACTGGCCTAAAACCCGCCGCGGAATTTATTGAACGAAGAGCATCAATGTCGGGGTTAGCCACAACGCTGATGAGCTACTCCCCTTCTTCGGCGGCGTGGCAGCCGCAACATCACACGGTACTGACAGCCCGTGTACCTGCCGCTACGCCCCCCCCCGCCTGCTTCATCGCTCAGCGGACGACTTCGTCCTTGGTAAGATCGGCGCATCCTTACAAGAGATGTGGCAATGAGACCGCCGCTAGACGGTTGGCGATCTTCGAAGGTCCTCCTTCTATTTAGTCCTTCCACAGATGGCTCTACCTAAGCATACTGGATAGGGACTGTTTGGAAGCCGTCCTCAAGTACCAGTACGCGCGCACCCACATGCTTTCTTCAGTGACCCTGACCGAGTTCAGTGCCGCCGCTCCACGCTTGCCAACCAGCGTGCCCGCAAACGCTCGGTGAGATCGTCCAATAACGAACAGTCGGCACCAAAAGGGGGTGCCCGCTAGAGAGACTTTGTCTCCCTGCACAAGATGTCGGTCTGCTGACAGCGGAGATCGATCCCACTGATGCTTGCCGTTGTGCTAAGTGTTTGAGAGATAGGAGGATGAGCCCTTGGCTCGTGATCTCCAACGAGGATATCTCAATGGAGCGGGCGACGGTGTACAGATCTCCATCCAGGGTCGTATTGATAGTGCGAAATACTTGCCGAGGATCGTTGCCGCCAATCCTACAGTCTACCGACAAGGAGCGAAGTCTGCCTCCCCATTGCTCAAGATCCAAGTAGAAAGCTGTGCTTGATCTACCTGGTACTAAGAAGCCTGCTACCAAGGCGTAAGTCCCCCGATCTACGGCATGTTCGGCGCCAACAACTCATGCAGCACAGCTAGCTCATAGGCCAAAGTCATCTGCCTCATTGCAGGTAGTGAGGTAGAGATCTGAAACCGTCTGCGGAGCTTCTACACCCATGAGACGGCCCTCTTTCCAGCGTAGCTTAGGTTTGGAAAACTACCAAAAGGAACCTTTCCTCAGTGGAGTTCTTCATGAGGGTATAGCGGACTACATTGGCGCCCTGGTCACTGGCTATGTGCCGGACCCTGTTCGGGATGAGTGCGCAAGTATGAATGAAGTTTATCTGTGGTCTGACTTCGAGAAGAACCGCGCTGTTCTTAATGCCGCCATCGCTCGGGACGAAAACTTCCAAAGCGACTACCCAAAATCGGCCACGGCGTTCGACAGCTGGCCCGGCAACGCCGGAAACCCTCCAAGGGTTGGCACAGTGAGGCTGGCTGCTGAGTGGGACGCCAAGTCATCACACCCTACGTCATTCAGGCATTCGATAAATACGCCGCTATCGAAAAACTGCTGACCTTGAAACGATCCGACGAAATCTCTCGAGCTATGGCTACGCGCCCTACGTTAACTCGGACACGAACAACCTCGAGCGCGGCTCCCGCTCTCGACGGGAGCAAAGGCGTATTTGCGGACATAATGCGAAGAACGAATTTCGGCCTTCTTCGTTGCCTTCTCGCCTATTTTGCGAACGCACCGGTAGAAGTCCTGTGGTGCGCTTCTGCCGTAGGAGGAACTGGAGAGTTCAATTATGATCAGCACAGGACAGAAGCTATACGAGCGAACTCCATGGCAGGTTCGGATCGACTCCGGCAGATATGGTAGCGACTAAAAGGGACCGATTAGAGCGCCGGAGACTCAATCTCCCTTACACGTTTCGTAGCTGCGATCGTGGTAGTGAAGGACTACGCTTAGTGGTTCTGAATGCTAGAACCGCCATCGTTTCCTTTAACGGAGGATGGTGGGACGCATCTCAAGCTGCAGCGAGGATCGAAAAGGCTAGGCTTCGCTTTCCGCTCATAAAACGGGGAAGAACCGGAAGCCGACTGTACGGTCTGCAGAGGGTGCACCGATTAGAGGGAACGCGCGCTGTCTCCGCGTGTTTACCATATGGTTAGGCAGCAGACTTGGTCATTACCCAAAGGCCGTGAGGATAAGCAATGCAGGCGCAACTCGAACCGCGCTACGTTCTGATCGTGGAAGATGATACGTTTCAAGGTCTTGACCTTGTCGCCACTGTCGAGAAGGCAGGGTATGATGCGTTGGGGCCGTTCGCGGACTGCCAGTCCGTGTTGGAACTGCTCGAGGATTTCATTCCGGACGCTGCGCTTCTGGATATCCGCCTCGAAGGCAAGGAAACCACGAAGCAGGTTGCCGACATCCTGACCGATTTCGGCGTGCCCTTCGCCTTCGTCACTGCTTTTCCAGGTGATGTCGCCAGGCGGATGCCCGAGCATCGCAACGCACCGGTCTTCTCGAAACCATGTAGACCCGTGGATGTCGCCGCACTTGCCGACCGCCTGGTGAAAGCCTCTCCGGTTCCCTGAGCGAACCCAGTACCTGTTCAGTCGGCGCCCGTAGCAGAGCTACGAATGCCGAACGCTGAGCGCTCGCACCATGGCGACGACCTCTTCAGGCCGACATGGTTTGCTGAGCTTCGGTACGTCGTTGAACTGCTGGTCGATATGGCCTTTCGAAGCCGCGTAACCCGTCAGGAAACCGAAGGGGATGTTGCTGGCAGCCAGCCGAGCGGCAAGCTCGAAGCTGTTGCTGCCGTCACCTAGATTGACATCGAGGAGAGCGCAGACCGGTGCCGACTGCTCGAGCCACTTATTCGCCTCAGCCGAAGTCTCGAACGGCCCGGCTACATCGTAGTCTGCTTTTTGTAGCGAACGGGCCAGGTCCAGTCCGATGAGCGCTTCGTCCTCCACAATCATGACCGTGTGATTGTGGTCCATTTCTAGGCACCCCCGTCAGGCAGTCCGATACAGCATCGCACGCCGTCTTCTTCGTAGTGTAGTTGGACCTCACCTTTCAAGTCACGAGCTAGTACCTGCTCGATGAGAAATGATCCAAAACCGGAACGGTTATGCGGGGGCGATACTTCCGGACCCCCCTTTTCCTTCCAGACAATACTGCGTGGGTAATCCGTCCATTCGGCACCGCCTTCGCTGACGGTGACGGTGACCTCTCCCTCGGGTGTCGAGAGCGCGCCGTACTTGGCTGCGTTGGTGACCAGCTCGTGGAAGGCCATACCGAGGCTCAGTACCTCCTTCGGATCGAGCCTTATGTCGTCGCCCTTCACGCGGACCCTGCTGATTTCCGCTGACTGGTACGGAGAGGCTTCCAAGGACAGCACCTCATGAAGGCTCGCGCCTCCCCACCCTTCCGCAGTGAGAAGATCATGGGTCCGGGAGATGGCTTCCAGGCGCGCGGTCAGTCGGTCTTCGTAAGCCGATACGGAGGTCGCGTTGTCGGCTAGGAACCTGGAGATGGCAGCGACAGTGGCAAGGGTGTTTTTCACCCGGTGCTGCAGCTCGCCGAGCAGCATGGTCAAGCGAACCTCCGCCGCGCGGCGTTCGGTGATGTCGTAGCCCGATGCGATCAGCTCGATCACCTCGCCCTCGCCGTCCATCACCGGCGCCACTTGGAAATCGATGGTGATCAGAGCGCCGCCTGCAACGCGGACCTCGACATCATAGCGGACCTGCTCGCCTGACGCTGCGCGCTCGATGGCGCCGCGCACCTGAGCGGCAACCTCCTCGCTATGGCTCCACCAGTAGGTGTCCCAGAACTTCTTGCCGATCACCTCCTCGGCTTTCAGCTCGGCCCGCTCCATGGCGGGCTGGTTTGCCTCCCCCAAGGTTCCGTCGGGCTCGAGAACGGCGGCAAAGGCCACCATGTTGTCGAGAATGCGCCGCAGGCGGCTCTCACTTGCGGCGAGTTTGCGGACCAGAGCGCGCTCCTCGGTGATCTCGCGCACACAGGAGCCAATAGCGAAGACCTCCCCTTCCCCGCTCCTCACGGGGTAGTAGTCCACGATCCAAACGCGCTCACGGTCAGGCTCGGCGGGGGTGTAGCCAGTGACCTCCGTACCGATAACGGCCTTTCCCGTATCGAACACCTGCCGCTGTAGGCCTGCGATCTTCGGGTCGATGTCAGGCACCATCTCCGCCTGCAGACGACCGATATGGGCCTCTGCCGGATGCCCGTTGATCTCCGCAAGCCGATCGTTGATGCGCAGATAGCGCAGGTTTCGATCGAGCAGGTTCAAGCCCACCGGCGTCGTATCGTAGAGCGTTTCCAGCTCGACATACTGCCGCTCCATCTCCTTCGCGTTGCGGGCGAGGAGTTCTTCGGTCCGCTTGCGCTCGCTGATATCGAAGAAGGTGAGCACGAAGCCGTCGAGGCGGTCATCCGTGGTCCGGTAGGGACGCATGCGGAGAAGATAGGTCTCGCCGGTCTTCTCGGTGACGAGTTCCCGCTCGATGGTCTGAAGATCGGCTTTGACCGAACGCGCATCCTCCTCCAGCTCGGGATAGGAGACGCGGGACGCAAAATCGCTGATGGGCCGGCCTGCATCGTTCTCACGGACACCGAAGAGGCGCGTCGTCGCCGGCGTGAAGCTGCGGATATGAAGGCCGGGATCGAGGAAGAGGACGGCGATATCCGTGCTCTCGAAGAGGTTCTTCAGGTCGGAGTTAGCGCGCGCCAGCCGCTGGTTGTTCTCGGTCAGCTCCGCGTTGACGGTCTCGAGCTCCTCGTTGATCGACTGCAGCTCTTCGCGGCTCGTCTCCAGCTCCTCGTTGGAGGACTGAAGCTCCTCGTTCATCGACAGGAGCTCTTCGTTGGAGCTGCGCAGTTCCTGCCCTGACGATTCGTACTCCGCCGTCGCCGCCGAGAGCTGGCGCCGAAGAGCTGCGTTCTCTCTCGTCAGAAGGTCCCGCTCTTCGAGGTCTCGGTCGGCGATATGCTCGCCTAGGGTGGAGCCGCGGCTCAGCCTCGCTTCGCTCAGCACCAGGAGGAACTGGTTATCCTCGAAGGCGGGGGCCGCGGTCACGTCGAACAGGCGCCGCTCCCCCGGCGTGCCGACCAGCACGTCGAATACCGTGTGCGTCTCACCTTTCCCCTTGGCTTCCGAGAGCGCCGCACGGACGGGCATTCTAAGATCGGGAACCAGGAAGCTGTCGATGGAGGTGGCCGGGGCGCCCCTGCTCGGTCTCACAAAAGCCGTCATCGCCTCGGACAGGTAGACGACCTCTCCCGCCGCACCGATCAGGGCGAAGGGCTGCGCGAAGCGCTGCAGGTAGAGCTGCTCGACCTTGGTCTCGCGAGTGGCTTCATGGACCGGCAGGCTGGCCCAGTTGACCGGCGCGCCCCCATCGCCCGTTCGAGGCCGGGGCGCATGGTCCGCGAGGGCCGAGTACCGGGTCTCGGCATCTGCCCGCCTACGGAACAATCTGGATTTCTTGTCGACGGTTTCGAAGAGGTCGTCATCGCCTGCAAGCCCTTCCGACGGGCCGAGAAGAAGGTGGCCTTTCCCGCGAATGGCAAAGTGAAGCCTGGGGATGACCCTCTGCTGCAATGGCAGCGACAGGTAGATCAGAAGGTTGCGGCACGAAACGAAATCGATCCGGGAGAAAGGCGGGTCCTGCGCCAGATTATGCGGTGAGAAGACGCAGATTTCACGCAGGCGGGGGTTTATCCTGTAGCCGCTATGATCGGCGGCGAGAAACTGCTCAAGAAGCCGTTTAGGCACATTCTGCACCGCCGCGTCCGTGTACCGCCCTGATCGTGCATGCGCCAAGCTGCCCAGATCGATATCCGTACCGAAAATCTGGAGCGGCGCCGGGTTGTCATGCCGTTCCACCGCCTCGACCAGCAGCATGGCGAGAGAGTAGACCTCTTCCCCGGTCGAACAGCCGGGCACCCATATGCGCACCGGCTCTCCCTTGCGGGCGGCAAGGGGCTCGATGACCCGCTCCCGCACGAGGTCGAACACCTCCTCGTCCCGGAAAAACTTCGTCACCCCGATCAGGAAGTCCTGGAGGAGACGTCCGGCTTCGTGATCGTCGTCCTTCAGCCTGTCGAGATAGGCGTCCACCGTCCGTGTGTGCTGAAGGCCCATGCGCCGAGCGATGCGGCGGATGAGCGTGGCGGGCTTGTAGGCGGAGAAATCGTGACCGGTACGGCTGACGATCTCCGTGATCTCGGATAGCCGGTCCTCGATCTGCTCATGCAGGTCATTGCGTGAGGCCTGGCTGGACATGGCGCGAAAATGGGAGGCGAGATCGGCTAGCCTCAGCGGAACATCGCGGGCGGGCTGAACGAAGTCGACCAGGCCCGTGGCGACGGCGGCATTGGGCATACCTGGGAAGCGCGCGTTCTCGCTGGACTGCGCGATGCCGATCCCGCCCGCTTCCTTCACCGCCCTCAGACCCGCCGTGCCGTCCGTCCCCGTGCCGGACAACACCACGCAGATACCCGTGCGCCCCCGGACCCGCGCCAAGCTCGAGAAGAAGCGGTCGATCGGCGCGTGGGGCCTCTCCTTCGGGTCACGAGGGACGAGGCGGAAAGACTCGCTGTTCAACTCGACGTCAGAAGTCGACGGCGCGATGTGGATGGCGTCCGGAACGATCTTCGCTCCGTCTTCGATCATCCGCACGGGAAGGCGTGTCTTCTCGGCTAGAAGCTGATGCAGGATCGAGGGTTTGTCCGGCGAGAGATGCTGCACCACCACATAGGCGAGGCCAGCGTCAGGCGGCAGACCGGCTACGATCTCCTGAAGCGGCTCGAGCCCCCCGGCGGAGGCACCGATACCGACGAGCCCGACCAGTGAGGAGCTTCCTTTGCCTTCGCCCTCTAGCACCATGCTCAGAATGACCTACCCGTTGTTTTGGAACGGCAGAATGCGGAACCTCGATCTCATGTGCCTCTAGCCATACAGAGGGCAAACGGACAGTCTTGGTTCCCGTATTCGGTGTTTCGTGCAAGGCAGGGCCTCGCGAGCAGTATGTGATAGAGGGTAGCAACAACCATGAGCGATCGGGATCGGCAGTCTTCCATCCCCCGCAGCCTGCTGCGCCGGGGGCTGAACGAGGTTCCCCTGTCCTTGGTGATCACCGATCCGCGGCAGGACGACAACCCGATCGTCTATGTGAACCGCGCCTTCACCGAGCTGACCGGCTATGAGGCGTCTGCGATCATCGGTCGCAACTGCCGCTTCCTCCAGGGCGAGGATACCGAGCCGAGCATGGTGCAGGAGCTTCGCGAGAGTATCGACGCGGAGCGCCAAGTCACCGTCGACCTCACCAACTACCGCGCTGATGGCGAAGCGTTCTGCAACCGGTTGATGATCACGCCGCTCAAGGACGAGAACGGCACCGTGACCCATTTCCTAGGGGTTCAGACGCTGTGGGAGAAGCAAAGCGCCGAGCGCGCCACCCTGCAGCGGATCGACGACGCCCTCAGGCAGATGCAGCACGATGTGGGAAACCACCTGTCGACCATCGTCGCGATCACGCGTCTCGAAGCCTATCAGGGTGCCGAGAGTGATCAAAAAGCCGACCTCATCGCCGACCGTATGGAAGCCATCAGCCTGGTCTATGAGATGAGGTCGGCCGCGATTGGGCAGCTCGAAGAGATTCCGCTGAGCGCCTACCTGACCCAGTTGATCGCCTCCCGCGTTCGCGAGGAACCCAGCGAGGATGTCGAGCTCCGTATCGACACGGGAGATGTGTGCTACGACCCCACCACGGTCGGCCGTATAGGCTTGGCCGTGGGCGAGATGCTCCGTGTGGCCAGCGAAGGTAAGCGGACGATCGGCGCCTGGGTGGACGGAAGCACCGTCCGTATCGAGATCAGCGACAGCGGAGAGATCAGCGATTGGCCGGAGGACAAGTCCTTGTCGGGACGGATCGCTGCGGATCTCGCGCGCCGGATCGGCGGAGAAGTCTCTCAGAACGCATCTCAAGAAGGCAGGGTCCTGTCGCTCAACCTGCCCGTCACTCTGGCGTAACTGCGGCTTGGCTCTCTTGCTACGCATAGGCTGAAGTCGAAACGCTCACGGTTCCTCCCTAGCGATGTTCCAGATGCCGGCGGAGCAGATCACAGAGCAGCGCCTCGGTCGCCCGTCCACGAACCGGGAGGCCCGCGAACTGTTCACCAGTGATGAAGACATCCCATGACCGCATCGACACCGTCGTGATCGGCGGGTCCGCGGGCGGGTTCAGCACGCTCAAGACGCTGCTCGCCGAGCTGCCGCCCTCGCTTCCAGCCGTGGTCCTCGTGACGCTGCACCGCGGGCCGACGGAGGTTGCGACCCTCGCGACCCTCCTCGCCCGCTATTCCAGCCTTCCCACGATCGACCCGGAAGAAGGCGAGACGCTGCGCGAGGGAACGGTGATTTTCGCTCCGCTGGACCGGCATATGCTGATCGGCGATGGGCACGTCCATCTCAGGCGCGGACCGGCAGAGAACGGCTTCAGGCCGGCTATCGATCCCCTGTTTCGCTCTGCCGCCGTCTATCGGCCCACCCGCACCGTCGGGGTGGTTCTGTCCGGGCGCCTCGATGACGGCGCGTCGGGTCTGAGGGCGATCTGGCGAGTGGGCGGACGCGCTTTGGTGCAGGACCCCACGGACGCTCTCGCCGGAGAGATGCCGAGCGCCGCGCGAAGGGCTGTCCCGGACGCCCAGGTCGGAACGGCCTCCGAGCTGGCAGCGATGATCGCCGCCATGGTCGGCGAGAAGGCAGACCGCCCGGCGGCTGCACCGCAAGACATCCGCACAGAACTCACCATTTCGGCACTGGAGGCATCGACCATGGAAATGACCGAAAGTCTCGGAGAGCTGTCACCTTACAACTGTCCCGACTGCAACGGGGTCCTCTGGGAGATCAAGGACGGCGAGCTGGTGCGCTACCGCTGCCATACGGGTCACGCCTACTCAGAAGACACCCTCGTCGAAAGCCAACTGGAAGCGCTGGAGCGGAGCTTGGAAGACAGCCTTAGGGCCCAACGAGGCCACGCCTCGTTACTGCGTAGAATGGCAGAGCGATCCCCATCAACCAAGAACCGGGAACGTCTCTTAGCGAGAGCGGAAGGCTACGAAGAGGACAGCCGCCTGGTGGAACAAGCCCTCCGCAGAAGGGCGGCACGGCAGTAGCAGGTCGATCGTAGGGGTTTCATTTAACCTATCTGATGAGCGTAAGCTTGGCGCGGAGGCCTGTTTACGGACATACTGAAACGCCAAACTACTCCGTTCGTCCGCCCACGGCGCAACCACACTGACCTTAATTTTTGTTGGCGACGCACGCTCCGTAAGACGCGCCGCTGAATATGACTGCTGCCGAACCTGCGTTTGTCCCCTTAGGCACCGATGCGAATACGTTTGCGTGCTTGAACGTGGGCGAGCTGCTAATCAACGGGCCAAGGGGTCGTGCCGTCCACCGGCAGGGCATCAGCTTCGAGCCCCATCCGGTGCGAGGCGTTGTCGTGGGCGTAGAAGACGAGGGACTGCTGCAGGTAGCCCTTCGAAGCCACGTGAGCTTTGGCGGTGTCGCCGAAGGTCAGGCCCCACATCTCGAGCCAAGCCGTCACGTCACGGCCCAGAACCTCCGACCACGTCACCAGCAGCCGGTCGTTCATGTTGAGCTCAGCGGCGTCTTCCCGCGCCCAGCCCGAATAGCCGAGACCCGCGCGGCGCTCGTACCAAAGGTCATCGCCCTCCTTCGCTTCCTCGAACGCCGTCTGCATCACCTGCATCATGCCGAGCGCCATCCAGCCTCCATCGATGGTCGTCTCATTGGCCGCGATCGAGAGGAGCTGCATCATCACGACCTGGCTTTCCTGCCAGCTCTTACCGATGCGGTAGTCCTGCATGAAGCTTTCCGGGTCCGCCTCATTCCTCGCCTGCTGCAGAAGCTCGTACATCTCTTTGTACTTGAGGCTGCGTCCCGTATGCGGAGCGTGCTCGTCGCCCCAGACCTCGACCTGTCGGCGCTGGTGGTAGTGCATGTAGAGGTCGGTCTGGCTGTGGAACTCCCAGCCCTCGAAGAGACTGGTATAATGCTCGACGCCGTGGCCATGCTCGTGAATGGCGATGGTGCCCGTTGGCTCGAAGCGCCCATCGATGTCGGCAGGATTGCCGCCGCAGCCCGAGCTGCACGACGCCTGATCCGCATAGATATGCTCGATCTCATCGAGCTTACGCATGGGAAGGCCCCGGGCCTCGGCGAAGGCCTTGATCTGGGGATCGCCGGGGACGAGCCCGCCTTCGAAGCCTCCGACCTCGTAGATCCAACGGTGGAACAGCTTGGTATAATCCGTATAGGTCGCGACCCAATCGCCCATGTAGTCGTCGTAGCGCTCCATGAGACCCGGCATGTAATAGTAGCCGTTCATCTTGCCGTGGATTTCGAAGTCCTGGGTGGCGACCTCGACCCAATCATACTCCTCGGCCGCAATGGCCGCTGCGAAGGCGGCGTTGTCTTCCGGGCTGCGCCAATAGGGATGCTGGCCGACGCCCTCGAAGCGGAACGACATCTTCTCGCCTTCCGTCTCGAAATAGACGTGGACCGGGCCGCCGATGGCCGTGGTCAGGGTCACGCTCTCCCCTGCCCTCAACCGGACCTTGGCGGTCGCCACGTGCTTGGGCCGCCGGTAGTAGCTGTAGCCGTCCCAGCGGAAGGTGTAGCTGTCGTTGCCGAACTGGCGGACCGAGCCCGAGCGGTTGGAGTTCACCCTGATCCAGGCGTCACCTTCGGCGCTGTCGAGGCGCGTCACGGTGAAGGACCGTCCGGGCAGGGCGTAAGTGCCGGTCGAACGGAAACCCTTGTAGCTCGTGCGGTCCACCGTCACCGACACGGGATCGACCCCGCTGAGGTCCTTCTCCGCGAAAGTGCCGAGGTCGGGTTGCTTCGGATTGAGGGACCGCACGGTGGGATGGATATGGTCCGCGAACATGCCGCGGTGGAACTCGGCGATCTGATAGCTCGGTGCTGAGATCGGAAACTCAACCTTGGAGCGCAGATGATCGGCCAGGAGAACGAGGAGTTTCTCATAGGTCCGGCCTTCTTCGGTGAACAGATCGATACCGTGCTCGTCGAGCCGGTCGAAAAGCTCTTTGAGGTCCGTGACCGCCGGATTGAACGTCGTGGTCCAGGGGTGCTCGTTCGGGCATCGCGTCTCATCGCAGGCTCCGAAATCATAGTCGTAGCTGCCTGCTTTAAGGTCGATGAGGATGTCGCGGGTCGCCGCGACCTCGTCCGGCAGGGTACTGAAGAGAGAGGACGGATCCCAGCCGCCGATTTGCACGCTGGTCTCGCTGAGGTCCTGGGCATGGGTCAAGCCGAGGACCCTGAGAACTGCCTCGCTGCCGCGCGACAGGCCGCCCTCATGGTGGAAATAGAGAACCGGCACGCCGCGTTCGAACGCTGCGCGCACGCCTGCAGCGAGTTCCTCGGCTGACTGGCTCGTCGGCACATGACCGGAAATCACGAGAAGGTCCGAACCGGCGTCAATACACTTCACGAGGCTCGCACCGTCGCAGCTTTGTTCCGTGTTTAGCTTGGCCCCTAGCTGCGCATCGAGCCAGTTCCTGACCGAGGAGCGAGCTGGATCATCAAAACTCTCAGCAAGATGGGCTGTGACGACCGAAGGGCTGGAGCCGCTATCCGTACCGGTGAGCCATGAAAGGACATTGTCGAGAAAGTCCGAAAACTGAGTGTTGACGCTCGAAGGGTCGAGGGCGGCATCTCTCACCGGGTTGCCGCCGAGGGCCAGCCACTTCGTACCGCCGACGGTCCCGGCAGCGCCAAGGGCAAGATGTCCATCCCGCCACCCAGCGGTCGGCAGCAGAACCGGCGCCTGAGCACCGAAGCCCGCGGAAAGCGCGGCCACCGGGCCGACAGGCTCCCAGACCAGCCAGTTCAGACTGCCTGCGGTGGAGCCGCCGTTCTCCTCATAACCGAACAACGGCCATAGGAGAGGATCGAAGCGGGTCTTCCCCGCCTCGATCTCTGCGGCGAGCGCCGCATAGTAGTCCGCCGGGTCAGTAACGTGACGGTGGTCTCCGGTGGCCAGGGCTGCCTCCATGCCGCCCTCGAGAACGGTGAGGTGGAAGACGAGTTCCGCTTTCTCCTGACCGTCGCTGACCTCGATGGTGATGTCGCTGTAGTAGCCCGTGTCCTCGTCTCCGGGCGTGCCTGCGATCGTGGATGCCGCCTCGTCCAGGACGAGAAAGGATGGCATGTTCAGGGCGGTAAGGTTCAGCGAGTCCCCGTCCGGATCGGTCGCGGTGAAACTGAGACTGAAAGCTGATCCGATGACGGTACTACGATCCGCTCCCCCGTCCGACGATATCGTCGGTGCGCTGTTGCTGGCAGGCGGAGGGGCGGGCGGCGTAGATGGTGAGGACGGACTAGGAGCTTGAGGTTCTCTGTCGGTAGAACCACCGCCACCACCGCAGGCCGAAAGAGCGAGCGCGGCCACGGTGGCACCCGGCAGAGCTATGAGGCTCCTTCTACGAAACCATCTCGAGCCGTCCATTGTGTCTGCCCTTCCCAACAACCAACCGACCATAGGTCTGCAGGGTGAAAAGATCGTTGGCTCAGCGATCTAGGGTTGCGGCCGGACCAATTCAGAAACAAAGCCGCAGGTACGGGTGGGTCTTGACGATGCGAGGTTTCGACGATGGGTTCAAATCCCCACCCGGCTCCTCCGCACTCGCTCGGATGAACCTCGAAAAAATCAGATATCGAATTGATTCTGTTTGCTTAACTAAGACTGACATCGCGCAGGAGCGTGAGGTACGTCCCGAGGCTGCTTGATGAGAACAGCCTTACTTTCAACCATTTGTGCAGCACTACTTTGCGGCATCTCCCAGGCTGCTATTCAAATCGACATCACCGGAAAGCATGGTGAAGGTTTCTCGACGATCAGCTTCTCGGGATCGACGACGAGCCGTAGCTCATTGTTCGTACGGTCCACTGGCACCAGCGGTTGGCAAGCCGGTGACTAAATGCAGATCGGCGAAGCTGACGTTGCGCATTTTCTGAAAGGCACAAGCGTCCAGGACCTTCTTCTGAACCTTACTGGCAGTGCCTTCATAGCGATTATAGGCATTGGAAAAAACCCATCAATCAGATCTTTCTGGACAGCGATTTCGGCGACTTCACCGCTGACGATCTGAGCTTCAGATTCCTTACGACATTCGGCTATAGCAGCGGTCAATCGGTCATCGCTGGCGGGAGCGGTATGATCGCCATCGATATCAGCGCGTTCAACACAGGCATCTATACTACCGAACGTGGGAATCCGAGCGTGATGTCTAGGGACGTCGTCACTCTCTATTACGAAAACCGCCGTGCCGCTTCCCGGCGCCCTCCCCCCTGATGGCGGTTGCTGCTTTGGCTCGGGGCCGTCGTAAGAATGCCGACTGAACTCGACGTGCTCGTGAGAGCTAGAGGAAGCTGATGAGATGCCCCGGAGCCTGCAGGCAGCAGCTTACGGTTGCTGTTCACCTGTGCGGGCTGGCGAACTGGGGTGAAGGCATCGGCAGCTTGTCATGGAAAGACGACCAGCCGACCTCCACCCTCTAAACGCTACGTTTTGACGCCGCAGAGCATCTAATCACAGCTAAACACTACGTGGCAACTCTGCCCACGGAGGAGTTAGCTCACAGTTGTAGATGCAGGCTCCTGCCCTGGGGGTATGGAACGGTCTCTAAACTGACCGCCTCTTGCGAAGGAAGGTCAGACCGGCAAGGCCAGCGCCGAAGAGCGGGAGCGCAGCCGGGACTGGGACTTCATTGCTGACCAGGACCGTCAGCGTGTCGCCATTGGTGAGGGTGTAGACATAGCTGTCATCCGTGAAGCCGAACGCTTCGAGGGCAACGCCGAGAAAGGTCATGGTGCCCGAAAGCTCACCGCCGGTGAAGTCCGCCGGTAGCCAGAGCGAGTCGGTTGCACCCAAGAGAAAGATGATGTCACCACTGACCGAGTCGGCATCGATATTGCCGCCCGTCCCGAAGACCGAAGGACCGACCGCGCTATAAAGGCGCTGGTTCTCACCGGCGCCGCCAAAACCCACGCGTGCGTTGTTCATATCGACGAAGCCAGTGTTGGCGCTTGCGAAGAGCCCCTGATCTGTCACACCGGTGAGATCGAGCGTGCCCGACAACTCGGCGATCGTGTTCCCGCCTTCTTCAGTGAAGGTGACGAAGGCAGCGGCATTGGCTGAAGCGCCCAAAAGAGCGAGGATGCCCATCGAGGCGGAGATCAGATTCTTCATGGCGTTCCCCCAGAAATCATTGATGATTTCTTACGTTGTGAGAATTGTACTTGCAACAAAAAACCGTGTGTTCGGTTCTTGCCGCCGGAGGGCACTGAAGCACCCTGAAGCAGTCAGTATGCTGCCATTCACATCTACGACCATCGACTGGTCGGGTGCGTTGGCACATGGAGAATGCAGATCTGCAACCCTGTATTGGGCTATGGTCAGGAATAGATTGCGACATTGAAGGGGCTATTTGAGCTGCTGTTCCAGAAACGTGCCAGACCGTCGCCGTTTCAATTGACGTGGGAGCAAAGATCAAACCGTCAGCACAGCCGCAGTGAGGAAGCACTAGATAGCCGAGACCACGAGGTCGCTGCTATAACCTTCGGGTCCGCTCCGCCTAGACCGTAGGGTCGAAAGGCCACCAAACCCTTAGAAGTTGTATCGAAGCTTCCCGCTCGCTGACTGATATTCCGAAGTCTCGCCGAAGCGGGCGCCATAGCCGAAGCGAAGGTCGAGGGTCTTGCCGAGCGGGATTTCGAAGCCTGCCTCGAGGACCCCTACGGTCTGGTCGAACTCTGTCGTCACCCCATAGGCCTCGGCCGTTTGCGCCGCACCTTGGAACCGGGTGGCGGAAAATTCGGTGTTGCCGTTGAGCTGGACACCGACCCTCAGATAACCGCTCGCGCGACGGCTTGTGCCTTGGTGCCAGTAGCCGACCTCCAAAGCAGGGGTCGCTGCGTAGAGGAACTCGCTCATCGCGTCGCTTTCGATGTTGAAGGCCCCAAGACCGGTCTCCTCGAACGAGCTGCGGTGGAAATGCTCGAGATCGAGATCGACCATCGGCCGGAGATAGGCGGCCCCGCGCTCGAAGGTCATCTGGTGACGGCTCTTGATTGCCGCCGTCGTGGTGGAGCTTTCCGTAAGGCCCGTCAGGCTTCCGCCGCCGGTCGGGGAGGCCATCGTCCGTGTCATCTCCTGATCGGCGTGCCCGAGAGAGAAGGCGGTCTTCATCATGTAGCGGTTGCCGGGCACGTATTTCGTGGACAACCCCAAGAGGAAGCGCTGGGTCTCGGTTGCGGCGCGGCGGCCCACGGTAGCCTCCGCCGTCTCGTAGCCCCCGGAAAGACCGACACGCCAGCTGTCCGGCACTTTCCGCTGGGTCCCCGCGTAGAAGCCGACGCCGTCCTCTTCGGACCCTGTATTCTCGAGCGTGGGGTCGAGGGTGAGGTTGCAGCCGACCACCTTGCTCCAGTTGCAGGTCTCTTCGATGAGAGCCGAAGCCGCCCTGTCATTGGCGCCGCCGCAGCTGAACTGGCTGCCGAGGTGAGGCGCGGCCCCGCTCGACCCATCACCGAGGGGCGATCCGAACACGTCGGGGTTGATGGTGTCGAGGAAGTCCGAGATCGGGCCAGGGTCCTCTGAGTTGGCGAGGGTGATGAGGATGTCCTCAAGCTCGCCTGCCTGGCCATTCGCCCCCAAGGTGCCGAGGAGATAATCCACCACCTTGGTGTTCTGCTGCTTGAGGCCGAGGGCCTGATAGGTCTGGGCGCTCGTGACGGGGACGATGTTGATTCCCACCGACCCCGCCGTGCTGACCAGCTCGAAATCCAGAAGCGGCTTGGTGTCGATGATCGTCGGTGCCGCCGAAACCGTCACGCCGTTCGTCGCAGCAAAGATCATTTCCGAGTTCTCGATGTTCTCAAGGCTCAGGAGGTTGGGCAGGATCTCCCCGCCATCGAGGGTCAGCGCACCTTCGATGGCGATCAGGTCCGAAGCTCCGTCCGAAAAGTCGAGATCGACTTCCAGCGTGCCGAGGCTCGCCAGCCTCAGATCGCCCGCGAGATAAGTCGTCTGCACCGTACCCAGACCACCGGGCGACAGGATGCCGTTATTGGTTAGCAGTCCGCCGCCGAGATCGACGATCGGGCCGAGGTCGAAGCGCGCGCCTTCGTTGTTAAGGAGGGCATTGGTGCCGCCGCCGAGCTCGACATTGCCGATGACCGTGCCGTTGTTGGTGACGGTCTCGTCGCCTCGTGTCGCGAGGATGGCGTTGCCGCTCAGTGCCCAGACGGTGGTGTCCGAAGCGATATTGATGGCGTTCGTGCCGCCCTCGTCGAGGAAGATCCCGACGCCGGCCACACCGCCGCCGCCCTGTATCTCTCCGCCGCTGTTCGCGCAGGGATCACCTTCGAAACCGAGCTGACTATGGTCGATGCCTATCCTGTCCGCTGCCTCGAGAATGTACTCGGTTGTGGAGGTGGAACAACCAACGCTCTGGGCGAAGATGCCGTAACCGTCGATAGTGTTCACATAGATCGAACCATCATGGCTGACCGTCACCGCGCCGCCGGAGCCAATACCGCCCTTGGTCCCGGCATGCACGAGAGCGGCGCTGCCTTCGTCGCGGGTGAGATCGACAAGCCCGCCGCCACCAGCGCATCCTTGGGCTGTTTGGCTATCCAGGTCTTCAAGCGCTCCATGCGAGCCTCCAATGTTGGTCGTGGCGGGAGAGAACCGCGAGAGAGGCCCCTCGGCGGAAAGATCGGTGGACCGTCCCCGGCATTTCGTCCGTCTTCTGACCGAAGGTGCAAACGAGGAAACCGAGAGACTGGAGGGCCGGGAATCGCAGGGCGCGGCGGAGGCGGCGTTTAGGGGGGCAGCCTGCCGCCTCTTTCGGGGAGGAAGGGCACGCCGCGCCCTGCGAAACTGATGCGCTGAGGAGAGCCATCACTGCTCACCCCGTGCGAAGAAGCCGGAAAGGAAGACGATTTCGACGTCGACGCCCGTGGGCATCTCGATCACCGGCTGGTACTGCTCGGCCCGATCGATGAGGTAGTCGGAGACTGTGTCGGCCGCGGTGGAAAGCCCTTCGCCAAGGCCCCCCGCGGCGATCTCCCCCGAGGAGAGTCCGCGGTTCGTCAGCACCGTGGTGCCGCCGGAACCGATCGCACCGCCAGCGCCGAGGGCGAGGTCGGTGTTGCGCGAGATACCGCGGCCGAAACCGCCGATGACACCAGCGATCAGCGCCTTTTCGACGATGTCGCCCTCACGGGAGACGACGCGACCACGGATGCCGACCTTGCCGAGCTGCGCCACATAGCCTTCGACCTGGCTCTCGGCGATCTCGCCGCCGCCCCGATCGCAGGTGATCTTCTGAAGCTGCACATAGACCCGCTCGGAGGCGAGTTCGGCGTGGGCCGCGCCGTTGACGAGGCAGCCGGTGAGGTCGGTGTCGAGGCGCTGACCATCTTGGAGAACCGAGAAAGCCGGGCCAGTGATGCGCAGCAGGACGGGTTTGGGATCGGCAGAGAGCCGGACGCCCGTCGACATATCGACACCGACAATGACGTTGGCCCTCGCATAGGCATTAGGCGGGACGTAGTCGCCGTCATCGGCATCATAGATCGCCGGTCGTAGCACCTTCGTATCGAGAGCATCGTCAGCAGAGGTGAAGGTCATGATCTCGACAGTGCGCGGTACGACTGGCGCGATGGGGAGCGGCGCCGCCCCTTGGACCTGAGGTCCGATCGGGACGACGCCCCGGTGCACGAAGGGATCGCCGCCGGCAGGGCGTGGGCTTTGCGGCGAGGTCGGTGCAGCATTCGGTGGGGCGGAAGGAGACGGTTCGCCCGCGACCCTCGCGGCTAGGTCTTCGAACATGGCGAGAGCGTCGTTTCGGGTCTTGTTGAGTTCGGCGCGCGTACCTGCCAGCTCGCGGTCCTTCTCGGTTAGGATGGCGGAGAGACGGCGGACCTGCTCTTCCAGGCTGCCGACCGACTCCTCAACCGAGGCGAGGCGGGTGCCGGTCTCGGAGAGAAAGTCAGCGCCGAGACCGGGTGGGTTGATGACATCGGTCATGGCGCGTCTGCGCCTGAGATCCTCCGCACGCGACTGGTTGTCCGAGCCCTCGCCGGAGAAGACCCAGAAGCCTGCGGCCGTGAGGGCGAGGGTGGACGCTCCGCCGAGGACGAGCCGCTGGGTGCGGCGGCGTTTGAGGTTTTCCTCGCTCATGACGCCTCCCGCGAGATGACCAGCACGCGGGCACGGGATTTGGCGGGTAGCTCGGAGGCCCCCCGGACCGTGACGGCAATAACGCCCGGCGCCATGAAGGCAGTCTCGTCGATGGTGACCGTGCCAGGCGACGGGTTGCGGACGGAGAAGACGCGACCCGTGAGACGTTCACTGCGATAGGTGCTGATGGGGCGGATCCTGAGGGACCCCGCTACTCGTTCTCTCGAATTGGGGCGACTGATCTCGTAGCCTTCAGCGAGAGCATTAGCCCACATCGCTCTGATCAGCGCGACGACGGCCTCGTCTTCCTGAGACGCTAGAACAGGCCGGTCGGCGCGCTCACGCTCCAGCGCAGGGTTGCGCACCATAATCTGGGTCGAAGGCGTCGCCTTTGCGGCTAGCGCGACCTAATAGGTCGCACCGCTCCGTGTGGTGACGAAGAAGCTGGCCGCTCCGGGACGGGACGAACGGCGCGTCCCGTCGAGTGAGATGTAGAGATCGCCGGTGGTCGGCTCGTGGGCGATGGAGAAGCCAGCGCCCTCCCCGCCTGCGGCCATCTGTACCGAAGCCGCCGCGTCGCCGAGAAAGGAAAGCCGCGTGACGCCGGTCTCGCTGGCGTAGCCGCTGACCGTGCCGCCATCGGCAGCTTCTACGATCTGTTCGGCATGAGCCGAAGATATCAGCGCGGTCGCGCAAAGGATGAGCGTAGCACGGATCATCGCTCGGTCTCCGATGCAGGTTTGAGGAGGGGCGAGGTCTGTGCCTGCGAGGCATCGACATCGATCGGATAGAAATCCTCGAGCCAGAGCCGCATCGATTGGTAGCGCCAGTCCGCGGCGTAGATCGTCCGCTCGGTCTTCACCCGGTCGGGGCCGAGATAAGTGTGAAGCTCGCCTCGGATCTCGGAGGTCAGCCGAACAGGATCGACGAAGATCTTTGTTGGGTAGAAGACGGTGGAGGATTTGGTGGCGAGAAGCCGCCGCTCGGTCGCCATCAGCGCTGCCTCGATCTCCCCGTGGGAGGTCGGGTGGGCGAGGCGCAAGATGTTGTCCCGGAAATAGCTGAGATTGTGCGGGTGGCGGTTGAGGAACAGCCCGGCGACATCGCGGGTGGTCTGCTCGAGATATTCAGGGCTCGGCGCCTCGGCGGTGATCGCCGCATCGGCCTTGAGGGTCGGCGTCAGGATGACGGTCTCGCCTTTCGTGGCGATGACATAGGCCTGAAGGGCTGAGCCGAGGCAGAGCACCATCCCGGCGACGGCCAGCATGTTCCGCTGGCGGAGGGCCGTCTGAAGGCGCGTATAGGCGACGGTTGTATCCATGGCCCCTACCCCGCCAGTTCGCGTTTGTAGGAAGGCAGCGTGCGCCCCAAGGCGAAGAGACCTGATGGCAGCGCCCAGTAGGCCGCAAAACGAACGACTGAGAGGCTCTCGCCCTTTTTGAACCGTTTAATGAGGTTGACCCCCAAGAAGCCAGCGATGATGCCTTCGACGAAGCGGGAGAGAAGGATCCCGATCATGAAGCCGCCGATCAGGATAATGAACTCATCGATGGTCCAGAAGGCGAGCTTCTCGGGATCGTCGAGAGTAGAAGGAATGCGGTATCGGTCAGCCTGCGCCATAACCTCTTTGATCGCGCCCCGCGGTTCTTCCGAAAACGTGGCTCCCCCTGCCGGGGCCGGAGCCTCGCCTTTGCTTTCGGCCGCGTGCTCGATCGCGCTCCTTTGTGCTGAGGGGGCTTGGAGCCCCGGTTGACGAAGGGGTTGGGTTAGATGATCGCCGTCACGGAGGACTGGACGATGGGACCGCCGATACCGGCAGCGACACCGACCGCGATCGGCACACCGACATGGCCGAGGGACCAGCCGCTCGTTGCCATACGGACGACGCCGTACATAAGCGAGACGAGGGCCGCGAGCTTACCGGCCGAGCCGTTGATATAGCCCGCGACGGTGGTCACCGCGGTGTCGAAGGTGGTGTCGGCACCGGCCATGGCGGCGCTCGACAGAACCGCGAGGCCGACGGCTAGAAGGCTTGCGCCGACAATGGCCTGGGCGGACCGTTCGATCCTTTGTTTGGTGAGAGTGAGTTGCATAGATGCTCCGTTTGCTGACGCCGCCGAACGCCGGCGACGAGGTCATGAAGCAGCAAATCAGCAGCTAGAACAATATAGGAACATCGGCAGAAACAGGACCAGCTCGGCAACAACCGGACCGCCGTTGCAAGGCGGTCGACTTATGCTGACAGCCTTGCCGGATCAGCGGCTGGATTCGATCGTGAATGGGCAGGCTTTCGTCGCCACGACGGCAGACTTGGTGCCGCTGCGGCAGCCCTTCTGACTCACTGGCATGACTACAATCCGGTAAGGTTGGGTTTGGACCCCTCGCCCGACTTCTGTTAGCAGTCCTGGCAAGACTATAAGGACAGCTAGCGCATGGCTGTGATTCACCAGATCAGGCTCAGCGGCAACCCAGCATTCCAAGACACGCTGAAGGAAGTGCGGATTCGAGCCTGTGTGCTGGGCGTTTCGGTCGGGCAAGCAACAGAGATCGGTAGTTTGGCTGTGCGTTCAGCGACGGCAGCTGAGATCATCGAATGGCTGGAACAGAACCCATGGGGTGATCTAGGGGCTAGAGACGAGGCCCCCAACCCCACCTCCTTCGAGCTACGCGAGGAGGATGCTGCTAGGTTGAGGCTTCTGCGCGGCGAACTGATCGGGCTTGGTCGTCACGACCTTACCCTTCGCGACATCGCTCATATTGCGATCGGCATTCTAGCCGGACGGTCCGACGAAGAGGTCAGGCGACCGTCCTCCACTTAGGATAGCGAGTCTCCCGTCCGGAACACCACCCCTAGTCGTGAGACCTGTCAGTTCGGATTCCGGGTTGCGAGTCCGAACCCATTCGTTCATGCTCTGTTCTCCGCAGGGTGCGCGGAGGAACGGATGATGGAGACAGATAAGAAGACGGTTGATGAGAACGAGATTGCCCGCCGGATCGGGCGCGACATCCGTGCAGCGCGGAAGCGTAAGGGATGGAGCCAGTCGCTTTTGGCCGAACAGGTCGGTTTGAAGTGCGGCTCGACCATCCAGCGCTTCGAAGCTGGTAAGCGGTACCCAGAGCTTTTGCTTGTGCTGAAGTTGGCGCGTGTACTCGAGCTACCCGTTCTGGAAGCGATAGCCGACTTTCTCGGCCGCGAACTGCCGAGTAGTAGCCAGGACCAGAAATACAGAACCCTGGCGAGAGCGTTGGTAACGAGCGACGCGCTGACCTCGTCGACCCTATGATCCGCAAATTTGTAACCGAACACATCGAACATCTCGATAAGGACGATATCGCCTTGGCGCTTCTTCGCTTGGTCGCCGCGCAGGAGAACGACGCAGCGTAGCCCTTCCGAGGCTTCAACAGTACTAGTACGGAAAGATTTGCTTTCGGTATGCGCTCGCGCTGCCGCCTATGTCTGCCTCATCTCGTTTACAAGCCGACCGTCTCCGCGTTGCTCTTTGCCAGCTTTCTACGCTGATAGAAGCGAGCGAGAAGACGGGCGCAGCGTCTCCCTACTGGCCGCTCTTCGACCGTTTGGAGAACGAGCTGGAGAAGGTCGAGGCTCGTTCGCAAAGGCTTGCTGACTATCTGGACGACCATCAAATCGCTGACCTTAGATTGACGGAACGATCTCAGGCGCGAAATAAAGCGTAATCGCTTCGAGTTGTTTCCTACGCCATTCGAGCGAGCCGCCATCGCCGTACTTCGGACGGCTGTTCGCGTGACCCATGAGGCGGCAGCGAAGGTCGTAATCGAGCCCTGCTTCCTGCATTCGTTTTTCGAAGGAATGCCTCACCGAGTAGACACCGTGCTTCGGAGTCGGGAGAAGATCGTTTGTCCGAAGCGCTTTCATAAGAACAGCCGATAGTGAGGTCTCTTTGTCTCGGTACCGAGTAAAGCCCTCGGGAGCTTGCCGCATCGCTTCGAGGGACACGCCGAGGAGCGGAATCTCGCGAACGCTCGCTTCGGTCTTGATCTGCCGGTCCTTCCGAAAGCCGATTGCCAGGTGTGGTACGTCGTGATCCAAACGGATGTTCTCCGGGACGAGGTTGCAAATCTCAGAGGGACGACAGCCGGTTTCGATGAGAGCCAGGAAGATAAGCTGCGCTTCGGCGTTCAACCGGCCGAACGCGCCAGGGCGGAGGATCTTGTTCTCGATCCACTCCCGCTCGAAAGGCGGTACGACTCGCTTCTCGGTCTTCCTCGCGGAGAAGGACAAACCATCGAACGGGTTCTTAACGTCGAGCGCCAACCAGTCCGCATAGGTTCGGAAGAGCTTCCGCATGTTGCCGAAGTTGCGGTTTGCGAAGTTGGCCGAGACGGGCTTGTCGCCCTTCCGCCCTTCGATCCGGTCGAGCCAGTACCGGTAGTACTTCTGCGCATCGGTTCGGTTGATTTCGAGAAGCGGTTTGTTGCCGATCACCGCAACGAAGTCCTCCACCGCTTGGCGCTTCACCTTGAGGCGTTGGCCGACCTGATGGGGGCTCATGCCGCGCGCTTCGTCCGCTGCCATGGTTTCAAGGTAGAACTCCATAGCCTGCCGCACGCGAAGGCTTGGCTCCTGGACACCGCCCAAGACGGCGTCGGCATCCCTACTGTTCCCCTCGGTCGCCTTCGCGATACGCTCCACGATCTCATCGACGGGGAGCGAGGTGGCCAGCTTGTCGGCGGTGAAGTATTCGAAGCCGAGGGCCTGAGCCCGCGTCTTCGCTGCCTCGTAACGCTCCATGGCCGTTTCAGCGACAAGCCCGTCAGCGACACCTGACCAGTAAAGCTCATCGGCTTGTTCGAGGGCATCGCGCTTCAGCCGAGCAACCTCGACCGAATGGGTCTTTAGCGACACCTGGATCAGCTTCCGGTCGTCCCAGCTCTGCGCATGCGTCGGTACACGGCGGACATAGTGCCAGCGGGTTCCCCGACGCTTTAGATAGCGGTCGGGATCGCGTGCGATCTGCGGTGACGGTTTGGTGCGGATGGCCATGTACTTCTCACTCTCTGTAGTGCAATTTGTAGTGCAAAACAACGAGCAAGGGCAATGAAGTACGCAGAGCATCGGAAAAATGCTCAGTTTCACAGTAACTTATCTGGAATCCTATGGTGCGGTCGAGAAGACTCGAACTTCCACGGGTTTTACCCCACAGCGACCTCAACGCTGCGCGTCTACCAATTCCGCCACGACCGCATAAAGCTTGGAAAGGCGCTGCCTTTCTAGCGAGACGCGGCGGTAGCAAAGGGTTTTGGGGGATGCAAGTGGCTCCTGAATGATTTTCCGGCCCCCGAGGCGATGCCCCTCGTTTTGGTCGCGACCGGACCTTCTCAAGCCTTCGACGCCGGGCCACATAGCCGCTATGGACAGACCGGCGAAGAGCAACTGGCGGCCCCATCCGGTGCTCTGGCACCGAAGCGACGGCCTCGTTTCCTACCCCGACGCTGAAGCCGTCATGGAGGAGATGGTCGCCGACATTCGCGACGGGGGCGAGGAGCGCGTCTGGCTGCTGGAGCATCCTCCCCTCTACACCGCCGGGACCAGTGCGAAGCCTACCGACCTCGTCGATCCTGGCCGCTTTCCTGTGTTTCCCAGCCCCCGCGGTGGTCAGTACACCTATCATGGCCCCGGCCAGCGGGTGGCCTATCTCATGCTCGATCTCAGCCGCCGGGAAAAGGATGTCCGCCGCTTCGTGCAGGATGTGGAGGCGTGGATCATCGGTGCCCTGGCGCATCTAGGTGTCGCCTCGTCCATTAAACCGGGCCGAGTGGGCGTCTGGGTCGATGGACCAGGAGGCTGCGAGGACAAGATCGCCGCCATCGGCATTAGGGTCCGGCGCTGGGTGACCTTTCACGGGGCCGCGCTCAATGTCCGCCCCGATCTCTCTCATTTCGGCGGTATCGTGCCCTGCGGGATCAGCGACGAGCGCTTCGGCGTTACGAGCCTGGCGGCTCTGGGCATGGCAGCACCGTCGGTGGAAGCTGCGGACGACGCGCTCCGCTCCTCCTTCGAAGAAGTGTTCGGACCGGTACAGGAGGTGTCGCTCTAACGCATCGAACCGCGAATTAGACGCCGGTTTGCTGCGAAAAATGCTTCAAGGCAAAACCAAGAGCAGCGGGCTGATTCCCTGAAGCGGTTCGCTTCTCTAGGCGGCGTCGGCCTCTTTCACCGTCGCCAGGAGCCGGAGCAGCTCACGCTCGTTCACCGGCTTGCTCAGCACGCCGATGGCGCCGCTCTTCTGACCCATCTCGGCAGCATCGCGGCCCGTCTGGTAGATGAGCGGAATGCCGGCATCGGCCAGCCGGGCAGCGCCCATCTCCACATCACCATCGGAGAGAGACTTGTCGAGGATTGCCACCTGGGCGGAGCTGAGATCCATGGTGAGAAGCTCGCCGACCGAGGTGACCATGGTCGTCTCGGCGCCCTGCTCGACGAGGACGTCTTCGAGATGCTGGGCGATGAGGAAATCATCCTCCGCCACCACCACATGAAGCCCCTGTAGCGAACCGGTCAGCACGGCGTTCTCCTTTTCCCTACCCACCTGAAAACCCCTGATAATCCGCTATCACCGGGGCAGAGGGTTCGGTTCCGTCTACACAAAATAGTGTTTGCCTTCGGATGGCCAACAAAAAACCGCCCCGAGGGGCGGTTTCCTGCGTTTTTGCTCCCATCGGGAGAGGGCCTGAACGGCGCTTCTAGCGTTTGGAGAACTGGAAGCTCCGGCGGGCTTTCGCCTTGCCGTATTTCTTCCGCTCCACCGCGCGGCTGTCGCGGGTCAGGAAGCCGCCCTTCTTGAGGACCGAGCGCAGGCCCGGCTCGTAATAGGTCAGCGCACGGGAGATGCCGTGGCGGATGGCGCCTGCCTGACCGGACGGACCAGAGCCCTTGACGGTGCAGTAGACATCGAACTGGTCGAGGCGCTCGGCGGCCTCGAGAGGCTGGCGGAGCACCATCTGAAGGACCGGACGGCCGAAATACTCGGTGTACTCTTTCTTGTTGACGGTGATCTTGCCGGAGCCGGGCTTGATCCAGACGCGGGCGACGGCGGTCTTCCGCTTGCCGGTGGCGTAGGAGCGTCCGAGATCGTCGATCTTGGGCTCGGCGAGGGTCTGGGTTTCCTCGACCGTGTCCGCGCCTTCGGCGATCACGCCGCTTTCGGTGGCCAGTTCCTTGAGGCTGTCGAGGCCTTGGGTCTCACTCATTCTCTAGTTTCCTTAGCCGCGGGGCGTGTTCTTGGAGTTCATGGCAGCGATGTCGAGCTTCTCGGGCTTCTGGGCCTCATGGGGATGCTCGGGGCCGGCATAGACGTGCAGGTTCTTGAACTGACGGCGGGCCAGCGGGCTCTCTTTCGGCAGCATGCGCTGCACGGCCTTCTCGAGCACGCGCTCGGGGAAGCGGCCGTCAAGCACCTTGTCGGCGGTGCGGGACTTGATGCCGCCCGGATAGCCGGTGTGCCAGTAGTAGGTCTGCTGGGTGCGCTTGCGGCCTGTGAAGGCCACCTTCTCCGCGTTGATGACGATGACGTTGTCGCCGTCATCCACATGGGGGGTGAAGGTGGGCAGGTGCTTGCCGCGAAGACGCAGGGCGATGATCGAGGCGAGACGGCCGACGACGAGGTTCTCAGCGTCGATCACGACCCATTTCTTCTCAACATCGGCAGGCTTGGTGTTGTAGGTACGCGAGGCGTCGGTTTGCATCGCCGGTTCCTTAGCTTGCTCTTGGAAAAACGAAGCCGCGCCTCTCAGGCAAATGACCAAAACTGTCAACAGGGCTGCGAGAAATAATGTAAAAGCAGGGCGTTATGAATGTGGTACGATGTTACCACAAATAGTAGGGTTGCTTGCAAGTTGTTGGCGCAGCGCACTTTTCCGGCTCACCGCCGATCCCGGAGCTTGCGATTTTCCTGACATGACGCCACCACCGGATCAGCGGATAAGGAGTTCCCATGCGGCACACGAAGCTCATGCTACTGGCTGGCGCGGCGTTACTGGCCTCTTGCGGAGAGCCAGCGCCTGAAACCGGGGAGAACCCCCGCGAAGACGCGGCAGCCGAGGCACCAACGTCTTCGCCGCGGATGGCCCAGGCGAGGGCCGATCTCGAGTTCGGCCAGTTCGAGAGTGCTGTGGGCGACCTCACCTCCTATGAGAGCGTGCCCTTCGGCTTCCAGAGCCTCGTCCTCGCCGCCAACGGGGCAGCCGGGATCAGCGCTATCCGCGCGGATGGGGGTGAGGCGAGCACCATCGAGCCTCGCGGCGAGCCGCCCTACCGTCTCGCCGTCACCTATGATGGCGAGGGCGCAGGCCAGCTCTTCGTGCTGGATAGCGCCGGGGGGCTAGCCGCCTTCTCGCTGCCGAGCGGCGAAGAGATGGCCAGCAACGACATCGCCTATGTCGGCATCCAAGACATCTGCTCGAACGGGACGGTCGTGCTCGGCGTCGGAAGCGGCGGCGGCAGGGTCCTCATGGGCGACGATGACGGCCTCGCCGCTCAGGTTCCCGAGGGCGCGTCGGCCTGCGAAGGGGTGAACGGCGAGTTCTATGTCCGCGACGGCGAAGGCTGGTCGAGACTGACGGGCCAGGGCCTGGATCCGACCCCCCTGCCGTCCAACGCTGTCGCCCTAGTCGGCACTGGCGAGGAGGTCTTCGCCATCGGTGTGAACGGCGCCGGAGGCGAGCTCCTGATCAACGAGCGGGCGGTGAAGACGATCAGGGCCGACGGCTCCCCCTTGCGCCCTCTGCAGGTGGCACCCGCCTACGGCAATCTCGGCGGGGTCACGCGCGACGGCGGCCTGATCGTGCTCGATGAGGAGCGGCGCCTCTACCTTCTACCCTGGGCGGAAGTCGCGACGGCGCTGGAGCTGCCTACCAACCTACCCTCACAGCGGCCCGCACGAGCCGCAGAGACGCTGCCCGGCCCTACCCTGCCCACGGTCCAGGACAGCCCGGCGATCAGCTTTGAAGAGCGGGAGCAGCCCGAGGCGGAGCTTCCGGCGCCTCCCTCCGGCGGGGGTCGCTGAGCGCGTAGAGGCTGAACACCCCTCCTGCGAGGACTAGCAGCGCCCCTGCCTGGTGGGCGAGGCCGAGCCAGAGCGGCACCGCTGTCACCAGCGCCACGATGCCGAGGGCGAACTGCAGAAGCGTGCTGCCGCCGATGAGGCCCGCCTCCAGCAGCCGCTTCTGCTGAACGGCGCGAACCACGAAGAGGGCAGCCGCAGCCACCACGACGAAGGCCATGAGCCGGTGGTTGAACTGGACCGCCTGGGTCCGCTCGAAGAGGTCGGCAAGCTGCGGCGACGCACCGAAATAGCCCTCCGGCACCACCCGCCCGTCCATGAGCGGCCAAGTGTTGTAGCTCGACCCGGCGCGGAGGCCTGCCACGAAAGCCCCTAGCACGATCTGCACACTGGCCGCGCCGAGGAAGAGGCCGGCGAGACGGCCAAGCTTCGGATCGCTCATCCTGAACCCGCGCGGCCTCAACAGGGCCAGAGCCTGCCAGATCACCAGACTGAACAGAAGAAGCGCCGTCGAAAGGTGCAGCGCTAGGCGGTACTGGCTGACATCGACCCGCTCGGAGAGGCCGGAGCTGACCATGTACCAGCCGATCGCGCCCTGGAGGCAGATGAGGAGGAAAAGGCCGACAAGCCGCCAGCGCAGCCGCCCCCTCATCCTTCCCGTGGCCCAGAAGACCGCCAAAGGGATCAGGAAGGCGAGGCCGATGAAGCGGCCGAGATTGCGGTGTCCCCACTCCCACCAGAAGATGAACTTGAACTCCTCGAGGCTCATGCCCCGGTTCACCCGTTCATACTCCGGGATCTCTTTGTAGAGCGCGAACGCCTCCTGCCAGTCCGCCTCCGACAAGGGCGGCAGCGTGCCCATGACGAGGTCCCACTGGGTGATCGACAGGCCCGAATCGGTCAGGCGGGTGGCGCCGCCGACGATCACCATCAAGGCGATCAGCCCGGCCATCGTGAGCAGCCAGAAGGCCACGGGGCGGTTGGGGTTCTGAAGCTCCATCGCGCCGCTATATAGGTAGGGACGACGTGCGCGAAAGAGCGCATAAGGGCGCGGATGACGGAAGGGAGCTCCATGGAGCCGAGACACAAGAAGCTCATCTTCGCCCTGGGCTTCGTGCCCTTCATCATCCTCTATATGGGGCTGGCCCTCTGGATATGGGACCAGCTTCCCGATCACCGGGCGGTGGACTTCATCTTCTTCGTCGCTGCCGGGGTCGCCTGGGCCTTCCCGCTGAAGCCGTTCATGAAGTGGATGAACAGCCCGGCTGGCTGAGGGTTGGATACTTCAACCAGAAGCCGTCCCACGGCTGCGAAGCGGTCCGTGGGACCCAACACCATAAGCAGGATTAAGAACGCATCGATTAAAGATGGGTCCCATGGACAGCGCTGCGCGCTGCCATGGGAAGGCGTAGGGGGAAAGCAAAATCCGTAGGGCGGGCGACAAAGCCGACTGCGCCCTACTGCCCTTCTTCCTCGGGCACGCGGAAGATCTGGCCTGGATAGATGAGGTCCGGGTCTCTGATCTGGCCGCGGTTGGCCTCGTAGATGACGGTGTACTGCTCGCCCGTGCCGTAGGCCCTGCGTGCGATCACCCAGAGGTTGTTGCCGGGCTGCACGATGACGTTGCCTTCGGAGAAGACGATGTCCTCGCGGCTGGCTTGCTCGAAGGGCACCTCGATGGCGTATTTCGGCTGGCCCTCCTCGTCGAGCTGGACGATCTGGAGGGTATAGAGCCCCGGTGCCAGCGTTCCGCTGACGGACCACGTGCCGCCCGCATCGGTCTGGGTTTCGGCCAGCGGCGTGCCGTTGGCGAAGATCTGCACGACAGAGCCGGGCTCGGCTCGGCCGGAGAGGATGACGTTGCCCTCGCGGTCGTAGTCGATGGTCTCGATGACCAGCGGGCCGAGGCTTTCGTCGATGGGGCCTCGCTGCAGCACCTCGGTCGCCCCGCCCGGCGTGGTGCGCAGGACGACGAGGTCCTCGCCATCCGCGTCGGGCACGTAGATGATGACGGTGTCCTCGGAGGTGAGCTGCATGCCGTCGGGCGTCGTCTGGCGGATGGTCAGCTCCACCGGCCCGGCGGACAGGGGCGTGTCCACTAGCATGGCGAAGGCGCCGTCGGAGGCCACGGTCTCCTCGGCGATCACCTCGCCATTGGCAAGCAGCTCGACCCTCGCGCCTGGCTCGCCCCGGCCCGCCATGGTGACGAAGCCGGTGCGGTCGACCCGGACGATGTCGAAGCTCGGCGCCGCCACTGCGGCCTCCACGGGCTCGTCGCCATCCGTCTCCTCGGTCTGGTCGAGGTCGATCGGCAGGCTCTCGCGGTTCTGATAGGCCCACCAGCCCGCAAAACCGAGCGCGATCAACAAAAGAAGAAGGAGAAAGCCGCGCATCTTGAACCCCTGAAAACCACCTAAGCCCTACACCCGTAGCGGGGCGTATCGCGAACCGCAGAACCGGTAACCACTTCTGCTGCCAAACGCCCTAACCTATCTCTTGCTACGCCTTCCCCGGCGCTGCAAGGCCATCTGCCGGCCGCCTGTCCGCACGAAAAGGAAACACCATGTCTGAGCACCCCCTCAACTCGATCTGCGTCTATTGCGGCAGCCGTTTCGGCGAGCGCGACATCTACAGCCAGGTCGCCAAGGAAACCGGCGAGGCCATCGCCGGTGCGGGGATGCGGCTCGTCTTCGGCGGCGGGGCGCAGGGTCTGATGGGCGTCGCGGCCGCCGCGGCGCGCGACGCCGGCGGCAAGGTGCTCGGCATCATCCCTAGCTTCCTCCAGGCCCAGGAAGGCCTTCTCGACAACATCGAGAGCCGCGAGGTCGAGACCATGCACGAGCGCAAGATCGGCCTCTTCGACGAGAGCGACGCCTTCGCGGTGCTGCCCGGCGGCATCGGCACGCTGGAGGAGATGGTCGAGGTGATGAGCTGGTCGAGCCTCGCCATCCACCGAAAGCCGATCATCGTCATCAACACGGACGGCTACTGGAACCCCTTCATCGAGCTGATCGACCATGTCTGCAAGGAAGGCTTCGCCTATCCAGGCCTGCCCCGATCGCTCACCGTCGTGGACCATCCCGGCCAGCTGATCGAGGCGGCGCGCCGCGCTCAGAAAGAGCCCATCGAGAAGATGTAAGGCGGCCCCAGGCGGTTGGTGGTTACGGATCAGTTTGAAGTCGTGTAGGTGTCGTTTGCAAACAGACGAGACGTAAGTGCTGGTGGCCCCTCCCCCTCAGCCTGCCGGCAGCTCCCCCTCTAGAGGGGGAGCGAGATAGAGAGCGGCGCTGGTTCTGCTTCCCTCCCCCACTGGTGGGGGAGGTGCCCGAAGGGCGGAAGGGGGCGGCTTGCGTTTGCGATGGATGCAAACGCTTTTGAGAAGACACGTCCTCGGCGATACTCGTCCCCATCGCTGAAAACCGCCGTGCCCCGCGCAGTTTACCTCCGGCTAACGCTAACGGGTCCAGGGTCCGGCTATGGACCAGCTACTCTACGTGCTGAGCTTGGGCTTTTCGGGCAGCGACGCCGTGCGCGCGCTGATCCTGCTGCTCGTGGGCGCTTTGTTCGTGGGCAAGCGCATCCTGCCGCTCAAGATGACGGTCATCCTGCTCGTCATCGACCTCGTCTGGCCCTACGCCGCCGCTGCGTTCGAGCCGGGAGGCGCGGCGAGCGCCCCCTCCATGATCCAGGGGCAGGCGATGCATTGGCAGGACGGCCTGGCGGCCTTTCTGGTCCGCGCCGCGGGCTTCTATATCTTTATCCGCGGCAGCTACTCGCTGCGCCGCAAGCTTCATCAGGACGCCGCGGACGGCAGCGGCAAGCTGCTACCCTTCTGAAGCCGCGCTGCTGCAGAACACCGTGCTGGCGAGCTCGTAGGCGAACCCCTCCCGCGCCCAGATCCAACCCCAATCGGTCTCGTCTCGGTTGCTGAAGGCGACGAGCGAGCGCTGAAGATCGGGGGCCTGCAGGGTCAGGATCTTCGTCCCTTTCAGATGGCCGCGCCGCTCGATCAGGGAGAGGGTCTCGCTGCAGCCTTCGAGCTGAGCTTCCTGCCCCCAGACCGTCAGGGCGACATAGCCTAGCTCAGGCACGCCCCGGCCGAACTCCTCCCTGAGGCCGGGATCGGTGACGATGCCTCCCGTGACGAAGAGCTGTGTGAGCTTCAGAAGATCCATCGGCTGACCGACGATGGCCGAATCGGCGGACAGCGCCGCAAGCTCGAGCGGATCGTCGTGGGGCAGGCCGCCGACCGTGCCCTGAACCTCGGCCTCGTCCCCCTTCTGCGTCACCACCCTGATCGAAGGCAGGCCGTAGCGCTCGGCGATCCGCTCACGGACCAGCACGTCGAAGGTCTGGCCGGTGACCGCTTCGAGCACCTCCGCCAGCACGAGAAAGTCGCAGGCATTGTAGTTGAACCCCGCCCCCGGCTCGGCCAGCGGCGCGCCTCGGCAGTAGGCGAAGTCGGGCGTGCCGCGTGAGACGAAGGGGACGGCACCGGTCTCGGGATCGGGGACCTGCTCGTCGGGGTCCGCGAGACCCGATGTGTGGCTGAGGAGCTGACGCAGCGTGACGCCTTCGAAGTGAGGCGGCGCGTCGCTCAGCACATCGGTGATCGGACCGTCGAGGGCCAGCTTGCCCTTCTCGATCTCCTGAAGGGTCAGGAACCCGGCGACCATCTTCGTCACCGAAGCCCACCGCCACTCGCTGCCTAGTCGGTGCGGAACGCCGCTCCCCGCCGCCGTCTCGCCATAGGCTGCGGCGTGGATCGCCTCTCCATCGGTACCTGCGAGGACGACGCCCGCGAACGTGTCGTCCTGGGTGTAGCGCGCCGCGATCTCGTCGATGGCTGCCATGGTCGGCGGCGGAGGGGACGGCTGGCTCGAGCAGGCCGCCAGCAGACCGGCGGCGAGAAGAAGACGTGGAAACATATCGGACACCGAATCTTTTACCGTAGGATGATCCGCGGTCACGCCGAGCTGTCAAGCAAACCGCTCATGCAGACGTAGGTTGATGAACCACGGAAGAGAACCGTTACACGCCCCCGCCTCTCCCTCCGGGAGAGGTCGAAGACTGCGTGAGCAGGCTTCGGGTGAGGGCCTTCTAAGTCCTTAGCTCAGTCACCCCCCGCTACCCGACAGAACACTACCAAGGCTCAGGACTTCCGGTCGCCTCCAGCAATGACCCGTCCAGCTCGACCGCATCCAGCGGCTGCTTAAGCGGCGTCACCCTGACCGCGATGCGGTTGGCGTCGCCCTCGAAGCGTTCGGAGATCAGCCGCACCACCTGCCGGTCGTCCCGCCAGAACACCCCGGACAGCGCGTCGAGGATCGCCTTGGCAATGTTGTCGACATCGTGGGCGCCCGCCTTCTCGCGCATCACGCTCGTCCAGATGCGGACCTCATAGGGGCCAACCCAGGAGCGCACCCCCGCCCCCTCCCGCCTCGCATGGGCGGAGACGAACTTCTTGAGGGCGCGCGTCTGGGTCGTGGCCGCGTCGATGATGACCAGGGCCACCTCGCCCTCGCTCAGTATCCTCACCTTGCCCGCGCCCGATCCCATCGGTGCTATGTGGCTCGGGACGCTTCTTGGACCAGCCCGTTACCGCGTTGCGCAGGCGGGCGGTCTCGCCTAACCCGCCGCCTGATGCATAGAACGGAGCGCCCCATGGCCGAGACCCGCACCGAAACCGACAGCTTTGGTCCCCTCGACGTCCCCTCGGACAAGTATTACGGCGCCCAGTCCGCCCGCTCGCTGATCAATTTCGACATCGGCACGGAGACCATGCCCGCCGCCGTCGTGCGCGCGCTGGGCATCGTCAAGCGCTCCGCCGCCAGGGCCAACATGAAGCTCGGCAATCTCGACGAGAAGGTGGGCGACGCCATCGTCAACGCCGCCACCGAGGTTGCCGAAGGGAAGCTCGACGGCCACTTTCCTCTGTCCGTCTGGCAGACGGGCTCGGGCACCCAGTCCAACATGAACGTCAACGAGGTGGTGGCGAACCGCGCCATCGAGATCTTGGGCGGTGAGATCGGCTCGAAGGACCCCGTCCACCCCAACGATCACGTCAACCGCTCTCAGTCCTCGAACGATACCTTCCCCACGGCCATGCACATCGCCGCGGCGGAAGAGATCGTCCACCGCCTCGTCCCGGCACTGACGACCCTGCGCAATGCTCTGAACGACAAGTCCGAAGCCTTCAAGGACATCATCAAGATCGGCCGGACCCACACCCAGGACGCCACGCCCCTGACCCTGGGTCAGGAGTTCTCCGGCTACGTCGCGATGCTGGACTACGGGATCGCAGGCCTCGAAGAGAAGCTGCCCAACCTCTATGAGCTGGCCCAGGGCGGCACCGCCGTAGGCACCGGTCTGAACGCCAAGCCGGGCTTTGCGGAAGGGTTCGCCGAAGAGGTAGCAAGCTTCACCAAACTACCTTTCGTCACGGCACCGAACAAGTTCCAGGCGCTGGCCACCAAGGACGCGATGGTCGCGGCCCACGGTGCGCTCAACAACCTCGCCGTTTCGCTCTTCAAGATCGCCAACGATATCCGCTTCCTCGGCTCCGGCCCCCGTTCAGGGCTCGGCGAGCTGCAGCTTCCCGAGAACGAGCCCGGCTCCTCGATCATGCCGGGCAAGGTGAACCCCACCCAGTGCGAGGCGATGACCATGGTCTGCGCGCAGGTCATGGGCAACAACACGGCCGTCAGCTTCGCAGGGTCGCAGGGCCATTTCGAGCTCAACGTCTACAAACCGGTCATCGTCTACAACGTCATCCAGTCGGTCCGCCTTCTGGCTGACGCCTCCGTGTCGTTCACGGAGAAATGCGTCACCGGCATCGAAGCCAACGAGGACCGCATCCAGGACCTGATGGAGCGCTCGCTGATGCTGGTGACGGCCCTGGCGCCGACCATCGGCTACGACAACGCGACGACCATCGCCAAGACCGCCCACAAGAACGGCACCACCTTGCGCGAAGAGGCGATCGGACTCGGCTTCGTCAGCGAGGAGGACTATGACGAGATCGTCCGTCCCGAGAAGATGATCGGACCTCGGTAACCTCAACTCCGTCATCCCGGCTGCAGAGCCGGGATCCATGGATGTTCTGTTTTAAGTGGAACGAACTGCGGTCCATGGGTCCCGGATAAGCCTTGCAGCTTTCCGGGATGACGGTCGGCCCTACTCCAGCACCCTGATATCGACGTCCATGTTCCGCGTGGCCGCCGGGTCCACGTTCAACAATACTCCGGTCAGGGAAGCCAGACGCACCAGCGCCTGGTCCCTCGCCCATAGGGTCGCGACCTCGTCGAGGGCGGTTCGGTAGTAGTCCTCATTGGCGAGAACGAAGTCCGTGATCGTCTTGGTACCGCGTTCCAGCTCGAGAACGGTCGTGTCCAGACGATCCCTGGCCGCATCGGTGGCGGCCGCGCGGCGGCTCTGGACCGCGCCCTGCCGCTGCACCCCTAGGACGGCGGTGCGAACAGCGAGTTCGAGCTGCTGCCGCTGTGCTTCGAACTCGGCCGAAGCCCCGCGCAGGCGAGCGCGACTCTCCAGCCTGTCCGCACGCAGACGGCCGCCGGTGTAGAAGTCCTGGCGGAAGGAGAAGCCCACCCGGTCGTCGCGGCTCCAGCGGTCGCCCATGACGAAGTCGCCATCGTCGAACACGCCGATCACGAAGGCATTGAGCGAGATGGTCGGCAGCCCGGCCCGCCGCGCGCCTCTGTAGCGCGCCTCGGCGGCTCTAACCTGCGACTTGGCCTGCGCCAGGAAGAACGCGTTGTCCTCCGCCAACACATAGGCTTCGGCAGGCTCCAACGTGCCGAGAACCGTGGCCAGCGCCTCGCCGAGCCGGATGGCCGAGGGCTCTTCGACGCAACGGATCTCACGGCCCGTGAGGACGGACAGCTCCATGGCCACCTCGTCCGCGCGCAAGGAGGCGAGCTCGAGGGAGGCTTCGGAGGAGGCGAAGCGCGCCTCGATCTGGCGGGCGTCGGACCGGGTCACAAGGCCCCGTTCGAGCTGACGCTCGACCGTGTCGGCCTCCTGGGCGTAGCCGTCGACCTGGGCCTGGGTCAGGGCCGCCATCTTGGAGGTACGCAGAAGTTCGTAGTAGAGAAGAATGGTCTGTTCGGCGATCTCCGTCTGGGCCTGAAGCTCACCCGCCTGTGCCGCGCGCAGGGTCTGGCGCGCCTCGTCGATGGCCGCCTGCTGCTGGCCGAAGGTGAAGAGGTCCCAGTTCGCCCTGAAACCCACCTGGTCGTCGCGCACCGTGTCGATGGGCAGCGTATCCCCGAGGCCGAGCGTACCGAAGGTGCTGACCTGGGGCAGGCTGCGGGAGCGAGTGGCGAGAACACGGGCTCGCGCCACATCGCGCTCCGCCTCGGCCTGTCCGAGCTGCGGCGCCAGGTCGAGCGCCGCGTCGATGGTCTCGGGCAGGGTCATGCAGCGCCCGACCGGTGCGGCCTGTTCCACTGGCCGGTCTTCTGATCCGTCGACGGTAAGGGCGCCGGGTTCCTGCAAACTCAACGCCAGAAAGAGTGCCCCTGCAATCATCAGTTCAGACTAAGCCCCCTTCTCACCGTCGCCGCGATCGGTTCTAGAAGATAGTCGAGAAAGGTCCTTTGGCGACCCGAGGCGATGAACGCCTCGATGGGCAGGCCCGGCACCAGCTCCACCGATGGCAGCCCGGTCAGGGTATCAGGGTCGAGCTCGACCCGCGCTTCGTAGAACTGCGCACCGTTGGCGGGGTCCTCCTTGAGGTCGGCGCTGACCGACAGCACCTCGCCATTGATCCGCGGCACCCGGTACTGTTTGTAGGCGGAGAGCTGCGCGTAGACCTCCTGACCCGGCGCCACCGCCTCTCTGTCCGTGGGCGGAAGCTTGACGAGGGCGATGATGCGGCCTTCCGAGGGAACGATCTCCATCACCGGCTCGCCCGCGATGACCACACCGCCCACCGTGTTGGCGGTCAGGCCCAGGATTGTCCCCGCCTGAGGCGCCTTGAGGAGGGTACGGCTGAGGCGGTCGTCATTGGCTTCGAGCCTTTCGGACAGGGCGAGGACCTCGCGCGAGGCCTCGTCCGCCTGCTCCTCCACTTGTCGGCGGAAGCGGCTTTCGAGCTCGGCGATCTGGTCGGCGGTCTCCTCGGCCTGGCGGCTCGCGAGGTTCCGGTCGCTGGTGAGCCGCGCCAGCTCCGCCTCGAGGCCGAGGACCTCACGCTCCGAGCGCTGAACATTGTTCATCGTATCGAGCTGCTCGGCGAGCGCCTCCTTTCGGCGGGAGAGCTCGTCGCGGCCCACGGCGAGGCTTTCGCGCGTGGCGGCGATCTGCGCGGTGAGGTCCTGGGCGCGGGCAGCGGCGTTGTCGCGCCTCGTTGCGAGCACCTGCCGCTCCGCCTCGAACGCGCCGCGCTCCTCCTGGAACAGTCTCGTCTGCTGGCTGATGATGTTGGAGGCGATGTCCTCCTGAAGACCGTAGGTCTCTTCGGTGAAGGCGGGGGTATCAGCCTGGCCGCGCAGGGCGTCGAGCCGCGCTTCGCGAGCCTGGGCGGCGAGAAGCTGCTGGGCGATCTCGTCGCGCGCGGTTTCGGACTGGATCGGCTCCAGGGTGAGAAGCGCGTCCCCCTCGTCCACCTGGTCCCCCTCGGCGACGTGGATCTGACGCACGATGCCGCCTTCGAAATGAGCGATCTCCTTGCGGTCGCCGCGCACCACGAGCTGGCCGGATGCGGTGACCCCCTCATCCAGCGGCGCGAAGCTCGACCAGAGGAGGAAGCCGCCGAGGCCCAAGGCGACGATCAGGGCGCAGAGGCGGATGCTCTGATCCGCCATGAGGCGTTGCGGCTCAGCCATTGTCGTCGCTCCTTCTGGAGAGGTCCACGGTCAGCGGCGTGCCGGTCTGGGCCGTCGCAGGCTTGGCTTTCACGGTCTGCTGCTGCTGGCTGCGGCGAAGCTGGGAGATCTTGTTCAGATAGGCCTCGCGCTGGGTGATGATGACGCCGCGATCCTTGATGATCATCACGTCGTCCGCCGCGTTCAGGAGGCGGAGGTCGTGGGTGGCCACGATCGCGGTGAAGGGCCGCTCCTCCGCAGGCAGACGGGAGGCGTTGGCGAAGAAGGTCATGATGTTCTGGGTCAGGTCGGAATCGAGATGCGCCGTGGGCTCGTCGAGGATAAGGAGCGGCGGGTTGCCGAAGAGCGCCCTGGCGAGGCCGATGGACTGCCGCTGACCTGCCGAGAGGTAGTGCCCCCCCTCCCCGATCATCGTGTCGTAGGCGTTCGGCAGCGAGAGGATGAGATCGTGGCAGCCGACCTTCTTGGCCGCCTCGAACACCTTTTCGGCCGGGGCTTGGGTGAAGCGGGCGATGTTCTCCCGCACCGTGCCGCGCAGAAGCTCCACATGCTGAGGCAGGTAGCCCACATGCTGGCCCCGGTCCGCCGGGTCCCACTGCCAGAGGTCGCGCTGTCCTAGACGCGCTGTTCCGGCGAGCGGCGGCCAGGCACCGGCCACGGTCTGCAGGAACGAGGTCTTGCCAGAGCCGGACTGGCCGAGAAGCGCCACGATCTGCCCCTTGGGGAAGACCTTCTCGATGGTGGCGAGAAGCGGCTTGTCCGCCCCCGGCACCGTGACCTGAAGCTCGTCGAGGGTGAGCTGCGCCTCGGGCCGCGGCATGGGCGTGAGGATCTGGCGGTCCTCGTCGTGGTGCGCGGTGAGCCAGGCATCGACCTCCTGGTAGGCGGAGTAGGCCCCTGCGAGCTGGCGCCAGGCGTTGACCATCTGGTCGATGGGCGCGAGCGCCCGGCCCATGATTATCGAGGAGGCGATGATCGCACCTGCCGACACGTGCCCCTGCACGGCCAGGAAAGCGCCGCCGCCCAGGATCGCGATCTGCAGGATCATCCGCAGCGCACGGGTCGCAGCGCCCAGGAAGGTGGCGGGCGTGCCTGCATGGAGCGTCTCGTTCACCCCCGTCCTGCGCAGCTCGGACCAGCGCGCGATGGCCCGCTCGCCCATGCCCATCCCAGCGATGGCGCCGCGCTGACGGACGAGCTGGGTCAGCTCGTTCTGCGCCCCGCGCTCGGCCTTCTGTGCCTCAGCCAAGGGCTCCTTGGTCAGCTTCTCGGTGAGGACGGCGACCAGGATCAGGCCGATCGCGCCTAGCAGGCCCACCATACCGAGGGCCGGGTGCACGACGAAGAGGATAAGCAGGAAGAACGGCACGAAGGGCAGGTCGAAGACCACGCCCGGCAAGGCCTGCGAAAAGGCCTGCTGCAGGGTCTGCAGGCTGCCCATCACGGCTACGGTCTCGTTGGGGGTGGCGCGGCTGTCGCCGAAGCCCTGCTTGAGGGCGGGCTCGGCCAGCTCGTCGCTCATGAGCTGTGCGGCACGGCCCAGCACCCGCCGCCTGCCCGCCTCCGCGAAGAGGTAGACCACCAGAAGGAAGACCGCGATCCCGGAAAGAAGCAGCAAGGTCGGCACCGACCCGGTCGTCAGCACCCGGTCGTAAACCTGGAGCATGTAGATGGGCGACACCAGGAACAGGATGTTCAGCGCCGCCGAGAAGGCAGCCGCCGCGATGATGTGCGGCTTGATCAGCCTAAGGATGCGCCGCTCGCGCAGGTTGTGATCCGTCATCCCAACTCCCCAATCACCGCGCCGCAGCGTCCGGCGATCGTTAACTGTTGCTTCAAGAACCGCACCAACTTCAAGCCCCCGGCGGTGCTTTCAGGCCCAAACCCTGAAGCACGGCAACCTGGAGGAGAAAGACGCCCAGCCAATGCCCGCCGTCGATGAAAGTCAGCCGCCAGGGCAGCATCTGGTAGCGGTGGTTCACGATCATCGTCGGCATGACGAAGCTCGACCAGAGGATCAGCGCCGTACCGAAAGCCATGGTCCAGGCACCCGCCTCGGGCGGCGCCAGGATCAGCGCGCCCGCCATCACCGCGGCGATCCAGAACTCGGCCAGAAACGCGATCAGGAAGGGCAGCCAGGGGCGCTTGGCCCCCTTGATCCGGTCCTCGGTCAGACCCGCTGCGCCCATCCACGGCTTGGACAGCAGCATGTACCAGCCTGCGCCGAAGGCGAAGGACGCCGCCGTCGCTGCCGCAATCGGCAACAGGTTGAGAATGATGTACTCCAAACCGCTCTCCTGACCGGGGCTTGGCCTCTTCGTCCCGTATGAACAGAAAACCTAGTGACAGGCGCGCCACGGTCATCCATTCCGTCACCCATGGCCGACCGAGCCCCCTCCCTTCGCTTCCTCCTGAAGCAGCAGACCGCTGAAACCCATCAGAAAACCGACGACGCGCTCTCCCTCTTGGAGTTGGGAACACCCCAGGGGCTGGCCGGTTTCCTAAGGACGCATGCCAGAGCTCTCGGGGTGATCGAGCCGTTTCTGCAGGCCGATGGCCGCTACCCCGCCCCGCCCCGGCTGGGGCTCCTGCGCGAGGATCTGGCAGCGCTGGGAGCATCCATGCCAGGCGCGAGCCTCGCCGCCCTACCCCCCGATACCCACCCTTTGGGGGTCGCCTATGTCATCGCAGGCTCGGCCCTCGGGACGGAGGTGCTGCGCCGCCGCTGGCTCGATGAGGGCACGGAGGAGACACGGGTCGCGTACCGGTTTCTCAGCGACGACCGCATGAAGGGCTACTGGGGACGGGTGCTTACTGCGCTCGGCGAAGCCCAGCCCTCCGAAGACGAGGTCGAGAAGATCGTGGAGGGGGCGGAGGCGGCGTTCGGCATCTATCAGCAGGCGATCGAAGAGGCGGTCGGGTGACGTCCTGTCACCTTTCCAACATCTCCGACGTGTGAAGGTGGATGCCGTCGTCATCCCGGCCGAAGCGAAGAGTAGAGCCGGGACCCATGGACCTTCTGGTTCAAACAGGTGCAGGCGTTTGGTCCATGGGTCCCGGATAAGCCTGACGGCTTTCCGGGATGACGGTGTTCGAGCATCAGGGAGTCGCCCCCTCACCCCCACGTGAGCGTCTGGACAGCTTTTCCCTCTGGTCAAGGTCCCGTCCTTCCCATATTCGGTCCGGCTGCCCTTCCGCCAAACGGGCAGCTTGGAAGGTCACCATGTTGTTCCGCACATTCGAAGGCTTCGTCGATCCGCTGAAGCACGAGGCCCCCTCCCGCCCGCCGGAGAAGCTGGCCTCCTTCGTATGGCACTACGCGAAGCCGTTCCGCTGGCTGTTCGTCGCCACCATCTGCACCTCGATCGTCATCGCCTTTCTGGAGGTCTTCGCCTTCGAGCGGATCGGGCATCTGATCGACCTCGCTACGCAGAGCGGTCCCGATACCTTCTTCGATGAGCACCGCGGCGAGCTGATCGTCGTCCTCCTGCTGATCGGTGCGCTCTGGCCGCTTCTGCATCTCGCCGACGAGCTGAGCCTGCTCCAGGGCATCATGGGCAACATGCCTATGTCGATCCGCTGGCGGGGGCACCGCTACCTCCTGCGCCAATCGCAAAGCTTCTTCGCCGACGAGTTCGCTGGCCGCATCTCCACCAAGCTGATGCAGACCGCCCTCGGCGTGCGCGAGACGGCGGTGAAGATCACGAACCTAGGCGTCTGGGGCCTCGTCTATTTCGGCTCGGCCTTCGCGCTGTTCTTCGCGGCGGACTGGCGGCTGGCCGTGCCCTTAGGCATCTGGCTGGTTCTCTACTTCGCTGCCGGACGCTACTTTCTGCCCAAGCTCGCGGCGATCTCGAAGAGGCAGTCCGACGACCGATCGGTCCTCACGGGCCGCATCGTCGATGCGTACACGAACATCTCCACCGTCAAGCTCTTCTCGACCGGACCAGCGGAGGATGCCTATGCGCGCGAAGGGATGAGGCGGATGCTGGGCTCGGTCTACCCGCAGATGCGGCTCGCCACCCAGCTCTCCATGACCCTCCACACCCTCAACGGCATGATGATCGCCGCCACGCTCGGCCTGGGCCTCGCTCTCTGGGCGAACCCCGCCGCCGGGCTCAGCATCGGCGCGGTGGCGTTCGCCTCGACCCTGGCGCTCAGGCTTCAGGGCATCAGCCACTACTTCCTGTGGGAGGTGGCGAACCTCTTCGAGAACATCGGCATGGCCCAGGACGGGATGGAGACGCTCACCCGGCCTCTGACCGTGACCGACCAGTCTGGCAACAAGCTCGCGGCCAAGAAGGGCGAGATCGTCTTCGACGACGTCACCTTCCACTACGGCAAGGACCGGCACGTGATCGACGACCTCTCCTTCTCCATCAGACCCGGTGAGAAAGTGGGCCTTGTGGGCCGCTCCGGCGCGGGCAAGTCCACCATCGTCAATTTGCTGCTGCGCCTCCACGATGTCGAAGGCGGCCGTGTGCTGATCGACGGACAGAACGTAGCCGAGGTGACCCAAGACTCGCTCCGTAGCCAGATCGGTGTGGTCACCCAGGACACCTCCCTCATGCACCGCTCGATCCGCGAGAACATCGCCTACGGACGGCCCGAAGCCAGCGAGGAGGAGATCCTTGCCGCTGCCAAGAAGGCCGAGGCCTGGGACTTCATCCAGGACCTCGAGGACAACAAAGGCCGAAGAGGTCTCGACGCCCATGTGGGCGAGCGCGGGGTCAAGCTCTCCGGCGGCCAGCGCCAGCGCATCGCCATCGCGCGGGTGATCCTCAAGGACGCCCCCATCCTCATCCTCGACGAGGCCACCTCGGCCCTCGACAGCGAGGTGGAGGCAGCCGTGCAGGGCCGGATGGACGAGCTGATGGCGGGCAAGACCGTCATCGCCATCGCCCACCGCCTCTCCACCATCGCCGCGATGGACCGCCTGATCATCCTCGACAAAGGCGAGATCATCGAGGAAGGTCGCCATGACGAGCTGGTGGCCGCTGGCGGCCTCTACGCCTCGCTGTGGCAGCGCCAGTCCGGCGGCTTCATCGCAGGCGCCGACGCGGAGCCGGAGCTAGAAGACGCCTGAGGGCAGCACGAACGAGAGGGTCGGCGGAGGACAGGATGAGGCGCACCTTGGGCATCGTCCTTATCCTTGCCTTCGGCATTCTTCTCTCCGCAAGTTCCTGTGAGAGCATTCAGCGCGCAGCCCTTCCCTTCGGGCGAGCCGCGAGCCCGGAGGTCGTCTTCACCCTGCCCACCGATGGGGAGGAGATCGTCTACCTCACCATCGACGATGGCCCCTCGGAGCTGACCGGCGAGATGCTGGCCCTCCTCGCCGAGCACCAGGCGACAGCAACCTTCTTTCTTCACACGGATCATATCACCGATCCTGCGGTGCTGAGCCGGATGGCCTCGGAAGGACATAATCTCGGTAACCACATGCCCTCCGACCGGGACTGGTCCGTTGTCGACGAGGCTGCCTTCCGCGAGGCTTTCGTCCGTAGTCACTGTCTTCTGGCGAAGGAGGGTGACGCTTACGCGGGCTGGTTCCGGCCGCCGCTTGGCCGGTACAAGGAGGAGGTGATGGGTCCGGTGCTCGGCGATGCCGGGCTCTCCGAGCAGCGCGCCCATTTCATGCTGGCCTCCTACCTGCCCTGGGACGCGGGCGGCGCCACGGAGACCCCGACGCCGCTCTTCAACCGCCATGTCGCCGCCCGCTACGGAGACGGGCTCGGCAGGACCGTCCAGGCGGGAGACATCGTCGTCTTCCACGACGGACCGCGCCTCACCCGGACCAGGAACAGCCTGATCAGCCTCGAGCGTTTTCTCGATCATCTCGACCGTCGCGGCCTCGTGGCCCAGGCATTGCCCCCGGCGGACTTCGACAGAGGTTTCTGCCACGAGCCTTGAGGCAAAAATCTGCCGAAAAGCGCTTGCATCGGCAAAAGCCCCTCGGTATTCAGCCGCTTCCGATCCCAAACGGGACAACGGGGCTATAGCTCAATTGGTAGAGCGCTTGCATGGCATGCAAGAGGTCGGCGGTTCGATTCCGCCTAGCTCCACCATTTTTTTGATCTCACGGCGCGTGGCGCCTCCGATGGGGCGGCGCAGGGGCGCCGGGCACCCGGTTGGGTGCCTTCCCGTTCCGCCGTTGGTTTGCCGGGAACATTCATCGCCATTGCGCTTCCCTCACCCTGATAGGGAGAGGTGCCCGAAGGGCGGAGGGGGACCGTCAATTAGCGAAGTCCTTTGTTGCTACTCCCCTCCATCAGCTTTGCTGACACCTCCCCTAAAGGGAAGGAGGCATGCAAACCGCCCCTTCCCCATCCGGCACAGCTTTGGGTGGCACGAGGTCTGCATCTGCACTCCCGTCTAGGAAACGGAGTGACGGTTCATGCCGCATCAAGTCGATCTCCATGTCGGGCAAAGGCTGCGTCAGCGCCGCTGCCTTCTCGGCATGACCCAGCAGAAGCTCGCCGATGCGGTGGGCATCAAGTTTCAGCAGATCCAGAAATACGAGAGCGGCGCGAACCGCATCTCCGCCTCCCGCCTGTGGGTCATCGCCCGCTCGCTGGAGGTGCCGGTCAGCTACTTCTTCGAAGGCATGACCGACGAGGAGCGCGCCCTTCATACCGGTGAGACCGAGGACGGCATGATCGCCCCCGAAGTCCTTCAGCAGAAGGAAACGATCGACCTTATCCGCGCCTACTACAACCTGAAAGAGGAGCCGCGTCGGCGGTTCCTGGACCTCGCGAAAACCCTGGCCGACACGGCTGCGTAGGTTTTCGCCGGGAGCTGGCCGTCGCCCCTGATGACGGCCAGCGAGGGGGAGAGGCCTCGCACGGCGCGTATTGCCGTGCGAGGCCTTGATTTTTTCACGCTAGCGTTATCTGCCCCGGTCATGGACAGTTCCTCTCTTCTCCGTTTCGCCGGTGAGCTCGCCGACACCGCTGCACGCATCACGATGCAGCACTTCAGGACGCCTCTCTCCGTCGAGAACAAGTTTGCCGACGGCTTCGACCCCGTCACCGCCGCCGACCGCGAGGCGGAGCGGGCCTTGCGTGCCAAGATCGCTGCGCGCTTCCCCGGCCACGGCATTCGCGGGGAGGAGTTTCCCGAAACCCACGGCAGCGAGCCATACCGCTGGGTCCTCGACCCGGTGGACGGCACGAGGGCTTTCATCTGCGGTGTGCCGGTCTGGACCACCCTCATCGGGCTCGAGCACCAGGGCCGCCCGGTTCTAGGCGTGATCGACCAGCCCTGCCTGAAGGAGCGCTGGGTCGGCTATCACGGTAAGGACGGCGAGACCGAGCTGACCGTGCAGGGCTTTCACAACGGGGGCACCTCCGACGTGGAGCGGCTGAAAGAGGCCAAGATGATGGTCACCGACATACGCGCCGACGCCTATTTCACCGAAGACGAGGCCGCCGCCGTCGGTGCGCTGGCTAGGCAGGTCCGCCTTCTTCGCCAGGGTCTCGACAGCTACGGCTTCGGCCTCGTGGCGGGCGGGCAGATGGACCTTGTGGTCGAGGCAGGCCTCCACTGGCACGACATCGCCGCCGTCATCCCGGTGATCGAAGCGGCCGGCGGCGTCGTCACCGACTGGCAAGGTGCCCCGGTTCGGGACAATGGCGGCGGTGGCGGCACACTCCAGGTCATCGTCGCCGCCACCCCTGCCTTGGCCGAGGCAGCCGGTGAAGCACTCCGAACATGAAAACGCCGCCCCGAGGGGCGGCGCTTTTACTGTACCTGGTCCAGGCCTTAGTGGATGCCGGCCATCCAGCGCTTGAGCAGCGGGGTCAGCAGCAGCACGACACCGGCTACGGCAAGGCCGAGGTGACCCGCCATCATGAAGGTGTCGGCATAGGCTTCAAGCTGCGCCTGGCTGTCGGTCACCACGCCGCCGACGGTCTCTGTCGAACTCCAGCGGGCGATGATGCCGCCGAGATTATGACCCAGTGACGAGGATAGGAACCACGCCCCCATCATCACACCGACCACGCTGGGCGCGGACAGCTTGGTGATCATCGACAGACCCACTGGCGACAACGACAGCTCACCCGTTGAGTGAAGCAGATAGGCGCCTGCGATGAAGACGAACGGCACGAGGTAGCGCACGCCCGCAGCGCTCTCCACCGGGCTGGCGAAGGAGCTGATGCCCCAGACCAGGAGATAGAAGCCGAGGGCCACCTGCGCGATGCCCAGCGAGAACTTCACCGGGGTGGAGGGCTCCATGCCGCGCCGCGCCAAGAACATCCAAGCCCAGGCGAAGACGGGGCCGAGGAGGATGATATAGAACGGGTTGAGGAAGCCGACCTGTGCCGCATTGAGGAAGCTGGGAAGCGCTGAGTTGTTCGAGGCATAGAGCGTCAGCGAGGTGCCTGCCTGCTCGAACAGTGCCCAGAACATGACCGAGGCGAAGGTGAGGATGACCGCCACCATCATTCGGCTGCGGATCTCAGCCTTGAAGGCGACGAACGCAAACACCAGCAAACCGATATAAAGGATCGGCCCACCATAGAGCAGCACGGTCGACAGGAACTCGTCCCGTTGAATGAGGAGGTAGATCGGCGCCAAGGCGACGATCCCGCCGATCCAGGTCGCTGCGACCATGGCGCCCTTCAGCGTGATGGGCGGCTCGCCGCGACCCATGAGAAGCGGTTTGCCCAGCACGAAGACCAGAAGTCCGAGCGCCATGCCGATACCCGCGGCCCCGAAGCCCGCACCCCAGCCGTATCTCACGGCCAGCCAGCCGCAGAGAATATACGCGGCAAAGGAGCCTGTATTGATGCCGATGTAGAAGATCGTGAAGCCCGGATCGCGCCGCGGATCCTTCTCGCCATAAAGCTTCCCGACCATGGTCGAGATGTTCGCCTTGAGGAAGCCGACGCCGACCACGATGAGCGATAGCGCCAGGAACAGGATGTTCACATAGGTCTGCTGCTGCTCGACCACCTCCTCGTAAGAGCCGCGCTCGATCAGTGACGGAGCGTCGCCCTCGCCGCCGACTTCGATGCCGCTCGACGTGTAGGTCAGCGGACGAAGCTCCTCGCCGTCACGCAGGAACGAGCGCGCCTCGCTCATCCGGCCTTCCGTTACGACCTCGAAGCGCTGCCCCGCCGTCTCGATGAATGAGGTGGAGCCTGCGCCCTCGAACGCCATCAAGCCGTGCCCGGCGGTAAGGAAGATCGCACCGATCAGCACCGCCCTGCGCGGGCCGAGAAAGCGGTCGGCGATCAGCCCGCCGATGACCGGGGTGAGGTAGACCAGCGAGCCGTAGGCCGCGTAGATGCCCTGGGCCTTGTCCTGACTGAACAGGAAGTGCTGCACGAGGTAGAGGACGAGCAGCGAGCGCATTCCGTAGAAGGAGAACCGCTCCCACATCTCCGCGAAAAAGAGAATCGCTAGGCCCTTGGGATGCCCTAGAAAGCCCTTGTCGTCGGTGAGGTCAACGAGACCTCCCGCCGCTTCCGTGTTCTCGCCTACGGTACGGTCCGCGGTCGTTTCTGACATGGATGTCCTCTGCCCTGGTCGATCAAAGCCGCGACACTAGAGTGCTCCTTGCGGCTTGGAAAGCCCGGCCCTGCCCTTCGGCGCTACTTTATAGCAGCTTGGCCGCCGCCTCCGTAATCTTCCCCCATGGCACCATGAACACCGTCACGTAGAAGGCGGCGGCGGTGATGGTCCAGCCGATGATCATCATCAGCCCGTCCCTCGCCGTCAGTGCCACGCCGAAGAAGACGAGCGCGGCGCCTGGGATGGCGACCAGGCTGACGAACTCAAGGGGGATCATCAGGCCAGCGTGGATCAAGGCGGCTACACCAACAAAACGCGACATCAGCTTGCCGGTGGCGAAGCTCATCCGCTCCCTGAACAGCCGGTCGATGCGAGAGAGCCACGGTGACATCCTCTCACGAGCCTTCTCGAGCTTCGCACGCTCGAAACTGATTCGCCGCAGACGAGCAGGAACCCAGACCCGCTCCTTGCCGACGATGAACTGAACCGCATAGAGCGCTAGTACGGCACCGAGGACGATCGGCACCCCCGGCACAGCGCCGATCGGCGGAAACAGCGCCAGGAGTCCGAAGAGAATCAGCATCGGCCCGAGGCTCTGCGCACCGAAGGCGTCGATAATGTCGCCCACCGTCGTCTTCTCATCATCGGTCGCCTCGACAGCTTCTTCGAGAATACTCTCGAGAGGGGCAACGTCGCTCTGTTCCGGGGCTGCGCTCATGGAATGCTGACACGCCCCGCTCTCAGTAGTTCTCTGGTTCAGGCCCCCGCAAACCGCCGACGTGAACCGAACGTCTCCGCCTTCGCCTGAGCGGAACTGACAGGGACTCACGCTACCTATTAGGCACAGGTTCCAAACCGGACGAAGCCAGCGGGTGGGCGGGGTCGGATCTTCCTATCCGCCTCAGCACGGCGCTGGCCTCGGTGGGCTCCCCCTGCTCCCGGAGCTCTTCGGCTCTGATGGCCCTGGCAAGGTTCGTCAGGGGACCTTTGCCCAAGGTCGCGTCGCGGAGAAGCGCTTCGCGCTCGGACGGGTCTCGGCTGTCCGCCTGGCCGGTCACGATGGTTGCGAGCGCCAGGGTCGGCTCGTCCTTCGGCCTTGCGATCTCCGCGGCCTGGTTCATGGACCGCTCGATCAGGCGCGCCGGGCGGCGGCCACCCTCCGCTTCGCTCCATAGCGTATGGGAGATGGCGTGGACCGCCCAGACCGAAGCGTTGTCGGCGGCGATGTCGATAAGGGCTTCGGCGGCTTCCACATGGGCTAGGCCATCGGGGTCGCGCCTCGCCGCCGCGCAGTAGCGCAGCGCCGCCGGCATGAAGCGCGAGGTCATGTCGTAGACATCGAACCCCTTGATGGCGCAGCCTGGCACCGCCGCTGCGCTCCCCACGATCTCCCGCGCGAGGGCTCCCGTATCCCCTTCGGGGGCGGTGTGCCGCCCTGTCCAGAGGACCTCTCCGGTCCTCGCGTTGAGAAGCTCCACCGTCGAGGCCAGGGTCCGATCCTGCTGCTCCGAAACGCGGATGATCAGGTGGAGCCCGGCCTGCTCGGCGTTCTGGCCGTAATCGAGACCGTTGGCCATCATCGCCACCGGAAGGCGTTCGCGTATCGACGCTTCCATCGCCGCACCGGGCTGCGTCTCGGGCAGCGTCAGCTCGGCGATCGCCAGACGCCGCTCGGTTCGGCCATGACCCTCGGTCCGCCCGACCACGAAGATCGTGGTGATCGCGCCTGCCACCACGGTGAGCAGGACGACCGCCCCGATCACCTTGAGGAGGGTGGAGCCGGTATAGGCCACCACCCGGCCGAGCGGCCAGGATTCCGCAGCGCTAGAGGCTTTCGAAACCGGCTCGGGGTCGTCTTCGGTTTCCGGTGAGAAGCCGGCCGGCTCGGGCGGAGCGGCAGCCTCAGCCAGAGGTTCCGGCCTAGCTTCCTCGGCTGTTCTTTCCACCGGCGGCTCGTCCGGTTCGGGCAGGGCATCGGAGACCTCGACCGTCAGACAGTAGCCGCGTTTGGGGACCGTCTCGATATAGGTTGCCGTGTCGTGGGTGCGGAACGCCTTGCGAAGCAGGGAGACGGCCCTCGTCAGGCTCTCGTCCGAGCCGATCCTGGTGCCCCACACGTCATCGAGGAGAACGCCCCGCGGCAGGACCTCGCCTGGGCTCTCCGCGAACCGGGCCAGAAGGTCGGCCACTTTCGGCTCCAGGAGCAGCTCCTGCTGATCGGCGAACAGGGCGTTGCGGCTGCGGTCGAAGACGAAACCGCCGATCCGGAGACACACTCCCTGCCCTGCCGTCTTGGTCGCTTCTTCGCTCACCGCCGCATCTCTCCCTTCCCAGCCGGTAGTTGAGGGTGCCCGCGCGACAATACCAGTCTCTTTCGCCCATCAGGGCCGTGATGGTGAGGTGATGTTCTTCCGATGACCACCCTCATCCTCCCATCATCCCTTTGTTACCATTGGCGGATTACAGGCATCAGAAGAACATCCGTGAGACCACGGCGCCCCATCGGGTCGCAACGCCGGGGGGCCCTCAAATCAGATGGGTCGCAACGATGGAACCCGATGATGACCAGGAACTTCACCCGCAAAGCCCGCTCCGCCCTCAGTGCCGCCGCCGCGGTGGTAGCCTTGAGCGGCCTGGCCCACGCCGACGGCTCGGTCTGGACCTTCTCCTTTCCCTACAAGGTGAGCGAGCTCTCCACGGAGGAGGGACGCGCCGATCTGCTCGAGCGGCTTGAGGAGGAAGCGGTCGCCTTCTGCCGCAAGGGCCGAAGCCACGACTACCCGGAGAGAATGATCGAGGAGTGCAGCGAGAAGCATGTCGAGGCGGTGCTGACCGATCTCGAAGCCCGCGACGGAGGCTCCGAACTGATCATGCTGGCCACTCGTCAGTAGTTCGAGCCCCTCTTAAGGACACCCGACAAAAGAAAGGCCGGGCGGCAGGATGTTCTGCCGCCCGGCCTTCGATGTCGGTTTGCCTTGCCTACTGGCGGCGAAGGAAGGCGGGCACTTCCACCTCGTCCTCCTCGTCCGTCAGGGGACGGGCGGAGGGAAGGCGGCGTGTCTGGGCCGGAAGCTGTTCCTTGTTGCCTTTGAACGCTTCGCGCAGGACGCCCATGGCCGTCTCCAAGGTGGAGGGCTGGCGGCCGCCGCGGAACGGGTTCGGGCGAGGCGCCATCTGCGCCGCCGTGCTGGTCTGTGGGGCCGGGTCCTCGGTGAGGATACGGCGGATGCGCTCATGCACCTCGCCGACCGGGTTTTCCGGCTGGGCGATCTCGACCTGCAGGGCCGGGCTCGGCAGCGGGCTGAGGGCCGCCGCGGGCTGCTGCACAGGCTGAGGGGCGGGAGCGGGCACAGGCGCTGCCTGCTGCACCGGAGCCGGGCGGCTGATCTCGGCGGTGGTGGTGACCTCGACGCCGTCAATGCCGGTGGCGACGACGGAGACGCGGATCGTGCCCTGAAGGTCCTGGTCGAAGGTCGAGCCGACGATGATGTTGGCCTCGGGATCGACCTCGTTGCGCACGGCGTTGGCCGCCTCGTCCACCTCGAAGAGCTTCATGTCGAGCCCGCCGGTGATGTTGATGAGAACGCCCTTCGCGCCCTTTAGCGACATCTCGTCGAGGAGAGGGTTGGAGATGGCGGCGGCAGCGGCGACCGAAGCGCGGCTGTCGCCCGTGGCCTCGCCGGTGCCCATCATGGCCTTGCCCATCTCGCTCATCACCGTGCGGACGTCCGCGAAGTCGAGGTTGATGTGGCCGGGGACGATCATCAGGTCGGTGATGCCCTTGACGCCGGAGTGCAGCACCTCGTCGGCCATGGCGAAGGCGTCGGCGAAGGTGGTGTTCTCATCGGCCAGGCGGAAGAGGTTCTGGTTGGGGATGATGAGCAGCGTGTCGACATGGCGGCCGAGCTCCTCGATCCCTTCCTCGGCGATGCGCATGCGCCGCGCGCCTTCGAAGGCGAAGGGCTTGGTGACGACGCCCACGGTCAGGATGCCGAGGTCACGGGCCGCCTTGGCGATGACAGGAGCTGCGCCGGTGCCGGTGCCGCCGCCCATGCCTGCGGTGATGAAGAGCATGTTGGCGCCTTCGAGCGCCGTCATCAGGTCCTCGAGGCTCTCCTCGGCCGCCGCCTCGCCGATCTGAGGCCGCGAGCCCGCGCCGAGTCCTTGGGTCACGCCGGTGCCGAGCTGAATCTTGTTCTCGGCCTTGTTGAGACCGACCGCCTGGGCGTCGGTGTTGGCGCAGACGAAGGTGACGCCGTCGAGCTCGCTCTCGATCATGTTGTTGACCGCGTTGCCGCCGGCCCCGCCCACGCCGATCACGACGATCTTGGGCTTCAGCTCATCGGCGGCGGAGGCGGAGAGGTTGAGCGGCATGGCGGCGATCCCTGACGGCTTGAATGGCAGGGTTAAAACATCGGTGACGAGGGTTAGCGGGTGGTTAACGCCGGTAAGGAATAGGCAGCGAAGCTTAGCGAATTATGGCTTTTAGGGTCCTTCACCCCACCTGGCGAGGCACGCGGGGCCTGCCGATCGCGCATTCGAGGGACGACCGGTCCCAGTCTGCGGTGACAGCAGCGGCCTCATAGGTCGACTGCAGGAAATCGAGCAGCGCCGATTCGGGGTCTTCGGCCCGGCGGACCGCTTCGTAGGGTAGCACGAACTCGCCCAGCTTCTCGTCGAACCGGGCAGCTTCGGGGTGGACAGGCTGGCGGTCGAAGCCTTCGGCGGCGGGGTAGGCGTAGCTGTAGAACATGGCTTCCTCGACGCCCCCGCCCCCCGGCCAGAAGCCTGCCGAGCTGACCTCGTGGCTGTAGGCTTCTCTGGTAACGGCGTCGGGCAGGTTGGGGACGCCCCCCGGATGAAGCGGCGCGGACCTGCCGGAGAAGCGGGTCACGGCGAGATCGAACGACCCCCAGAAGAGATGCACCGGGCTGACCTTCCCAAGATACGCCGTACGGAAACGCTCGAAGACCCCCGCGACCGAGAGAAGCGCGCGGTGGAAACGCTGAACCGCCTCGCGGTCATAGGGACGTTCCGCGGTATCTTCGGCGAAGGGTGTCGCGTCGGGCAGCTCGTTGGGGGCGCCGTGCATGACGGGCCTGCCCCCTGCCCTGACGATCAAATCTTCGGTCCTGGTCAGGAACGCCGCGATGCTCATGGGCTCCAGCGGGAAGGAGAGCTCTTCCCCCGTCATGTTCTCGGCAGTGACGAGGTGCCGCTTGAAGTCGAGGCCGAGGGTGATCGTCGCCTCACCGTCATGGACCGGCCCCGTGGTCAGCCCCGATGGCACCGGGTAGAGCGTCGCGTGCCAGGAATGGTTCACCCACGGCGTGTGGGCTAGGCGGTACTTGCCCAGGATCTGACACTGGAGGTGAAGCGCCGCGGCGGTCTCCTTCCAGTCGGTGTAGGGAATGGCGGGCCAGCGCTCGGTCATGGTCTCTCCTCTCGCCCCTCCACCGGCTTGCCGCAAAAGCAGGCGGCGGTCACTGGCTCGGGCTGCACAGAAGCGTTAGAGCACCGGCCATGTCAGAGGCTCCCCACGTTCCGCTCGCCAGCCTTCCCCCCGCTCCGCGCCACGCCAGCGAGGAGGAGGCCGTCGCCGCCGCCCGCGCCTTTACCGAGACCATGCGGACACGGCACACGATCAGGGACTTCTCCTCCGAAGCTGTCCCGCGCGCGCTGATCGAGGAGGCGGTCAAGACAGCCGGAACGGCGCCGTCAGGGGCCAACCACCAGCCCTGGTTCTTCGCCGTCGTCGAGAGCGCCGAGATGAAACGGCGCATCCGGGAAGCGGCGGAGGAAGAGGAGCGCGCCTTCTACGGCGGCAAGGCGGGGGAGGAGTGGCTGGACGCCCTCGCCCCCATCGGCACGGACGCCGACAAGCCGTTCCTCGAGCACGCCCCCTACCTCATCGTATGCTTCGCCCAGAAACGCGGCGGTGTGGAAGCCGGTGACGACCGCAAGAACTACTACGTGACCGAGAGCGCAGGCCTCGCCTGCGGCATGCTGCTGACCTCGCTGCACCTCTCGGGGCTAGCCACCCTCACCCATACACCGAACCCGATGAAGTTTCTCGGCGAGGCGCTGGGCCGTCCGGCTACGGAGAAGGCGCTGATGATCGTGGTGGTGGGTCGGCCCGCCGCAGATGCCGGGGTGCCGGAGCACGCGCTGAAGAAGAAGGCGCTCGGCGACATCATGAAGATGTACTGAGCCCCATAAGGTCTTGGGGCTGGACCGAGCGAGCACCAGCTCGCTGCCTACTGCAGCACGTCCTGCCACTCTTGGTGCTTCTCGATCTGCCGCTTGGCGAAGGGGCAGAGGGGGAGGATCTTGCGGCCCTCGGCGCGGGCGTCCTCGACGCCTCGCTGGACGAGGGCTTCCCCGACGCCCCTGCCGCGCAAACCCTCGGGCACACCCGTATGGTCGATGATGATGAGCTTCTCGCCTGCCCGGCTGTAGGTCATCTCTGCCGTGTGACCGTCCAGCGTCACCGCGTAGCGGCCCTTGCTGTCGTCTTCTCGGCGCGTGATCTCCAGCGTGCCCGTCATGCCAGGACGTCCTGCCATTCGGGGCGGCGAGCCATTTTGATCCGGGCGAAGGAGCAGAGGGGCCGAAGCTTCTCGCCGCGGCTGCGGGCCTGTTCCACGGCGTGTTGCACCAGGGCGCTGCCGACGCCCTGGCCCTCCAGGGGGCGGGGTACGCCGACATGGTCGATGACGAGGATATCGCCGTCCTTCAGGAAGGTCAGCTTGGCAGTGTGGCCGTCGACCTCCGTGGTGTAGCGGCCGAAGCCGTTACCTTCTTCCCGGTGAAACTCCATCGGCCGACTCCCGCAACTCCTTGGCGAAGACCATCCTGTCCTCGCGGAAGGCCTTGAACTCGAGAGCGTTGCCGGCGGGGTCCAGGACGAACATGGTCGCCTGCTCGCCGGCCTGACCCTCGAACCGGATATAGGGGTCGATGATGAACTTCGCGCCTGCCGCCTGCAGGCGATCACGCAGGTGTTCCCATTCTTTCCAAGGCAGGATCAGGCCGAAATGGCGCACGGGCACGCCGTGGCCGTCGACCTCGCCCGTCCTGGCGGCGCGGCACTCTTCGGGGGAGTAGTGCGCGACGATCTGGTGGCCGTAGAGGTCGAAGTCGATCCAGTGGCCCGGATCCTCCCGCCCCTCCGGGCATTCCAGCGTGCCGCCGTAGAAACCGCGTGCGGCTTCGAGGTCGTCGACGGGAAAGGCGAGGTGGAAGCGCGGCCTCGCCGTCACGGCGAGAGAAACTCGATCACCGCCCGGCGGTTGAGAGGCTCGCGGCGCTCGTCCTCGTGCTTCCGAGCGGGCTGGGTCTCTCCGGCGCTGCCGAGCGCGAGTTCGGACCTAGTGAAGCCTGCCTGGGACAGGACTTCGGCGACCGCTTCGGCGCGCTGCAGCCCGTCATGGTAGTTCTTGTCTTCCGGTCCGGCCTTGTCGGTGTGACCGACGATCTTGGCGCGGGTGTAGCCCGCCGCCCGCGCGCGCTCCCCCATCTCGGTGACCAGCAGCCTGCCTGCCGAGCCGAGGTCCAACCGGCCATAGTCGAAATAGACGGTGGTGTTGAAGTCAGCGGCGGCGAAGGTCGTCTCCTCCTCCACCGGCGGGTTCAGCATCAAGGCCATGGCGGCCATCACAGCGGTCAACATCGCGGCTCCTCTCGACCCAGCCTGTCGCGAGTTCGTGAAGCTCAGGTTCATGCGAGGATGACTGAAAGTCAACGCCGCGTGATGACGGAAGGCCGCATTCTCGGAACGATGGACGGCCCCGCCCCCTTCCCTCCCCGCAACATCGAGGAGGAACCGATGGCGAAAGACCGCGATACCGTTTGGGACGAGTGGGGCGAGCTTGTGAACATGGCCCCGAAGGAGCTCGAGGAGTGGCTCGAGACGGACGAGTCGAAGGAGGTCGGCGCCGATTCAGGTGACGGCGAGAGCAAGGGCCACAAATCCGGCGAGCGGATCGTCAAGATCAAGCGCACCAACAAGGACGACCTCTCGGACGACCAGTGGGAGCACATGGGCAAGGTGGTCGGCTACATCAAACGCCACAAGGCCCAGGGCGGGCCGGACGGCGACGTCGAAGACAGCGACTGGCGCTACAGCCTGATGAATTGGGGCCACGACCCGATGAAGGACTAGGGTCCGGACCCTTAGAACTCCGACGCGGCCAAGGCGGCGGGCGCAACGGCCACCGACTGGGACGGCACGTGGTCGCCTTCGGTGAACCGCACCAGCATCTCCAAGGCAGACGGGGACCGCCCGATAGGGTCGCCCCCGCTATTGCGGACCACCACCATGCTCCGCTGCTTCTTGAAGTACCGCGTGAGGCGCCGGGCCGGTTTGGCGTCCGGGTTGTCCGGGGTGGTGCCGGTCAGAACCAGCATGTCCGGCAGGCGCCCCCTCCCCATCCACGGTATAGCGGGGAGCCAGTCCGCGCGGGGGAGCTTGAGCCGCGCCGTCTCGCCATTGGCGGCCAGCATGGTGGGCAGGCCTTCGAGAAGGTCCGTATGGCTCTCCGCCCTCCCCTCGACGACCGGCGAGAGAAGCGCTGCCCGCTCGAACAGCTTGGGCTGGCGGGCCACGGCGAGCATGGCCGAAGGCGCTGCGGAACCGTCGGCCAGGAGCACGACCCTGCCCCCCAATGCCGTCACCGCGGCGCTGATATCGTCGGCGATGGCGTCCCTCGTATAGCCGCCCGTGTCGTAGCCAGCCGTGCGCCAGTAGGCGAGGCACTGGTCCGCGGCGCGCTTCGAGCTTCCGGGCTCGGCTCCGTAGAAGGAGCGGCAGCTCGGCGCACCGGCCGACCATCCGCGGGCCCTGGGGTCAAGCACCACGACGTCGTTTCTCGCCCGCAGCGCCTCGATCAAATCCCAGCGCCGCTCGATGAACTCGTTGCCGGTATCGCCGTCGACGCTGGCAAGAATGAGGACCGGCGGTCTGCCGGAGGGGGAGGCGGCGGGCAGCCTGAGAAGCTGAAGCGGAAGAAGACGCGAGCTGAGCGCGCGGCGGTTCTCGTGTACCCATAGAGTAATCGTCTGGGTCGGCATGCTACCGCCCGGGCCAGCATAGAGCGTGTCCCGGCGGTCCACCGAGTGAAACGGCTCTTTCTTGCCGAGCAGTGCTGCGTCGCTGGTCCCGATCACCAGCATGAGCACCGTGAGAATGGCCACTGCCCTGAACATGTCCGATCTTGTTCTGCGTTTATCCTATGACAATGCCCCTGAAGACCGGCCCCGGGCCAGCCCTTTCGGCAGCCTTCCCGCAAAGCTTTCGTTCGGTGTGTGTTTTATGCCATAGGCCCGAAACACTTGGTAAAGGAGCGAGCAGATGGTTTGGATCGGTAGGATCGTGGCGGCGCTCGCCATTCTGGTGGCGCTCCCCTTCCACGCGATCGCCCCGGCAGTGAAGCTGATCGGGCCGTTCAACGCCAACCTCTACGAGATGCTAGTGGGGGCCGACCCCCTGGTGACGAGCTTCGTCGATGCGGGCTGGCTGCCCTCCATGCTGCTTCTCGTTTCCACCCTCGCACTGATCGGAGCCCTTATCGGCGTGCTGCGCGGCGAGCGCTTCGCCGCCGGCCTTATCGTGGTGGCGGCAGTGTTCGACGCGCTCGGCCTCTATTTCTCCGCCACCATGGGTTATGTCGGCCTGGTGTTCAGCATAGGGCAGATCGTCATGCTGGGCCTCGCCATGGTGGTGCTGTGGCTCCTGGTGCGCGGCGTGACGAGTGAGGACTAGGCCTCAGCCCAGCCGAAGATCGCCGCCCTCGGGCTCCTGGAAGTAGCGGTCCAGCATCTCCTCCGTGACCTCGCCTAGGGAATCCGGCTGCCATTTCGGATCGCGGTCCTTGTCGATGATCTGCGCACGGACGCCCTCGTGGAAATCCGGGCCTTCGAGAAGGCGCGAGGTGACGCGGAACTCACGGGTGATGCATTCAGAGAAGCTACCCGGCGCGCCGTTCAGGAGGCGGACGGTCAGCTCCTGACTAGTGGGACTGCCGGGAGCCATCAGCTTGAGGCACCGAGCCGCGAAATCGCTGCCGTCCGCCCTCAAGGCTTCGGTCAGCTTCTCGGCGCTTTGGACGGAAGAGAACAGGCGGTCGATATCGCCGCGCTGGGCGCTGAGATCGCTATCCACTCTCACATGGAAACCGCCCAGGACGCTGTCGATCGCAGCCAGCACGTCGCCTGAGAGATCGGTGCCGATCAGGGCCTCGCGCAGCTCCCCTGTCCGCTCCGCCTCGACGAGGTGTGTCGCCACCCCCGCTGCCACGCAGGCACCGCCGTCGAGCCTCGCCCCCGTCAGGCCGAGATAGAGCGGCAGCCCACCTTCAAGCTTCGGCAGCACGTAGCTTGCGCCCACATCGGGCACGAGACCGATGCCGCATTCCGGCATGGCCCACAGGGTGTTCGTGGTGGCGATCCGGCGGTCGGCCATGGCCGAGACGCCCACGCCCCCGCCCATGCAGATGCCGTCGATCAGCGCGATATAGGGCTTGTCGTAGCCCGCGATCAGATCGTTCAGTCTGTACTCTGTACGAAAGAAGGTCGCTGCCTCCACAGGGTCTTCTTTCGCGGTGGTCGCCAGCCAGCGGATATCGCCCCCCGCGCAGAAGGCCCGCTCACCCTCCCCCTCGATCAGCACCGCGCGGACACCGTCGTCCCCGGCCCAGCCGCGGAGCTGGCTGTCCATCGCTGCGCACATGGCGGCGGTGAGGCTGTTCAGGGCTTTCGGTCGGGCCAGCGTGACGACGCCAAAAGCGCCTTCGCGGGAGAAACGGATGTCATCGGTCATGGGGCGGGGTTAGCGGGGGTTGGTGACGGGGGCTAGCCTCCCCTTCAGGAGAGGTGGCAGCGAAGCTGACGGAGGGGCTTCGCAGCCGGTTCACTGCAGGTGAAAGATTTGGTCCGGGGGGACCAAATCTAGGCGAAGAAGGCCACGGCAGTGGCTGCTGCAAAAGACTTCGCTAGCGGAGAGTCCCCCTCCGCCCTTCGGGCAACTCCCCTTGATAGGGGGAGGAGGAACACCCATCGCTACCCCAGCCTCGCCTTCACCGCTTCCAGCGCCGACTTGGCGCCGCCTGCGTCCGGCCCGCCGCCATGGGCGAGGTCGGGTTTGCCGCCGCCGCCTTTGCCGCCGAGGGCCTCGACCATCGCCTTGACCAGCTCCGGCGCCGGGTGGTCACTGGTCAGCGACGGCGAGACGCCCACCGACGCGGAGGCCTTGCCCTCGTTCACCGCGACGAAGGCGGCCACAGCCCGGTCCGACTTCTTCAGCGCGTCGGCGATCATGCCCCTAAGCTCCTTGGCCGGAACGCCTTCGAGGACAGCTGAGGTGAAGTCGATATCGCCGACCTTCTCGGCGCTGGCAGATGCGCCGCCGGTGGCGGCTTTCTTGCGGGCGGCGACGAGTTCCTTCTCCAAACGCTTCTTGTCGTCCTGGAGCGCCTCGATGCGGGCGGTCAGCTCGTCCGGGTTCGTCTTGAGGGCAGCGGATGCCTTCAGCGCCGCGCCCGCCTGCGCCTTGAGGTAGCGCCTTGCCGCCTCGCCGGTCACCGCCTCGATGCGGCGGATGCCGGAGGCCACGGCCCCTTCGGAGACGATCGCAAAGAGCGAGATGTCGCCCGAGCGCTCCACATGGGTCCCGCCACAGAGCTCCACTGAGTACGGACCTTCGCCGGAGGGGTCGCGTCCGAGGCTCAAAACGCGCACCTCGTCCTCGTATTTCTCGCCGAAGAGCGCCATGGCGCCCTCCTCGATCGCCTGGTCGTAGGGCATCAGCTTGATGACGCCCTCCGCGTTCTGCTGGATCACGGCGTTCACCTCGGCCTCCACCGCGTCGATCTCCCCGCGGGTCATCGCCTGGTGGTGGCTGAAGTCGAAGCGCAAGCGGTCGGGGCCGACGAAGCTGCCTTTCTGAGTGACGTGCTCGCCGAGCACATTGCGTAGGGCTGCATGAACCAGGTGAGTGGCGGAGTGGTTGGACATGACCCGGCGGCGGCGGGCCTCGTCCACGGACAGATTGATCTCTTCACCGACTTTCAGCGTACCGCTCTCGACCTTGCCGAAGTGGATGTGAAGGCCCGCCTTCTTCTTGGTGTCGGTGACGGTCAGCTTCGCGCCGCCATCGGTCGAGGCCGTCCCGGCGTCGCCGGTCTGACCACCGCTCTCGCCGTAGAAGGGCGTCTGATTGGTGACCAGGCTGATCTCGTCCCCCGCCCTCGCCTCGTCCAGCCTGGCGCCGTCCTTGATGATCGCCTGCACGGTTCCGGCGGAGCTGAGATGGGCGTAGCCGATGAACTCCGTCGGCCCCGCTTCGTCGGCGACCTCGTAGAAGACACGCTCCTCCCCTGCATCGCCGCCGAACTGGCCGCTGGCGCGTGCGCGGGCCTTCTGCTCAGCCATGGCGGCGTCGAAGCCCTCCGCGTCGAGCTTGTAGCCCTGACGCCGCAGCGCGTCCTCGGTCAGGTCCACCGGAAAACCGTAGGTGTCGTACAGCTTGAACGCAGCCTCGCCGGGAAGCGTGCCGCCGTCGGCTAGCTTGTCCGTCTCTTCACTGAGGAGTTTGAGGCCGCGGGTGAGGAGGCCTGCGAACTTCTCCTCCTCCAGGCGCAGCGTATCGGCGATCAGGTTCTCCGCGCGCACGAGCTCGGGATACGCCCCGCCCATCTCCCCCGTCAGCACAGGCACGAGACGGTGCATCAGCGGGTCCTTGGCGCCAAGCACCTGGGCGTAGCGCATGGCGCGTCGCATGATCCGTCTCAGGACATAGCCACGCCCCTCATTGGAGGGGGTGACACCGTCGGCGATCAGGAAGGCCGAAGAGCGCAGATGGTCGGCGATGACCCGGTGGGCGGCGCCCGCCTCCCCTTCCTCGCCCGTGCCGGTCAGCTCGCGGCTCTCGGCGATGATCTTCTGGAAGAGATCGATCTCGTAGTTGGAATGGACACCCTGGAGGACGGCGGCGATTCTCTCCAGCCCCATGCCGGTGTCTATGGAAGGACGGGGCAGCTCTTCGCGGGTGCCGTCCTTCTGCTGATCGAACTGCATGAAGACGAGGTTCCAGATCTCGATGAAGCGGTCGCCGTCCTCATCCGGAGAGCCCGGAGGGCCGCCGGGCACGTCCTCGCCGTGGTCGTAGAAGATCTCCGAGCACGGACCGCAAGGACCCGTATCGCCCATGGACCAGAAATTGTCGGAGGTGGGAATACGGATGATCTTCTCATCGGGCAGCCCGGCGATCTTGCGCCACAGCCCCGCTGCCTCGTCATCGGTGTGATAGACCGTGACCAGAAGCTTTTCGGGGCTGATGCCGAACTCCTTCGTGATCAGCGACCAGGCGGCATCGATGGCCTCCTCCTTGAAGTAGTCGCCGAAGGAGAAGTTACCGAGCATCTCGAAGAAGGTGTGGTGGCGCGCCGTGTACCCCACATTGTCGAGGTCGTTGTGCTTGCCGCCCGCGCGCACGCATTTCTGCGAGGAGGTGGCGCGGGGGCTAGGCGGCGTCTCCTTGCCGGTAAAGATGTTCTTGAACGGCACCATGCCCGCATTGACGAAGAGCAGCGTCGGATCGGACTGGGGCAGAAGCGGCGCGGAGGGGATGACCTGATGGTCCCTCCCCTCGAAGAACTGCAGGAAGGTGCGGCGGATGTCGTTGACGGAGGCGCTCATGCCGGGGGGATTAGGCGGGCTCTGCGCCTTTGCCAATCGGTTTGGTGGCGGGTTGGTTTGAAGGTCTTAGCTGAGAAGAGGCAGTGCTTCCGGGTGTGGGACAAAGCGTACGGTGCGAGCTGCGATCGGGGCCGCCCCGCGGAGCGCATGGCCATTCTCGTGGAGGGTTTCGGAAGCCTCGTTGGAACCGAGCCTACCACTAGGGGTTTAGTACGGCGCTACAGCTTCACCGAGGCAACCTTACGTCCCGCTCATGTCTTTCACGAGACGGGCACCGGAGCTGTCCGATCCGCAACTATCTCACGAATTTCCTGTCTCCATACTTGTGGTTAACCATAGTGAGAAGGGAACACCATGAAACTTATCGCAGCACTCGCCTCCGCGACAGCTCTCATCGGCTTCGCACATGCAGGCACCATCACCTCGTCCAGCATGCCCGGCGACGACATGCCCGACCTCGTGGTCGGTGAGGCCTCCCTCGCCATCTCCGGCGAAGACTTCGTCCAAGGCGAAGAGGTCTTCTACTCCGAGACCTTCCTCGCAGGACCGATCGCGGCGGGTGCCACCGCCGTCGCCTCCGTCATCTTCCCCTTCCCGGAAGGTCCGGCTGGCTTCGACAATCTGATCCTCAGCATCACGTCCTCCGCTGGTACGTTCGACTTCCAGATCACCGAGGATGTGGAAGATGGCGGCACCACGCCGGGGGCTCAGCTCACCAACACGTTCGCGTTCAACGTCGCGCCTGGTGAGAACTTCACGGTCGACATCGTCGGCAGCGCCGTCTCGACCGGTGAGGCCAACGCCTCCTTCGAGTTCGCCTTCTCCGCATCGGAAGTCCCCCCGGCCGGTGAAGTCCCCGTTCCGGCAGCCGCCCTGCTGATGCTCGGTGGTCTGGCCGCCATGCGCACGGTCCGCGGTCGCAAAGCCTAGGCCATCGTTCAGGTGAGGAGGCTTCTTCTCACCTGACGCCGTCCCCCATCGACCGAACCAGACGACCCCGCGGACAGCCATGTCCGCGGGGTTTTCAGTTTTTCCGGACTTTCGTCGTCAGCTGCCCATCTGCCGCCAGACGCCGAACTCCAGCCCCCATCACATAGTCCACCGGTCCGGCCAGATCCTTGAGCCCCGTTCCCTTCGATCCAGCGACGACATGGGAGGAGGTAATCGTCGTGCCGCCCCCCTCCGCCGGGCTGAGCCTGATCGTCCAGCGGCAGTCCGCAGCGGTGGAGATAAGGGGGCCGAAGGGGGCGGAGAGAACTAGCTCCTCGCCCTTCTTGGAGAGCAGCACCTGGCCGTGAATGACCGAACCTCCGTCCCAGTCCTCACGCCAGTAGGCGCCTGCCTCTTCGCCCATAGAGAGGTTCCCGGCGTCGCCGGAATAGGTGTGGTCGGGGTCCCACCACTCAGCGGGCTGCATCAGGCGCTGCCAAAGCTCGCTCGGCGCCAGCGGTGATACCGCCTCGTGGCTCAGGGTGAACCCTGTCTCCGAAGAGGAGACCACCTCGGCGGAAGCGGTCGAGGCGGTCACGGCGGCCAGGATCGGCAGTAGGTTTCTCATCAGAACCAAGATGCCCAAAGCCCTCACGCCAGTCGAGTCCGGCAGGCGTGTCAGCTCAGCCTGGGAAAGAGATGGTCCACGCCGTACCCGCGCCGGAGGACTGCACGAGGGCCTCGCCGCCGATCTGCTCGGCGAGGTCGTGGGTCAAGCGGACGCCGAGGGAGGATGTCTTGGGCTCCTGCGCCGAGAAGCCCCTGCCGTTGTCCACCACCTTTAGGGTGTGGCCGGAGGGGCCTTCTTCCAGAACGATGTCGATCCGCCCTCTTTCGTCCGAGAAGGCGTGCTTGAAGGCGTTGGTGGTCAGCTCGCATGCCATGAGACCGATGGAGGCCGCCTCGTTCACGCCGATATAGACGGGCTCGGACCGGCTCGTGAAGGAGATCGACGCCTCGGGGAAGATGTCGGCCAGATACGCCGTCACCTCTTCCAGATAGTCGACCAGGTCGATGCGCCGGTCCGAGGACTTGGCGAACAGGTGGTTCTGCAGCAGACCCATGGCCCTGATCGCCTGCTCGATGGAGCCAGCACCGGCTTGCCCGCCCCTGCGTCGCCGCTCCGTCCGCAGCAGGCTGAGAATGATCTGAAGGTTGTTGCTGGACCGGTGGTGGAGCTCGGAGAGCAGCATCTTGCGCTCTTCCAGGGCGTCGCTGATGACGACGTTCTGCTGTTTGGAGCGCTGCCAGAAGGTGAAGGCCAGCGCCGACAGCCCGGCAAAGCCGAAGGCGGTGAACCCCGCGAAGGTGGCCGCCCGGAAGCGCCGCTGCGCGCGCCGGTCCGCTTCGACCTGACGCCGGCGAGCCACGGCCAGATCGCTCTCCATCCGCACCGAATCGAGCCTGACGCGGGCGAAGGCCAGCGCGTTCTCCCGGTAGACGTCGTACTGCAGCTCCATCGCGTCGAAGGCGCTGGTGAAGGCCTCCACCGCCTCCGCCTTGCTGACCAGAGGAGCATGAACCTGCGCGTGGAGGAGCAGCATGTCCGCGGTCTTGGCCGGATGGTCGAAATAGTCCGCCCCCGCCTTCTCCTCGAAGCTCGCGATCGAAGCCAGCATCCTGCCGGTCGCGCTGCGAGCTTTGTCCACATCCCCCTCCGCCAGCGCCAGCTTGGCTGCCAGGAACCAGGCCTGAACCAGCCCCAGATCGTAGCCTGCCTCCTCGGCCAGGACGACCGCGCGGCCGAGTGGTGCGGATGCCGCCTCAATGTCGCCCAGTCCGAGATGTCCCTCCGCCAGCGTTAGAAGGGGGAAGACGGCCCGCCGGTCTTCGCCGTAGGCCTCCACCGAGGCGGCGGCGAACCCGACGGCCTCTTCGAACAGGCCCTGCTCGACGGCCAGTAGTCCTTGAAGCTCCAGAACCCGCGGCACGGCGAACGCGTCGTCGACCAGGGGAGCGAAGCGCGCCGCCGGGCCGACGAGCTCCCTCGCGCCCTCATAGTCTCCCGTTTCGATCAGGGTGATCAGCGCCAGGGTCATCGCCTTGAAGGCTGCCGAGGACGGACGCTCGAGATCGGCCTCGCTGACGAGCTGAAGGTGGATGTCGAAGGCCTTGGCCGTCTGACCGAGGGTCGCGTAGATGCCCGCAAGCTCGCTCAGGGCTTGTTCGCGCCTCGCCTGCATTCCGGCAGCCGCGTAGAGTTCGGTGGCCCTGGTCAGCCTTTCCGCCGCGTCGGAGTAGTTGCCCGCATCGCTCGCATCGGCGGCCATCCTCATCAGCCGGTCGGCCTGCTCGACGGGCAGCTCTTCGTTCTGCGCGTGAGCCGAAGACCCAGCGACCACCAGACCGAGCCAGACCAGAACAACAGTGCCGAGCATGCTGAAGCGGCTCTGTTGCAGCACGAGACATCTCCTGGTGCGGCACACCACCTTGCTCCGAGGCCGTTCAGGCCGACGCAACAACCGAAAGTGGACCTCTAGGCGGCAGAGCTGCAGAAGAGCTCGGGTCCAGTAAGCACCGGACCCCGTCGCCGTTCAACCCGGAGCACGCAAGTCTCGGTCAGCAAGAAGCGCAGTTCTTCGGTGAAGGTGTCGCGGAAAGCTTCGTTCGCAGAGAGGAGCTGCTCGGACAGCGCGGCGCTAGAGAACATGGCGCTGATAAGTCTCTGTCCAAGATGCGAAGCGAGAGGACCTGGGCACCCTTCGGCGTGGCCAGTGGCAAGAGGCTCATCGCTTCACCCCCAATGAAAAGGCGCTCGTCTCCTTTACAAAGGCCGCTGCCCCCTCCGCCCTCCGGGCACCTCCCCCCCTACGTAGGGGAGGAAAAGCAGAAATGAGGTTTCGCCCCTATTCCGCTCCCCCTCTTTGAGGGGGAGCTGCCGGTAGGCTGAGGGGGAGGAAGCAGCAGGGGCTTAGGTTTCCGTCTGTCTGCAAACTGTACAAACGCCAATGAAAAAGACGCCGGGCGCTGAACCAGCGGACCCGGCGTCTTCCTTTTGAAGCCAAAGNAGCAGGGGCTTAGGTTTCCGTCTGTCTGCAAACTGTACAAACGCCAATGAAAAAGACGCCGGGCGCTGAACCAGCGGACCCGGCGTCTTCCTTTTGAAGCCAAAGGTGTTTCAGGGGTTCACCCAAGGCCGCTCAGGCAGTCCCCCCGCCCAAGTCTTGTTGCCTCAGGCCGCAGCCTTCCTGCGGCGGCGCAGGACGAGGCCGCCGAGGGCGGGCGCGAAGAGGAGCGCCGCCGCCGGGACGGGCACGGCGTTCGGGTCGATATCGACCAGCGAGGCGGAGGCGCTTGTGAACGTTTCGAAGCTAATCGTGGTGCTGCCCCCACTCGGATCGGCTGAAATGATCGCCGCCAGCGCGCCGAGATTCGAAACCGAGAAGTTCGTCGACGCAAGGTCGCTCAGATCGAAATTCGCCGGATCGAAACCGCTCAGCAGCTCAAAGCGGCTGTCGGTGAAGAGGTTCAGACCCTGCTGGGTCTGCGAGCCGATGGCGAGAGAAAGAAGGCTGGTGTTCACAGACGGCGCAAGGGGCGTGAACCGCAAGCCCTGGCTGAAGTTGAGCGAGGGCGCATCCGGCCGGGCGACCTGACCGAAGGTCGCGCGGTCGAGCTCGAGGGCACCCAGTCCGATCGAGGCGCTGGTCCCTTCGGACACGTCTGTTAGGGTCAGCGAAAACGCCGTCACCGCCTCTTCCGCGTCGAACAGCGCCGTGTTGCCGCCAGCCCCTGTCCTACCGACGTTGGACGCCTGGTCATCGACGGTGAAGGTGAGGTCGAAGGTCGTCTCGCCCGACTGGGACTGACCCTGGAAGTTGAACTGGATCAGCCCGGCATGCGCGGCGCCGAAGGCCATGGCGGAAGCCGCACCGAGGGCGGCAACGGTCTTGAGTAGTTTCATCGTGGTTTCCTCTACCAGCCGGGGTGAGAACGCCCCCCCGGATAGGGCCGAGGCGCGTTCCCCGAGCTCCCCCCGGATGTACCCCTCACTAGGCAAGGCGCGAGAAGCCCGGAAAACCCGTCAGAATTTTTTCAGGTTTTGGAAACTTTTTGACGAAGCCTGCCTAAACGGCGGCGGCAGGCACGATGGTCACGCTCTCGCCGCAGCCGCAGGCATCGGTCTGGTTGGGGTTGTTGAAGACGAAGCGCGAGGAGAGCTTCTCGGTCACGTAGTCCACCTCGGTGCCGAGGAGGAACAGGATCGCCTTGGGGTCGATCAGAATGGTGACCCCCCGGTCCTCCACCTTCTCGTCCAGGGGCGCCGCCTCCGTCGCGTAGTCGAGCGTGTACTCCATGCCCGCGCAGCCGCCGTTCTTCACGCCGATGCGCACGCCAATAAACTCGTTGTCCGCCCGCTCCATGATTGCCTGCATCCGGGCGGCAGCACGGTCGGTGAGGGTGATGGCCTGGGGTCTTGGTCGTCTGGTCATTTGCCGAGCCTCTTGGCACGTTTCTGTTTGCGAATCTGCCACATGGCGAAGGCGAAGCAGCCCATGAAGAAGGTGAAGATCATCAGCGAGAGGGTCAGAGCCTCCGGACCAGTGATGGTCATTCGTCGTCTCCCAAATGGATCACTATAACATAAGCAGCCAGTAGCATGGTTAAACCCAACGCTAGGATCATGATGCGGAAGGCGTTACTGTCGACATTCGCCAGGAACGCGCCGCCCGCCAGCACAAGACCGAAGCGGCGCAGATCGTCCGACAAACTCTCCAAAAACTTCTTCAACGCCTACATCCAGCCGAGCTCGAGCTTCGCCTCCTCGCTCATCCGCTCGGGGCTCCAAGGCGGCTCGAAGGTCATGTTGACCGAGACCTCTTCGATGCCGTCCACGCGCAGCACCGCGTCCTCCACCCAGCCGGGCATCTCGCCAGCCACAGGGCAGCCGGGGGCGGTGAGGGTCATGTCGATGGTGATCTTCGCCCCGCGCTCGTCGTTGGCCGGGTCGAAGTCGACCTTGTAGATCAGCCCCAGCTCGTAGATGTCCACCGGAATCTCGGGATCGTAGACGGTCTTGAGCGCGCCGACGACCTCCTGGGTCACGTCGGCGATCTGGACCTCGGTAAGGTCCCTCAGAACGCGCGTGTTCGCAGGCACGGCACTCGCCTCCTCCGCCGGTGCGGAGAGGTCGATGATGTCCCGCGCGCCGGTCTCGGGGTCGAAGTTCTGGTCGGTTTGTTCGGTCATAACTGGTTACTTCCGCGCATCGGCAATGTCATTCTGATGATATGTTCCACGATTGGCGCGATAGAAGACTCTTCTCATCACCAACAGTGCGGTAAAATTGAAAGCGCCTGCTATCGCAGCAAACCATAGTGGAAAATCAATGTTGTCCGCATCAGGCAGCCAACTTACCCCGATAGCCAGTAGGAAGCCGTACCCGCCTCCCATCAACCCCATCAGTGCATAAGGAGGCCGTTGGTCTGCAGGTAGTTCACTCCATAAAACGGCCCTTGTGAGTAGAAAGATACCGCCCGCTAGGGCACCAAGACCGATCAGGATGGGTACTAGCTCCTGAATAACGCTCATCGCTCAGCTCAACAGATCGTGGGCCTTGCGGCAGCTTTCAACTAGCCGCTCGACCTCGTCATGGGTGTTGTAGGCGGCGAAGCTGGCACGGGCCGTGGCGCTGACGCCTAGTTTCTTCATCAGGGGCTGGCAGCAATGGTGCCCGGCCCTCACCGCCACGCCCTGGCGGTCGAGGATGGTGGAGACGTCGTGCGGGTGGATGCCGCGCAAATTGAAGGCCACCACGGGACCCTTGTCCTTCGCCTCGCCGTAGAGCTCGATGAAGTTCGTGGCCCTGAGCGCCTCCATGGCGTGGTCGGTCAGGGCACGCTCATGGGCACGAAGGCCCTCAATGTCCTGCGCCATGATCCATTCGAGCGCCGCGCCGAGGCCGATGACCTCTAGGATGGGCGGCGTGCCCGCCTCGAAGCGGTGGGGCGGCACGTTGTAGGTGACGCGGTCCTGCTCCACCACGTCGATCATCTCGCCGCCGCCCCGATAGGGGGGCAGCCGATCGAGGATCGCACGCTTGCCGTAGAGAACGCCGATGCCGGTAGGGCCGTAGGTCTTGTGCCCAGTCAGCACGTAGAAATCGACGCCGAGGTTCTGGACATCCACCGGTCCGTGCACGGCGGCCTGACAGCCATCGGCGAGGATAATGGCGCCGTGCAGATGGGCGATCCGGGCCATCTCCTTCACCGGCGTCACCGTGCCGAGCACGTTGGACTGGTGGGTGATGGCGACGAGCTTGGTTCGCTCCGTAAACAAGGAGGCGTACTGATCGAGGTCGATCCGCCCGTCGGCATCGACGTCCAGCCATTTCAGCACCGCGCCCTTCCGCTCACGCAGGAAATGCCAGGGTACGATGGTCGAGTGGTGTTCCATGACGGAAAGGATGATCTCGTCACCCTCCCCGATCTCCTCCTGACCCAGCACATTGCCGACGAGGTTCGCCCCGTCCGTGCCGCCCATGGTGAAGACGATCTCGTCCGTGGACGCAGCGTTCAGGTAGCACCGCACCGTCTCTCGCGCCGCCTCGAACGCCGCCGTCGTCTCGTTGGCTAGCGTATGCAGCCCCCGGTGCACATTGGCGTACTGCCCCGCCATCGCGCCGGAGATGGCATCGATCACCGCCTGCGGCTTCTGAACCGAGGCGGCGTTGTCGAGGTAGCAGAGCGGCTTTCCGTGCACCTCGCGGGAGAGGATCGGGAACTGCTCGCGGATGGTTTGAACGTTGAAGGTCATGGTTGATCGCAAAAACTTGTAGAGTGAGGTGTGTTCGACGAAATGACGTCAGCAACGAGGATCCAGCGTTCCGCCGCCATGCCCTGCCAATCGCTCCAGGCGCCAGTAGCGCGCAAGACTTGGTCTTGAGAAGCAGCGACGCGGCTTTTCAGAACGATGTCGCGGACCCCAGACTTCCCATTACCTTCGAGATCGCTCCTTACGTTGTCGTCGATGGCTCTTACCAACCACCCTCTGGACTCACCAAAAGGGATAAAGTCGTAAGCTTCTAGACCTTTGACGAACTGACCGCGATGGACTTCCATGGGTCCGTAAACGATACCGTCAGTCCACGTAATAAAGGGTTCCTGTGTTAGGAGCGTGACAATAGCGGCGAACAGAACGTTCACTTGGAAACCCTTCTCAACGTCTTCTCATCCCGCTCCCCGCCGCAGAACGCTTCCAGAGCCTCGCCGAACAGCGCCCCGCCCCCCGCTGCTTCGAACAGCGTCACCGAGCTTCTGAACTTAAGGTCGTCCGGCTCCCAGAAGATGTCCTTCAGCGCTTTGTCCCGATGCTGCATCACCGCCCCGGTCGCCTCGCGCAAACGCGGCCCGAGCACATCGTGCGCCAGGTAGCGCTCCGCCTCCTCCGTGCCGCGCACGGCGTAGCGCTGGGCGATCTCGCTCTTCCCCAGACCCTCGATCTGAGGAAAGACGAACCACATCCAGTGCGTCTCCTTCCGCCCGGCGCGTAGCTCCTCCAGCGCGCGGCCATAGGTCCCCGCATCGTTCTGCGCACGCACGAACCGCTCCAGATCATGCTTGTCTACGACAGAAGGTGCGTCAGCAGCCATCCTGGCCCTCCGGAAGCGGCTCTGACGAGACGATCCGTGTCACGAGGATACGCGTCTCATAGGCGCCCAGGTGACCAAAGCCCTGCTGCAGCTCCAGGCTGTCTTCGTCCTGCTCTGCCTTCTGCTCTATATCACCCTCCACTTCGAGGATGACCGAGCCGTTGAGGCCAGGATGATGATCACCCCAGACATCCGTACCTTTCGTTTCCAACCACAAGGCCGTGCCCGCGCCGCAGGGGGTGAACTCGCTCACCTCGAACCCGGCCGTGTAGACCCCCCGAACCGTACGCCCCTCATCGGCGCTGGTTGCTGCGCTACAGGCGGCAAGGGCGAAGATCATCAGGGCTTTCATAGGGTTCTCTCCGTCAGTAGACGTTCGAAAGCGGAGCGCACGGCATCGTCGCTGATACGGTCCAGCACCTCGGCAGCAAACGCCTCGATCAGAAGGCCCCGCGCCTCCTCTTCCGGCACACCGCGCTGGCGCATGTAGAAGAGGGCGTCGGGGTCGATGGCGCCCGCCGTGTTGCCGTGGGCGCATTCGACATCGTCCGCATAGATCTCAAGCTCGGGCTTCGCATTGATCTGTGCGCCCTTCGAAAGAAGAAGCGCGTGGTGCGCCATCTGCGCATCGGTCTCCTGCGCGCCGCGCTCGACCAGGAACTTGCCTTGGAAGACACCGCGGCTACGCCCCCCGGCAATCCCCTTAACGAGCTGATCGGCCTGTCCACCCTCACCGGCGAAGGTGAGGTGCGAGGTGATGTCCGTGTGCAGCGCATTGTCTAGGCGGTAGAGAGCATCGGCCTGCATCTCGCCCGCGCCGAGCTGCACGGCGCGGGTCTCGTGGCGAGCGAGATGGGCGCCGAGGGCGAGGACGCTCTGCTCGACCTTCGCCTTTCGCTCGCCCTCTTCCTCCGCCAGCCGCAGCTCGGCCGTATGCACGACAACCGCCTCGGAAGCTGCAGGTTGAGCGACGTAGCGCTTGAGGGTGGCCCCGGCGTCTACCTCGATCTCAGTGCGGCTGTTGACGAAGGGGCTGCCGGTGACGTCATGGGTTTCGAGCAGGGTCGCGGTCGCACCCTCGCCCACGGTCAGGTAGATGCTGTCCACGTGCCGACCTTCTCCGTCCGACAGGCGGCGGACCGCCACCTTGTGCTCGAAACCCGGCAGCACGCTGATGCTGACGAGAGGAGCCGAAGCGGCGAGCGCCGACAGCTCGTCGCCAGGGGAGGCAGCCTCCGGCGCGCGGCCTTCGTCGTAGAAGCTCAGCACCAGCCCGTCCTCGACCACATAGGTGACGCCGATCTTCTCCCCCTCATGGAGGATGGGCTTCGGCTCCACACCGCGCGGCGCTTCGGGGCAGCCATTGCGCAGGGTAAGGACGGTCGCGCCGTCCGTCGGCAGGATCGGCTGGGGATCTTCCCCTCGAAACTCACCCGACGGCTCCCGCGCCTCACGCAAGGCGCCGCGAAGGTCCGACCACTTCCACGTCTCCGTCCGCCGCGAGGGCAGGCCGCGCGAGCGCAGGACGGCGGTCAGCTCATCCTCCGGCAGGTCGGCGAAGAGGCGGTCCTCGAAGGCCGTGAGGGTGATGGGGCTGCTCATCTTATCTCTCCCTGGGGAGAGATCGAAGGCGCAAAGCGGCTTCGAGAGAGGGGGCTCCCCTCTCCCCAAATCCAAGATTTGGACCTCTCCCGAGGGAGAGGTGGATGCAGCACCCAGCTCACGCCGCCTCCTCCGCAAACTGTTCGTAGCCGGACTGCTCCAGCTCCTGCGCCAGCTCCGGCCCGCCCGAGTGGACGATGCGGCCGCCAGCGAGGACGTGGATGCGGTCGGGCTTCACGTAGTCGAGGAGACGCTGGTAGTGGGTGATGACGAGGAAGCCGCGATCCGGTCCGCGTAGGGAGTTCACCACCTCACCAACCATCTTGAGGGCGTCGATGTCGAGGCCGCTATCGGTCTCGTCCATGATGGCGAAGCGCGGCTGGAAGAGCGCCATCTGCAGCATCTCCATGCGCTTCTTCTCGCCGCCGGAATAGCCGTCATTGAAGGGGCGCTTGAGCTTCTCCGGGCTAAGGCCAACGGTCTTCGCGTGCTCGCGGAAGACCTTGAGAAACTCCGCCGAGGACATCTCTTCCTCGCCGCGCGCCTTGCGCTGCGCGTTGAGGGCGGTGCGGAGGAAGTTCATGGTGGCGACGCCGGGAATTGCGGGCGGGGACTGGAAGGAGAGGAACATGCCCCTAGCCGCCCGCTCGTCAGGACCCATCTCGAGAAGGCTCTCGCTGTCCAGCGTCACGTCGCCATGGTCAGGTTCGTACCCGTCCCGCCCGGCCACGGTGTAGCTCAAGGTCGACTTGCCCGACCCGTTCGGCCCCATGATGGCGTGGACCTCCCCCGCCGGGACCGAGAGGTCGAGGCCGTTGAGGATGCGGTTGCCGCCGAGGGTGAGGTGGAGGTTGTTGATGGTTAGCATTGTTCGTCCTTGCGGAACTCGGCGACGATACGAATAGCGCCGCGAATGTGATCGTTGAATTCAGGGAGGTCCTCGGCAGGAACCCAAAGCTCTTCGTGACGGACTGCGCCCACGACCTTGCGCTCGAACCGCGAGAGATAGTCGGCGTCGACATCGAATGCGGTCACGTAGCCTACGCCATCCCTGTTGTACCGCGTGTTCCAGCTCTTCGCAATTTCCTCCGCATAACCCTGATTGGTCACCGGGTAGAAGATCGGCTGCTCCGGCAAACGAGGCGGAAAGCGTCGCATGTCGGTGGCCTTGATCTTCTCCAGTTCTGCAGAGCCGACCGGTCGGAAGAGCGTGGTGACAGACCCCATCACCCCACACTCCCCTCGAGGCTCACCTGCACGAGCTTCTGAGCTTCCACCGCGAATTCCATGGGGAGCTCCTGAAGAACCTCCTTACAGAAACCATTGACGAGCAGCGCCACGGCTTCCTCTTCGTCGAGGCCACGCGACTGCGCGTAGAAGAGCTGGTCTTCGGCCAGTTTGGACGTCGTGGCCTCGTGCTCCAGGATGGCGGTATTCGACTTGTCCTCGACATAGGGCACCGTGTGGGCGCCGCACTCGCCGCCGATGAGGAGGCTGTCGCACTGGGTGAAGTTGCGGGCGCCCTCAGCCTTGCCGTGGATCGAGACGAGGCCGCGATAGGTCTGGTCGGACTTGCCGGCGCTGATTCCCTTGGAGATGATCCGCGAACGCGTATTCTTGCCCAGATGCACCATCTTGGTGCCAGTGTCTGCCTGCTGATGGTTGTTGGTGATGGCGATGGAGTAGAACTCGCCCTGGCTGTCGTCGCCGCGCAGGATGCAGGACGGGTACTTCCACGTCACCGCCGAGCCGGTCTCGACTTGGGTCCAGGATACCTTGCTCCGTACGCCGCGGCAGTCGGCGCGCTTGGTGACGAAGTTGTAGATACCGCCCTTGCCGTCCTTGTCGCCGGGGTACCAGTTCTGGACGGTGGAGTATTTGATCTCGGCATCGTCGAGCGCCACCAGCTCGACCACGGCGGCATGGAGCTGGTTCTCGTCCCGCATCGGCGCGGTGCAGCCTTCAAGGTAGCTGACATAAGCGCCCTCATCGGCGACGATCAGCGTACGCTCGAACTGGCCGGTATTGGCCTCGTTGATGCGGAAATAGGTGGAAAGCTCCATCGGGCAGCGCACGCCCTTCGGCACATAGACAAAGGTGCCGTCGGAAAAGACCGCGCTGTTGAGCGTCGCGAAGTAGTTGTCCGTGACCGGCACCACCGAGCCTAGATACTGGCGCACCAGCTCGGGATGCTCACGGACGGCTTCGGAGATCGACATGAAGATCACGCCCGCCTTCTGAAGCTCCTTCTGGAAGGTCGTCGCCACACTGACGCTATCGAAGACAGCGTCCACCGCCACCTTCGGCTTGTCGCCGCCCGTGCGCGCCTCGGCGGCGCTGTCCGCCGCACCCTCGACACCGAGCAGCACCTCCGCCTCGCGCAGGGGGATGCCGAGCTTCTTGAAGTCCTCGAGGATCTCCTCGGGCACGTCGTCGATGCTTTCGTACTTCGCGCCAGCTTTGGGCTCGGCGTAGTAGTAGTGGTCCTGATAGTCGATGGCCGGGTAGGAGACATTGGCCCAGCGCGGCTCCTCCATCTCCTGCCAGCGCTTGAACGCAGCCAAGCGCCAGTCGAGCAGCCACTCCGGCTCCTCCTTCTTGGCGCTGATGAAGCGCACGGTCTCCTCGGTCAGGCCCTTGGGGGCCTTCAGGCTCTCGATATTGGTGGTGAAGCCGTATTTGTAGGCGGAAAGCTCCTCCACCTGCTCCACGGTCTTCGCGTCGATGCCTTCTTTATACTGGAGATCAGCCATTATGCGGCCCTCGAAATGATGCGTTCATATTCGCCTGTCCAGACGGACAGGAAGCGCTCGGCGGCATCCTCCGGCGTGTTCCAGCCGAGGGAGATGCGCAGCGCGGTCTGGGTCTCCTCCTCAGGCACGCCCATGGCGCCGAGGACGGAGGATTTCTTGACCTTGCCCGAGCTGCAGGCAGAACCAGCGGAGACGGCAATGCCGCCAAGATCGAGGCTCATCAGCGCGGTCTGGGAGGAGAAGCCAAGCGCGGTGATGAGGGAGGTGTTGGGCAGGCGCGGAGCTTCGGTGCCATGGGCTCTCACGCCGCTAGGAAGACCAGCTTCGATCCGGTCACGGATGACGGCGAGCTGCTGATACTCGGCCACCGAAGCCACCTCTGCCAACTTGCCGAAGCCTGCAATGGCCGGAATGTTGTGCGTGCCCGCGCGGCGGTTTTCTTCCTGACCACCGCCGCCCTGTGTCGGCTCGATGCCGAGACCAGGCGTGACGACCAGCGCGCCCACCCCTACCGGGCCGCCTGCCTTGTGGGCCGACAGCGCGAGCATGTCCGCGCCGAGGGTGGAGAAGTCGATCTCCACCTTATAGAGCGCCTGAACAGCATCGACGAGGGTGTAGCCCCCTGCCCGCCGAACGATCCGCGCAGCTTCCGCGATGGGGTGAATGACCCCGGTCTCGTTGTTGGCTAGCATGGCGCAGAGGAGGAAAGGCCCCTCCGTTTGTGCATCATAACGGGCCAACCGCTCCTCAAGCCAGGCAAGGTCCAGCGTGCCGTCGGTCAGTACGGGAACGGTCTCCACCGGTACGCCAGCTTTTGCAGCAGCAGCAGGAACAGCGGGGTGCTCGGTGGCGGTCACGAAAATGCGCCGCACCTTCGGCCCGCCACGCACCACACCGAGCACGCCCAGATGATCGCTCTCTGTCCCGCCGCTGGTAAACACCACGCTCTGCACAGGCGCCGAGATACTGTCGGCCACGGTCTTCCGCGCGCGCTCCAACATCTGCTTCGCCGCCCTACCCTCTGCATGGACGGACGATGGGTTGCGCGGCGCCTCCATCGCCTCGAGCATGGCGTCGCAGCACGCAGGCCGGAGCGGCGAGGTGGCGTTGTGGTCGAGGTAGAGGCGCTCCCGGCGCTCGCCCCCGTGGCTGGAAGAGTACAAGGTCATGCCGCCGGCTCCCGCTCCGCAGCGCCCACATCGGCCAGTGTACGCGCTTGAAGCCAGCCCTCGATATGGCCGTCGAGATCCATCCACAGCTGGTGGGTGAGGCAGCGGGCGCTGGTGCCCGTGCAGCCCATATGCGCCCCTGGCTGGCACGCCGTCGAGCGTACCTCCTCTTCGACCGCATCAACGATAGCGGCAAGGCTGATCGCCCCTGGCGCCTTGGCCAGGACATAGCCGCCCTGGGCACCGCGCTGGCTCTCCACCAGACCGGCCCGACGGAGCTTTCCGAAGATCTGCTCGAGGAAAGCGAGCGAAAGACGCTGCCGCTCGGCCACCTGGCTCAGCGGCACGGGCAGGCCCTCACCGAAAGCGGCCAGGTCCGCCATCGCCGTCACCGCCGTCCTTGCTTTCGCTGCGAGCTTCACGCCAGCCTTTCCCGCCCTATCTAGAACGAAGTGGCCATCACGGCCTGATGGTGGACACCGGAACTATTTGTGGTATCCGCCGCCTTTTCCGACTGCGCAGGTAGGATTTCCGACCAGGCAGGTCAAGATTGGAGCGCATGGCAGGTTGCCGCGCTTCCTGCAGCGATGGAGAGCCCTTTGGCCGAAGTCATCTTCCCCGGTCCCGACGGACGTCTCGAGGGGCACTACCGCAAGGCTCGCGAGGACGGCGCGCCGATCGCGCTGATCCTTCATCCCCACCCGCAGTTCGGCGGGACGATGAACGACAAGATCACCTACGAGATGTACCACATGTTTGCGCGGCGAGGCTTTGCCGTCATGCGGTTCAACTTCCGCGGCGTGGGCAAGTCCGAGGGCGAGTACGACCAGGGCCAGGGCGAGCTGTCCGATGCCGCCACCGCCCTCGACTACCTGCAGCAGCTCAACCCCACCGCGCCCTTCGCCTGGGTCGCGGGCTTCAGCTTCGGCGCCTATGTGGGCATGCAGCTCCTGATGCGGCGGCCGGAGATCGTCGGCTTCATCTCGGTCTCGGCGGCGGCGAACCTGTTCGATTTCAGCTTCCTCGCCCCCTGCCCCTCCTCGGGCATCGTGCTGCACGGCGAGGCGGACAAGATCTGCCCGCCGCAGCTCACCAAGGACACGATGGAGAAGACCCGGACCCAGAAGGGCCGCAAGATCGAGTTCGAGGTGGTCCCCGGCGCCGACCACTTCTTCAGCCAGCACCAGGAGGCGCTCATGGAGGCCTCCGCCCGTTATCTCGACCGCCGGTTGGAGGAGCCGCCAGAGGGGCACCTCTTCGATGAGTAGCGGCATCTTCATCGACCCCGAACGGGATCAGTTCCGGGCCTTCCGTGATCTGAAGATCGAGGGTCCGGTGCAGATGCTGAACCTCATCAAGCTGAAGGGTGAGGCCAGCTACGAGGACGGGCGCGGCGGCACCGGCGAGGAGGCGTACGAGGCCTACTCGAAAGCCTCCGCCCCCTTCTTCCAGGACGTAGGCGGAAAGATCGCCTGGCGGGGCAAGCCGTTTTTCCCCGTGATCGGACCCCAGGACGAGGTCTGGGACCTAGGCTTCATCGCCGAGTACCCGTCCAAGGACGCCTTCCTCGGCATGGTGAAGAACGAGGGCTACCAGGCCATCGTCTTCCACCGCCAGGCAGCGGTGGAGACTTCCCGCCTCACCTGCTTCGGCAAGTCCGAAAGCGGCGGCCTGTTCGGGTAGAACACCCTAGCGGAAAGAGCCCCCCTCGCCGCTGCAGTCTGCCTATCTCCCATACCCACCCCCGTCATCCCGGAAGCGCGTGAGCGCTATCCGGGACCCATGG
>NZ_JANIBC010000010.1 GCF_024505085.1 Parvularcula maris
GCAAGGTCTAACGCTACCGTTGGACCACCTCGCGGGGTCAGGCCACAGATGCCGAGGTGCCTCATATAAGGGAACGTATGGCCGATTCTCGCCATATAGGGCTTTGTCCACGGCGGTGGTGACATCCGGAATGCAGTCCGTTCGGAAGGTTCAAATGGACTGTTCAGAGCGACTCTTCGGTGCCTTTAACGTAAGCGTCCGGACATCACCGGCCTGACCCCGTGAGTGATCCAACGGTAGCGTTAGAGTTAGCAGGTTGGCGGGCTCATACCGGGGCGCCTCCGCTACTCGAAATCACTTTGCAGCAGCACTGTCATGGTCGGGTTTTAACACTTGGCCGACTGCGGCCGCGATGACTACTGGTGGGCATGAAGAAATCGGACCGTCATGGTAGGGCCACCTATTCTTTTCCTCAGTATGGAGATCCAAGCCGAATGACAACCAAGCCGTCTGTCCGGACGATCGTCCTCCACCTGCTTCGCGCGGCCGTACCCGAGCGCGATAATGAGATCAGCAAGCTTTGGAGCCGGTATGGCCACGCCGTCGAAGTCAAGCCCAGTACGAAAGGCGTCACGATGAACGCCGACGACACGCGCATCCAGTTCGATACTAAGACAATCGACTTCTTCTGGCTGTTCGGCTTCAGTGCCTGACGCGCCCTTGAGGTCTATTCACCCGCGCTGATGCTCTCTACGATGCATGGAGTAACGCTCGAACAGGCGCTCAACACCGATCCTGAACGAGGTCCGTTCGAGCTGGATTTCAAGCAGCGCATCTCCAGGGCACATTCTCTCATCGCGGCCGATGAAACGAGCGATATATCATGGCCCGCAGATATTCACGAACCGACCCCAGATCGTGAAAGCCTGGACGATCCTCAGCACCAGGCTACATTCGATCTAGTGGGTCTAGCCCTCGCCTTCGCGTTTCTGCATGAATTTCGACACGTCAAGTACTTGGCTGACGGCGATACACCCTCAACTCTACCAGAAGAAGAAATCGCTTGCGATGCCTATGCTCGCGAATTCATGACGAGCCGCGTTGCGGACTATGCGAACAAGCATGGGCATCGCTTCATCGAAGTTCACCAGAAGCGCGCTGCGGGAATCGCGCTCGCGGCTATAATTATCCACGCGATGACGCCGACCCATGCCTATTGGGGCAACCGCCAATATCCGCCGATAGCTGAGCGGCTGACGGCGATGATCGGGAATTATCGCCTTCCCGCGGACTCATCTTTCTGGTGCTTTACAGCCTGTCTCCTGATCGCGCTGATGCGACTGGAGAATCGGTCACTCGACGTAGTGGCAAACTCGAACGAGGAGATAGTCAACATCCTGCTAGACCGGCTCCGGTAACGCCGTAAGGAGCCCCATGCCGATTTGAGGGCGTTCAAAACTTGGGGCCCGGTCATCGTTCTTTAGATCACCGCCGGACGCTTACCATTGGACAACCCTCGATATTCGTTTGATTTGAGTGGGGAACTGACACCCGGCACCAACACCATTCGTGGGCTGAAAAGGTTCCCTACTCCCCGCCCGCCGGTAGTCCTCAGAAGATATGCCCGTCCGCTGCCGTAGCAGTCGGCGGAGATAATTTCTGTTCGTAAATCCGTAGAGTTTGGCGATGCAAGGCACAGCTGATCGGGTTAGGGTTAGCAGACGCTGGGCTTGGTCAAGGCGCACAGCTCTTACAAAATCTTGGCTTCTGGCGCGGCGGATGAGGAACGGAAATCTTTCAATAATGAACGGAGCAAAACTGTCCGATATCGTACTTTTGGGGAGAACTAGCCAACGTGCGGACGGGCCGAAACCAGTCATTCAACACAGCTATCATCGAACGGATGGGCGATCTTCATCAGCTCATCTCTTCGGTAGGCCATTGATCCGCCGTCCCCATACTTCGGGCGGTCGGTCTTGTGGCCCATCAGAAGACAGCGAAGCCCGTAGTCGATGCCTGCCTCCTGCATGCGCTTTTCGAATGAATGGCGGAAGGAGTAGATGACATGGTCGGGCGTAGGGAAGAGCCCGCGGTTTCTAAGCGACTTGTTCGCTGCCGCCGAGAACGAACTGCTGCGGTCGCGGTAGTGCGGGAAGCCCTCGGGCGCCTGCTTCATCGCCGCCAAGGCAATGCCTACTAGCGGGATGCCCCTTGTGGAAGCTTCGGCTTTGATCTCGCGCTTGTTCTTTCCTTCGAGCGTGGGCCGGATCCGGATGAAGGGAACCTTCGCATCGAGTTCGATGTCCTCCGGCAAGAGGTTGACCACCTCCCCCGGACGACAGCCGGTTTCGATCATGATGAACGTCACGAGCCGTATCTCGTCGCGGAGACCGCTCAATGCACCTGGTTTGAGGATGACGTTCCTCACCCACTCCGTCTCGATGCGCGGTGCGGATTTCTTGATCTTATCCTTGAAGCTCAGCGCCCTGAACGGATTGGATAGCTCTTCCCTGCCGACATACGTCTTGTAGCGGTCGAACAGCCCGCGCAGGTCGCCCATATGGCGGTTCGCGGTGTTGGCGGAAATTGGTGACTTCTCGTCCTGCATACACTCGAGCCAGTGAATCCGGAACCGGCGGGCGTCTTCGCGCGTGATCTCCAGAATCGGCACGTCGCCTACGACTTCGGTGAAGTACTGCACCGAACGAAGTTTGGTGTTCTTCCATATCTGCCGCTGCCGCGGTGACTTTCCACGCAGGTCAGCTGCCACGATCTCACGGCGGTAGATGTCGAACGCCTGACTGACCGTGACGATCGGCACCGGTGCGCCGCCCGCGAGCGCTTCGGCTTCTGACCATCAGTGCCAGCCAAAGCCAGCATGCGTTTGGTAAGCTCTTCGATCGACGTCGAGGTCGGGTCCGCAAGCAGCTCGACCGTCTTGTAACCGAAGCCTGACACTTCAGCCCTGGCTCTAGCCGCCTCGTAGCGCTTCTTCGCTACTTCCAAATCGATCGGCGTTCCTGCCGCCTCTGCTTTCTCGGCAAGAACGATGTGTGCCCACCACGCGTCATCGGCTTCTGCCAGACCATCCCTTTTGGTTCGAGCAACCTCTAGCGACTTCGTCTTCAGTGATCGGAAGACATGCCGCCGTGTGTCGTATGCCGCTACCGACTTGGGCACCCTCCGGTAGTAGTGCCACGTCTGTCCGCGGCGAATGAGGAAACGATCTTCCACTCTGGTCTGCGGCATGGCTCAGTCCTCCTTATAACATCTATCAGCCCGATTAAACCCGGAACGTATAGCACTGCGTATAGCAAAATGTACGTGGACGGGTATGGCACGCCCGCTGCACGAACTATACGCTCATAAAATCAATGAGTTGCTATCATGAGGGAAGAATTACATGGAGCGGGTAGCGGGAATCGAACCCGCGCGTTCAGCTTGGGAAGCTGACAGGCTACCATTACATCATACCCGCCAAGGGAGATCGGTTTGCGCAAGGCGGGCCGCGGTGTCAACGAGGATCGAGATGAGCGAGAACGCCAAAATCTACTCCACCAGCGCGGCGCGCAACAAGGAGATCATCGCCGGGGCCTTCCTGCGCCTCTGCCCTCAGGCCGAGCGGGTGCTGGAGCTGGCGTCGGGCAGCGGCGAGCATGCAGAGGCGGTGCTGATGCGCAAACCGTCCCTGTCCTGGCAGGGCTCGGACCCCGACGCGGAAGCCCGCGCCAGCACGACCGTGCGCATGGAAGAGGCAGGGCAGCCCGCGCCCCTGACCCTCGACACCCGCGAGGAGGCGTGGTGGCAGGAAGCAGGCCGCCCCTACGATGCGGTGGTTGCGATCAACATGATCCACATCACCGCCTTCGCCGGGGTGGAGGGGCTGTTTCAAGGAGCCGCCCGGCTTCTCGGTGAAGGCGGCGCCCTGTTCCTCTACGGACCGATGTCGCGGCGCGGCGCCTTGGAAGAGAGCAACCAGCGCTTCGATGAGAGCCTTAAGTCGAGAGACCCCGACTGGGGTGTGCGCGATCTCGACGATACGCTGCAGCCGCTGGCGGCGCGCTTCGCCCTCTATCTGGACCACACGGAGCGGGTGCCGGCCAACAACCATGTGGTGGTGTTCAGGCGGTCTTGATGCGGAGGAAAGTGATCTCGGTATCGCCGAACCCCCTCGTCTCTTCGGGCTCCGCCCCCTCCGGCAGGTCGAGCGCCTCCCCCTTGCTGTGCTCGGCCACGATGAGCGCGCCTGGGCTCAGCCACTCTCCGTCGATCACGGTACTGACGGCCTTGGCGATCAGCCCCTTGCCATAGGGAGGGTCCATGAAGACGAGGTCGAAGGGGTCGCCCACATTGGCGGGCTTCTTGCCAAGGGCGTCAGCGGGGCGGCGGTGGAGCCGCGTCTCACCGAAGAGCTGCAGCGCCTCGATATTGTCGCGGATCGCGCCCCTCGCGCCCGCGTCATTGTCGACGAAGAGGCAGAACGCGCCGCCGCGTGACAGCGCTTCGAAGCCTAAGGCTCCTGAGCCTGCAAAGAGGTCGAGCACCCTCGCCCCTTCGAGCTCCACGCCCTCCCGGTGGGCCAGGATGTTGAACAGGGCCTCGCGGGTCCTGTCCGTTGTCGGACGGGTGTTGAGCCCTGAAGGAGCGGTGATCTTCCTTCCCTTGAACCGTCCGCCTACGATGCGCATGAGAGGTCTCCTTCAGACCTACCTAGCACGCCTGCGCCCATGATCGAGCCCTCTTCGCGCAGCATGGCGGCTAGGGCGGCCTTACCGGCGCCGGGGGGAGGGCCGAGAAGCTCTTCTATCCTGCCGGCCCGGTCATAGGCAGCTATGGCAGCCGCCACGGCCCGGACCTGGGCCTCGTCCTTGGTCCCCTCACCGAAATGGCGGCGTAGAAAAAGGCTCGGATAGATCTCGCAGAAAACAGCGTGGGCGGATAAGTCGTCGGTGAAGAGGGTCTCGAAAGGCCAGATGGCTGCTCCTATCCGCTGACGCAGTTTCTCCAGACCGGCGATCCCAAGAAGGCTCTGGCTACCGACCGCGCCGGTGTAGGCGAGCTGGAACACGGGCTTTGCTCCAGATACGACCCCCTCGATCCAGCGGCGGTCATCGGCCACGCTGGCAGACGGCCTCGTGGACGGCACGAGCGGATAGCGCTCCGCCTGCTGATGAGGCTTGCCCCAGAAGCGCGGGCGACCTAGCCTGCGGTTCAGCTCCCCCGCCACCTCGAAGCGATTGGAACGGTTCGCCTCGTCATCCTCGACGAGTTCGGCGAGAAGATGCCACATCGCCCGCCAGCTCGCCTGGCCGGTGACCGCCTCGGCTACACCCTCCTGAAAGCCGAAGGCGAAGTCGAACCCGGCCAAGGTCCGCCCTCCCCTGTTCTTCTCCTCAACCGTCAGCTCTTCGATCAGGCGAAGCGCTTCGAACCTCGTTGGAATGTTTCGAGCACTGACGGAACCATTCCTAGAGGTCGCCAGCCAGATGCTGTCCTTGCCGCGCGTAGGCTTGTTCGCCGCCGACCAGTCCGCTGCCAGATAGAGGGTGAAGACCGTCAAATCCCAAGCTCGCCCGCGACCTTCTTGCCGAGCTGCTCACGCAGGGTCTTGCGCGGCACCTCCTCGGTAGCCCCCTCCCTCAGTGCCCCTAGCTGGAACGGTCCGTAGGCGGTGCGGATCAGGCGGTTCACCGTCAAGTCGAGATGGCGCATGATGTTGCGGACCTCGCGGTTCTTACCCTCGGTGATCGACAGGGTGATCCAGCTATTCGCCCCCTGCTGACGGTCGAGCTTGGCGATGACGGGGCCGTAGGCGACGCCCTCCACCTCCACCCCCTCTGCAAGGCTGTCGAGGCGCTTCTGGCTCACCCGTCCGTAGGCGCGCACACGGTAGCGGCGTTTCCACCCCGTGCTCGGCAACTCCAGCGTGCGCGACAGGCCGCCGTCATTGGTCAGGAGAAGAAGCCCCTCGGTGGTCAGGTCGAGCCGCCCCACCGAGAGGACACGGCCAAGCTCCGGCGGCAGGGCGCCGAAGACCGTCGGCCTTTCCTGCGGGTCGCGGTGGGTCGTCACCAGGCCTACGGGTTTGTAATAGCGCCACAGGCGGACCTCCTCGCGGGCGCCGATCCGCTCCCCGTCAAAGCGGATGTCCTCGGTGCCCAGCACCTTGACCGCAGGGCTCGTCAGCACCTCGCCGTCAACGCTGATGCGGCCTTCGGCGATGAGGCGCTCGGCCTCTCGCCGGGAGGCGACCCCGCTTCTTGCGAGAACTTTTGCGATCCGTTCGCCGTTGGTGGGGGCAGATGTCATCCAGGGCCTTGATACGTTTTGATGCGAAATCGTCGTGCGCGAATTGGTTCCATCGGTATAAGAGCGGTCAAGGCTGGAACTCTAGCTCAACTTCTCATTGGAGGTTTCACATGAAGAAGCTTACCCTCGCCGCCAGCGCGGCGCTCATTCTCGCCGCCTGCACCACCAACCCCTATACCGGTGAGCGCCAGGCGTCCAAGACCGGCCGCAACGCCGCCATCGGCGCGGCTGGCGGCGCCATTGCAGGCGCGGTGATCGGCAACAACACCGGCGGCGGCGACGCTGGCAAGGGCGCGGCTATCGGCGCTGCCGTAGGCGCCCTCGCAGGCGGCGGCATCGGTGCCTATCAGGACCGTCAGGAAGCCCGCCTGCGTCAGGAGCTCGCCTCCACCGGCGTGCGCGTCCAGCGCGACGGCAACAACATCACCCTGATCATGCCCGGCAATATCACCTTCGCCTCGAACCAGTCCGAAATCCGCCAGGACTTCTACTCGACGCTGAACTCAGTGTCGAAGGTGCTGGCCGAGTACGACCAGACCACTGTCCTGGTTCAGGGACACACCGACAGCACTGGCTCGGACAGCTATAACGACCAGCTCTCGGTCCGGCGCGCCGTCGCCGTGGGTAACTACCTGAACAGCCAGGGCATCCCCGCAGGCCGCATCGACGCCCAGGGTTACGGCGAGCGCCAGCCCATCGCCTCGAACACCACCGAGCAAGGCAAGGCGCAGAACCGCCGGGTCGAGATCCAGCTCGTTCCGGTCCAAGGCTAAAACCTTACTGCTTCAACCAAGAGTTGAGAGCGCCCGCGGCACAAGCTGCGGGCGCTTTTTTGTGGGAGGCCAACCCCTTTGGTCCGCAGGGGCCACCGCAGCGCCTTGCGAAGCGGCGTTATCAGAAAGATTACATTTTTCGCTTATCACCTGTCCTCGTGTAGTCAGTTCAGGGGACAGAGGGCTTGGTCTCACTCATCACCAACGCTGCCGCGCAGACCGCGCTCCAGCAGCTACGTGCGGTCGACCGCGCGGGTGAGACCGTGCGCGCCGAGATCTCCACCGGCCTCAAGGTGCGCCAAGCGGGCGACAACCCCGCCTTCTTCCTCGTCTCGCAGCAGGTGCGCGGCGACATCGCCGTGCAGAGCGGCCTCGCCGAGAACCTCACCATGCTGGAGGGCGCCATCAAGGCCGCCGAGGCGGGGCTCCGCGAGATCAACCGCCTGACCCTGCAGTTCGCCGACCTCATTCCCGTCGCCCAGACCGGCATCGCCGTGGCCGAGATGGAGGTCCTCTTCGAGGATCTCCTCGATCAGGTACGCGACACGGTCGAGGCCGCCGAGTTCCAGGGCACGAACCTCCTCACACAAGTAGGCTCCACCAGCAGCATCATCGGCCTCAACCGCACGGATGGCGGCTTCAAGGCGCAGACCCTGACCATGCAGGGCGGCGACTTCCTACGCGACAGCTTCTTCGACGGGCTGGTCGAGCTCGACGGCGAGTTCGTCGTCCGTGCGAACAACTACAGCAGCATCCACAGCGCGGTGGGCCGCGCCGACGGCCTTGTCAACGAGTGGGAAGAGCTGCCCGATGGCCGCCTCATCTGGCGCGACGACGGTGTCGGCGGCGGCGGCGGCGCGGACAGTCCCAGCAACCGGACCGACCTCTACCGCCGAGCCGTGGACGCGGAGAACTTCGCGCCTAGGATCGACTTCAGGCTTCGCGTCACCACGCCCGGTACCTACTACGTCAATGTGCGCGGCGAGGGTCAGGGCGGCGCAGCCGACAGCATCCATGTCGGGTTCGACGGCAACGTGCTGACCGGCACGGGGGGCGTGAAGCTTCCGACCAACAGCGAAGGTTGGGGTACGAATGATACGCTGAGCGGCGCACGGGTCGCGATCAATATCCCGACCGCAGGCATCTACACCCTGAACATCTGGGGACGAGAGGACGGCTCGATCATCGAGGGCGTGCAGTTCATCAAGGACGACGCCAGCATCCCCTCTTCGGCTACCGCGCTGCCGCCTCCCACCCCGATTAGCGGCTCGGACATCCCCTACTACACCGATCCTGCCAAGGGCGAGGAGAGACGCGGCCGGGCCGGGGTGGTGGAGCTTCTGAGCCTCCTCAACCCCACCGCCCTGCAGCTTGTCCCCGAGGGTGCGTTCGAGATCCTCGACGCCGTCCGTGCACGGGTGAACAACTACCAGTCGGTCATCGGCTCCTATGCCGGCACGATCAGCCGCCAGCGCTCCTATCTCGGCAACGTCACCGACCTCATGGAGCAGGGCGTCGCCGCGTTGATCGAGGCGGACCTCGCCGAGGCGTCCAGCCGCCTTCAGGCCGTGCAGGTCCAGGAGCAGCTCGCCACCCAGAGCCTGACCCAGGCCAACCAGCGTCCCTCAGTCCTTCTCTCCCTGTTCCGGTAGCGGACTGCCGAACGGCACTTCACCGTATACTTACCCTTCCCCCTTATCTTCCTAGAAAAAAAGAGTGGGGGGAACACCATTGGTCTCGCTGATCACCAACGCCGCGGCGCAAACCGCGCTCAAGCAGCTACGCGCGGTGAACCGCGCAGGCGAGACCGTGCGGGCGGAGATCTCCACCGGCCTCAAGGTGCGCAAGGCTGGCGACAACCCCGCCTTCTTCCTCGTCTCCAGCAAGACCAAGGGCGATGTCGCCGTCCTGAACGGTCTGCGCGACAACCTCACCGTGCTCGAAGGCTCGTTCAAGGCGGCCACAGCGGGGCTGAGGCAGCTCGACGCCATCGTTCTTCAGATGGCGGACATGATCCCGGTCACCCAGAACGGGGTCGCCATCGACCAGCTCGAAGTGGTCTTCGACGACCTTCTCGACCAGATGCGCGACGTGATCGACGCGTCGGGCTTTCAGGGGTCGAACCTTCTCACCCAGAAGGGCGCCACCACCAGCATCATCGGTCTCGACCGAGACGGTACCGGCCTCGGCATGCAGACCCTCAGCCTCGAAGGCGCGGACATGCTGCGCCGGACCTTCGATGGTTTGACCGAGAACGCCAACCAGTTCGTCATCGACCCCGGCAGCAGCGCCTTCAACTTCGAGAGCAAGAGCGGCAGCGACACCGCCAACACTACGGACCCGATCAACTCGTGGGAGCTGATCACCGCGCCAGGGCCTCTCCAGGGTTATGTGACCTGGGCGCAGGACAGCGTCGGCCAGGACGGCTACATCACCCAGGCCCAGCTCGACAACTTCTCGCCCCGTATGGACTACAAGGTCCGTGTCAAGAATGCCGGCACCTACTACATCAATGTGCGCGGCTTCGGGACCAACGGCAACTCCGACAGTATCCATGTCGGCCTCGACGGCGTGCGCCTGACCGATGGCGGCGGGGTCAACCTTCAGGTCAAGAGCCTCACCTCCACCGCGCCGACCCAGTGGGCGGGCCGCTCGACCTATGGCGGCGTCCGGGTACAGACGACCATAGCCACCCCCGGCATCTACACGGTCAATATCTGGGGCCGCGAGGACGGGGTCTATATCGACCGGCTCGAGTTCACCGATGTCGCAGCCGTCCCAGCCGCAAGCTACGACCCGGAGGTCACGGCGCTCGGCGGCTCGAGCCTTCCCTACTTCACCAACCCCATCGAGGGAGCGCAGCGTCGCGAGACCGCAGGCCTCATGGAGCTGATCGAGACGATCAACCCGGAGGCGATGCAGCTCAACCCCGACCAGGCCATGCTGATCGTCGATGCCGCACGTGCGAAGATCAATCGTTACATGTCCCAGGTCGGCGCCTACGAGAAACAGGTCGTCCGTCAACGGCAGTTCCTGGGCGATCTGACCGACGGCCTTGACGGCTCGGTGGCGGCGCTGATCGAGGCGGACCTCGCCGAAGCATCGAGCCGCCTGCAGGCCGTCCAGGTGCAGGAGCAGCTCGCCATCCAGAGCCTAGGCCAGGCCAGCCAGCGTCCTTCGGTGCTGCTGTCCCTGTACCGATAGTTCGTACAAGTACGTAGAAGGCGGCGGACCGATGAACCGTCATCCCGGAAAGCCGAAAGGCTTATCCGGGACCCATGGACCGAAGCTCAGCAAACCTCGCTCCCGTTGTACGTGTACTTGGCCGCAGGCCGTGGCTCCCGGCTCTCCGCTAGCGCTTCGGCCGGGATGACACCGGGAGAAAACCTCTACTCCTCAGCGGTTATAGACCGCCTTCGCGATAGCGGGCATGCCGATGCCCTCCAGCACGGCCACCTGCGTCTGCTCGCACACCTGGTTGATGGCCGCCTGCGGGATGCGCGTGGGATGCACACCGCGCCTCAACGGACGCTCCCCCTTGGGCATGGCGATGATCTCGGCGATGGCGCGGGGGATGTCCATCGGGTCGGTCTCGCGCGAAGCCCCGCCCGCCTCCATAATGCCGCCCATCATCTCCGCATAGGTCGCCTGAAGCTCCTCCGGCGTTCTCTCCAGAAGCGTCTCCGTCCGTCTACGTGAGTTCTCCCATATCTCGGTCGGATAGCCGCCTGGCTCGATCATGCAGACCTCGATGCCCTTCGGCGCCAGCTCATAGGCCATCTGCTCACCCATCGCTTCGAGGGCGAACTTGGTGGGGCTGTACTGACCATAGGCGGGCACGATGATCCGGCCGAGCTGCGAGGTCACCTGGAAGATCAGCCCGCTGCCCTTCTCACGCATGCCTGGTAGGACCGCAAGCGCCATCCGGTGAGGGCCGAAGACATTGGTCTCGAAGGTGTGCTCGGTCGCCTTCATGTCCTGCATCTCGATCGGCCCTGCATAGGAGATACCGGCGTTGTTGATGAGCACGTCGATGGCGCCGCCCGCCATCTCCTCGGCCTTGCGCACGCCCTTCTCCACCTGGCGGGGCCTCGTCACGTCGATCTCGATGACCTCGATGTCGTAGCCCTTGTCGGCTGCGAGCTGGCGCAGCTCCTCCGCCTCGGGCCGCGGCATGTTCCGCATCGTGGCGAAGACCTTGGCGCCTAAGGATGCGTAGTGCTCCGCCCCTAGCCGACCAAAGCCGGACGAGGCGCCGGTGATGAGGATCGAGGTGCCGGAGAGATCGGGCGCGCTCTCCCCCTGCAGCGATGAGGCGGCGGAAGCGGCAGCGGCGGCGGCAGGAAGCGCGGCAGCCCCCGCGAGCAGGCTACGGCGGGTCGTTTTGAGGGCCATGGGTCGTTTCCTTGCGTGGTTTTCGGGCAACTACCAGCCTACCTCGCTCACCCACGCCTTCAAGCTCGCAAGGCAGCTATTAACCAACAGATGCGGCGGCTGTGGGGCCTGGCGTCGTAAATAGCCAAGTAACCATAACCGATCTTCTTGCCTTATTCATGCCCTAATTCGATCTACTTTTCGTCAGATACGAAACATTAGGATTTGAACGGCATCTCTCTTTGCAGCAACAACAATGGTTTGGGTATAGAGGGATCAAGGGTATGGGCGGACTGTCCAATATCAACGCGCAATCGGCACTGAAACAGCTCGTCGGCGCGCAGAACAACAAGAAGAACCAGTTCGAAGGCTTCAGCCTCGGCGCCAGCGGAAGCGGGCTCAGGGGCTCGGCCTCGCAAGCCATCTTCAGCGTCTCCGGCGTCCTGCGCTCGGACCGCGCCATCCTTTCGGGTCTGGCGTCCAGCCTGTCCGGTGCCCGCGGTGCCGTGGCCGCCGCGCGTTCCGGCAGCGAGCAGATCACCGATACCCTCGCCCGCGCCGCGGACATCATCACGGCGGTCGAGAAGGGCGCCCCCGGCTCCGCGTTCAAGGGCGCGCTCAGCGGCCTTCAGGCCGAAGCCAACAAGGCCGTCCAGCAGGCAGGCTTCTCCGGCACCAACCTCCTGGTGGAGGGCGAGACCCTCAACATCACCTTCGGTGTGCAGGAGCGTGGCAACTACGACTTCCGCCAGGTGGGCATCGAGGCCGTCGGCCTTTCGCCTACGGAGGAAGCCCGCAAGGTGTCGTACACGACCCAGTCCGTCACCGAGACGGTGGAGGTCGAGGTCACCCGACAGGACCGCATCGAGCAGCGCATCGAAAAGCTGCAGGAGCGTCAGGAACGCCTTTCCACCCGCGAGACGCGCATCCAAGAGCGGCTTGAGCGGCTCGCTGCCCGTGAAGAACTGCTGGAGGCCCGCGCGGACCGTCTGGCGTCGCGCGCCGAGACCATCGAGCAAGGGATCGTCGATGCGGGTGGCCGCCCGACCGATTCCAAGGATCAGCGCGAGCTCGACCGTGCCAAGAAGACCAAGGCGCAGGGCGAGACCAAGATCGACGCTGGCAATCTTACGGCTGGCGAGAAGGCGCTGGAGCGCGCCGAGAAGACCGCCGACAAAGCAGGTCTCACCATCTCCCTCGACGAGCTGGAGCGTCAGGAGAACAGGCTCGCCAAGACGAACGACCGTCTCTCCCGCACCGAGCAGCGCATCGAGCGTGTCCAGGAGCGCCAGGTCAGGCTGACCGAGCGGCTGGAGAAGATCACCGAGCGCCAGGAGACCATCGGCGATCGTGTGATCACGCTGCAGGAGCGGATCGAGACCCTCTCCGAAGAGCAGCTCAATAAAGTCGTCGGCACACGCACCGAAACCGTCACCCGCGACGTGACCGTCGAGGTGGAGAACCCCGCCTCGGGCTCCTTCAGCGACATTCTCGGCGTCATCGCCCAGAAGCTCTCCGAGGGTGATACCGAAGGCGCCCGCGCCGTTCTCGGCGAGGCGCAGGCTCGGGTGGAACGTGTCGGTCGTCAGCTCGACCAGATCGAGAACACGATCGGTGGGCGGAAGACCTTCTTCGGTGCCGTCGAGGAGCGGCTGACCGACACCATCAAGGACCGGGTGGAGGAGAACCTGGACGAGGACTCGGCTGCCCGCCGCGCCGCCCTGGCCCTTGCCAAGCTGGAGAAGATCGGCCGCCTGTTCGAAGGCGAGGCCAAGCCCGGCATTCTGGAGCTCTTCACCTCTAAGGCCGCCGAGGAGCAGAAGACCGAGACGAGCATTCGTCCCTCTACAGAAGAAGAACCGGAGAAGGAAGACGCCTGAGCGGGCGTTCTCTTCCCCCAATCCTTCTCCAAAAAACCCCCGGAGCGGCTGTCCGCTCCGGGGGTTTTGGTTATCTGGGGAGCACCTAGTTCCCCTCCCCCTCAGCCTGCCGGCAGCTCCCCCTCGGGGAGGGGGAGCGAATAGAGAGCAAAGCTTGGTTCTGCTTCCCTCCCCCACTGGTGGGGGAGGTGCCCGAAGGGCGGAGGGGGCTAGGTCGGTAGCAGGAGATCAGAACGCTTCCGCGTCGAGCTCCATCATGGTCGAGGTACCGGTCTTGACCTTGGCAAGGTGCACGGAGCTTTCAACGATGACGCGGTCGAAGAAGTACTTCGCCGTGATCAGCTTGTTCTTGTAGAACGGGTCGCCCGAACCTTCATGCTCCAGCGCCTCCTTGGTCATCATCGCCCACATATAGCCGAGAGCCACGATGCCGAAGAGATGCAGGTAGTCCGTGGACGCAGCGCCTGCATTGTCGAAGTTCGCCATGGCGTTGGCGCCGAGCCACTGGGTCGCCTCGGTGAGCTCCCCCTTAGCGGCCAGCAGCTTCTCGATATAGGCATCGAGGTCGTCGTTCGTGCCTTTATTGTCGGCACACCACTGGTCGATCTCGGCGAAGAAGGTCTGCCAGTAGCGACCGCCCTCGGCCATCAGCTTGCGGCCGACGAGGTCCAGGGCCTGAATGCCGTTCGTGCCCTCATAGATGAGCGCGATGCGCACATCACGGACGAACTGGGACATGCCCCATTCTTCGCAATAGCCCGAGCCGCCAAAGACCTGGAGGCTGTCGTTCGCGCCCTTCGAGCCTTTGTCCGTGAGGTAGGCTTTGATGACCGGCGTGAGGAGCGCCATGTAGTCGTTCGACTTCTGACGGTCTGCCTCGTCGGGGGCCTTGTGGCTCATGTCCTCATGGAGCGCCGCCCAGTAGGTGAGCGCGCGGGCGCCCTCGACGAAGGCGCGGGTATCCATCAGCATGCGGCGCACATCGGGGTGGACGATGATCGGGTCGGCGGGCTTGTCGGGCGCTTTAACGCCGGTGACCGAGCGCGACTGCAGGCGGTCGCGGGCAAAGGCGGCGGCGTTCTGCATGGCGACTTCGGCAGCGGCGTAGCCCTGCATGCCGACGCCAAGGCGCGCTTCGTTCATCATGATGAACATGGCGCGCATGCCCTTGTTCTCTTCACCGACCAGGAAGCCCGTCGCCTCGTCATAGTTCATGACACACGTGGCGTTGCCGTGGATGCCCATCTTCTCTTCGAGGCCGCCGCAGGAGACGCCGTTGCGCTCACCGAGGGAGCCGTCATCGCCCACCATGAACTTCGGCACGATGAAGAGCGAGATGCCCTTGATGCCTTCAGGCGCGCCCTCGATCCGGGCCAGCACCAGGTGGATGATGTTGTCCGCCATGTCGTGCTCACCGGCGGAGATCCAGATCTTCTGGCCGCTGATCTTGTAGGTGCCGTCGCCCTGGGGAACCGCCTTGGTGCGGATGAGACCGAGATCCGTGCCGCATTGGGGCTCGGTCAGGTTCATCGTGCCGGTCCACTCACCCGAGGTCATCTTGGGCAGGTATTTCTGCTTCTGCTCATCGGATGCTGCCGCGTGGATCGCGCGCCAGGCACCCGCCGAGAGGCCCGGATACATGGCGAAGGCCTGGTTCGCCGCAGAAGACATCTCGTTGATGGCGTAAGCGAGGGTCACCGGCAGGCCCTGGCCGCCATATTCGGGGTCCATGGCGAGGCTGCCGAAGCCGTTCTCGCAGAACTGCTTGTAGGCGTCCTTGAAGCCCGTGGGCGTGGTCACCGAGCCGTCATCATTGCGCCGCGCGCCTTCAAGGTCGCCGACGCGGTTGAGGGGCGCGAGCACATCGCGGTGCCACTTGCCGCTCTCCTCTAAGAAGGCGTCGATCGTGTCTTTGTCGGCATCGGCAAAGCCGGGCAGGTTCGAGTAGTTCTGCAGCTTGAGCACATCGTGCAGCAGGAACTGCATATCGCGAATGGGAGCTTCGTAGACGGGCATCGTCTTCCTCCAGGTCAGGGTTTGAGGCACGAAATCGCGCCGAGTTTGGCGCCGCCTTAGCGCCCGGCGGCGAAAGAGCAAAGCGGGTGTGTCGTCGCGGCGGCACGGTGGGCAGATTGCGCGCTGCATCGGCTCCCCCTCCGCCCTTCGGGCACCTCCCCCTCATGGAGGGGGAGGAAAGAAGAGCTTGCGCTGCTCTTTAGGTCGCTCCCCCACGAGTGGGGGAGCTGCCGGCAGGCTGAGGGGGCGAAGGCGCTCGTCAAAGCCCTCCCACCGCATGAAGAAGCGCATGCTCCGCCGCCGTCACGTCGGCCTTGGCGGACAGAAGCGCCACCTCAGCCTCCGTGCGCTCCCGGTCGGCGTCGAGGAGGTCCAGGCGGGTGCGGCGCCCGGCGGTCAGCTCCGCCGCCACCCCTTCGGCTGCAAGCGACGCCGCGCGGACTTGCGCCTCACGAGCCATCAGAGAGGCGCGGGCAGCGATGAGGCGGGACCAGGAGGCCTGGACCCCCTCCCTCACCCGGCGCTCCTCGGCATCGCGTAAGTACCCCGCAGCGCGGCGGCGCTGGCCTGCTGCCCTGGTCCTCGCGTAGCCCGAGCCCCCGGAGAAGAGGTCCCAGCGGCCCTGCACGGTGAGGGAGTAGACCTCCGCCTCGCCAAGCTCGATGCCGAAGCGCTGCTCATCGGCGCTACTGGCCTCGGCGTTGAGGCTCACCTGGGGCAGGGTCGCGCCACGCGCTGCGCGGACGGCCTGCCTGGCTGCCTCCTGGCGCTCCCTCGCCGCACCGAGCGAGGGGTGCTGGCGCAGGGCAAGGTTCAAGGCCTCCTCTAGCTCGCCGGGCAGGGGCGTAGATAGGGACGGCATGGTCAGCTCCCGCGGTGCGGCGAAGCCGAACAGGCGGGCAAAAGCGGCTTCCTGCGCATCGAGCTGCGCCCGCGCCGCTTCGACCTCAGCCCTCGCGAGGGCCAGCCGCGCCTCGGACTGGCGCTCATCGGTGAGGGTGGCGAGCCCCGCCCGGCGCCGGGCCGAGGCTTCGCTGAGGCGTCCCTCCGTTAAGCGGGCGTTCTCGCTGCGCTCCTCCAATACGGCGCGGTCGCGCACCAGCTTCGCCATGAGAAGCGCTCCGGCGAGGAGGAGGTCCTGACGCACCGCCTCGGCCTCCTCCTCGGACTGGCGGGCGCTGGCCTTGGCGGCCCTGATCCCGCCCATCACCCGGCCCGAGGCGAAAAGGGTCTGCTGGATGCTGGCCGAGACCGCCGAGGGCTCGCGCGTCGCGGCGAAGGAGCCGGGCGCCCCTTGCACGGTGAAGGTCTCCTCCACCGTACCGAACTGTCCAGTGACGGAGAGCTGCGGCAGCGCCGCGCCCCTCGCCTCCCACACCTCCGCCCTCGCCGCGCCCGCCTCGGCCTTGGCGGCGGCCAGCTCGGGGCTGCCGTCGGTGAGGCGGAGAAGGAGCGGGTCCGTCTGGGCGTTGGCGGAGGAGCAGGCGAGGAGGATGACAGCGAGCTTACGCATGGGCGAGCCCTCCCTGTGGTAGGCTTCGGGACGAGGCACGCCGCTCCTGCCCCCTGGCGAGAAGCAGAAACGCCTGGGGCACGAAGAAGAACGACACCACCGTCGAAAGGACCACACCCCCGGCAATGGCCGTGGCGAAGGGCGGCCAGAAGCCCCCTTCGGAGAGGATCAACGGCAAGAAGCCTGCGAAGGTCGTCAGCGTGGTCGAGGTGATGTGGCGGGCAGTCTTCAGCACACCCTCGCGCACCGCTTCCGGCTCGCCGCGCGAGGCCGCGACATCTTCCCTCAGCGTGGTGACGATGATGATGGCGGCGTTGATTGCCACCCCCATGAGACCCATCAGGGCGATGATCGGCTGGAAGCCGAAGGCGAACCCGGCAAGGGTCAGGCTCAGCATGCCGAGCCCCATCGAAAGGCCCGCCACCGTCAGGATCAGCGCGCCGAGGCGGAAGCTACCGAAAGTCAGCACCACGACGGCCACCACCAGGGTGACGATCAGCCCCACCGAGGCGAGAAGCGCCCCCACCGCATCCGAGCGCGCCTCCGCGTCGCCGCCAAAGGCGTAGTCATAGCCGTAGGGAAGCTGGAAGCGGCCCTCGGCCATGGCCTCCTCGAAGCGGGTGATGGCGACGGCGGGCAAGGCGCCCGCCTCCATGAAGCCGAACACGTTGTTGACGCGCTCGCCGTCATAGCGGGTGATCTTCGCCGCCGAGGGCTGAAGCGTCAGCTCTCCCAGGGAGGCGAGCGGCACGCCCGCGCCGCTGGGCGCGACGAGGGTCGCCGAGCGCAGCTCTTCGATCGAGCCGCGGGCATCACCGAGGCGGACCACCACGGGGATCTCGTTCTGCCCCTCGATCACACTTCCTCCGCGTGCGCCCTGAAGCTTGGCGGCGATCGCTTGGCTGACGGCAGCGAGGGGCATTCCGGCGATGAGCGCAGCCTCCTCATCCGCCTCCACCCAGATCTTCGGCTCGCCGCCGGAGAGAGAGGCACTCGACACCGTCACCTCGGGCATCTCGGAGAGGATAAGCCGTGCCTCCTCACCAAGCCGCCGCAGCTCGTCCAGGTTCGGGCCGGAGATGCGCAGCTCGAAGGGCGCATTGGTCGGCGGACCCTGAACCAGAAGCCTCGTATTGACCTGGGCGTTCGGGACCGCAGCGGTCAGCTCCGCCTGCAGATCGTTGACCAGCGTTTCGAGGCCGGAAAGCTCCCTCGCCGTCACCATGGCTTCGGCGAAGTGCTTGGCCCCGTCGCGGTTCATTTTGAGGTTGTAGTAGAAGGCGGGGACGGACGACCCTGTGAACCAGTCAGCCTGGACGATCTCCTCATGGGCATCGAGTACTGCCGAAGCCGCCGCCACCGCCCTCTCGGTCTCCTCTAAGGACGCCTGCGGATGAAGCTCGAGCTGCACGTGAAACTGCGCCCGGTCGGCATCGGGGAAGAACTGGTTCGGCAGCCGGCCCGCGCCGACGAAGCCGAGCACGGGCAGGACCAGGGCCAGCGCGATGGAGAGACGCGGCCGTGCGAGGCTTGCTGCAAGTGCGCCTTCGAAGGCTTTGCCGATGGGAGCGAAGAGATCCCGTCCCCCTTCCGCCGCCGGTTTCTCAGGTCTCAGGAAGAAGCCTGCGAGCGCCGCGATGACGCTCACCGCCAGAAGGAACGAAGCGATCAGGGCTATGATGACGCTGTCCGCGATAGGCCCCACGAACTCGCCCGCGCCCCCAATCAGTAGCGTGATCGGCATAAAAGCCAGCACCGTCGTCAGGGTCGAGGAGAGAAGCGGCAGCCACAGCCTCCCGACGCTCTCCTCCACCGCCTCCCGCGGTGACAGACCCCTCGTCAGCGCACGGCTCACCGCGTCGCACATGACGATGGCCGCATCGACGAGAAGCCCAAGCGCGACGATCAGTCCCGTGATCGACATCTGATGGATGGGAATGCCGACGAAGTTCATCACTGCTAGCGAGAGGAGGCTCGTCAGCGGAATGGCTGCGGTCACCAGTAGCGCCGAGCGGAAGCCAAGGGTGAAGAAGAGGATCGCCACCACCAGCATGATCCCTACGAAGAGGTTCACCAGAAGACTGCCGAAGCGCTCCTCCGCATAGACCGACTGATCGAAGATCAGCTCCAGCTCAAGTCCTGCGGAGAGTTCCGCTTCGAAGGCATCGAGCTCCTCCCTGACTCTCGCCGACCAGCCGCCGACGCGGAGGCCGTCGTCAATCCTAGTGCCGACCACCACGGCGCGCTTGCCGTTGACGAGCACGCCCTGCGGCTCGGGCTGCACGATGCCGCGGCTGATCCTGGCGACATCGCCTAAGAGAAGCTGCGCCCCATCACGGCCCCGGCGCAGGGGCACGGCCCTAAGGCGGGTGAGGTCCGTCAGCTCACCGCGCACCTCGACGGCGAGCTCGTTGCCCTGGCCGTAGACCTGACCGGCGGACTGCTTGGCATCAGCCTGGGCGATGGCGCGAGCGATCTCTGCCTCGCCAAGGGAAAGGGAAGCCGCGAGATCCGGGTCGAGGGTGACGCTGATCTCTTCGTCACCCACGCCCTCGGTCAGCACATACTCCGTACCGGGTACGTTGCGCAGCCTTGCCTCCAGCTCTTCGGCGGTCCGCTTTAGGATGAGGGGGTCGGGCGCCTCCTCCCCCTCCCAGACGATGGCCGCCAGAAGGGTGAAGGCGTAGCCTCGCTCGTCGATGAAGCGGGGGTCGCTTGCCCCTTCGGGCAAGAGCACCGCCGCATCGGCCAGCGCATCACGGACCTTGGAGAAGGCCTGATCGGTCTCGTTGATCGCATCCTGCAGGGTGACCGATACGGAGGAAAGCCCCGTGCTGGAGGTGGAGCTGACGATATCCACCTCTTCGAGTCCGCGCAGCTCATCCTCGATCACCTGGCTGACCAGCCGCTCGACCCGCTCGGCGCTGGCGCCCGGAAGCGCAGTGAGGATGACGGCGTTACGGTTGCGGATCTTCGGATCCTCCGCCTGCGGCATGGTGAGAAGGGCGGCGACGCCCGCCACCGCCACCAGGATGACAGCGAGAGCCAGCGCCCTTGGGTGATCGTAGAGGATCGTCTTCATCGCGACGCTCCCCCTGCATTGGCGAGGGAGATGGGACCGCTAGAAGGAACAGGCGTCACCTTCTGTCCGGGCACGAAGCGGAAGGTGGCGGCCTTGATCACCTGATCGCCGTCCTCCAGAGTCCCCGAAACATAGGCCCGGTCGTCGCTAAGGGAGAGGATGGTGACGTCCTTGCGCACCGCCGCGCCGTCCTCTACCACGTAGACGGACCATAGACCGCGATAGCCCTCCTGCAGTGCCGATAGAGGAACCCATGCGCCGCGCCCCTCCTGCTCATCGGTCAGCTCCAGCCGCACCAACGCGCCGGGGGTGAGGCTCGAGCCTTGGGGCAGCTCCATCCGCACCATCCGGCTTCTGGTGGAGGGGTCGATGTCCTGCGCGATGCCCGTCACCTTGGCCATGACCTCACCGCCGCGGTGGATCAGGGGAAGCTCCGCTCCCGGAAGAAGGCGGCCCGAAAGGGTGTCGGGCACCGCCACCTCTGCCTCCTGGGCGGCGTTCTCGGACAGACGCAGCACCGGCGCGCCGGCGGCCACCGTCGCGCCCTGATCGGCATAGCGGCGCACCACGAAACCAGCGAAGGGCGCGGTGAGCGACGCATCCTCGGCATCGGCCCGCGCTCTCGCACTGGCACGCTGGAGCAGCCTGACCCGCTCCGCCGCGCTGTCCCTGGCGGCCACGGCATCGTCGCGCTCCTGGTCGGTGGCGAAGCCCTGGCGCCGCAGATCGAGCACCCGCTCGGCGGTGCTCCGGGCACGGCGAAGGGCGGCCTCCGCCTCAGCGAGCTGGGCCGAGGCTTCCTCGCGGCGAAGGTCGATCTTCTCCGGGTCGAGCCTGGCGAGGACATCGCCCTTCTCCACTCGGTCGCCGATCTGCACCAGCACGGCCTCGATCTCGCCGGGCACCTGGAAGCCCACATCGCTGACCTCCGAGGCGGAGAGCGTGCCGGTGAAGAGGCGCCGCTCCTCGAAGCTGTCCTGCATCCTCGCTGCGAAGACCTCCGCTTCGAGCGCCCGGCCCTCGCCCTCGCGAGGCGCGCCGTCGATGGGCCTGAAGAGCGCGAACGCCCCGATGACCGCGAGCAAGCCGGCCGCGCCGAACCACCAGATGGCCGCCGGGCGCCTCCCTCGTGCACCCCGCACATCGTTCCGTTCGGTCATTATCAAGGCTCCCTCACCTAACGAATGCGTTGTGACGATATTCGTATTTCGTCACTAGTCAACTAATGAAAAGCAGTCTAAGGCCCTGATCCCGCTAAGGAGGTGCATTTGCCGCGGCTCAACCTGACCGAAGACGAGACGAGAAACCTGGTGCTGGACGAGGCCGAGCGGCTGTTCGGCGAGGTGGGCTACGACAAGACCACCATCGCCGACATCGCTAAGGCCTGCGGCTTCTCCACGGCCAATGTGCACCGGGTCCTGGGCACCAAATCGGCCATCAACCAGGCCATTGCCGCCCGCAAGCTGTCGGGCAAGATCGCCGAGGCCAGGCGGGCGGCGGGCGGCGCCGAGACGGCCGAGGCTGCCCTGCACGCCTTCGCCCGCTCGATCTACGAGCAGACCAAGATCATGGTCGATAACGACAAGCGGGTGCATCACATGGTCGCCGCCGCCATCGAGGAGCGCTGGCAGGAGGTCACCACCTACCGCCGCGGGCTTCTCAAGGAGGTCAGCCGCTTCATCGAGCGCGGCTGCGACAGCGGCGAGTTCAGTGTTGTGGATGCCGAAACGGCGGCGCGCGTCTTTCACACCTCCGCCGTGCGCTACTTCCACCCCCTTCTCGTCGCCGAGCTGGAGGGCTCCGAGGGCGCCGAGTTCGACGACTGGTTCGCTCACATAGTAGCGTCTTTGAAGTCTCGGTGAGCTAGGCTTGTGCTCGCCCCGCACAGGGCGCAAAACCTTGGGTGGGCAGCCGTTCACCTCGATCGTAGCGAACGGCTGAGACGGCAAGGAGCCCAGTAGTGAGCGCGGATGGTACCGAGGAATGCCCGGCGAAGTTTGAGCCGCAACTGAGCTTCCCCGTCATCGGCATCGGCGCTTCGGCGGGCGGTCTCGAAGCCGTGACGGAGATGCTGCGCGAGGGCGATCCGAACACCGGTATGGCCTTCGTGCTGGTTCAGCACCTCGACCCCAACCATGAGAGCATGCTGCCGGAGCTTCTCAGCCGCAAGACCAGGCTGAGCGTGCGCCAGGTCCGCAAGGGCGACCGGATCGAGCCGGACACGCTGCACATCATCCCGCCGGGCAACGCCCTCTCCATCGAGGAGGGGCGCTTCGTCCTGACCGCCTTCGACGAGCCGAGGGGCTTGAGGCGGCCGATCGACACCTTCCTGGAAAGCCTTGGCGCGGCTCAAGGGGCCGACTGCGCCTGCGTCATCCTCTCCGGCACCGGCGCCGACGGCTCGGAGGGGCTTCGCACGGTCAAGGAGATGGGCGGGGTCGTCCTGGTCCAGTCTCCCGAGACCTCCCGCTATGACGGCATGCCCAACTCCGCCATCGCCACAGGGCTTGCCGACCACGTCATGCCCACGGGCGAGATGTTCGCCCGGCTGCACCGCTACTTCTCCAGCCGCGACAAGGGTGCCCTTCTCGGTAGCGGAGAGGAGCTCGAAAGCCAGCTCGACGAGATCGTCCGTACCTTGCGCGATAGCGTCGGGCACGACTTCTCCGGCTACAAGCACCCCACGCTCGTCCGGCGTATCTCCCGTCACATGCAGCTTACGGAGAAGCTCGACCCGGACGAGTATATCGCCTTCCTGCGCGCCTCCCCTGCCGCCTCCGAGGCCCTGTTCAGGGACCTCCTCATCAACGTCACCAACTTCTTCCGGGACAAGGAGTATTTCGACCTCCTGCGGCGGGAGGTGGTCGAGCCTCTGGTGGAGAGCACCCCTCGCTCCCACCAGATTCGCGTCTGGGTGCCGGGCTGCTCCAGCGGCCAGGAGGCCTACTCCCTCGCCATGCTGTTCGATCATGTGGGCACACGGATGAACAGGCGACCTCTCGTGCAGATTTTCGCCACCGATGTCGACGACACCATGATCCGCATCGCGCGGGAGGGGCACTACCCGACCGCCGCCCTCAAGGACATACCCGAGGAGTTCCGCAACAGCTACACGATCGGCATGGACAGCCAGTTCCGCATCGCGCCGAGGGTACGCGATATGGTGAGGTTCTCCGTCCACAACCTCGTCAAGGACCCGCCCTTCTCGAACCTCGACCTGATCTCCTGCCGGAACCTGCTCATCTATCTCACGGACAAGGTGCAGCAGCACCTCATCCCGCTGATGCACTACAGCCTCAGGCCGGGCGGCTTCCTCTTTCTCGGGCCGTCGGAGAGCATCGCGCGGCGCGAAGACCTCTTCGCCCCGATCGACCAGAAGGCTCGCCTGTTCAAACGCAAAGATACTCATGCCCGTGAGCCCATTCGGCTTCCCCTCGGCGTCGATACGCCGCGTGTCACCGCCCCGCGATCCGCTTCCCCCTCCCCCTATGCCCATCTCGAAGAGCGGACGGAAACGCCGAACACGGAGATCATGGAGCGGTTCGCGCCGCCCTTCGTCCGCATCAACGAGGACGGCGATGTCAGGGGCTCGTCCGGCGACCTCAGCCCCTATCTCAAATCCTACCCCGGAGAGCGCGACCAGCATATCTTCAGGCTGGCCCGCGAGGGTCTGAGGGAAACTGTCTTTCCTCTGATCATGAAGGCTAGGAAGACGGGGCGGCGGCAGGCGGCGAAGGATATCGAGGTGGAGTCGCAGTTCGGCATCCAGACCGTGGACGTCGTCGCCGAACCCTTGCGCGAGGGGCTGCTCGCCCTCGTCTTCATCAATGTCGGCCAGTTCCGCCAGAAGCTGCAGGACTACTATATCGAAGGCGGCGATGCGGACGACCGCGTCAACGATCTGGAGGCGGAGCTTCGCCTGACCCGCTACCGCCTGCGCGGGGCGGTGGAGGAGCTCGAGACCGCCAATGAGGAGCTGAAGAGCTCCAACGAAGAGATGATGTCGGCGAACGAGGAGCTTCAGTCGGCGAACGAAGAGCTCTCGACGGTCAACGAGGAGCTCAAGCACAAGGTCGACGAGCTGGGCGTGGTGAATGCCGACCTTGCCAACTTCCTCACCTCGATCAAGATGGCCGTGGTGGTGGTTGACCGCGACCTCATGGTGCGGACCTTCACCGACCAGTCGCGGCAGATCTTCCCCTTCCAGAACGCAGACAAGGGCAGGCCCCTTTCCGAGATCAACCTGCTCGTCGACGAGGTCAACCTCCTCAGCGACGTTCAGCACTGCATCGAGCATAACGAGCCGGTCGAGCGCGTTGTCGAAAACAAAGACAACACCATGACCTTCATTATGCGGATCCTACCCTACAAGTCCGCTGCCGGAGAGGTCGACGGCGCCACCCTCACCTTCAACGACATCACCCGCCTCAAACGTCTCGAGAACGACGTCTATGAGAAGACCGAGCGGCTCCGGCTCGCCATGTCCATCGGCGAGATCGGCGTGTGGGAGATCGACCTCGATACCGACATCGTCGAGTGCGACGAGACCCTTCTCCGCCTCTTCGACATGCCGGAGAAGAAGGAGGTCACCGTCACCGACTTCATCGACCAGATCCACCCGGACGACCGCGACCGCGTGCTTCAGGATTTCGAGAAGGCGAGGCGGGACAGGGGAGCCTACGAGCAGGAGTTCCGCATCCCCCTGCCCGACGGCTCCGTCCGTTGGCTGAAGGGCGTGGGGCAGCTGCTTCAGCTTCCCGCGGGCCAGCGCCGCATGCTCGGCCTCAACTACGACATCACCTTCGAGGAGGAGGCCCGCGAGAACCAGCAGCTCCTGGTGCGGGAGATGAACCACCGGGTGAAGAACCTCTTCGCGGTCGTCTCCTCCCTGATCAACACCACCGCCAAGAGAGCCAGCAACGTCCCCGACTACGCCGTTTCCCTGCGCGACCGGGTGAACGCCCTAGGCCGGGCCTACGAGCTTACCCAGAACAAGACCGTGCTGGCCAATGTGGACCTTCACTCTCTCCTGCAGAAGATCCTCGCTCCCCACGGAACCGCGGCCGAGGTCACCCTCGAGGGCACCCCCGTCGACGTACCGGTGGACGCCATCACCCCGATCAGCCTGATCGTCCACGAGCTCGCCACCAACGCCGTCAAATATGGCGGCCTGTCCAGTCAAGACGCGGAGCTTGCCATCCATTGGAAGACCGAAGAGGATGGCAGCATCAGCCTTCAGTGGAAGGAGAAGGGTAGCCAGCCCAGCAAGGGTGCGGGGGACGCCGCGCACGGCTTCGGCACGAAACTCATCGACGCGAGCGTCAGGCAGCTTCGCGGCAGCATCGAAAGGCAGTGGACGGAGGAGGGACTTCACGCCCTTCTCACCATCCGCCTTCCAGGAAACCACCGGTAGAGCATGCGTAACCTCAGGCTTCTGATCGTCGAGGACGAGGCGCTCGTCGCCATGGACCTCGAACTCGCCGCCTCTTCCCTCGGCGTCGGTGACATCTTGGTCGCCGGTAGCTGCCAGGAGGCGATGAACCTGATCGGTGAGGAGTGGATCGACGTCGCCATCCTCGACATCGCCCTTCCGGACGGCAAGTCCTTCGACGCCGCCGCCCTACTGAAAGCTCGGGGCGCGGGCATCATCTTTCACTCAGGCCATGCCGAGCCGACCTCCCTTCTGAGCGAGTTCCCAGGCGCGGAGGTCTGCACCAAACCTTGCGGCCCCGAAGAGGTCATGGCGGCGATGCAGAAGGTTCTGCATCCGGGACGAACCGATCCGGCGTGATCCCCTTCAGTACTGGCCCATCATCCCCCCATCGACGAAGATGGTCTGCCCCGTGATGAACGACGCGCCGGGGCCGGCCAGGAAGACGGCGGCCGCCGCGATCTCGTGCGGTTCGCCGCAGCGCCCGACGGCGAAACGAGCCTCCGCCCACTTCATCAGCTCGTCATCGGCGAGCAGGCTCTCGTTGCTTTTCGTACGGAAGAAGCCAGGTGCCACCGCGTTCACCGTCACCCCGCTCGCGCCGAAACTCGCAGCCAGGGACCGGGTCGCCGCCTCCAGGGCGCTTTTCGACATGCCGTAGGGGTGGTCGTAGCCCCTCGCCAAGGGGCCGGTCACCGAGGTCATGTTGACGATACGCCCGTACCCGCGCTCGGCCATGGCTCGTCCCGCCACGCGCGCGAGGTGGAAGGGCGCGACGGTATTGGCACGGAGCATCGCTTCGACCTCCGCAACGCCGTACTCCTGCAGGCCCTTACGGTTTCTGAGGCCCGCATTGTTGATCAAGATGCTGATCGGCTTTCTCGCCTCCAGATCGCGAAACGCCGCCTCCGCCGCCGCCGGGTCGCTGGCGTCGAAGCAGAGCGCCTCGCCCCCTACCTCCGCCGCCGCCCTGCCCGCGCGCTCGGGCGAGCGGCTGTTGATGACCAGTTCGGCGCCGCAGCTCGCCAGCCCCTTGGCGATCTCGTACCCCAGCCCGGAAGAGGCCCCGGTGACGAGCGCGCGCTGCCCGGTGAGGTCGAACAGTTCCGGCGCCCCTTCAGGCACTTTCCGTCCCGTGCAGATGGTTCCAGACCTCGCTGATGACCACCGATCCTTCGCCCACAGAGGAGGCCACACGCTTGACCGATCCTGCCCGCACATCGCCGACGGCGAAGATGCCCGGCACGCTGGTGGCGTAGACGGACGGGGTGTAGTCCTGGCCGCCGGTTTTCACGAAGCCCTTCTCGTCCAGGGCCACCTCCTCGCATATCCAGTCCGTGCACGGCGCAGCGCCGATCATCACGAACAGGGCGGGGGTCTCGATCTCCACCTCGCCCTCCGGTTTGGAGAGGGTCACACGGCTCAGCCGGTCATCCCCGCCGAGCCCCACGCACTCCGTCTCGAAGTGCAGCGTGATCTTCGGGTCCTGCTCCAGCCTGCGCGAGAGATAGGCGGACATGGAGGAGGCCAGCTCCTTGCCCCGGATCAGCACATGCACGTGGCTTGCCGAGCGGGAGAGATACATGGCCGCCTGCCCCGCCGAGTTGCCGCCGCCAATGACCACGGCCTCCGCCCCCTTGCAGAACCGCGCCTCGAGATCGGTGGCGGCGTAGTAGATGCCCCTCCCCTCGAACTCGTCCAACCGGTCCAGCGGAAGCTGCCTGTACTGAACACCCGTGGCGATGACCACCGCCCTGGCCCGCACCTCCTCGCCGTCTTCGAGGCCGATGCAGAAACCGTCCGCATCGCTCAGCCCTGTCAGCCGCTCGACTTTCCGGGGCATGACGAATTTGGTGCCGAGCCGCATGGCCTGGATCTCGCCGCGCAGGCAAAGATCGGCGCCGGAGATACCGGTGGGAAAGCCCATATAGTTCTCGATCCGCGAGGAGGAGCCCGCCTGTCCGCCGATCACTTGGTTCTCGATGACGAGTGCCGACAATCCCTCCGCACCCGCATAGACCGCCGCCGCGATCCCCGCAGGGCCGCCGCCGACGATCACCACGTCGAAACTATCCTTCTTCGACAGCGGCAGGTCGAGGCCGATATAGCGGGCCACGTCGCGCGGTTTCAGGCTCTCCAGCACCTCGTCCGCCCCGCCGATCGCCACCGGTTTATCCTGAGGCTGACCGGCTTTCTCCAAGAAGGCGTTGGCTTCGTCCGAGCCCAGCGTCATCATCTTGTGCGGGATGCGGTTGCGCGAGACGAAGGAGGCGACCTCGCTCAGCTCCGTATCCACCTCCGCGCCGATGATCGTCAGCCCGCTGTTCTGATCCTCGAAGGTCCGCCTACGGCGCGCTGCGAAGACCGTGACGATGATGTCGCTCATCTCCGGCACGCGGGACATGAGGCCCAGCATCACCTCCCGCGGCACCACGGTGCAGCGCGTCCGCTTCGCCGCGCGCATGGGCAGGTGCCAGCTTCCGCCGTTGAGAAAGTTGATCTCGCCGAGATACTGACCCGGCCCGATGGTGGCCTCGACGGCCTTCTCACCGGTGCGGGGATCGAGGAGCTCCACCTCTCCCTCTTCGCAGAAGATGAACTGGTCCATGGGTGTGCCCATCTCGACCACCATCTCCCCCTTCTCGAAGATCTTCTCCGTTCCCTCCTCGCGCAGCATGGCGACGTGCTCGTCCGCCAGGGGGGTGCGCTGCATCTCGCGAAGGTCGCCAGCCAGGCTTTCCATAGAGGTCTCCTTGGGGCCGCATAGCCCACGGGGACGAGGGTTAGCGCGCCTCGGCGGAGAGGCAAGCCGTCTGTGCTGCCGCGCAGTGATCGGCCTGTCCATTGACAGCCTGTCGCACCGCCCCGAAAAGAGCCGCCGATGGTTCCGGCCTTAACGGTCGGCGAAGAGGGAAGCCGGTGAGGATCCGGCGCTGTACCCGCAACTGTGACCCGTGAGCGGACGGCCAAGACGCCACTGAACGAGCCTAGGCGAAGTTTGGGAAGGCGGCCCGACGCAGCGACCGGGGAGCCAGGAGACCTGCCGTCACGTCGTTCACCCGCGGTCCGGGAACAGGCCATTCGGGTGGGAGCGAGCCTCCTTTGCAACGGCACGATCCGGGAGCCTTCCGGCATCCGGGCTTGTTCAACGCGAAACGGCCGGGCGGCGCTCCCGCCTGGTGAGGTCACCCATGCTACTTACCACTATCCTTCTCAGCACCGCCGCGGCAGTCGCGCCGCCCGACGAGATCGTCGTTCGGGGGACGCGCCTCGAACAGCGCCTTTTAGACAGCGGCACCTCCATCTCCGTCATCGACCGCGAGGACCTGGTCCGTCTAGGCGATGTGTTCCTGGCCGATAGCCTCGCCACCGTTCCCGGCGTCACCTTAAACCGTAACGGCCCGTTGGGCGGCGCTGCTTCCTTGCGCATCAGGGGGGCGGGCACGGACCAGACCCTCGTGCTCATCGACGGCGTGCCCGTCGGAGACACGGCGAGCCCTGGCGGCGGGTTCGATTTGTCCCGCCTCGCCCCCTCCCAGATCGAGCGGGTGGAGGTCCTGCGCGGTCCGCAATCGGCGCTCTGGGGCTCGGAGGCCATTGGCGGTGTGGTCGCCATCACCACCAGGCGGACGGGCGGTGCGCCCCTCGCAGGCTTTGCCGAGGGCGGCAGCTTCGGCACTCTTCGCGCAGGCATCTCCGCCGCCGCTGCATCCGGTGCAAACGGCGTGCGCCTGTCCCTCTCCGGCATCACCTCGGACGGCATCTCCAAGGCCGACGAGGAAGCCGGCAACACGGAGGAAGACGGCTTCGACAGCTTCAGCGGCACACTGAGCAGCAACACGGAGTTCGCCGGGACTAGGATCGACACCAGCTTCCACTACCAGACAGCCGAGACCGAAACCGACGGCTTCGTCTCCGGCGCGCCGGGCAATGTCGGCGATACGGACAACGAGACCGATACGGAGGAGTTCGGCGGCAGCCTCCGCTTCGCCTTCCCCGAGTTCGGCGGCGGGTGGAACCAGAGCTTCCTCGCTGGCTACCGGCAACTCAACCGCAAGAACGAGACGGGGGGTACGGAAACCTTCTCCGCTAAGGGTGAGCGCACCACGCTGCGCTACCAGCTCAACTCGCCCAGCGAAGCACCCCTGCGAACGGCGCTAGGCGGCGAGGCGGACCTTCGGGAGGCGGACGGTCGCAGCACCTCCATCCTCAGCGCTTTCGCCGTAGGCGAGGCCGAGATCACCGAGCGCCTAACCCTCTCCGCAGGCCTTCGCGCCGACGATCACGAAGAGTTCGGCACCGAAGTCACCTCGCGGCTGGCAGCGGCGTTCCGAGCCCATGACTACCTTACCTTCCGCGCCAATTACGGCGAGGGCTTCAAGGCCCCGAGCCTCTTTCAGGAGACCTTCTTCTGCTGCGGCTCGACGGAGCCCAATCTCGACCTGCAGCCCGAGCGGTCTCGTAGCTACGAGATCGGCGCTGCCTTCGTCCGTGAGAGGACCAGCCTCGATGTGGCGGTCTTCAAGCAAGACACGGACGACCTCATCGACTTCGATTTCGCCAGCGGCACCTACATCAACATCGCCGAAGCGGAGACGACAGGGGTCGAGCTAGGCCTGTCCCAGACCCTCGGCAGCATCGTGACCGCCACCCTCTCCTACACCTATCTCGATGCGGAGAATGGCGAGGGCGACCGCCTCGCCAGGGTCCCGCGTCACAGCGGCACGACCTTCCTCTTCTTCGATCCCGAAGGTCCCTTCGCCGGTCAGCTATCCTTACGCGCCAACAGCGAAGAGGAGGACAGTTTCGGTATCACGCCCGGATGGATCACCCTCGACAGCCAGCTCAGCTACGACATCGGCGAGAAGGTGCAGCTCTACCTCCGAGCCGAAAACCTTCTCGATGCGGACTACCAAGAAGTGTTCGGGTTCGGAACGCTTGGCCGCTCGGCTTTTCTCGGTCTGCGGTTTAATCCATGAGGTGGATGCTGGCGGCCCTCCTCTTCTTCGGTGCAGCGGCCGCTACACCTGACGAGCGGATCGTCAGTATCGACCACTGCGCCGATCTTCACATTCTGGCCTTCGCCGAGCGAAGCTCGGTGGCCGCCCTATCGGAGGGCGCGGAGGGTGACTTCGCCTTCCTGCGTGACCGCGCGAAGGGCCTGCACAAGGTACCGCCAGAGGCCGAGGCGATCCTCGCCCACCGGCCCACCCTCGTTGTGCGCTCCTATGGCGGGGATGCACGGCTGGTCAGTCTCCTGCGCCGTTCGGGGGTCGAGATCATCGAGATAGGCTTCCCCGCCACGCCAAAGGAGATTGCTGCCAACACGGAGCGTTTGGCGTCAAGACTGGGCGGCAAGGCCCCTGGCCCGCTCGCTGAAACCCCTAGAAGCGGCGTAGACCGCACGGCCCTCTACCTCACCCCCTCGGGCGTGGTCGCAGGCCGCGGAACGCTGACATCCTTGCTGCTGGAGCAGGCGGGCCTCACCAACTACGAGCAGCGCTCGGGTTGGCATGAGCTGCCCTTGGAGGAGTTGGTCGGCCAAAAGCCCGACCTCATCGTCACGGGCTTCTTCGACAGCCGCGACCGGTTCGAGGGGTGGTGGGACACGATGCGCCACCCCCTTGCGAGAGGCCTGCTAGAAGATACGCCCCGCACGGACATTCCCGGCGACCGCATGGCCTGCGCCGCCTTTCCCATGCTGGCCGTGCCGCGCCTGATCGAGGAGGGCCTGTGAAGCACCTCACGCCCATCCTGGTCTCGGCCTCGCTTCTACTTCTTGCCGTCAGCCTCCTGCCAGGACCGGCGGAGTTGTCTGCCTGGCAAGTCATCACCGCTCTTCTCGGGCAAGGGGACGCCCAGGCACGTATCATCGTCCAGGAGATCCGCCTACCGCGCAGCCTCGCCGCCTTCGTCACCGGCGCGGCGCTCGCCATGGCAGGGGCCACCCTCCAGGGCCTCCTGCGCAACCCGCTCGCTGAGCCGGGTGTGCTGGGCGTCACCGCGGCGGCCATCTTCGGCGCCACCCTCGCACTCTATTTCGGGTTCGCCGCGCCCCTTTTCGCGGTTCCGGCTAGTGCAGCGCTGGGGGCTTTGGCGGCGACGCTCCTCATCTCTTTCGCCGCGATCTCGATCAAGCGGACCTCCACCCTCATCCTCTTCGGCATCGGTCTCTCCTCGTTCATTGGTGCACTGATGAGCGTGCTTCTCGTTCTCTCTCCCACGCCCTTCACCCTCGCAGAGATGGTCAACTGGTCCTTCGGCTCGGTCGCCAACCGAAGCCTCCAGGACATCCTCTTCGCGAGCCCCTTCCTCATCGCAGGCACTATCCTTTGCCTCCTCTCCGGAAGGGGGCTGACCTTCCTCACCCTTGGCGAGGAGATCGCGTCGGTCTCCGGTCTCGATATCCGCCGTCACCGCCTTCTGGCGGTCGGCGGGGCAGGGCTCCTGACCGGCGGTGCGGTCGCCATCGCAGGGGGGATCGGCTTTGTCGGTATTGTAGCCCCGCATATCGTCAGACCGCTGACCGGGCACGATCCGGGGCGAAGCCTCGTACCCTCTGCCCTTCTGGGCGGCTGCCTCCTGCTTCTGGCAGACCTTCTCCTCAAGACGGTCCCTCTCTTCGGCGCCTTGCGCCTGGGCGTCATCGCCAGCCTGATCGGCGCACCGGTCTTCGTCTGGATCGCACTGCAGGAGGGTCGCCACCGATGAGCCTGATCGCCTCGAAGCTCTACGCGGAAGCCTCAGGCCGGATCATCCTCGATGTCCCCGAAGTGACGTTCGAGAGGCCCGGCCTCACGGCGATCATCGGCCCCAATGGTTCAGGCAAGACCACCCTCCTGCGCGCCCTTCTCGGCACCATCCCTCAGCCGCAGGGCCTCGTCGGCATCGAAGACCGGCAGCTCTCGGATCATTCCCCCCAAGAGCGTGCCCGGCTGATCGCCTATATGCCGCAAAAGACCGTCCTGGCCTGGCCGCTCCCCGTTCATACCGTGGTCGCGCTAGGCCGCTTCGCCTACGGAGCGGTTCCCCAGCGTCTGACGCCAGAGGACCAAGCAAGGGTGAAGCGGGTTCTCGCCGGAGTGGGCTTATGGGAGCGAAAAGAGCAGTCCGCTTCCACCCTTTCCGGCGGCGAGTTCGCCAAACTGATGGTTGCCCGCGCCTTGGCTGCCGAGACCCCCTACCTCCTTGCCGACGAGCCAGCCGCCGCCCTCGACCCAGCCCAGCAGCACCAAGTGCTGAGCCTTCTGCGCAAGAAGGCCGATGAAGGCGCCTGCGTCGTGGTGATCGTGCACGACCTCAGCCTGGCTAAGGACTATGCCGACCACGTCGCCCTGATGAACGAGGGCCGCATCCTGGCGACGGGTTCCCCTACGGACGTTCTGGTCCCGGACCTTCTTGCGAAGGTCTACGGGCAGGCGCCGCTGATCGGCCCGCAGGGGATCACCTTCCCCCGCCCTTCCTGACGCCTGCTCCGTCGCTTCCCATCAGGAGAAGCTGCGCCCGCCTGGTCTGGTTCTGAACAGAGGCGGCGACGGCCTCCTCGACCTGAGCGAGGATGCTCTCCTCCGCCTTGTCGAGGGAGGAGGAGAGTGCCTTCTCCACCTTGGCCTTGATCTGTCCGCTGAAGAGCTTGTCCTTGCCGGGCAGCCGGTCCGGCAAACGCCTGGCGAAGGCAGGCACGTCCAGGCTCGCGATCCAGCGCCTCGTGAACCTGCCGCCCAGGAACACCGCCGCCGTCAGCCCGCCGGTGAGGAACGGGATGCCCCCCAGCGCCGCGTCGATGCTCAGTGTCACCACATAAGCGAGGGTCACGATGATGATCTGAATGATGGTCTCGAAGGGCAGCTCGATCGCCTCCGCCTTGAAACCGAAGACCCCCGGCTCGATGGCGCGGTCGAACTGAAGCTGGATGTCGCGAGAGATGCCGTACTGGGTGTGAAGGCCGTCCAGCTCCTCGTCGAGGGCGTGCTTGACATGATCGCGCCACCAACCGTTGATCCGCTCGATGAAGAAGCTCTCCGCCTCCGCCGAGGGCAGCCAGGCGCGGTAGTTGCGCTCGATCTCCCGGCGCACATCCTGCCCGGTCTTGAAGGCGCCGTCCTTCCAGTCCTCCACCACCGGCACCACGAAACGGTCGAAGACCAGGTCAGCCATGCCTGCCGCCAGCGACGCCTTCAGTGCAGGGAACTCTCCTTCCACAAGCGAGGGCAGCCGCTCATGCATGAGGATGGTCGCCTCCTTGGAGAAGCGTTCGACATCGTGCCGCTTGCGTCCCCATCGGGCGAGCCCCCGGCTGACCAGATGGCTCGGCTCGGGGTCGCGCAGCACCTCCCCGCCCGTGCCGAAGACGCGCTCGGCCAGCTCCTTGGTGAAAGGCATGCGCGAGGCGCCCCCCGCCAGGAGCACCTGTCCGTAGCCGGTCCCCCGCCGCTCGATCGCAGCCTTCAGGGCACGGAGGCTCTCTTCGTAGAGCGCCGTCCAGCTCTTCCCCTCCAGCATCAGCGGGTCGAGGTTGAGCTCAGCCGACGGATGAAGCTCGCGGTCGTAAGGCGCCACTTCGAAGCGCTCCATCTCCGCCCCGCTGGTGGTGATCTCCAGGCTCCGCCGCCTGCCCCCTGTGAAGTAGGGCTGCAGCGGCGCACCGCTCACCCGGTCCTCGGGATCGGTGGGCGCATCGAGGAAGTACTGCTCCTTCGTCCGGCGCGCATAGTAGAGCCAGAGGTCGCGGTAGTGGGGGTTGTGCTGAAGAAAACGCCTCGCTGCGTCCTCTCGCTCCAAATTCGCCTCCAGCACCTGACGGTCGAAGAAGGACGCACCGAGATCGAGCCCCGCATCGAGGAGGGGTGCCGCTTTGCGCTCCGGCGCAATGAGCGAGAAGTCGAGGGTGGAGGATCCGATGTCGATGACCAGGATGTTTTCGTCCCGCGCCTTGGCGGTCAGGGGCGAGTTGGGGCTGTCGATAGCCTGGAGCAGCGCGGCCCGGCTCTCCGGCACCACCCTGACACGGGCGTCCTTCATGGGCGTCTGCGCGATGCCCTCGATCAGAAGCTCCTGGTACTGCTGGATATCCTCGTCGGCCGACCAGCTCGAAGGACAACCCACCGCGATCTCCACCCCGGCCCAGCCCTCCGGCGGGACGGGATCGAAGTTGGTCCCTTCGAGACAGGCGGCAAAGAAGCCGCTAATGTCTCGCCTCGCCTCGCCGAGCTTCGCTGGCCGTGCCTTGAACGCTGCCTTGAGGGCCGCACGCTCGCTGCCGCCTTCGGACTTGGCCGCCTCGCGGATCGCCCGTGTACCGACGATCAGCTCTTCCCCCGCCTGCCCCTTCTGGCGGATGAGGGCCGTGGGCTGAATGACCTGGCCGTGGATCTCGATATTGGCGGGCGCTGCGAAGCGGTCGCGGGTGTCGCCGCTGACCAGGGCGATGGCGGTGTCGGCATGGCCGAGGTCGAAGCCTAAAAAGTGGTTGGCCATCAGCTTCTGCCTCTCACCAGAACGCCGGGCACGACGCGGTTCGGATCGCTTCGGTGGACGAGGGCAGGCTTCAAGATCAGCTCTCCTTGAAGGTCGGGGTCGGTCATCACCTCGAAGAGGCCCTGCCCCGCCCTCGGTTCACGGACGATACGGTAGCCCGCCCGCTCGATCAGACGTGCGGCGTTCTGCGCCGCTTCCTCCGCTGCCAGATCGCCCTCCAGCATCACCGCGTCCTGCAGAAAGCTCAGCATGTCCTCCTCCGGCACGGCGCTGGTACCGGGCGGCGGGGGCGGCAGAGCGCGCTGGGCCGTCATCGAGACCAGCGCCTGATCGGCGGCGGAGGCGAGGCTTCTGAACTTGGCGTCCACCCCCTTAGGTCTCGGCCGGGTGCGTTCGCGCGGCCTACCGCCGGTCGTTAGTGTCAGGACCGCCGCGACCCCTGCTGCGATGCTCAGCATGACGCTGTCGGCATAGACCAGCGGCGCCATCGCCGCCAGAAGCAGCCCCCCGCCATAGCGCCCCAAAAGGCGCGGCAGCTCGGTCACGAGCCGCACCGGCGCCGGGCGTTCTTCGGGCAGGGGCAGCGGGTAGCTCGAACCCAGGGTCACCGCCCGCTCGGTCAGCTCGTAGAGCTCGTCCAAGCGCTCCCCCACATAGGCGTTCGAGCCATCGCGCGCGGATAGAAAAAGCTGCTGCAGCTCCGCCAGCGCCTCCTCCTTGGTCGCGGCATCGCCCAGTTCGGGGTCGAGCTTCAGCGTCTCCTGCAGCGGCCTGTCCTTCAACTTCGCTCCCTCAGGCCCCCAAGGGCTCGGCTTTCTGACAGCCCTTTATGGGTGCGCCCGCCCCTCCCCGCTACCCCTGACCGATCGTTGAGGGGGCTTGCCTAGCCACCGAAAGAGCTATTTGTTAACGGACGAGGGAATGGAGCAGCCGGGATCGTTGCGGCTGCAGGAGGAGCGATCATGCGCATGGTATGGGGGATGGCCCTGGCTGCGGCGGCCTGCGCCACGGCGCCTTTGTCGGAGGACAAGGCGGTACGGCAGATCGAGCACGTCACCGAGGCGGTCTATCTGGGCAACGACCGGATCAAGCTGACCACCGACAAGCCCCTCCTCATGCCGATCGAAGATCTGGAGTTCGCGGTCCTCGCCCGCGCCGCCGACGCGGCCTCCGAGCGCGGGGCCGAGCGCTTCGCCATCGTCCATGCCGAGTACCACCAGCGCGGCGCCTTTCTCAGCCCCGATCTCGAGCCCCTCGGCCAGACTTACATTGGCAGCTATGAGCGCCTCCTGCGATTTCGCGAGGAGGAGCAGAAGCGCTTCGGCCAGACCACCGGCATGACCGTGGTGGTGCAGCTCCAAGAGGAGGGCGAGATTAGTGTCCGCCAGAGCTTCGACGCCGAGGAGACCTACGAGGCCATGATCGGCGCCTGGATCAAGCGGGGCGATCTCTAGGGGCGCTTGCATACACTCCAAACGTGGCCTGATGTTTCTTGAACGGCATAGGCTGCCTCCCCCTCAGCCTGCCGGCAGCTCCCCCCTTTAAAGAGGGGAGCGATCAAGAGAAAGACACTGGCTTTGCTTCCCTCCCCCACTGTTGGGGAGGTGCCCGAACGGGCTTCTTAGCTGGTTTGCCGTCAGGCAAAACATTTGGTCCGGGGGACCAAATGTAGGCGCAGAAGGCCACGGCAGTGGCCGGGAGGGGGCCGCCTTGTTAGCAGTGTATACAAACGCCACCTTTGGGGCAGAGATTGGGATAGCTGCCGTACGGCTCAGCCCTGCTGCCTGCGACGGATAAGCCGCCCCGTCATCCCGGAAAGCCGTCAGGCTTATCCGGGACCCATGGACCAATCCCTTAGGCTTGACCCCGCGCAGTCGGCCCATGGATCCCGGCTCGAGGCCGGGATGACGATCGGGTAGTGAAACGAGGGATGGGGAAAGAGCGCTCGCTCGCGGGCACCCTTTATTTGAAGCTCTCGCCCAAGCTCAGTGCCGGTGCCCATGGCTGTGCCCGCGCTGGCTGCCCTGCTTGCCCCACTGGGTGAACATGCGTGTGGGCGACCCGTCCTTGCGCTCGTCCTTGTAGATGTTCGTCCACGCATCATAGACCGAGGCCAGCACCTTGGCATCGGTCACGTCGAGCGCTTCGGGACCTGTCGCGTAGAGGAAGACGTGGTTGTCCTCCAGCTCCGCGCCGAGATAGCGCGCCGCGCCGCCCTTCGTGGTGATGCCGCGGAGCACGCGGGCGCCCGCCTCCTTCAGCAGCGCCTCGTCCGAAAGATCCGTGTTCGTCTCGCGGTCACGGCCCAGCAGCACGAGCACATCGGCAGCCACGAGGCGGAAGGTCAGCGCCGTGGCAGGCTCACCGCCCAGCTCCGCCCTCTCGGCCGTGATATGCACCTCGGGCATGCGGTGGGCCAAGGCCCAGCCCGTCAGCATGAGGAGTGCTGCAGCCGAGGCGGCCGCCCACCGAACTCCCAGCCTTCTAGCGCTCACCGCCGCCATCCTCTCCGTCCGGGGCGTCGTTGTCCTCGGCAGGTTCGAGCGGCACGTCGGGGCCCTGGTCCTCCGCCGTCTCGCCTTTGTCGTCGCCGTCAAGCTCCGTGTTCACCGCTTCCTCGTCGTCGCTGGAAAGCTCGACCATGCTGTCCGCCATCTGGCTGCCGCCTCTGCGGGAGTCCTGGAACAGCTCGAAGCGGCTGCGGCGCGGCTTGCCGGGGAAGGCGTTGTTACCCTCATCGGCGTCGGCGATCTCGTTGTTCGCGTCGATCTCGACGCTGACGATCTCCTTGTCCGAGATGATCAGCTTGGAGAACGCCTCCGCATCGTAGCGCCAGACTTCGGCGGGCAGCACCATCTCCTCTTCCGAGCCGTCCGCATAGGTCATCTTCAGCGGGATCGGCATGACCAGCCCGCCCATATTGCGGAAGTCGATGATGTGCACGAAGGGATCGCGCTCCTGCACTCGGTCCCACAGAGCGCGCTCCTGCGGGTTCAGCTTCTCCAGGAACGCCTTGTAGTCGTTGCGCTGCTGGTTGTTCGGCTCGAACTCGTCGTTCTCATTGTAGAAGTCCGTGAGCTGATCGCGGCGGCGCTCGAGGCGCGTCTCGATGCCCTCTTCACGGTTCCTCCTCTGAGCGAGAGGCTCCGGCTCATCAGCCGCCCGCTGCTCGCGCTGAAGGTCCGCCTCGGCATCGGGATCCTGGCTCGAGATCTTCAGCGTCTGCATGCCCGTCACAGCGATGTCCACGTGATCGGTCGTGTACCACCAACCGCGCCAGAACCAGTCGAGATCCTTGCCCGAGACCTCCTCCATGGTGCGGAAGAAGTCCGCCGGCGCGGGCCTCTTGAACTTCCAGCGCCGCGAGTACTCACGGAAGGCCGGATCGAAGAGCTCCCGGCCCAAGACCGTCTCGCGCAAGATCACCAGTGCCGAAGCGGGCTTCGAATAGGCATTGGGGCCGAACTGCACGATCGAGTCCGACTGGGTCATGATCGGCACCTGGTTCGTGCTCGTCATGTAGTCGATGATGACATCGTTCGGGTTCGGACGGCCTCCGAGGATGGGGAAGTTCTCCTCCCACTCATACTCCGCGACATACTCCAGGAACGTGTTGATCCCCTCGTCCATCCAGGTCCACTGACGCTCGTCCGAGTTCACCGTCATCGGGAAGTAGATGTGCCCGATCTCGTGGATGATGACGCCGATGAGCCCGTATTTGATGTTTCGCGAGTAGGTGACTTCGCCGTCCTCATTATCCTTCGTGGTCGGACGATACCCGTTGAAGGTGATCATCGGGTACTCCATCCCGCCGCGCTCCCAGGCATTCACGGACTGGGCGGTGGGGTAGGGGTAGTTGAAGGAGAACTTGTTGTAGACGTCCATCGTGTGGATGACGGCCTCGGTCGAGTATTGCGACCAGATCGGCTCGGCCTCGTTCGGGTAGAAGCTCATGGCCATGACGAGGGGGTTCTCGTCATCCTCTTGCTCGAAACCCATGGCGTCCCAGATGAATTTCCGCGAGCTCGACCAGGCGAAGTCGCGCACCTGGTCCGCCTTGAATCGCCAAGTCTTCGTGCCGGAGCTCCCCTCTTTCTCGTTCTCCGCCGCCTCTTCGGGGGTGACGATGAAGACCGGGCTGTCCGCGCTCTCAGCCTCTCTCAGGCGCGAGCGCTGCTCCGCCGTAAGCACCTGGTTCGGGTTCTGCAGCTCGCCGGTGGCCGAGACGATGTGGTCGTCCGGCACGGTGATCGCCACCTCGTAGTCGCCGAACTCCAGCGTGAACTCGCCGCGCCCCAGGAACGCCTTGTTGTGCCAACCCTCATAGTCGGTGAAGGCCGCCATGCGCGGGAACCACTGGGCAAGGAAGTAGATCGTGTCGTTCGTCGGCTCCTCGGCGTCCACGGGGAAGCTCTCATAGCCGCCCCGGCCACCGACCACACTCTCGTTGATGATGTTGAAGGACCAGCCGATGGCGAACTCGTAGCGACCGCCGGGGCGAAGGGGCCGCGGCAGGTCCACCCGCATCATCGTGTCGACGATAGTGTATTCGAGGTCCTGCCCGCCCGAGCCCACCACGCTCTCGATCTCGAAGCCGTAATCGTTCTCCTTGAACGCCTCATCCCGCGCCAGCGAGCCGAAGGAGAGCCGCGGCGCCGTGTTGCTGCCGGGCCTCCGCCCCGCATCGGCCAGACGCTCGGACTGACGGGCGAGGCTGTCGTTCTTGAACCGGTTCTGGTCGAGGGAGACCCAGAGATAGCGCAGCTCATGGGGCGAGTTGTTGGTATAGGTGATCGTCTCCGACGCCTCGATGCGCTTCGTGTCCTCCAGAAGCTCCACGGCGATGTCGTAGTCGGCCTGCTGCTGCCAGTACTCAGGCCCCGGCTCGCCGGTGGCGGCCCTATAGACGTTCGGCGTCGGCAGCTTGTCGTCGAGCTGCTCGAAGGCCCGCGCGCCGGAGCCGACACCGGTAAAGACCGGGCCGTCTTTTTGGGCATGGGCGGGCAAGACAATCGAGAGGAGAGAAACAACACCAAGTAACAACCGCACCAGCACACCCTTTATCTTGTCAGTGGGGCCTGGCTTAGCCGAAAAGAACCTTCTGTCCAGTGAAGCGGCCAGACCCCGCCGCCCTCAAGGGGGCAAGCCGGATCACGCTGCCGTGAGAGGCATGGGGGCCACGCCCCTCAAGAGCCCCCTCGCCTCGGAGAAGGTCCTGATACGGATCTCGGCGTTCAGCCCGCAGCAGCCGTCCCTGCCGCCAAAAAGGACCAGCACGTGGCCGGGAAAGGCCACCGCCACGAGGCCGTAGGCGCGAAGATGCTCGGCGAGCTTGAGAAGCGGCGGCGCGTCGAGGGGCACCACCACCTCGCCGCTCAAAGCAAGACCCGACGCTTCGCGGACGGGGGGGTCGATAGGGCGAAAGGCGGTGGGCATGGGCAGCTCCCAAACGGTGAAGTGGCCCGCCGCTCCTGCCACCGGAGGCCCTTCCAGTCACCCAAGCCCGGCCTCACATCGCCGCGCTAAAGCTTAAGCTTCTTAACGCCTTAGACCTCTTTTTGCGTTCGTACCCGGAACGAAGCGGGCGGCGGAAGGGGAACCTTTTCTCCCGCGCTCCGATGACATTTGCGCAAGCTAGAAGGGCAGCGCCAGCCCGTCGAGATCGTTGATCACGCGGAAGGTGCCGCCGCCCGCCTCCACACGCGTGCGCCAGTCCTCGATCCGGCCCTGATAGAGCCGCGGGTCGATATTGTCCGTGCGCAGCTTGGTGACGTTGAGCGCCACCACCGTCACCCCGCGAAGGTCCAGCGGCAGGTCGCGCACATAGCCTTCGGGCAGGTCCTCCTGAAGGTCGGAGAAGATGAAGATCACCTTCCTGCCCGACCCCTTCTCCATCAGGAACTCGGAGGCCTGCAGCACCCCGCCGGTGATGTCCGTATGCGAGGAGGGCGCGACGCCGCCGACGAAGCTGTCGATGTCCTCCTTGAACTGACGCTTCTGCTGGTTCGCCACCGAAGGCCGGTCGTCGAACTGCATCTTCGCCACGATATCCTTCTCGGAGAAGCTGGCCGTATCGACCCGCGCCACGGCGAAGGCGTCGGAGGGCTCGAGCGTGGCGAGGATCACGTTGATGATCGCCTGTGCCTCTTGGATCTCCTTCGTATACGTTCCCGACGTATCGATCAGCATGTAGACTCCGGTGGAGCGGTTGGGCGGCTGCCCGCAACCGGCGAGAACGGCGGATGCAGCAGCGGTCAGTCCCAGGATGAGTTTTCTCATGGTGTGGTTCCCTCGTGTAAGATGGGCGGCATCTCGTCTCTCCAGTCGTCATCCCGGCCTTGAGCCGGGACCCATGGACTGAGGCTGCAAGAATGAACAGCCGGTGGTCCATGGGTCCCGGATAAGCCTTGCGGCTTTCCGGGATGACGGCGGAGGCGACTAAGCCGCTTCCGCAGCAGGGCCTTTCAAGCGGCTCTCCGCATCTTTCAGCACCCTCCTTGCACCGACGACCTCCAAATCGTCACCGCGTAGCGCCTTGACCCGGCCCTCGATCCAGAGCGGCGCGAAGATCGCCACGTCGTAGAGCTGGACCGCCACCTTGCCCGCTTCCTCGAAGAGGCGTGCGGCCACCCGAAAGGTGAAGGCAGTCACCATCAGCACACCCGACGCCGACCATCCGAGCACGGCGCGCATGGAGTGGATGAAGGTCTCCAGCGGGATGGCCACGAAGGTCAAAGCGAAGGGTAGGATGAAGCCCATCCCCATCTGCGCCGCCGTGGTGATCCACAGGAAAGCCGCGCCCTGGCTCGCCTCGCCGCGAAGGACGGCGGCGGTGGCAAGCTCGTCCTGAAGCAAGAGCTCCCTCATATAGGCAAGGCCCGCCTCGACGGATGCCAACGACAGAAGCAGCGCGAAGCTAACGATCGCCAGGCGCTGGCGTGTCTTGTCGGCGAGCGATGCGACCACCGGGAAGAGCGAGGTGATCCGTAGGCACTCCATCAGGAAGAGGCCCATGGAGAGCTCGACCAGGATGATGACCAAGGCGGCGATATCGGCGGTTTTGAACGTGCCGATATAGGTGTTGCCGCCGACCATCTCCGACATCGGCCGGGCGATGAGGTGGAAGTTCACCACCGCGCCGCCCGCCGCGATCAGCAAGACGAGGCCTGCCGTGAAGAACTGCACGAGGGCGGAGCTCTGCAGCTTGATCGCCGCTTCGTCCGTGTCTTGGTGGATGCTTTCGAAGCGCGTCATCTGCTCATCGACGCTGGCCGCGCGAGCCTGGAGGCTCTCCATCCGCGTCTTGACCTGACCGAGCAGCTTCACGCTCTCGCGCCAGTGCGGCGCCATGTCGTGCAGGTGCTTATGGCGCTGGCGGGAGTCCTCCCGGTACGCACGGCCTGCCTCCTCGCCCGCCTTTTTGAACGAGCTGTGGATCGATTCGAGCACCTGGCTGCGCACGCCTTCCGACGTACCCGGCACTTGCGCGACAGCTTCGACGGCCTCGGCCCAACCTGGCGGCTCCGGGGGTTGCGAAGCGGACTTGGCATAGTCCTCATCAAGCTGCCCCGCGCGCTCCGCGAGGGACTGGTGCAGCGCCGGATAGTCGCCGAGGTCGCGATGCACCTTGTCGGAGAAGCGCTCATATTCACGCTCCACCATGCGCGCCGCTGCCTCACGGCCTGCGGAAAGGAGCACCTCTCGGTTACGGTCGACGAGCCGCTTACGGAGCGACAGGAGCGAGCGCGAGGCGAAGCGTAGGCCGCTGCCGAGCGCTGAACTGGTATCGGTCAGCACGCCCCGCATCGGCGCCCGCGCCAGATAGAGCGCGGTCATGCCGCCAGCGATGACCAGCGCGGTTCCGGCCATATTGCCGGTAAGAAAATCAGGCACGGAAGTCCCTCCCATGAACAGCCCCGCCCCAGCACCAAGAAGAAAGCGTGGGGGCGAGGTGTTGAGGGGAGGTTGTAGGAAGGCGGAGGATTTAGATTGAATTGTAGTGGGCAGCTACTTCACCTCTCCCGCATTGCGGGAGAGGTCGAAATCTATCTGATTTCGGGTGAGGGCTTCGGCGAAGCCGTACCGCTGCGCTGAACACTGAAACCTGCGCTCAGAACACCCTCACCCTCGGTCCCTCTCCCGCGGGGCGGGAGAGGGAGGCGCAAGAAACTACTCCACAGCCTTCAGATACTTATCCAAGAACCGCATAGTCGTCCCCAGCCGGTGCTCGGAGATGCCCTCCCCGCCCACGCCGTGGCGTTGGCCGGGATAGGTCATCATCTCGAACTCCTTGTTGCCCTCCTGAAGGATGGCGAAAACACGCGTCGAGTTGTCGAAGGTCACGTTGTCGTCCGCCATGCCGTGGATCATCAGAAGCGGCGTCTCCAGATCATCCAAGTAAGGAAACACGGACGAGCTTTCATAGCCCTCAGGGTTGCCTTCGGGCGTGTCCATGTAGCGCTCCGTATAGAATGTGTCGTAGAGCGACCAGTCCGTCACCGGCGCACCGGACACGGCCGCGCCGAACGTCCCCTCGGGCGCGCGCAGCGCCAGATGCAGGGTCATGTAGCCGCCGTAAGACCAGCCCGAGACGCCGATCCGATCCGCATCGACAAAGTCCTGGGAAGCCAGCCACTTCACACCCTGCAGCTGGTCCGCCACCTCGATATCCGACATCTGCCGGTGAATGACGTCCTCGAACGTCTTGCCGCGGTTATAGGAGCCGCGGTTGTCGAGCTGGAACACCACATAGCCCTGCTGCTGCATGTATTGCAGCGAGCCGCCGGTGAAGCTGTTGGTCACCCGCTGCACATGGGGGCCGCCGTAAACCTGCAGGATTGCGGGATACTCCTTGCCCGGCTCGAAGTCATAGGGCTTGATCAGGCGGTAGTGCATGACCTGCCCGTCCTCGGCCTCGATCGTGCCGTACTCCGGCGCCGAGTGGGCGTCGAGATAGGGCGCGTAGGGATGGTCCTCATCCAAAGCGTTCTCTGCCACCCAGGTGATGAGCTCGCCATCGGCCGTATAGAGCCCGGTCTGGGGCGGGGTGTTGGCGTTCTGCGAGGTGCCCGCGAAGCTCTTGCCGTCAGGCGCCATGCGCACCGACCAAGTGCGGCCCTCTTCGGTGATCCGCTCCGGCTCGCCAGGCTCGAGGTAGCTCACCTTGTAGAGGTGGCGCTCCAGCGGCGTCTCGCGGTTGGCCGTGAAGTAGACCTCGCCCGCCTCCTTATCCACGGCGCTGATCCCCAGCACCTGCCAGTCGCCGGAGGTCACCTGCACCGGCTCGCCGTCCTTGCCAAAGCGTAGAATGTGGCGGTAGCCCGTCTCCTCCGTGGTCCACAGGAACCCCTCGTCGAGGCTGCGGAAATCGTCCGACAGGTTGATCCAGGCTGGCTGCTGTTCGGTATGCACCTCGGTCACCTCGCCAGAGCGTAGGTCCACGCTGGAGAGGGTCAGCTCGGTCTGGTCGCGGTTCACCGTTTCGATGAAGAGACGTTCCGCCCCGGCCCAGTGCACACGGGCCAGGTAGGTGTCGGGGGAGGCACCCCACTCCACTTTCACCTGCCGCCTCTTGCCCGGCTCGCGGATGAAGAGGTCCACCACCGCATTCGGGCGCCCTGCACGGGGATAGCGCTGCTCGATGACGGTCACGTCGCCCGCCGCGATGTCGAAGCGGGGGATAATGTCCACCGTGCTCTCGTCGGTGCGGGTATAGACGACGTAAGAATCGTCGGGGCTCCACCAGTTGCCGGTGTAGCGGCTCATCTCCTCCTGGGCGACGAACTCCGCCGTGCCGTATGAGACCGCGCCCTCTCCGCGAGGGCTCAGGCGCTGCTCGCGTCCGCTGGCGAGGTCGATGGCGTAGAGCGTGCCGTCCCGCAGGAAGCTGACATAGCCCCCGGACGGCGAGACCTTGGCATCGTACTCGAAGCCCTCGGTCTCGGTCAGGCGGCGGACCGATTTGTCGGCAACGTTCACCAGGAACAGGTCCCCGGCCGAAGGCACCAGGATCTGCTCGCCCTGGCTGTCCCACTGATACTGCACGATGCCCTTGGAGCTGGCGATGCGCTTTCTCTCGCGCAGCGCCTTCTCCTCCTCCGAGAGCTCGAAGTCGTCGGGCTCCAGCGTCTTCGAATCGACCAGCATCGACGCCTCACCGGTCTCTACATCATAGGCCCAGAGGTCGAGCCGCGCCTGATCTTCCTCATTGGCGCGCAGGAAGGTCAGCATGGAGCCGTCCGGCGAGTAGGCCAGCGCCCTAGGCGCGGCGCCGGTCAGGGAGGGGCTGTCATAGAGCCGCTCGATGGTCAGCTCTTCGGCGAGGGCGGGGGAGAGGGCGGCGCTCAGCGCCAGGACTGCACCAGCAGCCTTGAGAACATGGCTTTTCATGACGCCTGACATGGCCGATGGGGAACCATCTGCCAAGCGGGAGGGGCAGGACTTCCGGATACCTGACCGCCTGCCTTCGAACCGGATCGAGCTGCTGAAAGCCTCTTAACGACGCTTCACCACGGCGCAGGCGAAGCCGGAGACCGTGGTGCCCAACTCCTCAAAGTAGATGACCGAGTGAGACTTCCGGTGATGGGTCCCACGGACAAGCCATGGGAAAGCGCTCAATAAGGACTCGAGGCTTCGCACACCGACATGCTGCCTTCGATGACACACCCTACCCCCTGATCACCTCTTTCACGCTGTTGTCCTCGTTCATCAGCGCCACCACGGGGCGGTGGGTCTCCGCCTCCTCGGCGTCCACCTCGCAGAAGGCCGTGATGATGACCCGGTCGCCTGCGTGGGCGTGCCTAGCTGCGGCGCCGTTGAGCATGATCTGGCGGCTGCCTGCTTCCGCCGGCAGGGCATAGGTCGTCAGCCGCGCACCGTTGGTGATGTTCCACACATCGACCTTCTCGTTGGGCAGCAGGCCCACAGCCTCCATCAGCTCGGTGTCGATGGCGATCGAGCCCTCATAGTGGAGGTCCGTCATGGTCAGCGTCGCCTGGTGGAGCTTCGCCTTGAGCATGGTGAGGCGCATGGGAACCTTTAGGTCGCGTCCGGGAGGGCCAGCCTATGCCCGACAAGGACCACTCCGCGCAAGCCGGAAATCCGCGTCTCTACTCCAGGTTGTAGCGTGAAACCATATCGAAGGTTAACGGGATTCACTGTGAGAACCTAACAAGTTTAACCTTTAACCGCTTAACCCAGGCGGCGACTGGGCTGTGAACGAGTCACGCTAACCGAGATACCTGACCGGTTTCCGTCCCGGAACCAAACTCTATGGTTGCGTAAAAGTTGAGATTGTGCCCTAACAGATTCCTAATGTGCGGGCAGGCGCAGGGGCGCCGCGTGTTTACGCCCGCCGGGAGCAGACACATGAAGAAGTATCTGGTCAGCACTTGCGCCGCGGCACTGGTCGCAGGAATCGTCGGCAGCACGGCGTTTGCAACGGACTTCACCGTCCGCGAGATGCACCTCGATCCTCTCGAAATGCATCTGGACCCGCTGGAGATGCACCTCGACCCTCTGGAGATGCACCTCGACCCTCTGGAGATGCACCTCGACCCTCTGGAGATGCACCTCGATCCTCTCGAAATGCATCTGGACCCGCTGGAGATGCACCTCGACCCTCTTGAGATGCATTTGGATCCGCTCGAAATGCACCTCGATCCGTTAGAGATGCATCTCGACCCCCTGGAAATGCACCTAGATCCGCTGAGCAAGATTCTCGGCTCCACGATCTTCACCGCCAACGAGATGCATCTTGATCCCCTAGAGATGCACTTGGACCCGCTCGAGATGCATTTGGACCCCCTGGAGATGCATCTGGATCCTTTGGAAATGCATCTCGATCCGCTGGAGATGCACTTGGATCCGCTGGAGATGCATCTTGACCCGCTCGAAATGCATCTGGATCCCCTCGCTCTCGGTTTCGTCGCCCTTCAATACGGCAGTCTGAGCGGCAACCAGGCCATGATGTCCGGTCAGGGCAGCCTCTTCTGGGGTACCTTCCGGCCCATGGAGATGCACCTCGATCCTCTCGAAATGCATCTGGACCCGCTGGAGATGCAGCTCGATCCGCTCGAAATGCAGCTCGATCCCCTTGAGATGCATCTCGACCCGCTGGCGCTCTTCATCGATCCGCTGGAGATGCACCTCGATCCTCTCGAAATGCATCTGGACCCGCTGGAGATGCACTTGGATCCCTTGGAGATGCATCTCGATCCGCTCGAAATGCACCTTGATCCCCTTGAGATGCACCTCGACCCGCTGGCGCTCTTCATCGATCCGCTGGAGATGCATCTGGACCCCCTGGAGATGCATCTCGACCCGTTGGGCCTGTTCGCCTCTGCCATGGAGATGCACCTTGATCCTCTAGAGATGCATCTGGATCCGCTCGAAATGCATCTCGATCCCCTTGAGATGCACCTGGATCCCTTGGAGATGCACTTGGATCCGCTTGAGATGCACCTCGACCCTCTCGAAATGCATTTGGACCCCCTGGAGATGCATCTCGATCCGCTGGCCGTGCAGCTCTACGTGCTGAGTGCCCACCTGCGGACCCTGGAGATGCACCTCGACCCCCTCGAAATGCATCTGGACCCGCTGGAGATGCATCTCGATCCGCTTATGCTGCGCGCCCTGAACGCGCTCAGCCTCTCGGGCGACGGCATCTCCTTCGAGCGCTTCGAGATGCACCTCGATCCCTTGCGTCAGCTCGGTGATCTGGCCGCGGAACTCGCCGCTCTCGAACAGACCCTGGGCAGCCTCGACATGGTCGCCCTCGAAATGCACCTCGACCCCCTCGCCTTTGCCGAGGTGCAGCGGGTGATGGGCGCGATGGGTGGTCTCTCCGGCCTCACCCAGCAGATGACCCAGGTGGCCAGCGCCGTGGGCTCCTTGATCGGTGCCTACGACACCTATCAGGACCTCTACACCCGCGCCGAAGAGCGCTACGGCAGCCTGATCGAAGCCGAAACGGGCCTTGGTTTCACCGAAGGTTTCCTGGAAGGCTTCTTCGAGAAGCACGGTCTTGAAGGCTCGGGCTTCGGCGACTTCCTCGCCATGAGCGAGGCCGACCGCACGCGCTTCCTGATCGACTTCAACGACCAGCTCTTCACCTTTGTCGGCGTCGACCACCCTGACCACTGGATGAGCGCCGTCAAATGGTCGCCGCGCCTCTCCGAGATCGCGGGCTACGGCGAGGGCGTCACCATCGGCGTCGTCGACCAGGCCTTCGAAGGCGCAGGCCCCCTGGCCGAAGCCCCCGAGCTCGACGGCGGCATCTTCGCCGGACAGAACCACGGCCGCGCCGTGGCGGGTCTTGCCGCCGGGGCGCTGGACGGCGAGGGCGTAATGGGCGTGGCGCCGAACGCCACCGTCACGCTCTCCAACCCCTTCGATGCGCAGAGCTACGCCGACGAGCAGGATGTGATGGCCTCCATCACCGCCGTGGGCCGCGCAGGTGCCTCGATCATCAACCTCTCCATCGGCGAGAGCGGTGCCACTTTTGCCGAGGGCTGGGACGAGGTCTTCCAGAACGGCCGCGTCGCCCAAGCGACCCGCGACGCGCTCTTCGTCCTGGCCGCCGGCAATGACGGCGTCGTCCAGGAGTTCGACGTCAACATGAACGGCACCCACGGCGCCGTGGAGCGGATCATCCTGGTCGGCGCCATCGACCCGCGCGGGAACATCGCCAGCTTCTCCAACACCCCCGGCGATGCCTGCTTCACCGTCGGCAGCGACTGCGTCTCCATGGCCAGCCGCTTCCTGGTCGCCCCTGGCCAGCAGCTCCTGGTCGCCACCGAGGACGGCATCGGCCGCACCTCCGGCACCAGCTTCGCGACGCCCATCGTCTCCGGCGCCGCAGCCCTCCTGCAGAGCCGCTGGGAGTGGTTGCAGCAGGAGCCCGAGGCCACCGCCGAGATCCTCTTCCGCTCCGCCGACGACCTCGGCGCACCGGGTGTGGACGCGGTCTACGGCCACGGCCTCCTCAACGTCTCGGCCTCGCAACGGCCCCTGGACATCAACGCCCTCCGCTTCGAGGGCGCAGGGCTAGGCACCTCCGTCATCGGCGCAGGCCTCACCCCGCAGCTCATGGCGCGGGTCGATCCCACCGCCAGCCTCACCGCCTTCGAGACCGTCGGCAATACGTTCCGCGACTTCGAGATCCCCGTCGGCGTCCTCACCACCTCGGTCATCGACCCCGGCGTCAGCCTCGAGACCGCGGCGGAGACCGTCTTCGCTGGCCGCCTGGGCACGCCCATCGGCACCATCCAGTCGGTGGCCGGTCTCTCGGTGGCCGGTCAGGGCTTCACCGATGCAGGCGCCGTCGCCAGCCAGTTCTTCGGTGGCGAGGGTCAGGGCTTCACCCTTACCCTCGAGGCGCGCAAGCCCGCCCACGGCCTGGCCGTGCCTGAAGGCGCCGTGCCCTTCGAGACCCATGGCGAGCTCACCTCGGAGCGCACCGGCCTTGCCTTCCGCTTCGGCCACGGTGCCGGTGCCCTTGCCTTCACCGGCGACAGCTTCGCCATGGTCTCCGACCACGACGTCCTCACCGGCGGCGTGAACCCGGTCCTCGGCCTCGCCTCGGGCGGCGCCTACCTGCAGCTTGAAGGCCAGCTTACGGGCCGCCTCAGCTTCTCGGGCGGCATCACCCACCGCCAGGACGCCGACCTCGTGGTCAACCCGTTCTCGGGCGAGCTGACCGAGCGCGTCGCGGGTACGGAGGGCTACAGCGCCTCCGCCGTCAACGCTGCGCTGGGCTACGCGGTCACCGAGGGCACGAGCTTCACCTTCGGCTACACGCTGCTACAGGAGCGCCAGGGCTTCCTTGGCGGGCAGAGCGTCGGCGGCTTGAGCTTCGGCGAGGCAGCGCAGACCGGGGCGGTGACCGTCGGCGTCGAAAGCGCCCTGCCCTTCGGCCTCCAGCTCTCCGGCTCGGCCAGTGCAGGCCGGACCACGGGGGCGGGCGCGGCCAGCGGGCTTCTCGGTATCGACGAGGGCGGCATTCTCACCTCGTCCTACCAGCTCGCCGTGTCGAAGCGCGGCCTCTTCGGCGAGGACCGGGTGCGCTTCTCGATCGCCCAGCCCCTCCATGTGGAGAGCGGCGATCTCGCCCTGCGCACCCTTGACGTGATCGACCGTGAGACCGGCGAGCGGGCCGTCACCGCCGACCTCATTGGCGTCGACCGCGCCGACCGCCGCTATGTGGCGGAAGTTCTCTACGGCCGCCCGGTGCTCGATGGCCGGTCCGAGCTGAGCCTCTTCGCCCAGCACGACACCGATCCGCTGCTGACCGCGGGCCAGAGCGGCACCACGGCGGGCATCCGGTTCCGCTCCGCTTTCTGACGCCTCACTGGCTTTCTCTGGAAGACAATGGCCCGCTCCCCTCTGGCGGGCGGGTTTTTCGTGGGCACAACCAGGAGGGGAGCCGCGAAGACATTCTTAATGCCTTGTGATCTAGAGACCTCCCGTGAGCGAGGCTTCGACCATGAGCCAAAAAAGAACCCTCGCGGCCCTGCTTGCTCTAATGAGCGCAGCCGCTTTGCAGCCCGCCGCCGGTAACCAGGCCGGCACGGGACCCGTCTCGCTGCTCGAACGCGCCCAGGCTGCCGTCCCCTCCGACACCGAAACGGGTCTTGCCCTGGCGCGCGAGGCCGCGGCCCTCGAGATGGCCGGCCCGACGCCGCGCTCCGCCGTCCTGCAGCGCGCGGCCTGGCTCGAGGCCGAAGCCCTGTTCCGCCTGGGCCGCCTGGAGGAAGCGGGCACCCATCTCGACAACGTCTTCGCCACCATCGAGGCGGAGAACACGCCGGTCTACGGCAAGCTGCTGATCGCCGATGGCCGCATCGCCAGAAGCCTCGGCCAGGACGGCCGCGCCCTCAAGGACTTCCAGGAGGCCTTCACGGTCTTCGCCGAGCTCGGCGACCGCCGCTACATGGCGATCTCGCTGCAGGCCATCGGCACGCTCTACCAGAACGCCCGCCAGTACGACCGCGCCATCGAATATATCGAGCGCAGCCGCGCCATCGGCGCCGACGACCCGATGCTCACCGTGGCCGGGCTCAACAACGCCGCGAACGCCCACCGTTTCGCCGGTCGTCTCGACATCGCAAGGAGGCTCCTGCGCGAGGCCTTGGAGATGGAGGCGGTCAGGGCGCTCCCCTTCTGGCAGCTCACCATCCAGTCGAACCTCGCCCTCGTCGAGTGGCAGGCCGGAGAGATGGCTGCCGCCGCAGACGCCCTGTCCGGGGTGAAGGCGCTGATCGCCGAGAACCCCTCCCTCTCCCTGCCCCCCAATGCCGGGGCGATCGAAGCCCGACTTCTAGCCACTGCGGGAAAGCCGCAGGAAGCCCTTGCCTCCCTCGCAAACAACTTCCCCGCCGAGAGCCTGAAGACCGCCACCGAAGCCTCACGCGAGGCCCATCAGATGGTCTACGCCCTCTACCGCGAGCTCGGCGTGACCGACCGGGCGCTGGCGCATCTGGAGACCTATAAGCGCCTCGTCGATGCCGAGCGGGACATCGCGGCCTCGGCCAACCTCGCCATCCTCAACGCCGAGTTCGAGCTCTCCGCCAAGGAGCTGGAGATCTCGAACGAGCGCTCCCAGCGCCTCGAGGCCGAAGTCGCCGCGTCCGAGGCCAAACGCCGCCAGCAGCTCGCCCTCGGCACCGCGGCCTGTTTCGCGGCCCTCGCCCTGGTCCTGTTCCTCGTCACCCGCATCCGCCAGTCGATCAGGCTGCAGCGCATCACCAAGGCCCACAACGCCAAGCTCGAGGACGTCAACGACCAGCTCCGCGAGAGCAACGCCGCCCTGGAGCAGGCGAACGCCGCCAAGACGGAGTTTCTGGCCACGACCAGCCATGAGGTCCGTACACCGCTCAACGCCGTCATCAACCTGACCGCCAATGTGGTCCAGGGCCTGCCCAAGGGCACCGACGCCCATCTCAAGCTCTCCACCGCCCTTCGCTCGGCCGAGCACCTGCACGCGATCGTCAGCGACGTGCTCGATGTGGCCCGTTTCGAGGGCAAACGGGTGGAGGCGCGGATCAGCGAAGTGGATGTCGTCCGCACCGCGACGGACGTGGCGAACCTCTGGTCGCCCAAGGCCAAGGAGAAGAAGATCGGCTTCGAGGTCGCCTTCAGCCCCTCGGCGAAGCTCTTCCCCACCGATGACAAGCTCCTGCGTCAGATCCTCTCCAACCTTCTCTCCAACGCAGTGAAGTTCACCGAGGAGGGCTCGGTCAAGCTCAGCCTTTCCGGCGGCGGCGAGGACGACCTCACCCTGACGGTTTCGGACACCGGCATCGGCATCGCACCCGCCGACCAGGCCTGCATCTTCGAGAGCTTCCGCCAGATCGACGCGGGCAGCACCAGAAGCTTCGGGGGTACGGGGCTGGGCCTCGCCATCTGCCGTCAGATCACCGATCTTCTCGGCGGCGACATCACCGTCAAGAGCGCCGTGGGCCGGGGCACGAGCATCACGGTCACCATCCCGCCGAGCGACGCCCCCGTCAGCGCGCTCGAAGAGGAGGAGCAGGAGAGCGCCGAGGAACCGTCTGAAGAGACCCTCCGCCCCCTGCGCATCCTCGCGGCGGAGGACAACGCGGTGAACGCCATGGTGATCCAGGCCATCCTGAAGAACAAGGTCAGCGGGCTCACCATCGTCGAGAACGGCGCGGAGGCCGTCACCGCGGTCACCAATGGCGGCTTCGACGTGGTGCTGATGGACAAGCAGATGCCGGTCATGGACGGCGTCGAGGCGATCAGGCGTATCAGGGCGCTGGAGGGTCCCGAGCGGGCAATCCCGATCATCGCCGTGACCGCCGACGCCTTCGCCGAAGCCCGCGAGGAGCTGATGGGGGCGGGTGCGGACGACTACCTTTCCAAGCCGGTCAAGCCGGAGGATCTCAAGGAGTCGATTGCCGCCACCTATAAGGGCCGCGGCGGCCAGGCCCCCCTTGCGAAGAACGCGGGTTGAGCGCAGGCCATCTCGATGGCGTCCGCTCTCACCGCACTGACCGGAGCTCGCCTGGTCCTGCCGGACCGGGTCGCGGACGATCTGGCCCTGCTGTTGCGCGGCGGGCTGATCGAGGGGCTGGTCTTCTCCGCTGACCTACCCGCTAATGGCGAGACCTACGACCTCTCGGGCATGACCGTAACCCCTGGCTTCGTTGATCTTCAGGTCAATGGCGGCGGCGGGGTGCTGCTGAACGACGACCCTTCAGTCGCGACGATGATGCGGATCGCAGAGGCGCACCGTAGGTTTGGCACGACCAGCCTCCTGCCCACCCTGATCAGCGACACACCGGCGAAGAGCGCGGCGGCGACGGCGGCCATCCGCTCGGCGCTGGAGGAGAACGTCCCCGGCGTGATCGGGCTCCACCTCGAAGGGCCGCATCTGGCCCCTGCTAAAAGAGGCATCCACAACGACAAGCACTTCCGAACGCTGGACGCCGAAGAGGCCCGGTCCCTCGCCCCGCCGCCGGGAGGCAGCCTCCTTCTCACCCTCGCGCCGGAGCGGCACGAGCCTTCTGTCCTTCGTCAGCTTGCGGCCCAGGGGGCCGTGCTCTCCGCCGGCCACACCGCGGCGGACTACGATCAGACCCGAGGCGCGCTCGGTGCGGGGGTGAGCGGCTTCACCCACCTCTTCAACGCCATGCCGCCGCTTCTCAGCCGGGAGCCCGGACCGGTCACGGCCGCCCTAGAGAGCGAGGCCTGGTGCATGGTCATCGCCGATGGGCACCATATCCACGACGCTGTCCTGAAGCTCGCCTTCAGGGCCAAGGCAGACGGGCGGATGATCCTGGTCAGCGATGCCATGTCGCTTGCGGGTACGGACCTTCGCAGCTTTCAGTTCGACGGCAAAACGATCAGGGAAGAGAACGGCCGTTTGACCGATGACGCAGGCACGCTCGCCGGATCGAACCTCACCATGCTCACCGCTGTCCGTCATGCCGTCAGCCGTCTCGGCCTGCCCCTTCACCAGGCTGTCCGCTGCGCCGCCCTCGAACCCGCCCGGTTCTTGGGTCGGGAGGGTGAGTTTGGACAGCTCGCTGCCGGATGCGCTGCCGATCTGAACATTTTTACGGACTCTCTTAACCTTGTCGCGACAATCAAAGGGGGAGATTTAACCCCGCTCCTGCCTCATTTGCGCTAAGATCGGCTGAGAGGAAGGGCGGTCGCAACGCGAAGGAAGACAGGCCCGATGAGCGGACTTACCTCGGCTATCTATGGCTGCGAAGGACTGACCCTCACCAATTGGGAGAAAGGCTTCTTCCGCGAGCAGCAGCCTTTCGGCTTCATCGTCTTTGGCAGGAACATCGACAGTGCCGAGCAGCTCCGCCGTCTGACGGACGAGATGCGCGAGGCATCGGGCGATCCCCTGGCGCCTGTCTTCGTCGACCAGGAGGGCGGCACGGTGGCGCGGCTCAAGGGGCCGAACTTCCGCCACCCCCCCTCCCCCCACCGCTTCGCCGAGATGGCGAGGGAGGATCCCGAGACAGCCAGCGAAGCCGTCTGGCTCAACGCCCGGCTGATGGCGATGGAGCTCAAAGAGGTGGGCATCAACGCCAACTGCGTGCCGACCCTCGATGTCGTGGGGGCGGACGGCCACCCTTTCCTGCAGAAGCGCGCCCTCGGCGACGATCCCGAGCTCGTCACGCTTCTGGGCCGCTCGATCGCGGTCGGGATGCGGGAGGGAGGGGTGGCGCCCTGCATCAAGCACGCGCCCGGCCATGGCAGGGGCAATGCGGACAGCCACCACAACCTGCCCGAGGTCACCGCCGCCCGCGAGGAGCTGGAGGAGCGCGACTTCCTGCCCTTCAAGCGTATGCTGAAGGAGCCCATGCTGATGAGCGCCCATGTGCTCTACCATGCGCTCGACAAGGACAACCCCGGCACCCTGTCCGAGACGATCATCAAGGGATTGATCCGCGACGAGTGGGGCTATGACGGCCTCATCCTCACCGACGACATCAACATGAACGCCCTGGGCGGCACGATCGAAGAGCGCAGCCGCCGTGCGCTGGCCGCCGGCTGCGAGATCATCTGCCACTGCAACGGGGTGAAGGAGGATATGCAGCAGGTGGCGCGGGCGGCCCAAACCCTCAGCCGGGAGACCATGGCGCGGGCGGACCGGGTGCGGACCATTGCGAACGCTAGACCGAAGGAGCTGGAGGTCCAGGAAACCAAGGAGCGGCTGGCCAGTCTCGACCTTCTGGAACAGACCGCATGAGCGCAGCGAGCCTTGCGCGCCTCTCCGCCATCGCAGCCAAGGGCGAGCGCTTCGTCCTGGGACTGATGAGCGGCACCTCCCTCGATGGTCTCGATATGGCGCTCTGCAGGCTAAAGGGTTCGGGCACCGATACCCGTTTCACCCTGGAAACGTTCGCCACGGCGCCCTACGAGCCCTCGTTCCGTGAGGCGGTGCTTGAGGTCTTCGCTAAGGGTCAGGTCTCGCTCGAGGATCTGACTCTGTTGAACGTCACCATCGCCGAGACCCATGCGGAGCTCGTCAACCGTCAGCTAGCGGACTGGCGCAGGGATAAGGACAGCGTCGACCTCATCGCCAGCCACGGCCAGACCGTCTACCACGCCCCCCGCTCTCTTCACGGGCGCCCGGAAAAACCCAACGCTACCCTGCAGTTAGGTGATGGCGACCACCTTTCTGTCCGCACCGGGATCATCACCCTCTCGGACTTTCGTCAGAAGCAGATCGCGGCGGGCGGGGAAGGCGCGCCGCTTGCAGCTTACGGCGACCTTCTCCTGATGAGCGACCATCACGAGACGCGGGTGCTGCTGAACATTGGCGGCATCGCCAACATCACCTTTCTGCCGAGGGCGGACCAAGACGACCGGGCCTTCTCCACCGATATCGGCCCCGGCAACACCATCATGGACGGCTATATGAGGCGGTATTTCGCGCCCCTCGCCTATGATGAGGACGCATTGGTCGCGAAGCGCGGCACGGTCTGCGAAACGCTTCTAGTCCGCCTTCTTCAAGAGCCGTTCCTGAAGCTGCCCGTGCCCAAGACGACGGGTCCGGAGCTTTTCAGTCTAGGTTGGTTCGAGGCGAAGAAAGAAGAGACGGCCCCCGGCCTCTCCCATGAGGACGCTATGGCCACCCTCAACCGGTTCTCCGCCCACTCGATCGCCCAGGCCATCGCGCCGCTTCGTCCCGATGCGGTGTTTCTTTCGGGCGGAGGCACGCACAACCCGCTGCTCCGTGGGCAGATCGCCGAGGCGCTTCCTAGTGTCGGTCTTCATACGACGGACAGGCTGGGGATGAACCCCGATGCGAAGGAGGCGGTGCTGTTTGCGCTTCTCGCCAACGAGCTGGTGGCCGGCGACCCTGCCGTCTTCGAGAGCCGCATTCTCGGTGCGCCGGCCATCGGCATGGGGAAGATCAGCCTACCGGACTAGGTAGGAAGCGAGGTCGGCGGCGAGCTCACCCAACCGGTCTTCCTTGAGACCGGCGATGTTCACACGCCCGGAGCCTGGCATGTAGATGCCCTTCTCGCGCTGCAGAACCAGCGTGTCCTCCGCCTCGATGGGAAGCTGAGAGAACATCCCTTTCTCCTCGGCGATCCGGGAAAGGCTGTCGTCGTTCGTGGCGCGCACGAGAGCGCTTGCGAACCCTTCGCGCAGACCGTTCAGCCTGCCGCGCATCTGGCCTAGCTCTTCCTCCCAAGACCGGCGAAGCTCGGCATCGTTCAGGATCGTCGCGACGATGGCGGCGCCGTGGGAGGGGGGCATGGAGTAGGAGGCGCGCACGAGCGCCGCCGTCTGGGTGGCGACGGCGTCCTTCGCCTTCGCGCCTGGGGCTTGGATGATCAGTGCACCCGTCCGCTCGCGGTAGAGGCCGAAGTTTTTCGAGCAGGAGTAGGTCAGGATCGCCTCGGGTATACGCTCCAGAAACGCCTTTACGTTCGCCCCGTCCTCTTCGAGGCCCCGCGCGAACCCCTGATAGGCGGTGTCGACGAAAGGCAGGAGACCGCGCTTCTCCACCTCTTCGGCGAGGCGCACCCACTGCTCGGCCGAGAAGTCCGTGCCCGTCGGGTTGTGGCAGGCGCCCTGCAGCAGGAGGATGTCCCCTGCCCTCGCACCCTCCAGGCCCTTCAGCACGAGATCCATGTCGGGCGCGCCCGTCCGGTCTCCGACATAGGGGTAGAAGACGGTCTCGATGCCCAAGGCGGCGGCGATGCCCTCATGGTTGGGCCAGCTCGGGTCGGAGAGGAAGAGCCGCGCATCAGGCGAGGCGAGCTTGGCTGCCTGCATGCCGATGAAGAGCGCGCCGCAGCCGCCGGGCGTCGTGAACGCCGTGTGCCGGTCGCCGAGCCCGCCAAGCGTCAGCTCGCCAATGGCTTCGCAGAAGAGAGGATTGCCGTGAGGGCCTTCATAGGCCTTGGTGGTTTCGGTCTCGAGAAGGCGGCGCTCCGCCTCCTTGACCGCACGGAGGACGGGGGTATCGCCCGCTTCGGTCTTGTAGATGCCGACACCGAGGTCGGTCTTGCCCGGCCTCTCATCCGCTCTCGCCGCCAGCATCAGCCCCAGAAGGGGGTCGGCGGGCGCGGGGTTGAGACTGTCCATCAGGGCCACGGCTTCGCTCCTTCCGATCTCGGCATCGCCGTCCGGCGCCGCCTGAAGCTCGGGGTTTTGCCGCGATCGTGCCTGAGGTCCAGCCCTAGGGGACAAGTTCCCCGAGGTTCAGGGAGCGGCGCCGAGGAAGCTGCCGAAATTGGCGGCGTTGGGGGAGCGGCGCTCGGCCACCGGCTTGCCCTTGGACGCCATGGCGGCGGGGCTGTGCTTGGGGGTGGGGACCGGGCGGACGACCGGCTTGGGGGACGGGCTCTTCTGCATGGTGCTCTCTCCTGACCGAGGCGGCTTCGCAGCCGCGATATCGCTATGCACCAAAGAGGTGAAGCAATCCTTGTCAGGATACAAGCTTACGAAGCGTTTTTCTGCTCCAACGGCGGCCTGTCGCGCATGATCGTGACAAGGTGTGTTGCTTAAGCCATAGCCTCGGCCTGTCGCAGGCCGTGTTTCAGATCGGACATCAGATCCTCCTCCTCCTCGAGACCGACCGAGAGCCTGAGAAGGCCCGGTGCGATACCGGCCTCCCGCCTCGCCGCCTCCTCCATGCCGGCATGGGTCATGGTGTCCGGCACGCAGATCAGGCTCTCGAAACCGCCCAGGGACTCGGCGAGGTTGACGAGCTTCAGGCCGGACAGAAAGCCGCCCACCTCGAGCCCGTCCCGGAGCTCGAAGGAGATCATGCTCCCCGGCCCCTTCTGCTGGCGGGCGATCAGGTTCTTCTGAGGATGGCTGACGGAGCCCGGATAGCGAACCGCCCTCACCCGCTCGTCGTCTTCGAGCATCCGGGCGAGGTTCCTCGCGGTCCGCTGCTGCGCCTCGACGCGCACGGCCAGGGTCCTGACCCCGCGCAGGGTGAGCCAGCTATCGTAGGACGCGCCTGTGACGCCTGTGCAGTTGGCCCACCAGGCAAGCTCCTCGGCAAGGCCCGGATCCTTCGCCAGCGCCGCGCCGCCGACCACGTCGCTGTGCCCGCCGATGAACTTGGTGGTGGAGTGGACGACCACGTCGCAGCCGAGCTCCAGCGGGCTCTGCAGCATGGGGGAGAGAAAGGTGTTGTCCGCGACCGTCACCGTGCCCGCAGCCCTTGCCTCCTTAGCGCAGGCGGCAAGATCGGTGATGCGCATGAGAGGGTTCGAGGGGGTCTCAAGATAGGCGAGTTTCGGCCTCCTGGCGAAGGCGTCCCGGCGGGCCGCCTCGTCGGTCAGGTCGGCGAAGTGAAGCTCGAACTGGCCCCGCCTCGCCCGGTGGGTCAGGAGCCGGTGGGTGCCCCCGTAGCAGTCATGGGGCGCCACCACGAGGTCACCCGGGCTCACCATGAAGAGGCAGAGGTCGAGGGCGGCGAGCCCTGACGAGGTGACCGCGCCGCCGGCCGCGCCCTCCAGCTCCGCGAGGCAGGAGGTGAGCTGGTCGCGGTTGGGCGTCGCCCTCCTTGCGTAGTCGTAGCCCGGTTTCTCCCGGTGGTCGTCCCAAGTGAAGGTGGTGGAGAGCCCGATGGGCGGCGCCACCGAGCCGAAGGCCCTGTCCTCCGCCACCGCCGAGGAGGCGAGGATGGTGCGCTTGCTCCTCTTTTCCGTCACGAGAGCATGCCCTTGAGGATGGGCGCGATGGCCGCCGTCTCCTTGAGAAAGGCGTCGTGGCCGTATCTCGTGGGGATCACCTCGTAGCGGTCGAGTTTGGGCAGGCGGGCCGCAAGCTCCTGTGCCAGCTCCAGCGGCACGAGCTGGTCGCCTTCCGCGGCGATCACCGTGGTCGGCACCTTGATGAGGCTGGGGTCTTCGGAATGGGCGTCGATGGCTGCCGAGAGCGTGCGGTAGCGGGCGGCGCTGACCGTGCTGGCGTAGCGGTCGCCATGGTGCTTGAGATAGGCCTCGAGGTCCTCCCCCCCGGGGCCGAAGCGGCTGCCGAACTCCTCGGCGCTTCGGTAGGTCGTCATGGCGAGCTGGCGGGCGAGGCCGACGCCCTCGGCCTCGCGGTTGGTCCCCTCGGTCAGCTCGAGGATCTGCCGCTGGATGTGGCGCACGGCGGTGGCCATGGGGTGAGGCCGGTGGGCTGCGCAGACCACGGCCAGCCTGCCGATCCGCGCGGGCGCGAGCCTTGCCATGGCCAGGGCCACCATGCCGCCGAAGGAGGCGCCGATCACGGCACCCAGCTCCTCGACCCCCTCGTCCCGAAGCGCCTTCAGGAAGAGGTTGGCGAAGTCCTCTGGGCGTAAACGCTTCGCCTGCCCGCCGTGCTCGGGCAGGTAGTCGGCGCCGATGATGAGGTCCCTATCGCAGCAGACCGCCCGCTGCGGCCCGACGAGCTCGCCCCACCACCCGTCGTCGCAGGAGGTGACCCGCCGCCCCGCGGAGATGCCGCCGAGCACCAGGATGCGGCGACCGCGCGGGTTGCCCTTGAAGCGCAAGCGAACCCTTTCGCCTTCGAGACGGTCACCGGATTGGGCCGTCCATAGGGGGTCCACCTCCCAGTCGGCATCGCGCATACCGGCGGCCGCGCTAGCGGGCACCTGGGACACCGCCCCAGGCTCGACCATCGGATCGTAGAGTTCATCGGCAAAGCTCATCACGCGCTCCTTACGAGGGGCGCCGACCGGCCGGAAGCTTGCGGGGGGCAAAGCATGCGCGAGGGCGGGACAGACAGGTTCCTCTTCCTCACGCACCCCTCGCTTTAGCGACATTTGTCGAGCGCCCCGCAAGCTGAGAGGTCAAATCGGCGCTTGCTCGCTCTCTGCTCCTCTCAGAACCCTTCTGTCAACAGCCGCGGCTGCCTGGGTTGCGTGAGACGATTGACACAATTGGAAGGTTGGGTGACGCTTTTCCCCAGGGAGACTTCATAAGGAGCACTCGGATGACCTGGCGTACCTTGATCGGCCTACCGCTGGCAGGCGCAGTGGTGATGTTTCTGTTCCTTCTCATGGCAGGGGTGATCGACACCAGCGAGCTGCCGCCGGGAACCTCCAAGGAGCGGCCGGATATCAGGATCACGCAGCGGCCTGATCCGGGTGACCCGCCTCCGGACCGTCCCATCAAACCGAAGGACCTCCCCCCTCCTCCGCCCCCAACCTTCACCGACCGCCCCCTGGACGGACCTACCGACGGCGGCGGAACCAGGACCATCGTCATCGACGGCATCGATAAGATCGGCGACCTGCCGCGCAACGAGCCGCTGGTCCCCATCGTGCGGACCAACCCCTCGGGCTTCGAGCGCTGCATCAAGGGAGACGCCGCTGAGCACCGCGTGCGCGTGCAGTTCGACGTGACCCCCTCGGGTGAGACCACCAATGTCAGGGCCGTCGCCTCCAGCGACCGCTGCTACGACCGCTCCGCCATCCGCGCAGTGGAGGGCTGGCGCTACCGGCCCAAGGTGGTGAACGGCGAACCCCAGTGGGTCTACGGCGTCGAGACGACCATCGTCTACGAGGTGCAGTAGTAGGTAATGCCTCAGCTTGAATTGAGTTCGGGGGGTTTGAACAGGGATCACCTCTCCCGTTCACGGGAGAGGTCAAAGGCTGCGTAGCAGGCTTTGGGTGAGGGCCTCGGCGAAGCCGTTCTGCTACGCTTGCCATCACGATCTGAGCTCAGAGGACCCTCACCCTCGGTCCCTCTCCCGCAAGCGGGAGAGGGAGGCGGTACTTGCTATGCTTNACGCTTGCCATCACGATCTGAGCTCAGAGGACCCTCACCCTCGGTCCCTCTCCCGCAAGCGGGAGAGGGAGGCGGTACTTGCTATGCTTTCGAACTGAGACACTACCCAGTAGTAGCCCCCTCGCCCTATGGGCACCTCACCCACTGCGTAGGGGACGGAAGTAGAACCAACGCCGCTCTCTATCTCGCTCCCCCTACAGAGAGGTAGCCGCTGACAAGCTGGGGGGGGAGGAGCCACCGGCACTGAGAGCCCCGTCTGCTCGTAGACAGCTATCAACGAGATCCGCGCTCAAGACGCATACTGATCAATACTGCCGCGACCGCGGTTATCGCCGACCACACGGCCGTATTCGCAGCAAACAGCGTCAAATCAAACACATCCTCCGCGCCGAGCTGCCCAACCACCGAGACCCCTCCCCGGTCGAACCAGAACGCGACCGGCCAGCCGGCCTTCGGCAGTACCTCGTAGCAGTTCCCCCAGTCAAAACCGGGCGGCGCGCAGACATTGCCGGTGATGCCCCAGAACGTGCCTAGCACCAACGCGCTCAGCGAGGATAAGAGCACTGCCGCCAAAGCCGAGCCGACGAGCAGCCTAAGCACGCTTGCCTTTCATCCGCTCATAGGCACGGACCACCGCCGCCGCGAGGTCCTCGCTCGACGGGTCGGCTTCGAGGTCGATCTCCAGCTTGAGAATGTCCCCCTCGATCCGGCCGGTGAGGAAGGCCATGCCGCCCCCTGCCCTTCCCTCTTTGACGGCCTTTTTCTCCGCCGGGGCTTTCGGCACCGATCCTTTGAGAAGCTTGAACACTTCGGCGCCATTGATGAAGGTGCCGCCGCCGAGCGCGCGGGCCTGGTCCTGGGTCTTGGCGATCTCCTGGGCGCGGGCGAGCACCTTCTCCCTCTTGGCGCCCTTCAGCAGCGGCGAGAGCTGCTGGCCGTGGCGGACCGCGATCTCCCGCGGGTCGCCGTAAGCGTCGAGCACCTCGCGGGGCAGTTTGGCGATGGCGATGTAGCTCGACAGCAGCGCCTTGGAGACCTCCATGCGCTGGGCCATGCGGGTCATGTTGCCGCCGTAGTAGTCGTGCAGTGCCTTCTGATACTCCCGCCCGCGCTCATAGTCGGAGATGTCCTTGCGGCCCCGGTTCTCGAGATCGGCGAAGCGGAAGGCCTCCTCATCGGCCAGATCCTTCACCTCGGCGAGGTAGAAGATCTCCTTCCGGTTCTCGGCCTCGCGCAGGTAGCTGACGGCGAAATGGCGGCGTGCGCCGGAGATGACCTCGTACTCGTAGCCCTCCGGGTCGCCTTTCAGGCGCCGGACGACAGCGGGTATCTCCTGCTTCCCCTGCGCCCTGATCGAGTTGATGAGATCGGCGCAGTTCTCCGCGGTGAGAAGGTCGTAGATGCGGTTGTGCTTCTCCCACATACGGCAGGTCTTGGGGTCGAGCATGCGCAGGCGAACATCGCGGATGCGGCCCTGGGCAATGTCGGACAATGCCCCCTCTCGCTGGGCGAACGGGTTGATGGCAGGGCCTTCGGACTTGGTCGTTTCCTCGCTCTTGTCCCGCGCGGCGGTGACCGCGTTCTGCAGAATACGTTTACGTGCCATGATAAGGTCTCCTGGAGGCGTTCAACGCGTTGAACGGGCGAAAGGGAGGCGTGGCTGTGGAACCTCTGATGACCTTATCGGTTCCAGAACAACATATAAGAGCGTTCAACGCGTTGAACATCACGCTACCCCTTCCCTTCTTAACCGCGCCTCATGACTAGGCCAGGTCCCGCGTACGGCCAGCTCGAGATCGTTCATCACCCGGTCAAGATTGGCTCGGCACCGGCGGTAGGTCCTGTTCGAGGGGCCATCATACTCGTAGACGGTGCGCATCTCGATCGAGGCGTTGTCGAACTCCGAACTGTCGAGAAGCGCGGTAGTCAGAATGTCTCCCGCAAACATCTCACGCATTGCGTCGCGCATGTCCTGATGGGCAGACTTGTTCTCGTCGACCTTCGTGGCGAGGAGCTGGACGAAGCGGTAGTCCATCACCGCGCCGTGCTGCTCCATCGTCTCCAGCACCGAGGTCAGCATGCGCAGAAAGCTGACTGTCGAGGCATAGTCGATGGAGCTCGGCGGGGTGGGAATGAGGAGCGCGTTGGCCGCCCTCAGCGCGTTGAGGGAGATCATGCCGAGCGCGGGCGGCGGGTCGAGGACGACGATGTCGTAGGCTTCCGCCGCCTCGCGCAGGCCCGCCCTCAGCCGCTCGAACCGGTCACCGCCCGCGCCGGTCGAGGCGAGGTGGTACTCGGCATTATAAAGACCCAGGCAGGCTGGAATGAGGTCGAGGCCTGACCAATAGGTCTCACGAACGGCGTAGCTGAGATCGTCGCGCCCGCCAGGCTCCAGAAAAGGGAGGAGGGTCTGCTCCTCGCCGATCTCGGTCTCGGGGTTGTAGCCGAAAAGCCCGGTGCTCGACGCCTGGGGGTCGGCATCGACCAGCAGCACGCGGTAGCCTTTTAGGGCGAAATACTGCGCGGCATGGGTGGCGATGGTGGATTTGCCGACGCCGCCCTTGAAGTTCTGAACCCCTAGGATCAACGGCGCATCGCTCTCGGCTCGGCGCGGACGGGTGCCGAAGACGTCGCGCATATGGTTGATCTCGGCCAGGCTGAAGCCGAGGCGGTGGCCGCTCTCACGCTTGATGGGAGGGGGAAGGGTACCTGCCTCTTCTGCCCGGCGGATGGTCATGTCGGACTTGCCGACCATCTTGGCGGCCTGGCGGATGCTGAAGCGGAGGGGCAGAACCTTGTCGTCCGTCTCGCCCAGCATCTGCGCGCGCATGGCATCGAGGAGGTCCACCGACCGGCTCTGCAGCCGTCCCACCCGCTTGGTCGCCGCGCTATGCTCCATGCCCTACCACGCTCCGCAAACTGGTCTGAAGAGAAGGTTGAAACCGACTCTCAGCGTTAACTTTCCATTTACCTCGTAAGTCGCACTTTTCGTGGGCACAAGCTCGAATGTGCAACATTGCGAGGCTGCGGCGGGTCATCTCGACTCTCCAGCAGAATCGGACCCACTAATAATGCCCCCCTGTGCCATCCCGGTACGGGCGGCCCTTAAGCAAGAAAGGACGACAGCGAAGAAACGAAGCTCAGCCAAAGAAAAACCCGGCCGAAGCCGGGCTCTTCTGCGGGGTCCGAGGACCACCACGTTCGTTTGACACCCAACGTGTAGCCTCTCCCGCCGTGATTTGCAACCGAGAATGCGTGATTCCGCGCCTCGGGAAAGCTTTGCCTTCGCCGCCGAAAGGTGAGCGGGATGAACGCACAACCATGCCCGAAACCTGGCTTGGCCAGGCGGGGAGGGCGCTATGAGGAGCAGGTGGCCGCCTGCGCCAGCACCTCCGTGCCGCTTCGCCTCAACCGGCTGATGATCGACAAGGCCTTGGCGCTAGGAACCGCTGGAGAGCTGTCCTGCCAGGAGCGGTGTTTGATGATGGCCTTGCTCGCTCATCTCGATGTCGCTGCCACCGCCGGGGGGGAGACCGCTGTCTGGCCAGGCTCGGCGCGTTTATGCGTACTGCTCGGTATCGGCGAGAGCACCTTGCGTCGCTTGAAGTCTTCTCTCGAAGAGAAGGGTTACATTTTGCGCCGGTATGACCACCTCAACCGGCCGCTACGCGGCGGCGCCATTGACCTCAAGCCGTTTCTCCTTCGTGTCGAGAGCCTCTGCGAAGAGCTCGGTCATACCACGGCGCAACTGAACGAGGACAAGAATGCCCTCCGCGCCGAGCGGTATGACCACCGCCTAGAAGAGAGCGCCCCGGCGCTTACTTCCGAGCGCCCCATAGGAAACCCTCCCCAGGAAACCTCCGAACGAACGCCGGTAGCCGAGGAGGAACTGGAGATGGTCCGAGAGGCCGAGCGCCTCCTTCCGGGTATCGCTGGCGATCCCGAAGCCAGCGCCGAGAAGGTGCTGGGACACCGCAAGGCCGCCTCCCTCTGGCCCTGGGCCAAGCGCCGCCACGGGGAGCGGGCGCTGCTGGCCCTCGCCATCGCCGGAACCTCACCGCATATCGAGAGCCCGCCTGCCTGGTTCGGCTGGTTCGCCACCTCCGCGGCTGGGGCAGAGGCCGATCTCGAAGGTTTGGCCGAGAAGCTGAAGCGATCGGCGCCACAGCAGAAGGCTGCGCCAGCCCTGCCCCAGGAACTGGAAGAGTTGGCGACGGCCTTCGCCGATCTTGTGGGATGGGACAAGGCGCGCTCCTACCTCGCTGGTGGTTCGGTGCAGGCCTTGCCGTCAGGAAAAGGTTTCGAACCCAAAAGCACGCTCAGCTACCGAAGGCTTGCGGGTGATCTTGCCGAGCCGTTCGGAGCGGCTGCCGCGGCGGCGGGCTTCGAACCGAGGCCCGTTCGTCCTAGCGCTGCGTCCGAAGCTTCACCGACCGGCGCCGCAGCTTCACCGGGGACCAAACGAGATAGCGGGCGAACAGACCAGTGCTGAGGGGTCGTCTCGCCCGGCGCATGGCGGGGAGGCTGCGAAGAGCGTCGCGCACACCCCGCAGATAGGCACCCGCAACGCCGCGGCGCAGAAAGCTCAGGCCCAGAAACAGGGTGAGTAGCGCCTGGGCTGGCATCAGGCCCCAGAAGAGGAGGGGAGGGGCGTTCTTGGCCCAGGCCCAGAGGCGGTTCCTGTGACCGTGATAGATGGTGAAGGGGCTGATCCGCCCCGTGATCTTCGATCCTTCGTGGAGCACGATGGCCTTCGGTAGATGCACCGCCGGGCCGTGCTGGGCGAAGAGGCGCATGCCGAGGTCCACATCCTCACTGTAGCAGAAGAAGCGCTCGTCGAAGCCGCCCGCTGCCTCGAAGGCATCGCGCCGGTAGAGGGCGGCCGCCGCGCAGGGTGAGAGGACGAAACCTTCCGGCGGCTCCGCCTCGCGCGGCCAGCCGTGGTGTCCTCTATAGGGTGAGCCGAGAGCGTGGAAGCAGTCGCCCGCGCCGTCGATCCGGCCGAGGTCCTCGGCCATAAGCTGAAGCGAGCCGAAGGCAACGGCGTCAGGGTGGCGCCTCGTACCCTCGACCAGCTCGGCCAGCCAGTCCGGCTCGGGATAGGCGTCGGGGTTGAGGAGGGCGAGCCAGTCCCCCTTGGCCTGCCGAGCGGCCACATTGTTTCCAGCGGCGAAGCCGAGGTTCTGGTCCTGGGGCAGGTAGGTGATGCTTGGAAAGGCGCGGGCAGCTTCCTCGCCGGAGCCGTCCTGGGAGGCGTTGTCGACCAGGAAGACCTCGTCCGGAACAAGGGTCTGCGTCGCGAGCGCCGCAAGACAGCGCTGCAGCGCCTCGCCGCCATTATAGTTGACGATGATGACCGAAACGGAGGCCAAGGCTTCTTCCTAAATGACGCCGAGCTGCAGGCAGTCGTGGATATGGAGGAGCCCCACGGGTCTTCTGTCCTCGACGATGAAGAGAGCGGTGATCTTCCCCTCTGTCATGATGGCCAGGGCTTCGGCGGCCAGGGTCTTGGGCGTGATGGTCTTGGGGCTTCGGGTCATCAGCGCCTCGACGGTCTCCTCGGCCGGGTCGATGCCGATATGGCGGCGTACGTCGCCGTCGGTGATGATGCCCACGAGCTCGCCCGCCTCTCCTGTGATGCCCACCGTGCCGAAGCCGCCCTCGCTCATGGCTCTCAGCGCGTCGGCCACTCTCGTACCCTCCGCGACGAGGGGGATAGATGGGTGATCCCTCACCATGTCCTCGACCCGCTTGAGGGCCGCGCCGAGCTTGCCGCCGGGGTGGAAGACCTTGAAGTCGTCCCGCCCGAAGCCGCGCTGGCGCAGCATGGCCACGGCCAGGACATCACCGAGGGCCAGGGTCATGGTGGTGGAGGTGGTCGGCGCGTTCGTCTCGCGGCAGGCCTCCTCGGCATCCGGCAGGAGCAGCACTTCGTCCGCGGCCTTGGCGAGGGTGCTTTCCGCCCCGCTGGTGATAGCGACGAGGGGGATGTGGAACCGCCCGCAATAGGCAAGCAGATCACCAAGCTCTTTGGTTTCGCCGGAGTTGGAGATGGCGATGACGAGGTCCTGCTCGCCGATCATGCCGAGATCGCCGTGGCTTGCCTCGCCCGGATGGACATAGCTCGAAGGCGTACCGGTGGAGGCGAAGGTGGCGGCGAGCTTGCGCCCGATATGACCCGACTTGCCCATGCCCGAGACGATGACCCGGCCACGAGTGTCGGCGATCATCTCGATGGTGCGCTGGAAGGCCTGGGAGAGGGGGGAGGCACCGTCGAGAAGCTGCCTCCGCATGGCGGCGAGCCCGCGCTCTTCGAGCTCCAGCACTTCACCGGCGATGGCGAGAATGTCAGTGGTCATGGGGCGCCTTTGCGCGTTCTTGATCTTCCCGTCAAAAGGCGCCACGCGCCGCCGCGCCTCTATATAGTCGCCTCGAGGAGAGCATGATGCCCGAAGCCAACAGCACCGTGACCATCGAAGCGCCGAGCGGCGATGTCCGGATCGGCAACCACCTGCCCTTCATGCTGTTCGCCGGTCCCTGCCAGATGGAGAGCCGCGACCACGCCATGGAGATGGCGACGGGGATCAAGGAGATCACGGACCGCTTAGGTATTGGTTTCGTCTACAAAACGAGCTTCGACAAGGCTAACCGTACGAGCCTGGGTTCGAAGCGGGGCATGGGGCTCGAAGGCGCGCTGCCGGTCTTCGCCGAGATAAGAGAGAGCCTTGGCGTCCCCGTCCTGACCGACATCCACGAGCGGGAGCAATGCGCCCCGGTGGCCGAGGTGGTGGATGTCCTACAGATCCCCGCCTTCCTCAGCCGCCAGACGGACCTTCTCGTGGCCGCCGCCGAGACGGGCCGGGTGGTCAAGGTGAAGAAGGGCCAGTTCCTCGCGCCCTGGGACATGAAGAACGTGATCGCTAAGGTAACCGGCGCGGGCAACCCGAACGTGCTGATCACCGAGCGCGGGGCGAGCTTCGGCTACAACACCCTCGTCACCGATTTCCGCGGCTTCAAGACCATGGCGGAGGAGACCGGCGCGCCGATCATCTTCGATGCGACCCACTCCGTTCAGCAGCCGGGCGGGCAGGGGGGCACGAGCGGCGGCGACCGCCAGATGGTGCCGACCCTCTCCCGCGCCGCGGTGGCTGCAGGGGTGGCGGGCATCTTCGCCGAAACCCATCAGGACCCGGACAACGCCCCCTCGGACGGGCCGAACATGATCCCGCTGAGATGGCTCGAAGCCTATCTATCGGAACTCAAGGAGTTCGACGCCGTCGCCAAGCGGCGGGGCGGCACCTACGGCTTCGCCGGTGTTTAGGGTTCGGACCTAGCCTGGTTTTTGCAGTTGCGCGCATGGGCCGTTAAGGCCGTGCCATTATCGTACGTCACCATCAGTTCCGCCGTGCCTCGAAGGGCATCGCATCATCGAAGGGTCCCCCATGGGTATTGAACAGATCGCCGACAGCTTCGTCGGTAAAGTCGATGACAAGTCCATCCGCATCGGCGTGATCGGCCTTGGCTATGTTGGCCTTCCGCTGTCGGAGGGTTTCGTGCGCAACGGCTACGCCGTCGTCGGCTTCGACCTCGACGAGAAGAAGTGCGACGCGCTGGCGGCCGGTAAGAGCTACTTCAAGCATATCAGCGACGAGCGGATCGCGGCGATGGCCGAGACCGGCCTGATGGATGCCACCACGGATTTCGCGCGTCTCTCCGAGGTCGATGCCATCCTCATCTGCGTGCCGACGCCCCTCAACACCCACCGCGAGCCCGATCTCAGCTTCGTCGAGAAGACCTGCGAGACGATCTCGAAGCACATCAAACCGGGCCAGCTCGTCGTTCTCGAGAGCACGACCTATCCGGGTACGACCGAAGAGGTGATGGCGCCGATCCTCGAGACGAGCGGCCTCAAAGCCGGCGAGGATTTCGCCATGGCCTACTCGCCGGAGCGCGAGGACCCCGGCAACCAGAACTTCGAGACCACCACCATCCCGAAAGTGGTGGGTGCGCCTTCGGAGGCCGAGCGCCGCATGGCCTGCCGCCTCTATGAGGGCGTCATCTCCGAAGTCGTGCCGGTCAGCTCGGCGGCGACCGCGGAGGCCGTGAAGCTCACCGAGAACATCTTCCGCTCCGTGAACATCGCGCTGGTCAACGAGCTGAAAGTGGTGTTCCAGGACATGGGCATCGACATCTGGGAGGTGATCGACGCGGCGAAGACCAAGCCCTTCGGCTTCATGCCCTTCTATCCAGGCCCCGGCCTCGGCGGACACTGCATCCCCATCGACCCCTTCTACCTCACCTGGAAGGCGCGGGAGTACGGCCACGCGACGAAGTTCATCGAGCTCGCCGGCGAGATCAACACCCACATGCCCGAGCACGTGATCGAGCGGGTAGGCCGCGCCATGAACGACCACCTCGCCAAGGCGGTGAAGGGCTCGAAGATCCTCGTGGTCGGCCTCGCCTACAAGAAGAACGTGGACGACACGCGGGAGAGCCCGTCGCTGGAGCTGATCGACCTTCTGATCGAGCGCGGGGCGGAGGTGACCTACTACGACCCCTTCATCCCCGCGGTGCCGCTGACGCGGAAATACGCCAAGATCGAAGGCATGGAGAGCGCTGACTGGTCCGAGGACGGACTGAAGAGCTTCGATGCGGCCCTCATTGCGACGGACCATGACGGCGTCGACTACGAGACCCTCGCCCGCGCCGTGCCGCTGATCGTCGATACAAGGAACGCCATGGCGAACGTGACGAACACGGACGGAGCCGTGGTGGTGAAGGCTTAGGTTTTATCGCCTCCCTCTCCCCGGTGGGGAGAGGGACCGAGGGTGAGGGGGTTCTTGCGCTCTGCCCTGACGGTAAACGCTAGAGGACGGCTTCGCCGATCCCCTCACCCGAAATCAGTAGATTTCGACCTCTCCCGTAAACGGGAGTGGTAAGGCCTAGTCGACCGCCGACCGTACCGCGTCCACGATCCGGTCCTGGGTCTCTTCGTCCAAATAGGGGTGCATCGGCAGGCTGAGCACCTTCGCCTTCTTCTCGTTCGTCACCGGCAGTCCTCCGGGGGCGGACGGGAAGCGCTTGTAGGGGCCTTGGTCGTGCATGGGGACGGGGTAGTAGACCGCCGTCGGTACTTCGTGCTCGCGGAGCCTCTCCTGCACCGTTTCGCGGTTCTCCACCTCGATCGTGTACTGCGCCCAAACGGACTGGTAGCCGTCCCCGACGAAGGGGACGGCGGAGACGTGGCCTTCGAGAAGCTCGTTGTAGCGCCTCGCCACCTTCTCCCGCATCTCGATCTCGTCCGCGAAGATCGCCAGCTTCTCGAGCAGGATCGCCGCCTGAATGGTGTCGAGGCGGCTGTTCATGCCGATGCGCGGGTTGAGATACTTGGCCTCGTGGCCGCGATAGTTCGCCGCCGCCATGTCCTCTTCGGTGGCCTTGCCGTGGATGCGCAGGCTGTCGAGGAGCGCCCACATCTCAGGGTCGTTCGTCTGGATCGCGCCGCCATCGCCGTAGCAGCCGAGCGGCTTGGCCGGGAAGAAGCTGGTGGTGACGACATCGGCCCACTCGATCGGATGCTTGCCCTCGATGGTGCAGCCGAAACCCTGGGCGCTGTCGGCAATCAGTTTGAGACCGAAACGGTCGCAGATCTCTTTGATTCTCGGGTAGTCCGCGGGCTGGCCGAAGAGATCCACGGCGATCACCGCCTTGGGTCTCAGCTCGCCCTTGGACACCACCTCCTCGATGGCCGCCTCCAGGGAGGCGGGGTCCATGTTGTAGGTGCGCGGGTCGATGTCGATGAAGACGGGGCTGGCGCCGAGCCAGGGGACCACCTCGGCGGTCGCGGTGAAGGTGAAGCTCGGGCAGAAGACAGCGTCGCCCGGACGAAGGCCCCAAGCCATCAGCGGCAGAGCCAGCGCATCCGTACCGTTGCCGCAGGAGCAGGTCAGCGCCGCGCCGGAGAAGGCCGACATCTCCTTCTCGAAGGCGGTCACCTCAGGCCCTAGGATGAAGCGGCCATGCTCCATGACCCTAGCCACGGCCTCGTCCAGCCTGTCCTTGATGCGTGCCCGCTGGGCCTGCAGGTCGATGAAGGCGATCGCCATGACGCTCTCCGCTTGCCTTGTCGGGTGGGGCTTGGAGCGGCGCTACGCCCTTGTCCAGACGGCGGGACCTCACGATGGCCGACGCTTCGTTGCAGAGGGCGCGGGTCAGGCGGCGACACCCCTCTCCACAACTGCGACAACGCTGCAAGCTTGCAACATTCACGCTCAGCGGGCACAAAAACACCTGCCCTACAAAAAAGTTGCAAGGGGCACTGCAGATCAAACAGGCCTGGAAACCAAGGGCCTGACAGGGGAGGGGGCGCTCCAGATGGGGGACGCACAATATCGTGAGAAGCCTGTTCAGGTCTTCCTGCTATAAAGTCACCAAGGCAGGTCAGGAAGTCCGGGCATGGTCAGTAAGCACTATTTAGAGGAAGAGTTCGCGCGTTTGCTCGAGCAGCCAGGCGCGGTGGAGCTTCTCGATGGTGCGGTGCTGGACGGTCTGTGGCTCTGGGACCTCGACAATCCCGAACATGAGTGGGTGTCGCCGGGACTGTGGCGGGCGCTCGGCTATGACAGCCTGAGCCAGCCCAATACCGAGTGGTACAAGCTCCTCTTCCCCGAAGACCGCGACGCGCTGTTCGAGAACGCCCAGCGCCACTGCGAGGATGCCAAACAGCCCTTCGACCAGACCGTGCGCTTTCGCGGCGCGGGCGCGGTGACGCGGCTCGTCCGCTGCCGCGGCATGGCGATCCGCACCGAGAGCGGCGAGGCGCACAAGCTGCTCGGAGCCTTCACCGTCATTCAGGACGCCCAGCGCCACCGCATCGACCGGCAGCTTTCCGAGCTCGTCGAGCTCTCCGGTGACGCCGTCTTCGCCTGGTCGCTGGAGCAGGGGGTGCAGCGCTGGAACCGCGGTGCGGTGAAGCTCTTCGGCGTCTCCGAGCAGGCGGCCATCGGCCAGGACCCCGTGGCGCTCACAAGGGCCGAGGTGGAGGGCGGCTGGGACCACGTCTTCCGCCACCTTCGCCAGGGGAGGCAGTGGTCGGGCGAGGTGAAACGCCACTGCCGCGACGGCTCCGTGCGCTACACCTCGGCCAGGCTCTCCCCCATCGAGATGGTGGGCGGCGACCTCCTCATCCTCGAGATCGCCCGCGACAGCACGGACGAGCGGCGGCAGAACGAGAAGCTCCGTCTTCTCAACCGCGAGCTCAACCACCGGGTGAAGAACCTCTTCGCCGTGGTCCAGGGCCTCGTCTCGATCTCCGGCCGCGGCGAGGAGGACCCCGCCGCCCTCACCGAGAAGATCCAGGCCCGCATCGCGGCGCTGGCTGCGGCCCACCTCATCTCCATCGACGACGAGGAGACCCAGGCCATCTCCTTCCGCAAGGTGCTCGACGCGGTGCTCGCCCCCTACGACCAGCGTCAGAACCAGCTCAGCATCGGCGGCAGCGAGGCCATGCTGCCGCGCCGCGCCGTCACCCCGGTGGGCATGATCTTCCACGAGCTCGCCACCAACACGGTGAAGTACGGCGCCTGGTCGGAGCCTGGGGGACACCTTGCCGTCACCTGGATCGTTTCGGATCCGGAAGGCGTCGGCCACATGCATATCAAATGGACCGAGAAGTTCGCGAGCCCCCGCCACGGCGCGGCCAAGGCCAAACCGGGCCTCGGGCTGCCCCTGATCCAGCAGTCGGCCAGGCAGCTCGACGGCGAGCTGACCCGGACCTGGACGGCCCAGGGGCTGGAGACAGTGCTCTCCTTCTCCCTGGCCCCGTCCGTCGGCCAGCCGGCGGCGCGGAAGTTGCATCATGCCGCACGAGCAACCGGAGCAGCCACGCCCCATGACCTCAACTGAAGCGGCCTCCCTCTCCCTTCGCGGCCTCCGCGTCCTGATCGTCGAGGACGAAGCCTTCGTGGCGATGGCGCTGGAGGAGGGGTTCGAGAAGGCGGGCGCCGAAGTGGTGGGTCCCGCTGCGACCTTGGCGGAGGCGACGGAGTATGCGGAAGCCGAGAAAATCGATGCGGCGGTGCTCGACATCGACCTCGCCGGGCTCGACGTCTTTCCAGCCGCCGATATTCTGAGGCGCCGGGGCGTGCCGTTCGTCTTCCAGACCGGCCACGGCCAGCGGCGCGAGCTCGCCGCCGACTACCCCGAGGTGAAGGTCTGTAAGAAGCCGGTCAGCCCCAAGGCCCTGGTCGAGGTCGTGCACGAGCTTCTGCCTGCTTCCTAGGCGGCAAGGGCTAGGCGCGGGGTGCCTTCTCCGGTAGCCCCTGCGTCACTAACCGACTGCGCGAGATTCTCCATGATGCTCCTCCGATCCTCCGGCCTGGCCCTGGCCGCCGCCCTCCTCCTCACCGGCTGCGACGAGCCTGCCGAAGCGCCCGCGCCCGAGGAGCCCGCGGCCGAAGTCGCCGAGACGCAAGCAGCCGAGCCCATGGCGTTCACCTACGCCGATCCGGAGCGGGGCGGCGCCATCCTGACGACAGAGGACGAGTACACAAGCCGCGTGCAGCCGCGTGAGGCGGGCATTCGCGCGAAGAACGCGGCCGCTACCTCGTTTCAAGACTACGCTGTGCGCTACAAGGCGGATGTGCAGGACTTCACCGAAGAAGAGCGCGCAGCTCTCGGTGCGGTCATCGAGAAACACCTGCCGCTCCTCGACCTTCTCATGCCGCTCCTGCCAGACGAGCTGGTCATGGTGAAGACCGGCTCGGTGGTGGAGGGCGGCCTGCCCCATACCCGCGCCAATGCCATCATCTTCGCGGGCGGCGCGATCCCCGAGGGCGAGAACTTGGAGGCCTTGTTCCTGCACGAGCTGCACCATGTGCTGAGCCGCGCCAACCAGGACCTCCACGACGACTACTTCGCCCTGATCGGCTTCGAGCCCTGCACGCTGGAAGAGCCGGAGGACCTGAAGGCCGCTCGCCTGACCAACCCCGACGCACCCTCCTATCGCCACGTCATGCCGGTGGAGCTCGCGGGCGCGGACGCGGTGACGCCCTATCTCTACGCGACCTCGGACTATAGCGGGCAGGGGGGCCTCGGCGACTATTTCGGCCTCGGCCTCCTGCCCGTGACCTTGCAGGACGGCGTCTGCACGCCAGTGGCCGAAGCCCCCGAGGGGCTTCTCCCCCCAGGCGAGGTGCCGGACTTCCTGGAACGGCTCGGCGGCAATACCGGCTACATCATCCACCCCGAAGAGACCCTGGCGGACAACTTCGTCTACTGGGCCATGGAGCGCGAGGGCCTGCCCACCCCGGAGCTGCCCGAAGAGGTCGGCACCTTCTGGACCGAGGCGGCGGCAAGGGCACAAAATTAAGCCCCGCCCCGCCCTTTTCCCGCTGGACAGCCAGGGGCCGCAAAGCTAAGCGCGCCCCTCACGCCCTGGTAGCTCAGTTGGTAGAGCAGCGGATTGAAAATCCGCGTGTCGGTGGTTCGAATCCGCCCCAGGGCACCACTTCGCCCTCCAGTTATGTTTGCTGCTGACCGATAGGCTAGTGTCTATGCGGTTTTCGTCTTGACGTTTGTCCGATACGGTCCATCTTTGTTCTCCTAAAGCCGAGCGTTGACCGGGTAATGCCCTGGGTAACGCCTGCTAGTGAGAAGGATCGTTACCCGGTGCAGCTGACCGATACCCAAATACGGACCGCTAAACCCAAGGAACGGCAGTACCGGCTTGCAGACGGGCAGGGGTTGCACCTTCTGGTCCGCCCCAATGGCTCGAAGCTTTGGCAGATGCGGTACTGGGTGGCGGGTAAGGAGAAGACCCTCTCCCTAGGCCCTTACCCGGTGGTGACACTGGCGAAGGCGCGAGAGGGGCGTCTGGAAGCGAAGCGGCTGGTTGCCGATGGTTTGGACCCGAACGAGGTCAAGCGGCGCGAACAGGAAGCCGACAAGCTTGCGCAGCACGAGACCTTCGGTGCGCTGGTGGCGGACTACCTGTCCAAACAGGAGCGCGAAGAGCGGGCACCACGAACACTCGCGAAGAACCGCTGGCTTCTGAAGATGGCGACCGACGACTTCGGCTCGCTGTCGGTACATGAAATAACCCCGCCGTTGATTCTGAAAACTCTCCGGGCCGTGGAGGCGAAGGGGAACCACGAGACGGCAAACAGGCTGCGTTCGGTCATTGGAACGGTGTTCCGCTACGGTGTGGCAACCGGCATTGCGAAGGACGATCCTACCGCCGCTTTGAAGGGTGCGCTTGTCCGCCCGCGCCGGAAGCACCGGGCAGCGATCACTGACCAAGCGACGTTCGGAAGGCTGCTGCGAGCGATCGAGCACTACGAAGGACAGCGGCAAACGGTTCTTGGCTTGAAGCTGCTAGCGCTTCTCGCGCCCCGCCCCGGTGAGCTGCAGCACGCACGCTGGGACGAGATCGACTTTCGGCAGAAGGTTTGGACTATTCCCGCCGAGCGGATGAAGATGCGGCGGGAGCATCGCGTTCCCTTGCCAGAAGAAGCATAAGGCGTTCTTCGTGAGTTGCATGCCCTAAATGGCAGCCAGGACCTTCTTTTCCCCTCTCTACGGTCCCCTCGAAGGCCGGTGAGCGAGAACACCTTCAACCAGGCGCTTCGGAACATGGGGTTCAGCAAGGACGAGATGACCGCCCACGGGTTCAGAACGACTTTCTCGACCCTCGCTAACGAAAGCGGCCTTTGGAACCCGGACGCGATCGAGCGGGCGTTAGCCCATGCCGAACAGGATGATGTGAGGCGCGCCTATGCGCGGGGAGAGTTCTGGGACGAGCGAGTTCGGTTGGCGGACTGGTGGGCAGGGCAGGCAGAGCAAATGAGGTCAGGATGAGCCTTAAAAGCCGCGAGCCCCGTTCAGGATTGTCCGATCGAGAAGCTTTAGAGCTATGGCGGCTGGCTGATCAGCTTTCCATCATAGAAGCGAGTCTGCTCCTGTTGTCAGAAGATCCTCAGGACCATCTGTACATTGAGAATCAAGACAGGGACCTGTGTCCCAAAGGCTACGAAGCGACCCGAAACGCAATTACTCGGGCCCTACGGAGTGGAACCATCGAAGGCACGATAAAACCTCAATGGGACATAGAGCGCGATTTAAACGGCAACGAGTGGCGAGAACCTATTGCGGACTCGGTTTGTCCTCGCGAGTCCACAGTCATTGTGTCGAGCCTAACTAGCTGGCTCCATAAGCGGGGCTTTCGTCAGGGTTTCTTCTTCCCTGACCATGGTTCGATAGAACCTTACTTACAGCCTGACCATCCTCGATATGCGCCAAATCTGCATGCAGCAGTTTCAGCGTGGAGAGCCGTTTCCGAACCTAGCCCGAACCGATCTGTGAAGCAGACGCTAGTGAACTGGCTTTCCTCCCGGGCTGCAGAGTTTTGCCTAACTGGGCCAGATGGGGCTCCATCTACAAGAAGCATCGAAGAGGTGGCTAAGGTAGCCAACTGGGAAACAGCGGGCGGGGCGCCAAAAACGGTTTCTGCGCTACCTGACGACGGCGACCGTCGGCCCGCTGCCCGGTTGGATACGCAAGCCGCGTCATCTAACCCTGACTACGACCTAGACGACGATATCCCGTTCTAGACCCACAGAAAACGTAACCCTGCAGCCTATTACCGGCTAGGCCACTGAAGCACCTTTTCGGACGTAACCGAATGAAAGGGTTCGACAGTGGACCAGAACGGCTTCCCTCAAACAGGCTTCGTCCGCCTCGCGCAGATACTCGCACCGGCTGGACCCATCCCAGTTTCCCGCTCGACTTGGTGGCAGGGCGTGAAGGATGGACGATTCCCCAAACCCCAGAAACTCGGACCCCGGACGACCGTTTGGCGAGCCGAAGACATTCGAGCGCTCTACGAAGCGGACGAGGCAGCCTAATCATGCCCGAACGTCTTCGGGCTAGACGCAAGCCGAACGCGAAAGGGCGATCGGGAAGGATCGATGGCAAGCATGTGCCATTGAACTCACCGATGGCGTGCGGCTTTAATTCCTTCTCGTGGTTGCCGCTTGAGGTTATTCAAAGCGCCGCGTTCGCGCATTTGGGGAAAGAAGCTACCCGCTTCTTTCTCTTCCTCCTAATGGACCACGCTCAGAACGGCGGGGTAGAGAATGGCCGCCTTACCGCCACGCACGCCCAGCTAGTTGCGTTCGGGATCGGAAAAAACAGCGTTGCGAAAGCAATAGAGGAAGCCTGCGCTCTCGGATTAGTCGCTAAAACGCAGCAGGGAGGGCGCTACGGACTGACGAACCGGCCGAACCAGTACCGCCTGACCTTTATGGGGTGGCGGGATCAGAACGGGCAGCTTCGCAACCCTACGAACGAGTGGAAGGCAATTACGGACAATTCTGCCGAAGCACGCAGAAAGGCAACTCAGAAGGCGCGGCGAACTGCTGTATCAAAAAAGACCCGCAGAAGTGGGAAGGTAGTCCCCCTCAACAGGGGCAGTTCACACCCCCATAACTGGGATCAGGGATCCAAATGGGAAGGTGGAGACGAGGAAGCAGACCCTCAGTAGGGGGAGACCTTCTATATTTCGGGTGGGGGGAGGGGTATCTCGGTGCCGGGGCGGACCGGTTACAAGAAGGCTGATCCAGCCGGAACCTCCACACAGTGGAGGTTGGATCAGCCGCAGCGGATCGAATTTCCTTTATCGTTCGGCTCAATATCGCACTGGAAACGCGACCTTCAAAAACCGCTGTCACGACAGACGGCTCGCCGCGCGAACAACCCGCCACGGCGGCCCGTAGGAAGGACCCTGGCGCGCTCACGTCGTCAGATCGGGACCGGCGGTAGCGACGAAGGGCTGCAATATGTGGACAGATACCCCATGCCGGAGGGGAAGATGTTCTACATTAGTTCCTGTGGCATGGATCAAGCTGAGAAGCGGGCGAACCTACCCCATGCGGGAAGCCGTCATCACCCATGGCGCTACAGTCACGACCGAACGCGTGGGCACATGGTGGGTGATCGAGCTCGAAGAAGTCCACGGTAAGAAGCGGGTTTGGCGGATCGAGCTGAAGGAGGGCGAGGCGATCCAGGCGGGGCTTACGATCCGCGGCGCACGCAGCGGCGAGGGCGGCTAAGGCTTCGAGCTTTTCTAGAAGCCAGGGGTTCCTACCTCTTCATCATGGTAAAGGCCCGCGACGCCGCCCCCCGCCGCCCTGCACGGCGCCGTATGGAGATCAGCACGCCCGACGGCGGTGAGCCGGTGGTCATCGAAAGCGGTGTTTTCTGGAAGCCGTCGAGCTGGTCGGACTGGGAACGAAGCTACGGACGGGACTGGCTGATTTACGGAGGCGGCGCCGTCTGCTTCATCATCTTCGCTGAGGTCTGGGGTGCGCTGACCCGCTAGAGCGGTTTCATCGAACGCAGAGTCGTTGAGGATTCCCACTG
>NZ_JANIBC010000011.1 GCF_024505085.1 Parvularcula maris
TCGCTCCCCCTCTAGAGGGGGAGCTGCCGGTAGGCTGAGGGGGAGTAGCGCTTACCTCTCCATCTGTTTGCAAACGATGTAACCGCCAAACAAACGCCTAGCGCTCTTCCCGCGGAAAGGGTGCGGAGAGCAGCCTAGCCTCCGCGCGGCGTTCGGCCCCCTGCCCCAAAGCGTCGTAGCGCTCGCGCCGGGCTCTCACATGCTCGCCGCTCAGCCGGTGCTCCATGCCAAGACCGAAGGCGATGGTGGTCCTCGTCCAGTCTTCGCTGCAGACCCTAGGCCGCTCATGAACACGGCCCTCGAACCGCTCATCACGACGAAGCAGCCTGTACTGAACGTCGGGGTAGAGAGCGGAAAGCTGCCCGTCGACCATGTTCCGGCGCGGAAAACCCACCGCGCGCAAACCGTCCCGCTGCATGAGGGAGCAGAGGAGAGACAAATCCTCCCTGCCGACCTGAAGCGCCTCGTCGGTATCGAGGTGCAGCGTGTAGGGGTGGCTGGCAGCGGCCTGACCAGTGTTGCGCTGGGCAGCAAAGTCACCGGCCAGCAGACGGCGGATCACCCTCGCGCCGCGCGGATCGAACCCTAGTGGTTCCTCCTTTTCCGCGTCCACCACCAGCACGACCTCGGAAGCGATCTCCGCAGCCCTTCCGGCCGCCTCTTCTGCCCTTCTATCGTCCGCCCTGGTCAGAATGATGACGGAGACCTGCGGGGGCCGCCGCCCTTCGTGCGCTCGTAACGTGCCCTCGGCGACCTGGTCCTTGTGGCCGCTGAAAGCATCAGGATCGTCCGCTTCGAACGCCAGACCCTTCGCCAGGGCGAGCTGACGCAGCACGATGTCGTCGGCTCGCCACGCCGCATCAGGGGGAGCCCGGTACCGGCCAGGCACGAGAGAAGCGTCGAGCTCCGCCGCCGCGCGTTCTTCCTGGCCCTCCGGCGGCAGTGCCACACCGCAAAACGCGCATGGCGAGCCTGGTTTCTTCCTAGGCGCCAGGCACGCAAAGCAGCGGCCTGCGAAGTCGGCATCCATCGGTAGTCCGAGCCTCTTCAACCACTTATCAGCGCTCACTGATCCTCCGGACGGCACGCGGTACGGTCGGGACCTAGCTCTCTGCCGAGAAAAGGAACCATACCGCTCCCCTGCCCGTCAGAGGGGCGTGACTTACTTCAACCATCTGCCCTTCGCCCGTCCAGGCTGGGAGATCGCGCAGGGCGCGGGTCCCGTGCTGGCCACCGCCGTCCACGCCGGACACCTCACCGATCCCGACCTCGAAGACCGCTTCCAGCTCTCCAGCGAGGGCCGCCGCCGCGAAGAGGACCCGATGACCGGCATCTGGGCCTCGGTCGGCGATCACAGCTTCCGCTGCTTCGTCTCGCGCTTTCAGGTGGATCTGAACCGCGCCCGCGAGAAGGCCGTCTACATGACGCCGGACGATGCCTGGGGCCTCGACGTCTGGGCCGATCCCCCGGATGAGCGGCGCAAGGAAGCAATTCTCAAGGAATGGGACGCCTACTACGCCCTGATGGCGAAGTGGATCGAGCATCTGATCGCCCAGCACGGCACGGTCGTCCTCCTCGACATCCACAGCTACAACCACCGCCGCGACGGCGCCTTCTCCGCGCCCGGTCCCCAGGAGGACAACCCCGACATCGACCTCGGCGTGACGACCACGGACCATGCCCGCTTCGGCAGGCTGGTGGACATCATCGAGGAGGAGGTTGGACGCGAGGAGGCTGCGGGCCGAAAGCTCGATGTGCGCCGCAATGTGCGCTACCCGGACGGTGGTCATTGGCCTGAATGGGTGTACGCGAACTATGGCGAGAACGTCGCCACCGTCACCCTCGAGTACAAGAAGTTCTACATGGACGAGTGGACCGGCGCGGCCTTCCTCCCCGTGGTCGAAGACCTGCGCCAGGGCCTCACGCGCGCGGTTACGAGCCTGAAGCGGGAGCTCTCCCGGTGAGACCGGGTGAGAACTACGAGGTCTCTCCTGCGGCGGTAGAGTGCGACGAGGCGCTCTTGAAACTCGACCGCTCCATCGACTGGCTGCATCACCTCTCCCCTACGGGCAACCACGAGCGCTGGGATGCTTTCAAGGCCAGCGGCTACCGCGAGGCGCCCTCCCTCACCTATCCGAAGGTGGAGATCGACCTGGAGGAAGCGCGCCGGGAGCTGCAGTCGCTACCCATCACCGATGTGCGCGAGCCCAGGTTCCAGGCTCTCCTCCGCGCCAAGCAGGCCGAGCTGAACCTCCAGCTCGAGCTTCTCGCCCAGCGCGACAAGGCAGGCTTCCAGGCCATCTCCATCGAGCTTTTCGGCGGGGTGGAGGCAGTGCTTCTCAGCGATGCCAAGCGTATCCTCGAGACGGCACCCGTCGGAGAGAACATCCCGGAAGAGGTGGGTGCGGAGGAGATCGCAGGCGAGGCGCGCGCGGAGATCGACAGCTACCGGGAAGCGGCCCCCGACATCTGGGCCGAGGTCCATGTGGTGGACGACCTCAACTCCATGATGATGGTCAATCACGGCCACCTCTATATCGACCGCGACAGCCGCCTGCCTGAGGCCAGGCTCTGCCCCCTCATCGCCCACGAGGTCGGCGTGCATGTGGTCACCCGCTATAACGGTTTTCACCAGCCCCTGCATCTCTTCGAGGCCGGCACCGCCCACTACGATGCTCTCCAGGAGGGCCTGGGCACCTTCGCCGAGTTCGTCGCGGGCTTCCTGCCCCCCGCAAGACTGCGGGTCATCGCCGCCAGGGTCCTCGCCTGCGAAGCCGCGTTGCGGGGCGAGGACCTGCCGTCGATCTTCTCCCTACTGAAAGAGGAGGTCGAGCTTCCCGAGCACGACGCCTTCGACACCGCCGTCAGGGCGTTACGCGGCGGCGGTCTGACCAAGGACGCCTGCTACCTCAGGGGGCTGAAGGGTCTTCTCGAAGCCCTGGCCGCCGGGGAGGACTTCGAGACCTTCTTCTGCGGCAAGTTCGATCTCGGCCACCTCCCGGTCATCCGCACACTGCTCGAGGAGGGCTTCCTCGAACCTCCCCTCATCCTCCCCGCTTTCTTGAACCGCGAGGGCGCAGCCAAGCGGCTCGATCTCGCCCGCACCATCGACCTTGCCGATCTCTACCAGGAAGAGCCCTGCCCATGAAGCTGACCTTCGTCATCAACGATATCGCCACCGAACAGGAGAACTACACCACGATCCGTCTGGCCCGGCGCGCCATCTCCATGGGTCACCAGGTGGCGCTCGTCAGCATCGTGGATTTCGTCTACGAGCCCGACGGCCGCGTCTCCGGCTTCGGCAAACGTCCGCGGCGCGACGACTACGAGGACGACGCCGACATCCTCGGCGACCTGCAGGACGACGAGAACGAGGTGCAGAAGATCGCCATCTGCGACGAGGACATCGTCCTCCTCCGCTCGGATCCTGCCAACGAGGTCGTCAACCGGCCCTGGGCGCCGACCTCCGGCCTCCTCTTTGCCCAGATCATCGCGGCCCAGGGGGTGATCGTTCTCAACGACCCCAAGAAACTGACCGACGCGCAGAACAAGACCTACTTCCAGACCTACCCGGAGATCATCAGACCCGAGACGTTGATCACCCGCGACATGGCCGAGATCAAGACCTTCATCGAGAGCATGGGCGGCAAGGCCGTCATCAAGCCGCTGCAGGGCTCGGGCGGACAGGGCGTGTTCGTCATCAAGGACGACAGCACGGCCAACCTCAACGTGATGATCGAGGCCACGGTCCGCGACGGCTACGCCATCGTTCAGGAGTACCTGCCCAAGGCCGCCGAGGGAGACCTCCGCCTGCTGACGCTCAACGGCAGGCCGCTGGTGGTGGACGGCATCTATGCCTGCTTCAAGCGCTTCAACGAGAGCGGCGACGGACGCTCGAACATCACCGCAGGCGGCTCGGTGGAGATGGCCCAGCCCGACGCCGACGCCCTGCGCCTGGCCGAGATCGCCAGCCCCCGCCTCATTCAGGACGGCATGTACTTCGCCGGGCTCGACATCGTCGGCAACAAGATGATGGAGATCAACGTGGACACGCCCGGCGGCATCAACATGGCCGAGGACATCACGGGCAAGGACTTCTCCGGCGCCATCATCCGCGACCTCGAGCACAAGGTCCGTCTGAAGAAGAACTACCCCAACATGCCGACCAGCGATCTGGTTTGCATTTAGCGGCGCCCTCACCGTCATCCCGGAAAGCCGTCCGGCTTATCCGGGACCCATGGACCAAACCGTCTGAATGCCTGATCCATAAGGTCCATGGGTCCCGGCCCTTCACTGCGCTACGGTCGGGATGACGGCCCCTACTTAGCCGCCCTCCCAATCATTCTTCAGCCGGGGCGCCGTCAGCGCCATCAGCCCGGCAGCCGCCACGTAGAACACGCAACCCGTCAGGATCGCGTAGCGCAGGGACTCGTCGCCATAGCTTGCCGCGAGCTGGTCGGAGATGAGGCCGATGGCGGGCTGACCCACCCCGATGCCGATCAGATTGTTGATGAAGAGGAACACCGCCGAGGCCGTCGCACGCATATGCGGCGGCACTAGGTGCTGGAAGGCGGAGATGACAGGTCCAAGCCAGACGAGGCCCAGCGCTGTCGGCACGATCATCGCTAGGAAGACAAGCCCCAGGGAAGGCGTCAGCACGGCTACCGCCAGGAAGGGCACGGTGAGCGCGAAGGCGGCGGCGGGCACGAGCGCGTAGGCGCTCTTCCGCTCGACACCGAACTTGTCGGACAACATCCCACCGAGCCAGATCCCGGCGATCCCGCCGATCAGTACCACCGCGCCGTAGAAATAGGCGGCGTAGAGAAGAGGGCCCGCATTGTCCGGCACCAGCGCGTCCGGCATGAAGGCAATAAACGAGGCCAGCTCCCCGCCGAAGCTCCGCATCAGGAAGGACGGCACCCATAGAAAAAGCCCGTAGCCCATCATTGAGGAGCACGCCGCGCCGAGGCTGAGGCCCCAGAAGCTTGGCTTGCGCGCAAGGACCTTCAGCACCTCGATAAGCCCCCTGAGGGTGCTCTGCTGACCCACCGGAGTGACAGGCTTGGCGTCGAAACGTCCGCGCTCGGGCTCCTTGACGGTAAACAGCAGGAGCGGCGCCAGTGGCAGTCCTGCCAATCCTACGATGATGAAGGCAGCACGCCAGTCGAGATAGCTCAACAGGACCCCGCCCAGGATGATGCCGATGGCGCTGCCGATGGGAATGCCGAAGGAGTAGGCCGCCAGCGCCCGGCTTCGCTGGTTCGGTCGAAAGGAGTCGGCGATCAGGCTGTAGGCCGGCGCCACGCCTCCCGCCTCCCCCACGCCGACGCCGAGGCGCGCGAGGAAGAGCTGGGCGTAGTTCTGCGCTGCACCGCAGATAGCAGTAAAGAAGGACCAGATCGTCAGTGCGGCCGTCATGATGACGACACGGTTCTTTTTATCGGCGAGGGCGGCAACGGGTATGCCTATACCTGCGTAAAACAAAGCGAAGGCAAACCCCGACATCAGGCCGACCTGCAGGTCCGTCAGGCCGAACTCCGCCTTGATCGGAACCTGCAGGATACCGATGATCTGCCGGTCGATGAAGTTGAACGTGTAGACGAGGATCAGGACGAACAGGACCCATGCCCTGTAACCCGCGCTGTCGCTTCCCCTCGCGTCTCGCGCCGTCGTCGCGCTCACTCGCTCGGCTCCAGCCCTTCGAGAAACGCCTCGATGTCTCCCGCCACCCGGCCCGGCACCTCTTCCTGCGGCACATGGCCGATGCCCTGATACGTGATGAGCCTCGCCTTCGGCATGGCGTCCGCGACCAGAGGCCCGTGCATGGGGGGTATGATCCGGTCCTCCTCGCCCCAGATGATCAGCGTAGGCTGCTCTATCACCGAGAGGGTGTCCGACGGGTCAGGGAGGGTGAAGAGTTCGAGTGAGCGGATGAAGGCGTCACCATTGCCTTTCATCCGCTCACCGACCAGCGCCAGCTTCTGCTCCGTGATCACAGCGGGGTCGGCATAGACCGAAGCGAGGCTGGCGCGAAGGAGGGGTTCGGAAGGGCTGCGCAGGAAGAACGCGACCCCTGGCGGGATGGGTGCCGGCTCCTCCGTCACCCCGTTGAACGGAAACGCTCCAGGCGCGATCAAAACGAGGCTGCGCACCAGTTCGGGCTCCGCCGCTGCGAGCCTCCAGGCGATCAGCCCCCCGAGCGAGTTTCCGATCACCACCGGCTGCTCGAGAGCCAAGGCGCGGATCACCTCACCGGCGAAGCTCGCCCGGTCCCCCGGCGCATAGCGCTCCTGCGGGTCGGGACCGGTCAGACCGTGGCCGAGGAGATCGTAGCGGACCACCCGGTAGCGCTCGTCGAGCCTATCCGCCAGCGCGTCCCAGCTCTCCAGACTGAAGGTGAAGCCGTGGAGGAGCAGAAGCGTCGGTCCGTCTTCCGGACCGCTGACCCGGTACCGTATCCGGGCGCCTGCGACATCGGCGTAGAGATCAGCCGGCTCGTCCTGCGCAGGGGGCAAGACAAGCTCGGTTTGATCGGGGGCGGCCCCTGCGTTCTGCGTTCGCTGCTGCAGGCCCGTCCAGACGAAAACAGCCGCAACGGCGAAACCCAGAAGACCTAAGATGGCGAACACGATACGCATCGTGAGGAGCTTCCCGACGGCCGACCGTGATGCCGGGCCTTTCCAAGACGGTTGCGGCGCGTCCGAGGCGGCAGACCATCGAACCGGTCCGCCTTAACGCCTCTTTCGAGGCGCCGCTTCCATCGTTCCCTACAGGCCTCAGGTTAGAGGCTCGCGAGCCGCATTGGCTACGACAGCTTCGATCCTGCCGATTGAACACTTCCGCTCGCGTGGGAACGGTTCAGTCGCCGCGCAGGAGGTCCCCCACCCCGCCGAGGACCGAACTCTCGCCCTGCCCGCTGGAGCCGGCATTGGCCAGCACCCGTCCGGCCAGGCGCGAGAAGGGCAGGCTCTGCAGCCACACCTTGCCGGGGCCGCGCAGCCGAGCGAAGAACATGCCCTCGCCCCCGAACACCATGGTCTTCACGCTCCCCGCCAGGGTCACGTCGTAGTCCACCGTGGGCTCCAAAGCCGCAAGGCACCCCGTATCCACATGCAGCTCCTCACCGGGAGCCAGCACACGCTCTTTGATCGCGCCGCCGAAATGCACGAAGACCATGCCGTCGCCGGTTAGGCTCTGCATGATGAAGCCCTCGCCGCCGAACAGGCCCGCCCCGATCTTGCGCCGGAAGTCGATGCCGATCTGCACCCCCTTGGCCGCCGCCAGGAAGCTATCCTTCTGACAGATCAGCTTGCCGCCGTTCTTGGCGAGGTCCAGCGCCAGGATCGTGCCCGGAAACGGCCCGCCAAACGCGACCCTCGCCTTGCCCTGCCCCTGATGGGTGAAGACCGTCGTGAACAGGCTCTCACCGGTCAGAAGCCTCTTTCCGGCTCCGAGAAGGCCCCCCATGAACCCGCCGGTCTGGGCCGAGCCGTCGCCAAACACCGTGGTCATGTCGATCGAGGCGTCCTTGTACATCATGGAGCCCGCCTCGGCCACGGCGCTCTCGCCGGGGTCGAGCTCGACCTCCACATACTGCATCTCCTCGCCGAAGATCTCGTAGTCGACTTCGTCCGCTGCACCCATGCTGGCCTCCGCTTGCTGCGCGCAATGTAGGAAGCGAGAACCCCCCACGCACGCGGTTTGCGCAGTCCCTTCCCCCCTGTCCGCGCCCGCGCTACGCCGCCCTCATGTTCACGAGCTTCTTCCGCGCCCTCAAGGACCGCGACGTCCCCGTCTCTCTCCGCGAGTACCTGACCCTGCTCGAAGCGATGAAGCAGGACTTGGCCGATATGCGGGTCGAGAACTTCTACTACCTCTCACGCGCGGCCCTGGTGAAGGACGAGCGCCATCTCGACCGCTTCGACGCGGTGTTCGGAGAGACCTTCAAAGGGATCGAGAGCCTCGCCGAGATGGCTCCCGAAACGGCCGAGCTGCCGGAGGACTGGCTCCGCGCCCTCAACGAGAAGTACCTGACGGACGAGGAGAAGGCCCAGATCGAGAAGCTAGGCGGCTGGGACGAGCTGATGAAGACGCTAGAAGAGCGCCTGAAAGAGCAGGAGAGCCGCCACGAGGGCGGCAATAAGTGGATCGGAACCGGCGGCACCTCCCCCTTCGGCAACTCGGGCTACCACCCAGAAGGCGTGCGCATCGGCGGCCAGTCCAGGAACAAGCGCGCGGTCAAGGTCTGGGAGAAGCGGCAGTTCAAGAACCTAGACGACCAGAAGGAGCTCGGCACACGGAACATCAAGATCGCCCTCAGGAAGCTGCGCCGCTTCGCGCGAGAGGGCGCCGCCGACGAGTTCGACCTGTCCGGCACGATCGACTCGACCGCCCGCCACGGCTATCTCGACGTGAAGATGCGCCCCGAACGGAGGAACGCGGTCAAGCTCCTCGTCTTCTTCGACATCGGCGGCTCCATGGACCCCTATGTGGAGCTCTGCGAGGAGCTCTTCTCTGCTGTCCGGTCGGAGTTCAAGCACCTCGAATACTTCTACTTCCACAACTTCCTCTACGATTTCGTGTGGAAGGACAACAACCGCCGCTGGTCGGACAAGACCCCCACCTGGGAAGTTCTGCACACCTACGGTTCGGACTACATGGTCCTCTTCGTCGGGGATGCGTCGATGTCCCCCTACGAGATCACCATGCCCGGCGGCTCGGTCGAGTACTACAACAAGGAAGCCGGCGCCATCTGGATGCGCCGCCTGCTGCAGATCTACGAGAAGGCCGTCTGGCTCAACCCCGTGCGGGAGGACCGTTGGAAGTGGACGCCGAGCATCGACCTGACCGAGCAGCTCTTCGATGGACGGATGTTCCCGCTGACACTGGAGGGGCTGGAGAAGGCGATACGGGAGCTGAAGCGGTGACCAAAACGATTCTTGATATTGCCCAACTACTTTCCGAGTTAGCAGAGAAAGGTGCTGTCACCGATCCAGCTGAGTGGAAGCTGGAAGTCGATGGGGACATGGTTCTGGTGGACGGAAACGTTGTAGCCCTCATCAACTTGGCGGAGTTGAGTCTGAGACTTGCTGCGTCAACTGACGTTCATTCACACTACCATATCGCCGATAGTGGTTGGCCAGAACAGTCCTCCGTCGAACTTGTGCTAGGACGTCACTGATCAACCCAAGACCGAGAAGGTGAGAGCGGTCCTAGCCCTCTCCGCCCTCCGGGCACCTCCCCCACTCGTGGGGGAGAGAAGCAAGGAAGCGTCCGCCGCCCCCTCCTCGCTTCCCCTCCTTGAGGGGAAGCTGCCGGCAGGCTGAAGGGGAGGCAGCGGAGCTGCATAGGAACGTTGTGTGAACACGCTTAATGGGTATGAACGTACAATGGCCTGCAAAACCACTAACCGGGCACGGAATCTGCGGAATACCATGCCGCTAGCCGAACAGCGCCTCTGGTTTCACCTGCGCCGCAAGCACCTACGCTACCGCTTCAGACGTCAGCACCCGGTCGGTCCGTTCTTCCTCGATTTCGCCTGCGCTAAACTGAAGCTTGCCATCGAAGTCGATGGGGACAGTCATTTCGAAGACGAGGAAGCGCTGCTGTATGATCACCGCCGAACCGTGTTCCTTCAATCCGAAGGCTGGACCGTCTACAGAGCAACGAACCGGGAGGTTCGCGAGGAGATAGAGGCGGTTCTGTCCGGTATACTATCGGTTGCCGACGAAGTCGCTTCCAATCCGACGCGGTAGCCCCCTCCGCCCTTCGGGCACCTCCCCCACCAGTGGGGGAGGGAAGCAGCAGCAATGTTGGCCCTCTATCTCGCTCCCCCACAAGTGGGGGAGCTGCCGGCAGGCTGAGGGGGCTTACGCCCCCACGCACCAAATTATCCCCGCCCCTTCTCCATGCCCTACAACCCTCCCGTCAGCGGATGGCCCCCCGGGCCAGGGGACGGAGCGGCGCCTTCTTCCGTACCGGCTGCTGACCGCGAGTTGTGCCTTAGGGGGCGCTTCGGTTCTGGGGGCGGTGTGTCCGCTTAACGTCCGGGTGCCGAAAGAAAGACCCCGCCGGGTGAGCTAAGGATTGGCCCTGGCGAAGCACCTCTTACGAGCACGCGCGGCTCGGGCCCTGGGAAGCCCTCAGGCTGCCGCACAGTCATTTTTCGAACCCTCCGCAGCAGCCAGCCGCGCGTGGTCCCCGAACGACCTTTCCGTAAGTCCGCCGCGAGGCGGATGTTCGGTATGGCCGTAGTGCGGTCAGCGGCGCAGCAATTGGCCGCGATCCTCGTTGGTCTCTACAACGCGGCCAACCCTGACCAGCAGACCGCCCTACCTACCGCTTCTTCTTCTTCCCCTCATACGGATTTTCCCCGGCCCGAAGGAACACCCGCACCGGCGTCCCCTCGAGCTCGAAGCTCTCCCGCATCGAGTTCACCAGATACCGCCGGTAGCTCTCAGGCACCTCCGCCGCGCGCTGGCACTTGATGACCACCGTCGGGGGCCGGGTCTTGATCTGCGCGGCGTAGCGCATCTTGATCCGCCTGCCCCCTACCGCAGGCGGCGGGTGGTGGGCGACCACCCCCTCGAGCCATCGGTTGAGCTCAGCAGTCTTCACTTTGGCGTTCCAGTCGCGGTACGCCTCGACGATCATCGGCATCAGCTTGTCGATGTAGCGGCCCGTCAGTGCCGAGAGGAACACCACCCGCACCCCACCGAACTGGGGCATGGCGCGCAGGGCGTCGAGGCGCAGCTCCTTGGCGGCGAGATCCGTGTCCTCCACCAGGTCCCACTTATTCACGACGATGACGGCGGCCCTACCCTCCTCGGCGATGAAGTCCGCGATCTGGAGGTCCTGCTTCTCGAAGGGCTGGGTGGCGTCGATCACCAAGACCGCCACCTCGGAGAAGCGCACCGCGCGCAGCGTGTCGCCCACGGAGAGCTTCTCCAGCTTCTCCTGCACCTTCGCCTTCTTGCGCATGCCCGCCGTGTCCCAGAGGGCCACCGGCCAGTCGCGCTCTCCGTCGGACCAGACCCAGTCCACCTCAATGGAGTCGCGGGTGATCCCGGCTTCAGGACCGGTCAGCATGCGTTCTTCTTGCAGGAGCTTGTTGATCAGCGTCGATTTGCCCGCATTGGGCCGCCCGACGATCGCCACACGGAGGGGTTTGAACTCGGGGTCCTCCTCCTCGTCCTTGTCGGGGTCGATGCCATGACGCTCCACGGTCTCGGCCATGGCCTGGTAGAGGTCGGCCATGCCCTCGCCATGCTCGGCGGAGATGGCGATGGGGTCGCCGAGGCCGAGCTCGTAGGCCTCATAGGCGCCCTCCTCGCCGCGGCCTTCCGTCTTGTTGGCGACCAAAACCACGGGGGTGGGCGAAGCGCGCAGGATCTCTGCGAGGTTCCTGTCCTGCGCCGTCAGCCCCGAGCGGGCGTCCACCATGAAGAAGGCGATGTCGGCGTCGGCGACGGCTTTTTCTGTCCCCTCCCGCATCCGCGCCTGTAGACTGCCGTCGGCGGCATCTTCGAGCCCTGCGGTATCCATCAGCCGCACGTCGAAGTCACCGAAGGTGATGTCGAGGTCCCGCCGGTCGCGGGTCACCCCCGGCTGGTCATCCACAATGGCCAGCTTCCGCCCGGCCAGGCGGTTGAACAGAGTGGACTTGCCGACATTGGGACGGCCGATAATGGCGAGCTTGAGCATAGCCGGGCGCCGCTAGCAGATGCGGAGGGGGATGTCATGTTGCGTTGTAGGTTCTCCACCGCGTCATCCCGGAAAGCCGTCAGGCTTATCCGGGACCCATGGACCGGACCGAGCAGGCTGCGCTGCCGTTGTGGCTGTCGTTACCCACAGGCCATGGGTCCCGGCTCTCCGCTTCGCTACGGCCGGGATGACGGAACATAGAACCCTAGTTCGCGAACACCGCGATCAGCACCACCGCGAGAACCCCCGCCGTGGTCAGCGCCGTATAGCCCACGGTCCAGTTGCGCGAGAGCCTGCCGCCCGGCCCCGCCGCAACGCCCAGGCCGGAAAGAAGCGCCGACTGCCCCTCCTTGATCCCGCCCCAGACGCGGTGCCAGACGGCGACCACGCCGTTCTTCGCGGCCATCACTGCGCGGTAGCCAGGCACGCGCCAGAACCAGTCCACATCGAGATTCGTCGACCGCACCTCCGCCGGATAGAGCTTGAATCTGACCAGCAGCATGAAGGCGAGGATCGCGAACATCAGAAGCTGCATCTGCGTTGCCACATGCTCGAAGGTATAGGCGTGGTAGTCTGTCTCGTAGGGCAGCAGTCCGTAGAGGATCGGCGGGTAGATGCCGATCAGGATGCAGACAAAGGCCGCCAGCCCCATGGCGATCAGCATGGGCCGGGGCGCCTCTTCCGGCCTCGGCGCCCCTCCCCGTAAAGATGGCGCGAAGCGGTCATGGGCGAAGAAGGCGAAATACGGGATCTTGATCCCTGAGTGCTCTAGCACACCGGCGGAGGCGAAGAGGAGCGCCAGATAGGCGAAGAACATATGCTCCTCGGCTGCGGCCAGGGTTATCATCGACTTGGCCACGAAGCCCGAGAAGAGAGGGAAGGCCGAGATCGACAGGGCACCGATGATAGTGAAGATGGTGGTCAGCGGCATGGATTTGTGGAGGCCGCCGAGCTCCGTCGCCTTGGCCGTCCCCACCCGGACGAGCACCGCGCCCATGCCCATGAAGAGGAGCGCCTTATAGGTGATATGGACGAAGGCGTGGGCCGCCGCGCCGTTGATCGCCAGTTCCGTACCGATGCCGATGGCGGCGACCATGAAGCCGAGCTGGTTGTTCAGCGAGTAGGCCAGCACCTTGCGCAGATCGTTCTCGATCAGCGCGAAGAAGACCGGGAAGGCGGTCATGACGCAGCCGATGGGGATGAGGATGTCGGTCCCGGCAAACCCCCTCGCCAGGGCGTAGATGGCAAGCTTGGTGGTGAAGGCCGACAGCATCACCGCGCCCACCGCCGAAGCTTTCGGGTAGCTGTCCTGCAGCCAGGTATGGAGCAGCGGGAAGCAGGCCTTGATGGCAAACGCCAGAAGGATCAGCGCCGCCGCCGGGTTGGTTCCCGCCTCGGTGAAGAGCTCGAACGCGCCGAACTCGGAGGAACCTCCTGCGTTCAGGTGCAGAACGATGCCAGCGAAGAGCGCGAGGCCCGAGATGACCTGGATGACGAGGTAGCGCATCCCCGCCTTGAACGCCATGTGGGTGCCGCCTGCCCAGACGATGAACACGGAGGAAAGGGCTGCGATCTCCCAGTAGATGAAGAGGGTCAGGAGGTCCCCCGCCAGCGCTCCGCCAATGGCCGAGCCCGCATAGATGAGGCCCGTAGACGCCTCGATCTTGGTGGCGTGCTGCCAGCCATAGATGACGTTGAGGAGGGCGGCGAAGTGGAAGATGGTGGCGAAGATCACCGACAGCTTGTCGAGCCGGAGCGGCGCGAACTCATAGCCCATCACCTGGGAGACGCCGTAAATCTGCGCGTCCCCCATGGGGCCGACGCCCAAGGAGAGGAGCTGCAAGAAGCTGAGGACCACGGCGACGATGCCGATGATGCCCCGGCCCCTGGGTCCGAAGAAGACCATCAGCGCGCCGAGGGTCATCAGGATGACGGCGGGGCTCGTATCGGCGGGCAGGAACGGGATCATCGGCGTGCGTCCCCTAGGTCCGCATCGTCCACCGCCACCTCGTCGTCGCGGCCGATCCTCGGAAGCTCCGCCTCGGCGCCGTCATAATAGCCTTCAGGGCGCATCAGGATCTTGCGCAAATGCTGACCCGCCAGGACGATGAAGGAGAAGCTGAGAAAACCCACCACGCCGTAGAAGACGGGGAAGGCGTCGAGGGTGAAGTGCGGGTGGGTCTTATGCAGGATCGCCAGCACCACATTCATCAGTGCAAAGAAAGCGCAGGTCGCCGGAACGATGATCCAGATGAGCCGCAGGGTCTTCGGTGTCTCGAATACGCTGCGCTCTTCGGGCCTGATTTCAGGGTGGTCGCTCATAGCCCCTCCACCAGGGGTTCGAGATAGCGGACGAGGTCGCCCATGAGGAAGAAGAGAACGAGGCAGCCGACCGCCGTGACCCAGGCGGGTACCAGGGCGGCGGCGGGGGCCTCCTGGATGCGGCTGTCGTCCATGCCCTCAGGGACTGGGTCCATGAAGGCCCTGACCGCCGGGGGTAGGAGATAGACGATGTTGAGGAGGCTCGAGATGATCAGCACCGCGATCAGGATCAGGTCACCCGTCTCCGCGCTACCCAGCATCAGGAAGAATTTGGGCCAGGTGCCTGCGAGGGGAGGAAGCCCGATGATGGAGCACGCGCCGATGATATAGGCGGCGAACGTATACGGCATGATGCGCCCCAGCCCTCTCATATCGGAGATGTATTTGAGGTGATGCGCCGTGGCGATGGCGCCTGCGCACATGAAGAGGGTCATCTTGCCGAGTGCGTGGGCGGCGATCTGTGTGCCGCCTCCTAGGATGCCGTAGCGGGTGGCGAGCATCGCGGCGAGGGTCACGTAGCTGAGCTGGCTGACCGTGGAATAGGCGAGGCGCGCTTTGAGATTGTCCTGGGTCATGGCGATCAGCGAGGCGGCGAGGATGGAGAAGGCCGCCACGTAGAGGATCACGTCCGACATGCCTGAGGCGGCGATATTCGAGGCGCCGAAGGTGTAGAGGCTGATCTTCAGCACACCGAAGACCCCTGCCTTCACCACGGCGACGGCGTGAAGGAAGGCCGAGACCGGCGTCGGCGCGACCATGGCGTTGGGTAGCCAGGGGTGGAAGGGCATCAGCGCCGCCTTCGCCGTACCCCAGACCGAGAGGCTGAGGAGGATGGCGAACACCACGGGCATGTTCTGGACGAGCTCACCCAATATGCCGCCAAGGACAAAGTCCGTGGTCCCCGTGAGGCCGTAGATCCAGATCACGGCGGGCAGCAGCAGCCCGATGGAGGTGCCCATCAGGATGCCGAGATAGACCCGGCCCCCTGCCCTCGCTGCGCCGTTCCTCTCATGGGTGACTAGGGGGAAGGTCGAGACCGTCAGCGCCTCGTAGAAGAGGAAGAAGGTGAGAAGGTTGCCGGCATAAGCGATGCCGAGCGCCGCCGAGATCGCGGCGCAGAAGGCCATGTAGAAGCGGGTCTGCGCCTTCGCGCCGTGCCCCCTCATATAGCCGATGGAGTAGACCGTGTTGACGATCCAGAGGCCTGAGGCGATCAGGGCGAAGAGCGCTCCCAGGGGCTCGGCGGCGAGGCGAAGGGAGAGGCCCGGCAGCATCTCCACGATCTCGACGGTGGGCCGCTCGCCTGCGCCGACGGCGATAAAGACTGTCAGGGTGCAGTATAACGTGACAGCGCCGGTGATGAGGCTAGCCGCCTCGCGCAGGTTCGGCTGGCGGTCGAGAAGCGCCACGGCGCAGAGGCCGAGGACGGGCACAACCATGGAGACGAGCATGGCCGTCTCAGGCGAGAGAAGGGAGAAGAGCGCAGCCATTACGAAGCACTCCCGAAGCCTAAGCCCGTGCCCAGAAGGCTCTCAGCGGCAGCGCGGCAGAGCTCGATCAGTCCGCCTGCGTCGATACCGAGATAGAGGGTCAGCCCTGCCATCAGCAGCATGGGGATGGTCATACCGAGCGGCACGGCCTTCACGGGGGCGTTGTTGTCAGGATCTTCGAGCAGCATGGTCCAGGCGATCCGGCCCACATAGGCCACCGCTAGAAGCGAAGAGGCCACGATCATCAGCACGATCAGCAGGGTTGGCACGGGCTGTACGCTTCCGAACGCCGCTTGGATCAGCACCCATTTGGAGATGAACCCGCCAGTCAGCGGCACACCGATCAAGGACAGGCCACCAATGAGGAAGGCGGCGGTGGTGATCGGCATCTTCTTGGCGAGGCCCTTATAGGCCGAGAGCCTGTGCGAGCCGACGGCGAAGAAGACCGCGCCCACGGCCATGAAAAGCGCGCTCTTCATCACCGCGTGCTGCACCACATGGACGAGCGCCGCACCGACCCCGTCCACCGTGGCGAAGCTGATGCCGAGCAGCATGTAGCCGATCTGGGCCACGGAGGAGTAGGCGAGGATCATCTTCACGTCCTCGCGGAAGATGGCCACCGTCGAGGCGTAGAACATGCCGATGAGGCCGAGGATCAGGAAGAAGGTGAAGGCGACATCGGCGAAGCCGAAGCTGAAGCCGAAAACCGTGAAGAGGAAGCGCAGCATGGCGTAGATCGCCACCTTGGTGCTGGTCGAGGCGAGGAACGCCGTCACCGCCGAGGGCGCGTAGGTATAGGCATCGGGCAGCCAGCGGTGCAGCGGGAACATGGCGAGCTTCAGGGCGATGCCGGTGACGATGAAGGCGTAGCCTGCACGCACGACCTTGTTGTCCTGGCCCTGCATCTGCTCGTTGATGTCGAGCATGTTCAGCGTACCCGTCACCTGGTAGAGGAGCCCGAGACCGATGACGAAGAAGGTCGCGCCGATGGTCCCAAGGACCAGATAGGTGAAGGCCGCCGTCAGTGCCCGCCGGTCCCGCTTCGCCCCCAAGGCCACGAGGGTGTAGGTCGAGAGCGAGCTGATCTCCAGGAAGACGAAGACGTTGAACGCGTCCCCCGTCGCCACCACGCCCATGAGGCCCGCGAAGCAGATGAGGAACATCGCGAAGAAGGCGCTGATCTGGTAGCCGTTGATCTCCGCCCTGATGCTCTCGATCGCATAGGGAAGGGTCACGGCGGCCATGAGCGAGACGAGGCTCATCACGATCGCGCCGGCCAGGTCGATGCGGTAGACGATGCCGAGGGGGCTGGCCCAGCCGCCGAGGGCGTATTCGGCAGCGCCGCCGGTCGCGATCTGCTGCAGCAGCATCACCGAGAGGATGAAGGCGCCCCAGGCGACCACGGTGGCGAAGCTGCCGGAAAGCTTGTTGTTCGGCAGCAGCAGGCACACCGGCGCCGCGATCAGCGGCAGGATGACCGGGAGGACGGGGAGGTCATCAAGGAGCATCAGACGAGCACCTCGGCCCGGTCGTCCTGGTTGTCGATGGCTTCCAAACGGTCCTCTTCGACGGTGCCGTAGGCCTCACGAATACGCACGGCCAGGGACAGGCCCACAGCGGTGGTGGCCACGCCGACGACGATGGCGGTGAGGATGAGGACATGGGGCAGCGGATTGGAGTAGAGGATCTCCGTACCATGATCGAGCGCGGCTTTGGCCACATCGCCTGCGGGGGTCTCGGCCCTGGCCAGTTCGTTCACCGCGCCTTCGGGGGCGGTGTGGAGGCTCTCGCCGGGTGATAGCTCCGCATGGGTCTCTTCGATAGTGTTGACCGCGCCGCCCTCATGCAGGGGATCAGATGCGTAGCTGTCCTCGTGCTCGCCATAGGCTGTGCCATGGGTGCTTTCCGCATGGTCGCCGCCATGCTCTTCGCCGTGCCCCTCTTCCGCATGACCGCCGAGCAGGATGGGAGCCGTGCCGCCGAACACCTTGCCCATGGTGATGTAGAAGATGAACACGGAGGTCTGGAACAGGTTGAGGCCGATCAGCGTCTTCACGAGGTTGCCCCGAGAGAAGACGATATAGAGCCCCGTCATCATCAGCGCGATGACGATCCAGTAGTTGTAGCGTGCAAGGATGAACTCGATCATTACCAGCTATCGTCCATGGGTTCGGGCTCTCTCCCGGCGAAAGCGTAGTAGATCTGCAGCATGGTCGCGGCGACCGCGAGGCCCACGCCGAGCTCCACCGCGATGATGCCGATATGCTGGCCCGCATGGTGGTGGCTGTCCGGCTGGATCACGTCGTAGTCGAGAAAGTTGCCGCCGAAGAGCAGCGTATAGACGCCCGTGCCGGCATAGATCAGCACGCCGAGGGCCATACCGACCGGCAGCCAGCTCGGCGGGATGACCCGCTGGCAGCGGTCGAGGCCGAAGCCGAGGGCGTGGAGGATGAAGGCCGAGGCCAGGATCACCCCGGCCTGAAAGCCGCCGCCGGGGCCGTAATCGCCGTGGAACTGCACATAGAGGGCGAAGAGGATGATCGGCGCGAAGAGCGTTTTGATCGTCACGCGGAGTATCAAGTGACCCATAACGTCAGTCCCTTCCGCCCTTGCCGCCGCCGCGCAAGGTCGTGCCCAGCAGCAGCAGACAGGCTAGGCCCGCGGTAAACACCACCACGGTCTCACCCAGCGTGTCGAAGCCCCGGTAGCTGGCGAGGACGGCGGTGACGATGTTCGGCACCTCCACGTCCTGGGGCGTCTGGGCGATGTACTCCGCCCCCACATAGGCGTTGGCAGGGGCCTGGGGGTCGCCGAAGGCAGGCATGTCGATGGTGGAGTAGACCAGCGCCCCGCCGGTGACGAAGACGATCAGCAGGGGGAGAAGCTGGCGCCGCCTGTCCACCGGCATCTCGCGCTTGGCGGTCAAGGCAATGCCGGAGAGGACCAGCACGGTCGAGACCCCCGCCCCCACCGCGGCCTCAGTGAAGGCCACGTCCACGGCATCGAGCGCCACGAAGAAGGCCGCCGAGAGCAGGGAGTAGATGCCGGACAGCATGGCCACGCCGAAGAGCTGGCGCATTCGGATCATCGACACGGCGGTGGCGACGAGGAGGGTGAGGATCAGGATCTCGATCGCCACCGAGGCGGCCTGCCCGGTCACTTCCATCATCGGCTCGGCATCGCTGGCCGCCGCTGCGAAGAATAAGATCATGCTCATCGCTGCAGCTCCTTCTCGCGCTCGGCTTCTGGGCTGAGGGGCACATGCTCGCGCAGGAGCAGCTTGCCGGTCAGGGGGGCCTCCCGGCCTGCATAGGCGGCGTGGGCGACGGAGTGGGTGGCGACGGGGCTGGTCATCAGGAGGAAGAAGATGATGAGCAGGATCTTCACCGCCGTCATCACGTCCGGCACCTGAAGCAGCAGCCCCAAGAGGATGAGGTCGGCGCCCAGCGTGTCGGTGACCCCGGCTGCGTGCATCCTGGTATAGAAGTCGGGAAAGCGCAGAACGCCCACCGCGCCGATGAGGACGAAGGCTCCCCCCGCCGCCAGCAGCAGAAACGACAGGATGTCGAGGATCAGCAGCATCAGCGAAGCTCCTCCCTCGCGGGGTTCTCGTCGGACATCACCCCCGTCAGGCGCCCGTAGCGGAAGAATTTGAGGATCGCGATGGTCGCGATGAAGTTGATCAGCGCATAGAGGAGCGCGATGTCGAGAAAGGCCGGGCGCCCTGTCAGGAACCCCAGCACGCCGAGGAGGAGCACGGTCTTGGTGCCGAAGCTGTTCACCGCCAGCACCCGGTCGTAGACCGTCGGCCCTACGATAGCCCTGGCCAGCATGAGCGCCATGGCGACGATGATGGCGATGCCTGCGGTCAGGTACATGGCCTAGCGGTCCCCCTTCGCTTCGAGGCGGGTCGCCTTGTCACCCATCTCGCAGATAGCGGGGACATCCGCGAAGCTCTCGTCGAGGGCGTGGATCAGAAGGCTGTCCTCACGCACATCCACCGTCACTGTGCCCGGTGTCAGGGTGACGGAGTTGGCGAAGATGGTGCGGGTCAGGTCGCTTGGCTGGGGGGCAGGCACCTTGATCAGCTTGGGGGCCAGCTTGATGTCCTTCTTCAGCACCTCGCGGGCCACCTGGATATTGGCCTTGCCGATCTCAAGGAACAGCCAGCTCATATAGGGGATGATGCGCGGGAAGATCGAGGTCGGCACCCCTTCACGGTCCACCACGTCGGCCCTGTCGGCGAACCACAGGGTCAGCCCTACGGAGAAGACGCCGAAGGCCACCAGCGTGGCGTAGTTCCAGTAGCCCGACAGCAGCAGCCACAGGGCGCAGAGCCCAGCGATTAGCACGAGCGACCTGCCGGTCGTGGCGAAAAAGCTCTTCAAGCCGTCAGCCTTTCGAAGCGCGGGATGATCCGAAGGTGAACCCCCCCGGTAAGCGACGCCGGAAAAAAGGCAGTTGCGCCCCATCCGTCAACCGCTGATCGCGGCTCTGCTACCCCAAAGCACCTTTCCGATCGGTTTGCGGGGCGAAGGATGGGGGAAAAGGCGCTTTCCGCCCATAGGTTCACAGTTTGATGTCCTCCGGGGAGCCGGAGCCTGGCGGGTGGTGTTTTGATGACGCCCTGCTTAGGTTGATGCCGATAGGAGACCGTTCATGCGCTCAGTTCTTGTTCTCGCCGCCGTGCTGCCGCTCGCCGCCTGCACGACCACCGCCCCCGAGGCCCTTGAAGGTCCCTACGCCACCGAAGGCTTCTCCGATGGTTGCCGCACTGCGGAGGCCCGCCAGGCCGCGTTCAACACGCAGGTGTTCCGCAACGAAGAGCTGTTCCGTCTCCAGCCGAGCTACGCAGCCGGCTGGCGCCAGGGCTATAATGAGTGCTTGAAGCAGGCCGATGACAGCCCCGAGCCCACGAGTTTGGGCAATCCGCGGACGATTCCGTAAAGCGCTTTCCTCCCCTTCAGGGGAGGTGTCAGCGAAGCTGACGGAGGGGCTTCGGAGCTGGTTCACCACAGGTGAAAGATAAGGTCTGGGAGACCTTATCTAGGCGGAGAAGGCCACTGCAGTGGCCGCAACTAGCCAGGGCGCTTGTTGATAGTCCCCCTCCGCCCTCCGGGCACCTCCCCCTGGTAGGGGGAGGACACTTACTCCGCCGCCATCGCCTCTGGATTGGCTGGTGTCCACTTCAGCACCGGCTTCCTCGCCGCTTTGGTCTCGTCGAGGCGGGTGCGGGGAGCATATCTAGGTGCTTGGGTGAAGCGCTCCTTCTCCCCGGCTTTCGCAGCGCGGGCGAGGCCTAGGAGCGAATCGCAGAACTCGTCCAGCGACGCCTTCGATTCGGTCTCGGTGGGCTCGATCAGCATGGCGCCGGAGACGACCAGCGGGAAATACATGGTCATGGGGTGGAAGCCCTCATCGATCATCGCCTTGGCAAAATCGAGCGTGCCGACGCCGGTGTCCTTGAGCCATCTGTCCGAGAACAGCGCCTCGTGCATGCAGGTGCCGGGGTAGCCCTGGGTCATTTCCTCGGCGAGGCGCACGCGGACATAGTTCGCGTTGAGGACCGAGTCCTCCGCCACCTTGCGCAAGCCGTCGGCGCCGTGGCTCATCATGTAGGACAGCGCACGGACGAACATCCCCATCTGGCCGTGGAAGGCGACCATGCGGCCGAAGGCCTGCTCCATGTCGCCCTCGGCCTGCTCGATGATCTCGAAGCTTTCGCCGCTCTTCACCACCGCCGGAACGGGGGCGAAGGGAGCCAGCGCATCGGACAGCACCGTCGGGCCGGAGCCGGGACCGCCGCCGCCATGGGGCGTCGAGAAGGTCTTGTGCAGGTTGATATGCATGGCGTCGATGCCGAGGTCGCCCGGGCGGACCTTGCCGACGATCGCGTTGAAGTTGGCGCCGTCGCAGTAGAAATAGCCCCCCGCCTCGTGCACCGCCTCGGCCATCTCGCGGATGTCCCGCTCGAACAGGCCGCAAGTGTTGGGGTTGGTGACCATGATGGCGGCCACCTCGTCCGACAGTTTCTCCGTCATCGCGGCAAGGTCGACGCGGCCGTCCTCGGTCGCGGGCAGCTTGTGCACGGTGAAGCCGCACTGGGCGGCGGTTGCGGGGTTCGTGCCGTGGGCGCTTTCGGGCACCAGCACCTTCGTCCGTGTGGCGCCCTCTCCCTTGGCTTCGATAGCCGCGCGAATAGCCATCATGCCGCAGAGCTCGCCATGGGCACCAGCCTTGGGCGACATGGCGACGGCGGGCATGGCCGTCAGCTCACAGAGCCAGTGCTGCAGCTCGTGGATGAGACCTAGCGCGCCCTGTACGGTCTGTACGGGCTGCAGCGGGTGCACATCGGCGAAGCCGGGCAGCCGGGCCATCCGCTCGTTGAGGCGGGGGTTGTGCTTCATGGTGCAGCTACCCAGCGGGAAGATGCCCATATCGATGGCGTAGTTCTTCTGGCTGAGGCGCACGAAGTGCCGCATGGCCTGAGGCTCGGCGAAGGCGGGGAGCTCGACTGGTTGCTCCGCACACAGATCGCCTAGGCGGGACGTGCCGGAAGGCTCCGGCATATCCACGCCGGACTTCTCATAGGAGCCCTCTTCGAAGAGAAGCGGGACTTCGAGTTCGAGGCCCTTGTGGCCGGTGAAGGTGTCGGTGGTGGTGGTCATGGTGCTACTCCGAAGAGGGGGCGGCATCTGCCGAAAGTTTGCGTACGTCGTCATCGGGGCCGATGGGGTCACCGGCCAGGGTTTCATAGCCGCCGGGGGTGCGGCGGTAGCTCATGTCGAGGCCCGGATAGTAGGCGACCTCGTCCGGGTCCCGCGTGCCGAGCTCCAGGAACCGGGCAGGCTTGTCGCTCAAATTGCGGACGGTGTGACCGACTGGCACGCCCGCCTTCCAGGCGGCGCTCTCTCCGGCGGTGAGGGTGTAGGTCGCCTCCCCCTCGGTCACGGTGACCTCGCCTTCCAGCACGTAGATCAGCTCGTCCTCGCGCTCGTGCCAGTGAGGGATGGAGGTCCCGCCGCCTGGCTCCAGCGTGACTTCGCCGAAGCCGAACTGGGACAGCCCCGCCTGGTCGGAGAGCTTCAGCTTGTTGTAGCCGTCGGTCTCGCGGCGCAGGCTGCCCGGATAGACCTGGCGCTCGTAGCGCTCCGTCTTCTGAAGATCGATCTTCGGCATCAGTGAAGCCTTTTCGGCACCGTGCCGTCCTCGCGCTGGAGGGCGCCTAGGGCGGCGATTTTCTCGCGGTGCTCCTCATCGGTGATGACGCCGTGCTTGTGCAGCCACTCGTATTTCTCGAGCTCAAGCTCCACAGGCCGGTCGAGGTTGATGTCCACTGCTTCGGAGCGGATGGCGGCCCTGCGCCGCTCTTCAATGGCGAGGTTGATGGTGTCGTGCTGCTTGTCCTTCAGCACGGTGATCTGGCCCATGGGTGCGTCGTACACGGTAAATGAGGTACGGGATCGGCGGTAGCCGAACTCGAACAGCCCTGCGAGACCGGCATTGATGGCAGCACCCACCGGCGAGACCGAGAAAGGTCCGCCGAAATAGTAGCCGACCAGCCCCACCGCGGCTATGCCGAGAAGGAAGATGGCGGCGGCCCTCGCAGGTCCCACCTTCTCTTCATAGACCCGCGTCTCGAAGGGAATGTCCGCATAGGGCTGTTCGAACTCGGCGGCGGCGTTCTGGTCCTCAAAACGGTAGGCGAGCGCGTGGTCTCCGAAGGTCATCCGGATACGGTTGGCCAGACGTTTCTGCTCGAAGACCGGGTTCGCCATAAGCCTAGAGCGCCTCCTCCAGCGCGGTTTTGAGGGCGGTGATGTCCTCATCCGTGGTCAGCTCGGTGGCGGCGACGATGAGAAGGTTCTCGGTCTCCTCCCGCCCCGGCCACAGCCTGCCGCCCGGCACGCCCGCGATGATGCCTTTCGCGGCGACAACGTCCGTTACGTCCGAAGCGTTCTTCGGCAGGCAGATGGTGAACTCGTTGAAGAAGGCGTCGTTGAGGACTTCCACACCTTGCACTGAGGCGAGCGCGTCGGCGGTCTTCACCGCGGCTTCGTGGCTGAGCTGCGCTACCTTGCGCAGGCCGTGTCCGCCGAGAAGCGACATATGCACCGTGAAGGCCAGAGCGCAGAGGCCGGAGTTGGTGCAAATGTTCGACGTCGCCTTGTCGCGGCGGATATGCTGCTCGCGGGTGGAGAGTGTAAGAACGAAACCGCGCCGACCCTCCGTATCCGTGGTCTCGCCGCAGAGGCGGCCCGGCATGTGCCGGATATGTTTCTCGCGAGCCGCGAAGAGGCCTAAGTAAGGCCCGCCGAAGTTGAGGGCGTTGCCGATGGACTGACCCTCGGCCACGACGATGTCTGCGCCTTGGCTGCCCGGCGATTTGAGAAGGCCGAAGGACACGGCTTCGGTCACCACTGCCACGCAGAGAGCGCCGTGCTCATGGGCCTTCTTGGCGATCTCGGTCAGGTCGCGCAGGAAGCCGAAGACGTCCGGGCTCTGAACGATGACGCAGGATGTCTCGTCGTCGATCATGTCCAGGACCGCGCCAGCGCCGGGGGTGGCCGGGGCCTGGAGCACCTTGTCGTCGATCAGCTCCTCATTAGTACGGACGACTTCGGCATAGTGCGGATGAAGCCCGCCCGCCATGACCACCTTGTTGCGCTTCGTAATCCGCCGGGCCATCAGCGCCGCTTCGGCGGTGGCGGTCGAGCCGTCATACATAGAGGCGTTGGCGACCTCCATGCCGGTGAGGGCTGCTACCTGAGTCTGGAACTCGAAGAGGTACTGCAGCGTGCCCTGAGCAATCTCGGGCTGGTAGGGCGTATAGGCGGTCAGGAACTCCGAGCGCTGAATGATGTGGTCCACCGTGGCGGGCACGTGGTGGCGGTAGGCCCCTGCGCCGGCGAAGAACGGACCATCGGATCCCAAGTGGTTCTGGCGCGACAGGCGGGTGAGGCGGCGCTCCACCTCCATCTCCGGCATGTGGTCCGGCAGGTCGAGCGCGGGGTTCAGCGCGCCCTCGGGCACGTCCGAGAAGAGCTCGTCGACGGTCTCTACGCCGATGGTCTTCAGCATGGACTGCCGGTCGGCGTCGGTGAGGGGGAGGTATCTCATGATCTTCCTAAATCCATCCAATCGTCATCCCGGCCGGAGCGCTAGCGGAGAGCCGGGATCCATGGACCATCTGTTGCGTTCGATCGGAACGGTCAGGCCATGGGTCCCGGATAAGCCTTACGGCTTTCCGGGATGACGGCGTTTAGCTGTTCGCCGCGTGTTCCTTATACGCCGCTTCGTCCATCAGCTCGTCGAGCTCGCTGGGGTTCGAGAGCTTCATCTTGACAAACCAGCCGCCTTCCTCGGGGCCGTCATTGACCGTTTCCGGGGCATCGACGATCGAGCCGTTGCCCTCGATGATCTCGCCCGAGACGGGGGCGTAGACGTCGGAGGCGGCCTTGACGCTCTCGACCACGGCCATGTCGTCGCCTTGGGTGAACGAATTGCCCACGTCGGGCAGCTCCACGAAGACCACATCGCCGAGCTGTTCGGCGGCGTGCTTGGTGATGCCGACGGTAGCCGTGTCGCCTTCGACGCGGACCCATTCGTGGTCTTTGGTGAACTTGGTCGTCATTTGGAAGGCCCTCGGTAGTAGCGCGGTTCGATGAAAGGTAGGCGGACGATCTCCGCCGGGTGAAGCTTGCCGCGGATGTCGAGATGGACTGTGCCCCCCTCCTCCGCATGTTGTCTTTGCACGTAGCCCATGGCGACGGGGCCGCCGACCGTGGGGCCGAAGCCGCCGGAGGTGACGCGGCCGATCGTGGTGCCGTCTTCCAGCTTAACCTCAGTGCCCTCGCGGGCAGGAGCGCGGCCCGAAGGTTTGATGCCTACGCGGATCTCACCGCAGCCATTATTCAGCTCACGAAGCACCCGCTCGGCACCGGCGAAGCCGCCCTCTTCGCGGCGACGCTTGCCGAGCGCGAAGGTGAGGTTGGCGCCGACCGGCGAGGTCTCCGGCGTCATGTCGTGGCCGTAAAGACAGAGGCCTGCTTCAAGGCGCAGGCTGTCCCTCGCACCAAGGCCGATGGGGGCGACGTCGTCATGGGCGAGGAGCTTCCGGGCCAGGGCGTCGGCGTCCTTGTTCGCCACGGAGATCTCGTAACCGTCCTCGCCCGTATAGCCGCAGCGGGAAAGCATGACGTTTGCGCCTGCGAGCTGGGTCACGCGGGCGGACATGAAGGGCATGGTGCTAGCTTCGGGATCGAGTTCGGCGATCACCTCATGCGCTTTGGGTCCCTGCAGCGCCAGAAGGCAGCGGTCCTTGACCGAGAGCGTTGCCCGTCCGCCGAGCTGTTTCTCAATATAGGCGTAGTCGGCATCCTTGCAGGCGGCGTTGACCACCAGGACGAGGTCGCCCGCGTGCCCGACTTCCTTAGGCAGGCGGGTGATCATCAGATCGTCCAGCACGCCGCCATCGTCAGCCATCAAGAGCGTGTAGCGGATGCGTCCGTGGCCGAGCTTCCTGATCTCACCGGGGACGATCTCCTCAATCAGGGCAGCGACGTCCTCGTGGCTGCCGCCCTCGACCGAAAGGACCGCCTGGCCCATATGGCTGACGTCGAAAAGGCCGGCCTTCTCACGGGTCCAGAGGTGCTCTTCCTTGACCCCCATGGGGTACTGCACAGGCATGTCGTAGCCGGCGAAGGGCACCATCTTGCCGCCGAGCTCGCGGTGCAGGCCATCTAGGGGAAGCTGTTTCAAATCGCTCACGCGGGTCTCCCAAAGGCAGCGGGCGCGGCCCGCCTTACGGCCCCGGCTGTCCTCGCTCGTCATACCCATTCCGGACATGAAGAGCGCCTGAGAGATTCGGCAAGGGCTCGTTGCCCCCACTTGCTCCTTCGGCAGGGCATGCGCCCTTTTCCAGCCTGTACGAGACCCCGCCCGCGGTCCCTGGTGCCTGAGCGTTTCCGGGGTGGTTGCGCCTTCGGCCCCGCCATCAGTGGCGGCGTCTCCCGCGGGGGAGCCTGACCCATCGGGTCAGAGCGAAAGCTCTGCGCCCAACACGCGCGAACGTCAACTTGTCAGACGCTCGCCCCGCTACTAGGCCGCAGATATGGACCGATCCCCTCAAGACCTCCTCGCCTCCCTTTTAGGTAAAGCCAAGGCGCGCGGCGCCGATGCTGCCGATGCGCTCCTCTACAAGAGCCTCTCGGCGAGCGTACAAGTCCGCCTCGGCGAAACCGAGGAGGTGGAGCGGTCGGAGAATCAGGACCTCGGCCTGCGCGTCTTCATCGGCGATCGGCAGGCAACCGTGAGCTCGACAAGCTTCGCCGCGAGCGACCTCGACACGCTGGTCGAGCGGGCGGTGAAGATGGCGGAGCTGGCCCCGCCGGACCAGTATGCGGGCCTCGCGCCCGAGGACAGGCTCGCCAACGGCCCCTTCGCCGATCTCGAGCTGTCCGACGGTGAGGAGCCCGGCACCGAAGCCCTGACCGAGCGCGCCAAGCTCTGCGAGGACGCAGCGCGGGCCGTCGAGGGCGTCACCAACTCCTCCGGTGCTGGCGCGTCGGTCTCCTACGGCGAGAGCTTCTTTGCCACCTCGCACGGCTTCTTCGGCCGAAAGCATGGCGGCTCGCACTCGGTTGGTGTCTCGGTCCTCGCCGGAGAGGGCACGGGGATGGAGCGGGACTATGAGAGCGACGCTGCGGTTTTCCTCAGCGAGCTCCGCGACGCCGGTGATGTGGGCCGCGAGGCGGGAGAGCGGGCGGTCAAGCGCCTGAACCCGCGCAAGATGAAGAGCCAGATGGCTCCGGTCATCTTCGAGCAACGCCTGGCCTCTTCCCTCCTCGGCCCCCTGGCCGGGGCGGCCAATGGCGGCGCGGTGGCGCGGCGGACGACCTTCCTCCTCGGCAAGCTCGGCGAGCAGATCTTTCCAGAGAACGTGACCGTGCGCGACGATCCGCTGAGGAAGCGCGGCTTCGGCTCCAAGCCCTTCGATGGCGAGGGCGTGCCTTGCGAGGCTTTCGACCTCATCGAGAAGGGGCGGCTGACCCAGTGGTACCTCAACTCGGCCCAGGCACGTCAGTTGGAATTAGAAACCAACGGCCGGGCCAAGCGAGGCACGGGCGGCGCCCCCTCCTCCGGCCCCTCGAACCTCGACCTTCTGCCCGGCGAGCTGTCGCCCGAGGAGCTGATCCGCCAAGCGGGCACCGGGCTCTACGTCACCGACATGTTCGGCCCGCAGATCAACGGCAACACCGGCGACTACTCGGTGGGCTGCTCGGGCTATGCTATCGAGGGCGGCGAGATCGCCTACCCGGTCTCCGAGATCACCATCGCCGGGAACCTCCTCCAGATGTGGGGCTCGATCGTGGCTGGCAACGACCTCAAGCGGAAGGGCTCGGTCAACGCGCCGACGCTGCTCATCGAGAAGATGACCATTGCCGGCAACTGACGCGGCGCCTTCCTTCGCCGAGGAGCGGGACCTTCTGATCGGTGCCGCGGTCGAGGCTGGGCACGCCGTCATGCCGCTATGGCGGGACTGCTCCCTCAAGGTCTGGTCCAAGGAGGACGACAGCCCGGTCAGCGAGGCGGATATGCGCGCCGACCAGGTCCTGCGCGAGGCTATCATCTCAGAGGGCCGTGGGGATTACGGCTGGCTGTCCGAGGAAAGCTGGGACGGCGGAGCACACAGACCTGGCCGACGGACTTTCATCGTCGACCCCATCGACGGCACGCGGGCGTTCCTTAAAGGCGAGGACAGCTTCACCATCTGCCTCGCCGTCGAACAGGAGGGCGAGATCGTCGCTTCGGTCATCTACGCTCCGGCGCGGGAGGAGGTGTTCGCCGCCGCCCTCGGGGAGGGCGCGACGCTGAACGGCCAGCCGATCGAGGTGAGCTCGTGCCAGGGCCTCGAGGGCTGCCGGATGCTCGGCACCAAACGGATGTTCGGCCACCCGGACTGGCCTGAGCGCTGGCCGGAAATGAGCATCGGCTACAAGAACTCGACCAGCTACCGCCTCGCCTGCATCGCCGCGGGGCGCTATGACGGCACGGTGGCCTTGACCCCCAAGCCGGACTGGGACGCGGCGCCTGGCGCCTTGATCGCAGCGGAAGCGGGAGCACAGGTCTCGGACCATCTCGGCCGACCCTTCCGCTTCGACCGCCGCCCGCCAGAGCAACCGGGGCTTGTCTGCGCCGCCCCCGGTCTCTACCCGGAGATCATCGAGCGCCTGTCCCATCTGCCAGAGGATTTGCGCTCTCTATCCGTTTGAGGGGACCGACATGACCGCTGAACAACCGAAGCAGCTTCTCCACCTCGTCTTCGGGGGCGAGCTGACCGGTCCCCAGGAAGCCCGGTTCAAGGACCTCGACAAGCTCGACGTGGTCGGCATCTACCCCAACTACGCCGAGGCCGAGAAAGCCTGGCGCGGCAAAGCCCAAGCCACCGTCGACAGCGCCCATACGCGCTACTTCATCGTCCATCTGCACGAGTTTCTCGATCCCGATGGGGATGGCTTGCTGGGTTAACCGTAGGGCGGTCAGCGGCGAAGCCATTGGCCGCGTCGGCGCTTAGAAAGCGGCCAGCCTGTGGCTGACCGTCCTACGGGGTGGGTCTCTCTTCCGACTGTCTCTTTCTGGCGCTCACCACGGCGAAGACCGTGGTGCCCATCTCCTGCGTGTGTGTTCTCGTTCAGCCTTCAGGAGATGGGTCCCACGGTCTTCGCTGCGCTGCGCCGTGGAAATCTAAGCAAGTTGGGTAGCGTCCAGCACCTGTAGCTGCCCCCTCCGCCCTTTGGGCACCTCCCCCAATCCATGGGGGGGGGGGGGGGGGGGGGAAGCAGAACTCAGCGCCGCTCGCAGTCTCGCTCCCCCACCCCGTGGGGGAGCTGCCGATAGGCTAAGGATGCCGGGCGCTGCCCCCGGAAACACTGTGCGTTCAGATGGTTAAAAGGTTGGCAGCCGACCTAGGCTTCGACCGGCTGGAGCTCCTGCCAGCCTTTACGGCGGCGGGTTTTGGGGTCGTAGGTGACGCTTGCCGCTAGGAGAAGGGGCAGGCTGATGATGAGCAGCGTCACGAAGAGAAGGGTCGCAAGACCGGCGCCGAAGGTCACGACGAACGAGCTGAGAAAAGCCTGAAGTCGTCCTTGGTGGACGGCGAGGTGGTTGTCCGGGACGATGGTCAGGTCGGCGGTCATTCCCATGATGAGAGCAAACACCGTGCCGTTTGAAAAGTCCTTAGATGCCGCAAGGAGAACCGCACCTTTCCGCACCATCGGAAGCGGAAAGCGGCAGGAACCTTGAGGTTTGGGCCGAAAGCTCGGTTGGTTTCGGCCCGCAGAACTAGGTTACAGGTTCGCCAGAACGTGTTCGGCCGAGGACACTTCGAAGGCGCCAGGCTCTTCGACGAAGACTTCGCGGACCTTGGTGCCGTCGAGGATCATCGCGAAGCGCTGTGACCTCTTGCCCATGCCGTAGGCCTCGCCGTCCATGGTCAGGCCTAGCTTCTCGGCGAACTCGCCATTGCCGTCGGCCAGCATGACGATGTCGCCCGCATCGGCGCTTTCGCCCCAGGCCTGCATGACGAAGGCGTCGTTCACGGACATGCAGACGACCTGGTCGACACCCTTGTCCTTCAGCGCGTCCTTTTTCTCCACGAAACCAGGAAGATGCTTCGCCGAACAGGTAGGGGTGAATGCTCCGGGCACGGCGAAGAGGACGGTGGTCTTGCCGTCCAGGAGCTCGCTGGTCTTGACCGGGGCAGGACCGTCCTGGGTGGCGCGGAAGAGTTGGATGTCGGGTACGGATTGATCTTTTTCGATCATGCTTGACCTCATCGGCGTTGCGGCGTGTTGACGCAAAATGCGGCAGGAACGCTAGGTTTCAATCCCTTGGCACAGGTAGCGCGGGACCGTGAAGACCTGAAACAGGAACATTGCATCATCCCTGCTATTGTCCACGGTATGACCCATGCCGTACCGCCCTGTTTCGATCAGTCCAAGCGCCTAGTCGGTCGTGCGCTGATCGCCATGCCGCATCTGGAGGATACGCCCTTCTCCAAGACGGTGTCGCTGGTTTGCAGCCACGACGACACCCATGCGTTCGGCGTGGTAATCAACAAGCCGATGGCGGGTGTCATGGTAGGCGAAGTGGTGGCGGAGATGGGGATCGACGCGGACCAGGAAACCCAGGCGCAGCCGGTGTTCTTCGGCGGTCCTGTGGACCTTCAGCGCGGCGCCGTGCTGCACACGTTAGATTTTCTCCGTGCGGAGACAGTTCCCGTAACCGACAAGATCGGTCTGACCGCCACGAAGGAGGCCCTTCAGATCATCGCTTCGTCCGCCCGTGCGCCGAAGAAATGGATGCTGATCATGGGGCATGCCGGATGGGAAGGCGGGCAGCTCGAGAACGAGATCAAGCGCAACGACTGGCTCAGCACCAGCGCGACGCCGGAGCTGGTCTTCGGCAATCCGACGGAAACCTGGGGAGAGGCGATGAGCGAGATCGGCATCTCCGACCTCGGCATGTTCGATGCGAACGACAGCCCGGTGGCGCGGCCGAACTGATTCGGCTGCGAATTAGCGAAGCGAGCCGACCTTGCTGCTTACTCCGCCATCGGATGTTCTGGTGAAGTTGCCCCCTGCCGGAAGGAAGAGACCCGCAAAGCTCGATCCGCCCGCATAGCTGGCTCCCGACAGCCGAACTTCGGAGGCGAGATCGTCCGTGTCTACCTCGCGGACCGTGACCGGCAGCGAGAAGCGGCGTTCGATCTCCTCCAGCGGGTTTTTCTTTTTCGCCTTGCGCCCGGTGACCTTGGATGCGCCGATCCAGACGCCGTCGGCGTCGAGGTTCTTGATCGGCTTGGCGCGGCTGTTGTCAAGGATCACCGCCACATCGGCCCCGGCGAGGTGAAGGTCACCGGCGATCTTGCCGAAAGCCTTCGCCTCGCGCGGCAGCGGCATGACGAGCCCGACGATCACGGCGCCCTTAGGCAGCTCGTTCTCCCGGATGGTCTTGCCCACGGCGGCGGCGACAATACCGGGCCGCACGCCCAGGCCGTGCCCGTCGACCAGCAGCTTCGCATCGGCCCTGCCGCCGTCGATCATGGCACGGAGCATCGTTCCTGCGCGAAGGATCGCCGCCCGTGCCTCCTCGCCGTTCAGTGCACGGCCCGGGGCGAGCTCGATTCCCGCCGCCTCCTCCGAGCGGAGGTCGGAGATGGCGCGGAACGTGCCTGAAGGCAGGCTGCCCGTGTCGATGGGCGCGGCCTTGGGCAGGGTCTTCTTCTGCGAAACGTCTGTGAGATGCGCGTCGATCCGTAGGAGAATGCCGTCATGGTCGACCTTGCGGCGGCCCTCCAAGGTGAAGCGCGCCTTCTCGGTCTCGAGATCGACGGTGAAGGGACCGGACTGGGGCTCGCTGCCGCCGAGAACGTGCTCATCGAACTCGGGAAGCACCGCCGCGTCGATCAGCTCGCGCATACCTTCGGGGGTGAGATCGGAAGACTGGGAGGCGCCGAGGGCCGAGAGCACCTCTTCGCCGCAGCGCACTTCGGGGTTGGCGAGCCCATCCCAGACATACTCGTCAGCGGCTGCTTCGAGCACCTCGCCGGTCTCCTCCCGCCAGTGGTTCGAAGCGGTATCCGCTGCGGCCCCTGCCGCGAAAGGAGAGGGCTCGTCGTGGAAGGCGGGTTCTTCCGCTTCGAAACCGGCTTCCTGTTCTGCGGCAGCGGCGAAGGTCGGAACCGGTGAGAGATCCTGCGGCGCTTCGAAGACCGGCGCCTCGTGCTGAGGGGGCTCGTCGAAGGTTGCCGGCTCGTTGGTCCAGACAGGTTGGGGGTCGGGGCTGCGGAAGATACCGGCGTTGGAGGGAGCATCCGGCTCGTCGCCGAAGAGGGAGGCTGGGACGTAGCCGGGCTGCTCTTTGTGGCGGCGGGGTCTCGTCTCGATCCGGTGCTCGTCGGCGAGAAACGGCGCGGCGAGCGCGGCCAGGAGGATGCCCCCCGTGATGAGGAGGGAGGGGAAGGCTGCCGGAACGACACCGCGGAGATAGGGCACCGCCTCGTCCGTCATCAGCGCGGCGGAGAGGACGGCGATGATGACGCCGATGCCGAGGATGGCCTTGCCCTTCGGGTCTCGGATCATCGCGTAGAGAAGGAGAAGCCCGGAGAGCGCTGCCGAGCCCAGCATGGCGAGCCTGGCTTCGGCGCCGTAGGGCTTGTCGAGCATGACCGCGCCGGCGAGGGCCAGGAGGATGCCGATCACCACGATGGAGAGCCCGGCGATGACCACGTTCTCACGCCCGGTATGGAGCACGGCATTGGTGAAGACGAGGAGCGCGCTGGCGGTCAGCGCGCCGAGAAGGACCTTCGTGTCCGGGGTCAGAAAGTCGAGAAGGCCGAAGAGAAGCGCCTGGGACAGACCCGTGAGCACTAGGAGCGCGAACCCCGCCGTGGCGGTGCCCGACCGTTTGAACACCATGGTGCCGAGGGACAGCAGCGCCCCGCCAGCCAGGGAGGCCAGCACGATGGTCTGGATGAGGGCGAAGCCCTCAGGATCCATGGCCGCTTGCCGGGCCAGCCCGGCTGCGTACCGATCGAACGAGAAGGCGTCGCTCCAGCCGCCCATAGTCACCACCACCCCGATAGTTATGCCCTAACAGTAAGCTGTAGCTGAATTGGTCATCAAAGCAAGATGTACGCCATTTCAGCTAGAAAAGCAGCAGGGCGTGCTGCCGAATGGCGGATTTGATGGCGTCCGTGCTAGCGGGGAGGATATCGAAGCGTTCCTCCTCGCGGAAGAGCTCCTCTTCGGAGCCGGGCAGTTGCGGCGCCTGGCCGGTTGCCGCTTGGACGGCCTCGGGGAACTTGGCCGGGTGAGCGGTGGCCAGGGTGACGATGGGGCCGGAAAGCCCGTCCTCCCTGCGCTTTCTCGCCGCGTGGAGACCAATGGCTGTATGGGGGTCGATCAGCTCGCCGTGGCTTTCAAGCACTTCAGCCATCAGCTCTGCGACATCCGCCTCAGAAGCTTTGTACGAGCGGAAGCCGTCTCTGATGCGGTCCAGCACGTCGCTTTCCAGAGCGAAGGAGCCGTAGGCCGAGAGGTCGGCCATGGCTCGCTTCACCTCGCCTGCGTCCCGCCCCGCCGCCTCGAAGAGGAGGCGTTCGAAGTTGGAGGCGATCTCGATGTCCATGGAGGGGGAGGAGGTCGGCGTGACCCCCCGCTTCTCGTAGATGCCTGTCCGCAAGGTCCGGTCGAGAATGTCGTTCTCGTTCACCGCCACGATCAGCTCGCCGACCGGCGCGCCGAGTTTCTTCGCCACGTAGCCTGCGAAGACATCGCCGAAATTGCCGGTAGGGACGGAGAAATGCGCGGTGCCGCCAAGCTGTGCACAAGAGGTGATGTAGTAGGAGGCCTGGGCCGCCACCCTCGCCCAGTTGATCGAGTTGACGCCGCCGAGGCGGACCTCCTTGGTGAAGGCGCGGTCGGCGAACATCTCTTTGACGATGCGCTGGCAGTCGTCGAATGTCCCCTCGACGGCGAGGTTCAGGACGTTCCCGGCCCCCGTGGTCGTCATGAAACGCCGCTGCACCTTCGAGATGCGCTCGTGGGGGTGGAGCACGGTGATGGAGAGGTTCTCACGACCAGCTAAGGCCGCCACGGCCGCCCCGCCGGTATCACCGGAGGTAGCGACAACCACGTTGAGGTGCCCTCCCCTAGCTTTGAGGTGCCGCTCGAACAGGCGGGCGATGATCTGAAGGGCCACGTCCTTGAAGGCCAGGGTCGGGCCGTGGAAGAGCTCGAGGAGGTGGTCGTCTCCTAAACGTTTGAGGGGCGCCACGTCAGGATGACGGAAGCTGGCGAAGGCCGCCTCGGTCAGCTCCTGCGCTTCGTCCAGGGGCAGTTCCTGACCTGCGAAGAGGTGAAGGACCCCCGCCGCTGCACTGGCCATGGAGGTCTCGCCGCTCCAGTCGGTCGCCTCTGGCCAGGTCTGGGGCAGGTAGAGGCCGCCGTCAGGAGCGAGCGCGTCGATCAGGACGCCTGAGAAGGTGGCAGGCTCGGTGCCGCCCCTGGTCGAGATGTATCGCATGGTGCCGTGGTCTTCGCAGCTTGGCCTTGGCGTAGAGAGATGAAAGGGAGCTGCCAAGCGGTCTGGAGGGTGAAGTGCGTCGACCGTGGCTGCCCCCTCCGCCCTTCGGGCACCTCCCCCACTGCGTAGGGGAGGAAAACAGAACTAAGCTTCGGTCCCTATGTCGCTCCCTCTCCCCGAGGGGGAGCTGCCGGAAGGCTGAGGGGGAGCGGTGCGATGCGCCGTCCGCCGATCAGCTCCGGCACATCAGGAACTTGTCGTCGGCTGCCGAGCCGATGACCGTTCTGCCGCCGACCTCGGTGGCGACGGTGGCGGCGGAGAGGTTGCGGCCGCTGTCCTGGTAGAGGGTTTCGACCCGGTCACCGGCCACGCGCAGGATCTGGCTCGGCGCGGTGTCGCGCAGGCCTTCGGTGTAGGCCTTGAAGGCGAAGGGCTGGGGCACGGCGCCCACGAGCAGCCTGCCCTCACTGTCGACGGACAGGTTGTTGGGGAAGGAGCCGAGCGCCACCCGTCCGGCAGGCTCCAGCGCCTCGGTCGCCGGGTCGCGGTTGTAGCGGCGGATCGCCTCGGCCCGCATCTCGGCGATGAAGAGCATGCTGCCGTCCTCGCTCATGGCGAGGCCGTTGGGAAAGCGAAGACCGTCGGTCGCGACCGACCAGCTATTGCCGTCGTAGTGAAACACCGCGCCGGTGGGCAGCCCAACCAGGAAGTCCGCCTTGCCGCGCAGGGTCTGGCGGCCCGAGGCCGTGTCGTTGGAGACGTAGAAGGAGGTGGGTCCGGTGGCGACGATGTCGTTGGGGCTGGTCAGGCGGGGGTCGGTGAAGCGCTCGGCCAGGGTCAGGTTGCCGTTGTTCTCCACATCGAAGATGAGCACCTCGAGCCCGACCCGGTTCACGACGAACAGGCGGTAGCTCATCAGGCCGCTGGGCAGGCGCTCCTCGAAGAGGTCGATGCCGCCCGGGTCGAGACCGATGGGCCTGCCGCCGGTGCGGTCGCGCCAGGAGGTGTCATCGAGAGGGTTGTCGAAGTCGAAGCGGACGAGCCCGCCCCGCTCGGCATCGCCGCGCTCGTCCAGAACGGAGAGAAAGGCGACGTTGCGCCCCTCCATCGCCGTGATGTCCGAAGCGCCGGTGATGCCCACGACCGGGGTGCAGGTCAGCTCGGCACGGTCTTCGAACTCGTCGAACTGATGAAACTCGTAGCCTAGCCAGATGGTGGCGGCCGCCGTCGCCAGCGTGCCGATCGCCACCACGAACACCATTGGCATGAAAAGCCGCATTCAGTCCTGCCCCGATCCCGTTCTGCCCTGCTTTCCAATCAAGAGGGCTTGAGGGCCGACCGCAAGCCTTGACAGAAGCGTTATAGTGTTAAGTCTCGAAAAGGTTGTGTTGCAACACCCGTTCCACGCTTTTTTGGGTCAGCTCGCCTCGCTGAGATCAACTTTCACGGGATCGGCGCCCTGCCCTCGCGTGCGGCCGAGATGATCGGCGACCCGTGCGCCGCGCCGCCCGATGGGCTCGGGAACGCCGGTGGTGGTGTCCTCGGCGGTCTGGTGTTCCGTTTCGGCGTTCAGCTTGGCGCCGACGAGGACGACGAGCGCCGTCGCCCAAAGCCACATCTGAAGCAGGATCACCGCCCCGAACGTGCCGTAGGTGGCGGAGAAGTCAGTGATGTTGCTGGCGTAGTAGGAGATCAGTCCGGAAACCAGCATCCACAGGAGAGCCGCCGCGACGGCGCCGAGGCTCAGCCAGCGGAAGCGCGGCGGCTCGCGCGAGGGACCGAAGCGGTAGAGGACGGAGGTGGCCGCGACCATGCCGAAGAACAGGATGGGCCAGCGGACGATCGAGATCGCCGTCTCCGCTCCCCCCGGCAGCGCCAGCGCCTCGAGCAGCGGCGGCAGGACGACGATCATGCTGATGCCGACCACCGCCGCGATCAGAAAGCCGAAGGTGAAGAGGATGCCTAGGAGGTTGATGACGATGATGTTGCGGTCCTCGCGCTCGCCGTAGGCGACGTTGAGGGCCTGGAACATAGCCTTGGCCGCCCGGCCAGCGCCGAAGATCGCGACGGCGAAGCTGATGAGGGATACGAGGGAGAGCCCGCCCTTCCCCGCCGAAGCCACCCGTCCCATCTCGGAGAAGATGAACTCGGAGGCGAGCGGCGGCAGGACCCCGGCCAGCCTTCCCGCATGGTTCGCGGCGGAGGCGGGATCGGCGATCAGCCCGTAGATCGAGACGAAGAGGACGATGGAGGGGAAGACCGCCAGCAAGGTGAAATAGGCGACGCCTGCCGCCACGAGGACGAGGTTGTCGTTGTTGAAGCCGCGCCAGAACCGCAACGCGATATCGAGCCATCCCTTGGTGGGGATGTCGGCAGGCCCCTGCGCCTCGCGGCCCCTGCCGGGGGCCAGATTGGTCGGCTCGTTCGAACTGGCTTCGCTCATGACCGACCAATACACGCCGCGCGGGAGGGTTCCCCCTCTCAAACTTGATGCAGCGGGTCCTTTGCGGCAGCGCAGCAAAACGTGCTAGCGGCGGCTCGATGCCCGGCTCTCAAGACCCCTCCTCTCCTCTTCAGCCGCTCATGGTCCTCGTGCGCCCGCAGATGGGCGAGAATATCGGCGCCGCCGCGAGGGCCATGCTGAACTTCGGGCTGACGGGGATGCGCCTGGTCGAGCCGAGGGACGGCTGGCCCAACCCCAAGGCCGTCGCCATGGCCGCGGGGGCGGGAGGCGTTCTCGACGGGGCGAGGGTGTTTGGAGATGTCGGGGAGGCGACCGCCGACTGCTCCTTCGTGGTCGCCACCACCGCTCGTCAGCGCGGGCTGTTCCTCCCTGTCTATGACGCCTCCGAGGCGATCGCCGAGATCAGGCGCCGCCAGGCGGGCGGCGAGCGATGCGCGATCCTCTTCGGCGGCGAGAAGTCGGGCCTGCCCACGGACGACGTAGCCAGAGCCAACGCCATCCTCACCTTGCCGGTGAACCCGGAGTTCTCCTCCCTGAACCTCGCCCAGGCCGTGCTCCTCTGCGCCTATGAGTGGCGCCGGGCGGAGGACGACGCCCTTCCCTTCGAGAGCTCCTATGACGAGGCCCCTGCGCCGCGCGAGGAGCTCGACGGAATGCTCGGCCACCTCTTCGGTGTGCTGGACGAGGCGGGCTATTTCTACCCCGATGACAAGAGGCCGGTTCTGGAGCGCAACCTGCGAACCATGCTGACCCATGCGCGTTTCACTGAGGCGGAGCTTCGCCTCTTCCGCGGCATGGTCAGGCAGTTCGCCTATTGGGGGCGACAGGGCGAAGGCGAGACACACAAGGCGGCGAGCGAATGACGACCTCCCGCCGGAAACGAGAGCACGGCTTCCGGCTGTGCGGACAGGACAGAAGATGAAACGACTGGTGGGCATCTCCAACCGCACGGCGGCAGGCGGACCCAAGGCGGGCGGCCTCGCCGTCGCGCTCTGGGACGCGCTGGTGCAGCGAAAGGGTCTCTGGTTCGGTTGGTCCGGCGAGGTGGTGGACAAGGACCGCGTGCGCCGCGGGGTCGAGCTCTTCGACGAGGAGGGCGTCGAGTTCGCCCTCACCGACCTCACCGAGGCCGAGCATGAGGGCTACTATCTAGGCTACGCCAACAGGTCCTTGTGGCCGGTGCTGCACTACCGGGTGGACCTCGCCAACTTCGACGAGGACGAGTACGCCTGCTACCGCGAGGTGAACCGCCGCTTCGCCAAGCTGATCTACTCGCGCCTCGACGAGGACGACCTCGTCTGGGTGCACGACTACCATCTCTTCCCCCTGCCCCAGGACCTGCGGGACCTGGGCTGGCGGGGGCGGACGGGCTTCTTCCTGCACATCCCCTTCCCGCCGCCGGAGATCTTCAAGTCGATCCCCGACCATCGCGCGCTGACCCAAGGGCTCTGCGCCTGCGACGTGATCGGTTTCCAGACCGTCAGCGACCGCGACAACTTCGTCAAATACTGCGTGTCGGAGCTCGGCGCCAAACAGAACGGGGCGGAGGAGATCTCGGTCAACAACCGCTCGATCACGATCAAGGCCTACCCCATCGGTATCGACGCGGAGGAGTTCAAACGCCTCGCCGAAGAGGAGGAGGGCCGCCAAGCCGCGTCCCGCATCGAGCCGTTTCTTGGCGAGCGCCGCGCGCTGATCTTGGGTGTCGACCGGATGGACTACTCCAAGGGCATCCCCAACCGTTTCCAGGCGGTGGGCAAGCTGCTCGACAACGAGCCGGGGCTTCACGGGCGGATCGCCTATACCCAGATCGCCCCTCCCTCGCGCACCAAGGTGGAGGAGTACAAGGAGCTTCGCGGTGAGCTCGATACCCTCGCCGGGCGGATCAACGGTGACTACGGCGATCTCGACTGGATCCCCATCCGCTACCTCGCTCGCAGCTATCCGAGGGAGCAGCTTGCCGGGCTCTACCGCCTCGCACGGGTCGCGCTCGTGACGCCGCTCCATGACGGGATGAACCTCGTGGCCAAGGAGTTCGCCGCCGCTCAGGACCCGGAGGATCCCGGCGTCTTGATCCTCAGCCAGTTCGCGGGCGCGGCCGAGCAGCTCAAACACGGTGCACTGATCGTCAATCCGCACGATATCTCGGCCATGGCCGACGCCATGCGCGAGGCGCTGAACATGGCGCTGCCCGAGCGGAAGAAGCGCTACGAAGCGCTGGCGCGCATGGTGTTCGGTCAGGACATCGCCTGGTGGCGCGAGGCCTTCATGGCGGACCTCGATCCCAACGGAGAGCCGGCGGAAGTCGTCTCGCTTCACCGCTGAACCATGGGTAGGCTGATCACGCGCGATACGGCGCTGTTTCTCGACTTCGACGGTACGCTGACCGGTTTCTCCGACGACCCGGACAGCGTGCGCCTGCCCCCCGGCGGGTTTGCGGTACTCGAGCGGTTGGCGGAGAAGCTCGGCGGCGCGGTGGCGCTGGTCTCCGGGCGGGACGTGCGCGACCTGGCGAGCCGTGTGCCTACGTGCCTTTGGCGCGCTGGCAACCATGGCGATCTGGTTCTCGCGCCTGAAGCGAACGAGCCCGATGGCGACACCTCGCCCCCACCAGCGCTTCTTGCCGAGCTAAAGGAGCTGACCGCCGCCCATGACGGCGTCCGCCTGGAAGAGAAGGCGCGGGTGCTGACCATCCATACACGGATGGCGCGCGATGCCTCAGGAGACGTCATCGCCAAGGCCGAAGCCATCGCCGCGCGCACTGAAGGCTACAAACTCCAGCTTGGCAAGGACGTCGCCGAGTTCAAGCCCGAAGGCGTCGACAAGGGAAGAGCCATCGAGCGGCTGATGAAGGAAGGAGCGTTTGCCGGGCGCAAACCCCTCTTCTTCGGCGACGATGCGACGGATGAGGACGGTTTCATCGTCTGCCTTCACAGGGGCGGCTCGGCCGTCAAGATCGGCGAGGGCAAGACCCTCGCCCCCCACCGCCTACCCGACCACCATGCGGTCTGGGACGTACTGAAAGAAGCTCTGCATGACCTCGCTTGAACTCGGCATCATCGGTAACGGCTCGATCGCGGGCCTGATCGACGGCGAAGGTGCCTATCAGTGGATGTGCCTGCCGCGGGTCGACGGTCAGCCCGTGCTCAACGCCCTTCTCGGCGGTGACGGTGAGCTGCGCTGCGACCTGCACAACATGAAGACGGCCAGTCAGGAGTATGTGCGCAACACCGCCGTTCTGCGCACGACGCTGACCTCCGAAGAGGGCTGCGAGGTCGACATCATCGACTTCTGTCCCCGCTTCAACGCCAAGGGCCGGACCTTCCGCCCCATGAGCTTCGTCAGGCGGATCATTCCGCGCGGCGGCAACCCCAGGGTGACGCTGAAGATCACGCCGAGCCGGGGCTGGTCGAACGAGCCGATGACCACCAAGCGGGGCACCAGCCATGTCCGCTTCACGGCAGAGGACAACAGCTTCCGCATGACGACGGATGCGCCGATCTCCTACATCATGTCCGAGACGCAGTTCACCTTGGACCGGCCCGTCAACATCATCTTCACCCCCGATGAGAGCCTGTCCGATGCGCCCGAACAGGTGGCGCGCGACTGGGAGGAGCGCACGGTGGACTACTGGCAGGAGTGGTCGCGAAGGCTCGCCGTACCCTTCGACTACCAGGAGGCGGTGATCCGTGCGGCGATCACTCTCAAGATGTGCGTCTTCGAGGAGACCGGCGGCATCGTCGCGGCGCTGACGACTTCCGTGCCCGAGCATCAGGGGTCGGAGCGGAACTGGGACTACCGCTTCTGCTGGATCAGAGACGCCTACTTCACCGTCACGGCGCTGAACCGGCTGAGTTCGGTGTCGACGCTTGAGTACTATTTGCGCTACCTACGCAACGTCGCGGCGCATACGGATGGCGGCCATATCCAACCGGTCTATGGGGTTGGCCTGGAAGCCACCCTTGAAGAGCATATCGTCGATACGATGCCCGGCTACCGCGGCCACCAGCCGGTCAGGCGCGGCAACCAGGCTGCGGAGCATGTCCAGCACGATGTCTACGGACAGGTGGTTTTGGGTGCGGCCCAGGCCTTCTTCGATCAGCGGCTGCGGGCTCCCGCTGGCGAGGTCGATTTTCTCGCGCTGGAGAAGATTGGCGAGCGGGCCTTCGAGATGCATGACCAGCCCGATGCCGGCATCTGGGAGTACCGCACCATCGCCAGCGTTCACACCTCCTCCGCTCTCATGTGCTGGGCAGCCTGTGACCGGCTTTGCAAAGTGGCGGGATTTCTAGGCCACGATCAGAAGGCGAAGCGCTGGCGCGAGCGTGCGGAGATCATCCGTAAGAAGATCGAGACCGAGGCCTGGTCTGAGAAAAAGCAGGCCTATGCTGGCGCCTTTGGCGGCGAAGACCTCGACGCGTCGGTGCTGCTGATGATCGAGGTCGGTTTCGTGGACGGCGAGGACGAGCGCTTCCGCAAGACCGTCGACGCCATCGACCGTGAGCTGAGGGTCGACAACGCCGTCTACCGCTACCGCCACGCCGATGATTTCGGCAAACCCGAGACCGCCTTCACCGCCTGCACCTTCTGGCATATCGACGCCCTCGCCATGACCGGGCGCCGGGAGGAGGCGAGGAAACTGTTCGAGTACGTCCTTGCCCACCGCACCAAGCTCGGGCTTCTCTCCGAGGACATGGTCCCGGAGACAGGCGAGCTCTGGGGTAACTTCCCCCAGACCTACTCCATGGTCGGCATCATCAACTCCGCCACCAGGTTGTCGCGCAGCTGGGCGAGCGTCTGCTGACGGTTGGAGCATGGGAAGCGATCGGCGCAAATTGTTCTTCGAGCAGAGAACCGGCACTGCACCCACCTCTCCCTCAGGAGGGGTCGAAGGCTGCGTAGCAGGCTTCGGGTGAGGGCGTTCTTAAGACCAAGCTCTGTCTACCGCTCGCCCTCACTCGACATCGAAGATCTCGATCTCTCCCAGAGGGAGATATGAGTAGGCATGCACTGCTAGAAGGGATCACTGCGCCGTTCGTTTGAGACTACTCCCCTACCCGGTCGGCAGATCATGATGAACCACGCCAATCTGCTATCGACCAAGCGGTGCGCTGGAGCTTACCTCGGTGCAGGCTCAGAGCGGTTCCAAGAACGACGGCGGCGCCGCTTCGGGGTTGGCCCCTTCAACACCGCCCCTGTTAGCATCCTCTAGCCTACTGCGCGCCGCGTGGTCTTCGAAGAGAAGCTGTGCCGCCGCGCTGAGCGTCAGGACCTCCCAGTCCCGCAGCCGGTAGCCCGGCTGTTCGGCCATCTTCTTCAGAAGAGGCGTCGCCGTATCGAGACTTCCCGCCATGAGCGGTGGTGCGAAGAGACGGTGAAGCTCGGCCTGAACCGCCGCTCGTCGCCACCGCTCGGGGCTGTTGTCGAGAATGGCCTCGAAGATGCTCTGCCCGAGCATAAGCCCCGCCGTCGGCATGACCGGCCATCGGCTCTCGCGCTGTTGCCCCAGCAAGGTGTGTGTACCCTTCACCGCGCTCGTTTCCGTTTCCCTCATACTCTTCGTTTGCATATTGCCGCCATAAATGCAAATAATATGCATGGAAACGCAAGCGCCGCACTCCCCGCCTGACACTGACGGGGAGGTGGGCCAGAACTGGCCCATGCATACCCGCCAGCAGCAGCTCGAGTTCGTCCACCACGCCCTGAAGCAGACCGGCCTGAAGCCGTCGCAGTTCGCCAACAAGGCCGGGGTCGAACCGAGTACGGTCACGGGCTTCCTGGCGGGGCGCAGCAACCTCCTCCGCGAGGCGACTTTAGAGAAGCTGGCGCAGGCCGCAGGCATCGAGCTGCCCGAGGAGAAGGGCTTCGCCGAGCCTGAGACGACCCCCTTCGAGGGTAAGATCGCTGCTGTGGAAACGGACGGCGTCGGCGATGTCTTCGCCTTGGTCCTCAACACCGAACTGATGGAGCTTGAGGGCTTGGAGCCAGGCGACATTCTCTTCTTCGATCGAGCTGTGACTGCCAAAGCCGGGCAGATCGTCTGTGCGCAGCTCTATGACCACCGGACCGGTACCGCCGAGACCGCAGTTCGCCTCTATCAAGGCGGTTTTCTCGTGGCCCGCGGACGTGAGCGGTGGGAGCCGCGCCTGGTCGACAACGACCGCACCAAGGTCATTGCCCCCCTGATTCGTCAGGTTCGCGACCGGGACTGGTCCTGATCATGCGTATCCGTTTGCACGACGTTTGCAATGAATGTGGTCTTCACGAAGGCGCTAGGATTCGTGCGATTGTCTACGGGAGTTGTTGGTAGGGCATGAAACACCAAGTTCTCAGCCTGACGACCGCCCTCCTCTGCACTGCCTGCATGGGCGGCGGCGCTCCCCCCATCGATACCTCCGAGCTTCCGCCTGAGGAGGAGACGAGGGACTGGGAGGATTGGGGACCCGAAGAGAACGCGAAGGGCCGTATCTCCGGCAACGTTCTGACCGAGAGCACGCTTCGGCAGCGTCTCGTCGGGCGTACCCTATCCGGCTGCTACGCTAACGGCGAGGCCTTCTCGGAAGTCCTCCGCGACGACGGCTCCGTGCTCGACCCGAACTCGGGTCAGGTCGTTGCGAAATACGGTTTCCAAAGCGGAGAGCTCTGCTTCGCCTATCCCGAGCAGCGTCCCGCCTGCTACACGGTGACGGACTTCAACGGTGAGCTGCTGTTCTACTCCTCAGGCGGGTTCAGGGGGGTAGCCGCCAGCACCTGCCCGATCCCGCGCGACGCGAAGGGCTTCGAGACGACCGCCAACTAGCGTCCGCTTGGCGACCTACAGGCGTATGAGGCGGCGAGACCGTATTCGCGGTCGCGTTTGGGGCCGCGAATCTAGAGCCGCTTCCGCTCAAAACGCCCTACTTGTCCCGAACCCTCGACAAGTCCTTGCAAGCCCCGCCTCTTTACGGCAAACCCGCCGACGGAGACGTGGCCGAGTGGTCGAAGGCGCTCCCCTGCTAAGGGAGTAGGCGGTTTGTAGCCGTCTCGAGGGTTCGAATCCCTTCGTCTCCGCCAGATCGTTTTCGCTCACGCGCCGAAGGCGCTCCGCGAGGGCGGCCTGGACGGCCGAGCCGCAGTCGCGGCTTTGGGCGTGTGGGATCGAACTTTCTCCCTCTGTGCGCGCCATTTTCTGTCTTACGCGTCGCGGGCGGGCTGGCGCAAGGCGACCGGTCTGTCGCTTCGGTATGCAGCTTCGACATGGCTTTGGTCGCCTCGTCCAATGGTAGGTCGTCTGCTGTTCCGCCGACCTCGCTCTTGTCACACCCTTCGCAGCCGAAGGAGTGCCGTCGCCATATCGCCGGTCGGTAGGGCCTTCATCAGTGGCGGGTTGGCTCGGTGATCCGTATGGGGCATGGGGAGGCCCGCTACCATGAGGCTCTCGGCCCTCCACAGCTCGCCGCTGCCCTCCATTCGGTAGGCTGAGCCTTTCTCGAGGTTTCTCAGGCGCACCGAAGCAAAGGGCGGGTTGGGTTCGGACCTTTTTCGGGCGTAGAGGATGACGACCTCGTCACCGGAGGGGCTCGTCAGTTGCCAGATGATTTCCGCGCCTGTCCGCAGCCGGTCGAACCGGCCCTTGGTGACCAGTGACTGCGTGCTGGTGTAGAGGCCCGCCGTCTCCTTCACGGAGGATGCGTGGGCTTCCAGTTCCTCGGCGCTCAACGAGAAACCGCGGCTGCCGCAGAAGAACGCGACATCCCGTCTAGCCTCGAAGCTGCTGATCCTGCCGTTCTGATGGTTCGGAGACGGACCGATATAGCTGGCCAGGGCCGACAGAGGAAAGAAATGGCTGGCGCCGGACTGGATGTCGAGGCGCCCTTCCGGATCGCAGAGGTCGGAGGTCCAGGTCTGGTCGAAGAGGCAGAGCATGCCGAAATCGAAACGGTTGCCGCCGGAGGCGCAGTTCTCGAACACCACGCCTGGAAACGCCTTACGCAGCTTGCGGACGATACGGTAGAGCGCCAACATGTAGAGATGCGCCCTCTTCGCATCGTCTAGATCGGATACGAACCGGTTCATATCCCACTTGACGTAGGAGATATCGGCCTCTCTCAGCATACTGGCGACCACGCTTTCGATGTGCGCCTCCACCTCCGGTCTGGAGAGGTCGAGGGTAAGCTGGTTGCGCCCCTCCCCCGGTCTGTCCCGGTCGGCGCCGATGATCCAGTCGGGGTGCTCCCGGTAGAGATCGCTTTCGCGGCTCACCATCTCCGGCTCGAACCAGAGGCCGAACTTGAGCCCCTCGGCCGTGACCCGCCTAGCCAGCTCGCCCATGCCGCGGGAGAAACGCTTAGGGTCCGCCTGCCAGTCACCGAGGGAGGTGTGGTCGTCGCGCCGACCCTTGAACCAGCCGTCGTCCAGCACCAGCATCTCACAGCCGAGCTTCTTGGCTGCCCTAGCGAGCTTCTCCACCTTGTCCTCGTCCACTTCGAAATAGGCGCTTTCCCAAGTATTGAGGTAGACGGGACGGTAGGGTTCGCGCCGCTCCGGCAAAAGCCGTTCACGAACGAAATCATGCCAGCCGTGGGACATGCCGCCGAGACCCCGATCGGTGTGTAGAAGCAAGGCTTGCGGTGCGATGAACGCTTCGCCGGGGGCTAGAGGCCAGCGCATCCCGCCGGGCAAGCCCATCTGCAGACGGACGGCGCCGAACTCATCCTTCTCCACCACGGTTTCGTGGTTGCCCGAGTAGACGAGCGCCCCGCCGAGGACTTCGCCGTGAAGCTCCGTCGTATCTGTATCAGTCAGGGCAATGAAAGGCGGGTGCTGAGCGCTACTCGTCCCCCGGCAAGAGCCAAAGGAGAAACGTCCCGTCTCTATCCGGTGACGCTGGAGGTGCATCTCCCTGGCCCAACTGCCAGTGAGGTGCACGATATGCCGGTCTGCTTGAGGAAGGTCGATGGAGAGGCTCGATGCGCGATCGAGCAGATGGGGCCGGTCGGAGATATTCCTGACCGTGACGGTCCGGGCAAGGACGGGGTGGCCCGGCCATAAGGTCAGGCTCAGCACCACTTCTAAACCCATATGCCTGCTGACCGTCCGGATCTGCAGGGTCTCGGCACCTTCGAACCGGGCGCTGGGAAGATCGCCTAGGTCCAGCCCGCCTTCGATCTTGCGAGCGCTCTCGAATACGAGCTCGTCAAGGCCCGGCGCGGCGATGGCGGGAGACCGAAAGTCCCCTCTTCCGAAGAACGGCAGCTCCTGCGCCAGCGTGCCGAGATGCCTGAAGGGCTTACCCCTGTCGTCAATCTGGAGGCTGCGATAGGCCTGTCTAGGCCAAGCAGAGAAGCCAGCGAGGCTTCCCAGCGATCCGCCGAAATGGAGGTGCTCCAGAACGCCGTCCTCGCCGACGCGAAGGGCGTAGGCGACCAGGCCGTTGTCGAGAAGCCACCCCTTCTCACTCTCCTCGATCATACAGGCTCCCGTTGACAGCGTCTGACGGGAGAGGAAAGGCTGACGGCGCGATAAGTTCAAGGGGTGAAGAGCCGATGAGCCTAGGGGTGTGCTACTACCCGGAACACTGGCCCGAGGAGAAGTGGGAGAGCGATGCCGAGCGCATGAAGGCGCTGGGGCTGTCCTTCGCACGTATCGGCGAGTTCTCCTGGGCGCTGCTGGAGCCGGAGCCGGGACGCTACGAGTTCGGCTGGCTCGACAAAGCCGTGGGGACGCTCCACGCAGCGGGCCTCGAAGTGATGCTCGGCACACCGACGGCTACCCCGCCTAAATGGCTGGTCGATGCGCATGACGACATGCTCGCCTGGGACGAGGAGGGTCGGCCCAGGGGCTTCGGCTCGAGAAGGCACTACTGTTTCTCGTCCGAGACCTATCGCCGCCACAGCCGCAGGATCACCGAAGTTCTAGCGAGGCGGTACGGTCAGCACCCGGCGGTGACGATGTGGCAGACGGACAACGAGTTCGGATGCCATGATACGGTGCGCAGCTACTCACCCATGGCGAGGCTTGCGTTCAGGGACTGGCTGCGTGAGAAGTACACGGACATTGACGCGCTCAACGAGGCATGGGGCAACCGCTTCTGGTCCATGCTTTACCATAGCTTCGACGAGATCGAGCTGCCCCATCTGACCGTTACCGAGCCGAACCCTTCGCACACGCTCGATTTCTACCGCTTCTCATCGGATCAGGTGATCGATTTCCATAAGGAGCAGGCGGAGATCATCCGGCTTCACGCACCGCACGCGACGATCACCCACAACGTGATGGGACACTACTACCACTACGATCACCACGAGCTTGGCCGTCATGTGGATGTTCTGACCTGGGACAGCTACCCGCTCGGCTTTCTGGCTTGGAGCAGGTCGAGCGACGAGCACAAGCAGCGCTACCTGCGTCAGGGGGATCCCGACTTCGCGGGCTACCACCATGACCTATACCGTGGTTGCTCCGCGTTCGGCGTCATCGAGCAGCAGCCTGGGCCGGTGAACTGGGCGCCTTACAACCCCTGTCCCCTGCCCGGCATGGTGAGGCTCTGGACGGTGGAGGCGTTTGCGCACGGCGCGCATTTCTCTGCGCCTTTCCGTTGGCGCCAGGTACCCTTCGCCCAGGAGCAGAACCACGCGGGCCTGCTGCGTCCCGACGATCAGCCTGCGCAGGGTTATGGCGAGATCGAGGAGGCGGCTGGGGTTCTGGCGAAGCTCGGCCCGGAGGAAGAGGCGGCGAGGGTTGCGATCCTCTTCAGCTATGACAGCTTCTGGATGGCCGAGATCCAGCCGCAAGGGAATGCTTACCATACGGAGGACATCGTTTCGGACTGGTATGCCGCTGCCCGAAGCCTCGGGCTCGACGTCGACATCGTGCATCCCTCGGTGGAACTCTCTAGGTACGATGTCGTTCTCATCCCATCGCTCCTTCCCCTCACTGAAGAAGTGGCGTGGCGCCTCGAAGAGAGCGGGGCCGCCCTTATCGCCGGTGCACGGTCGGGTTCGAAGAACGAGAACGGCAACATCATCCCTGGCCTGGCGCCGGGACCGCTAAAGCGGCTTCTGCCGCTGACGGTCACGCGCAGCGAGACGATCCCACCTGGCCCCGGCGGCAAGGCGGGGGCGGGGCACTGGCATATCTGGCGCGACGAGGTCGAGTGCGACGCCGAGCCTGCGCTGACCGATGAGGCGGGGCGAGCTGTCCTCTACCGTTTCGGTGAGCACCGCTATTTCGCGGCGCTGCCCGACCGCGCACTCCTTCGCGAGGAGCTGCGAGCGCTCTGCGCAGCAAGGGGGATCGAAACGGCGGACCTTCCCGAAGGCCTACGCCTGCGCTCAGGCCGCGGGCACCGCTTCGCCTTCAACTACGGACCGGAACCAGTCGAGCTTCCGGCGGGGCTGGGGCCTAGCGACGGCGAGTTCCTGACCGGGGGCCGCACCCTCCCCCCGGCGGGCATTGCGGCTTGGCGCCTTCCGTGAGAGCTTGCCCCGCTTAGGGCAGAGGCAGAACCACGATGATCGACCCCGTTCAGCTATCCATCTTTCTTCTCGTCACGGTGCTGATCGGCGTGCTGACCTGGCTTCAGATCAAGGGCAAGACCGATGACGACCGGGCGTCGGGCAAGGACTACTTCCTGGCGGGGCGCAGCCTCTCCTGGTACTTCGTCGCGGGCTCGATCACGTTGACCAACCTCTCGACCGACCAGCTTGTCGGGATGAACGGCAACCAGATGGCGCTTCTGGCCTGGTGGGAGCTGGCGGCGGTGGCAGGGCTGATGATCCTCGCCTTCGTCTTCGTCCCGATCTACTACCGCAACCAATGCACCACGACGACGGAGCTTCTGGAGCGCAAATATGGCGACAGGAACATCAGGGCACTGATCTCGGTTTTGTTCCTGCTTGGGAACCTCTTCATCTACCTGCCGCTGATGCTCTATTCGGGCTCCTTGTTCCTGAAGTCCCTATCGGGGACCGAGCTGCCCATCCTAGTTATCGCGGTGGGCTTTGCGGTGGTGGGTACGGGCTACGCCGTCTACGGAGGCCTTCGCGCCGTGGCGGTGTCGGATACGATCAGCGGCGTGCTGGTTCTGGGCCTGGCCCTCTACGTGGTCTACGCAGCGCTGAAGGCGATCGGCTTCGACCTCTCGGCCATCCCTTCCGAGCGGCTGACCCTGATTGGCGACGCCCAGTCGCCCATCCCCTTCCCCACCCTTTTCACCGGGATGATCCTGATTCAGATCTTTTACTGGAGCACCAACCAGACGATCACGCAGCGAGCCATGGCTGCGCCTACGATCCGCGAAGCGCAGAAAGGCGTGGTAGCGGCGGCGGGCATCAGGCTGCTCATCGTCCCCGCTATCGTGGTGCTGCCCGGTATCGCGGCGTTTGAGCTCTTCGGCGACGTCGGCGACGAGGCCTACGGCAGGGTGACAGGCATGGTACTGCCGGGCTGGTTAAGCGGCGTCTTTGCGGCGGCCATCGCCGCAGCGGTGCTGACCTCGTTCAACAGCGTGCTGAACTCGTCGGCCACTCTCTTCGTCATGGACCTCTACCGGCCCTATAGAGGCGAGCTTCAGAACGTGGCGCGGACCTCCAACATCGTCTCGATCACCATGGCGGTGGTAGGCATCCTGTTCGTACCGCTCTATCAGCAGGCGGACAGCCTCATCAATCTGGTGCAGCAGCTCAACGGGCTACTGAGCATGCCGATCCTGTCGGCCTTCGCGGTGGGGCTCCTCTTCAGGAACGTGGCAGCAGGCGCGGCCATGACCGGCGTGGTGCTAGGGGTGGCCTTCTACGCCTTCGTCAGCTTCGTTTGGGAGCCCTTCCACTACATCCACGCCATGGCGCTGGTCTTCGCTTTCTCCGTGGCGGTCAGTTTGTTGACTAACCGCCTAGTGTTCGGCCGGGATGCGAGCTTCGTGCTAGGCGGGGACAAGGTGAGGGCTGCCCTCTCCTATCCGTCATCCCGGCCGTAGCCCGAAGGGCGGAGGTCGAGCCGCGAAGCGGATCGACGGACCCATGGCCTACGCTTGCAGCAGAAAGCAGCGTTCGGTCCATGGGTCCCGGATAAGCCTAGCGGCTTTCCGGGATGACGCCGTGATCCTACTCCCCGGCCCCCGATGCGCCGCCAGCCTGGGCCACTTCCTCTTCCGGTTTCACATAGGTGTCGAACCACTCGATCATCTCGGCGAGGGTGTGCAGCACCGATTCCTGACCGCGATAGCCGTGGCTCTCATGGGGCAGCATGACGAGCTTGGCGGTGCCGCCCGTGCCCTTCACGGCTGCGAACATGCGCTCCGACTGCTGAGGGAAGGTGCCTGAGTTGTTGTCCTTCATGCCGTGGATCAGCAGCATGGGCTCGTTGACTTTGTTGGCGGCCATGAAGGGGGAGAGCTTGTAGTAGGTCTCCGGCGTGTCCCAGAAGATACGCCGCTCGGCCTGGAAGCCGAAGGGCGTCAGCGTCCGGTTATAGGCACCGGATCTTGCGATCCCCGCACGGAAGATATCCGACTGGGCCAGAAGATGCGCCGTCATGAAGGCGCCGTAGCTGTGTCCGCCGACGCCGACCCGCTCGCCGTCACCGAAGCCGCGCTTCACGGTCTCGTCCACGGCAGCCTGGGCCGAGGCGACGATCTGCTCGATGAAGGTGTCGTTGACGGTCTCGGGGTCCGCCCCCACCACCGGCATGGCCGTGCGGTCCATCACAGCGTAGCCCTGGGTCAGGAAGAAGAGGTGGCTGTAGCCGCCGATGCGCGTGAAGCGGTACTTCGAATCGCGCACCTGCCCCGCCGTACCCGCATCATTGTACTCGAAGGGATAGGCCCAGACGACGACGGGCAGCTTCTCGCCCGCCTCATAGTCCGGGGGCAGATAGAGCGTGGCGTTGAGTTGCACCCCATCCTCCCGCTCATAGGAGATAAGCTCCCGCTTGAGGCCCGTCAGCTCGGGATGCGGATCCTCGAACTCTGTCAGGAACACCGCCTCACCGTTCTCATGCAGGCGATAGTTGCCGGGGGTCTCCGGGTCCTCGTAGTAAGTGACGAAGGACGAGCCGTCCTCGGACACGAGATCGACCACCGACTCGTAGCTCTCGCCGCTGTTCCGCCAAAGCTCCTCGGTCTCGAAGCTCTCAAGGTTCATGCGGCTGAGGAAGGGACGGTTGCCGTCCGGCGAGGCCCCCTGCCCCGTCAGGAAGACGTGGCCGCCCGTAACCTTAGCCACTGAATAGCCCCCTTCGCTGAGGGTCGTGAGCGGCGTGCCGATATCGGCGTAGGCGTCCTGGTAGTTCCGTATATTGACGAGCTGCGTCTCGTCGCCGTCCTCGACATCCGCCAGGCTGATCCTGATCTCGCGCGTGTCGCGGTCGTAGTCATAGGCCATGAGGTCGTCGCTGCCCTCTATGCCGAGGAAGCCGGAATAGCGGTCCTCGAAGCGGGCCACCTCCTCGGGCTTGCCGGTGAAGGGTGCGGGCAGGGCGTAGAGGATGTCGCGCAGATCGGTCTCGGTACGCGGATCGCCGCCGTCCTGGGCCTCGGCGAAGAGAAGCGTCGCCTCGAGGGTCGGGTGCCATTCGAGGGAGCGGCGGCCGGTGACCACGCCCTGCACCGGCAGCGCATCGGCCAGGGGCTGCTCGGCCACAACGGCGACCTCGCGGCCCCGCTTGTCGGTCACCACGGACTTGCTGCCGAAGCGGTACCACGGCACCTGGTAGGAGAACTCGCCGTCCAGCCACTCCATCAGGAAGTACTCGCCATCGGGCGAGGGGGCGACCGAGGTGTAGATGCGCGGCTCGCCGATCACCGTCTTACGGCGGCCATTAGGGTCGATAACGACCGGCTGGCTGGTTGTCAGCCAGCGGTAGACCTCCTCATCGTAAGGGTTCTTGAGAAGGTCCTGATAGGTGCGGGTCTGCGCCTCCTCGCCGCCGGCGGCTACCTGGATGGCCGGGCCGCGGGGCGTGCGGGGCTCTTCGGGCATCGTTCCCCTGCCCTCGGGCAGCATCATCACCAGGAGCTGGCCGCCTGGAAGCCAGCGTGGTTCCTGGAAGATGAAGTTCACATCCTTTTTGAGGACCTCCCTGGCCCGTCCCCTCTCCACGTCCAGCACGTAAAGCGACATGCCGTCTGCCTTGGTGTTGGAGAAGGCAGCGTAGCGGCCGTCAGGGGACCACTGAAAGTCGGAGAGATCGGCCTCGGCGGGAAGGGAAACCTTGCGCACCTCGCCACTCTCCACGTCCTGAAGGCTGAGGCCGACCACGTTGCGCGGGTTGAAGACATCGTTGGTGGCGGCATCGAGCCGCATGCCGGCCAGCCGCTCCATCGGCTTGCCGAGCTCGGAGACCGGCGGCAGGGCCTCGCGCTCCATCAGCAGCATGGTGCCGCCATCCGGAGAAAGGCTGACCGAGGGGGCGGGCGCGCGGGTGACGATGTCCGCCACCTGCTGGGGCGGCAGGCGGTAGCCGGTCTCCTGGGCTGCTGCGGAAAGGGGCGCGCTCAAAGCCAGAAGGCTGACGGCAAGGCGGAGCATGGGCACTTCCTATCGTTGTTTTCCGATATGAAAGCCTAGGGGCGCGAGGGGAGGCTTGGGAAGAGGCGGAGCTGCAGATTGCCAGCTCCTCACATCGGCCCGCTCTATCTTAGGCGAGCCCGAACAGCGCCATCACCTCCTGACCGACCCGCCGGGGGCGCCTTGTCGCCGCGTCCACGAGGACCCACCAGGTCAGCCCCGTGGCAGCAGGTCTGCTCGCGCCGGGCAGCCTGATATCCGTATGCCGAGCGAACCGCGCACCCTTGGCCTCACCCAACCAGGTACGGATCTCCACCGTCTGCCCTTCGAGCACCTGGTCCTTGTAGTCGATCTCGTGCCGCGAGCAGACCCAGACCTGGTCCTCGACCGCCGAGCCTTCGGTGACGCTGAGCCAATGGCCCACGGCCGCGTCCTGTATCCACCGGGCGTAGACGGCATTGTTGACGTGGCCGAGCTCGTCGATCTCGCTCGGCTTCGCGGTGCGGCGGCTGAGGCAGGCCGTCTCGAAGCTGTGGGCACCGAGAAGGGGTCCGTCGGGCCTTGGGTAGTCGGAAAAGTCACTCATGCATCGCTCCGCTTACGGCTGATAAAGGTGTTGAGGGTCAGCCTGCCTCGGAGGGGGTCCGGCGAAAGGTTGTGCCCGTCGGGGATACGGCCTGAATGAAGGGTCGTGCCCTTGTAGACCAGCACGCGGCCGGGTCGGCAGTCGAAGGTCGCCGTTCGGGTAAAGAGCTCGTCGGTCTCGTTACGGTAGCGAGGCGCGGGCATGCCGGTTCGGCGAACATCCTCCTGCACGGCCTGCTCATAGGTCTTGTAGCGCTCCTCGGTCACCTCTTCGAAGCCTGTCGTTTCGTGGCGGAAGAAGGAGGTGCCGCCATGCTCCGGCCCGCAGAGATAGTGGAGGATCGCCAGCACGTCCTTCTCTACGCCGTCGAAGTGAGGCATGCGCTGGAAGGGCAGAAGACGGCCAGGCTCGGTCGTGACCAGGGAGTAGTCCGACGAGATCGTGTCCGCTTCGGACCAGCCGAAGGCTTCCTCGAGCGCAGGCGACAGCTCGCGAAGCAGGTCTTCCGTGTACCCTTCGGGCGAGGAAGAGCGCACGCCCGGATAGAACGGCCCCTTCGCCGCGAACCGCAGGCCCGAAGTGCCCTCGCGTAACCGGTCGGTCTCAGGGCCGAAGCCGTCATGGACCACCACCGGAAGGCCCTCCCTGCCGATCCGGTGAACCTGCCACGGCTTTTCGCTCATCGCGCTCTTCTGCATCACCATCGCTTTTTCTCAGCCGCCCCAAAAGTGGAACGAGCGCTGTCTAAGAGGCCACACCGCCGCGGGAAACCCTCGGCTTTCAAGCCTATCGGCTCCAGTCTTGCAGTTTTCTGCTTAGCTGACGAGCTTGTGCAAAATATCCTGCCTCGCCTCTTGTGCAGCGCAGAAAAGCAGGCTTTGCTCCTATGCTGCAGTAGCGAACGAGCGGGCAGCCATGAACCAGCGAACCACGACCAAGCTAGCGGCTACCGGGGCAGCGGCCCTGGCGATCCTTCCCGCTACCGCCTTCGCTCAGGAAGTGTCCGAGACCCAGTTCGTCCTGAACAGCTTCCTGTTCCTCTTCGGCGGGGTGCTGGTCATGTTCATGGCCGCGGGCTTCTGCATGCTTGAGGCCGGTCTCGTCCGCAGCAAGAACGTGGCCGATATCTGCTTGAAGAACGTCGCGCTCTACTCGCTCGCCGGGGTCGCCTACTACTTCATCGGCTACGAGCTGATGTACGGCGTCGGCGAGGGCGGGTGGATCGGACGCCTGGCCGTCTGGTCGCCTTCGGAGCTGGCTTCCGACGAGACGATCTCGCTGGAAAGCGGATACGCCTCCACCTCGGACTGGTTCTTCCAGATGGTGTTCGTGGCGACCGCCGCCTCCATCGTTTCCGGCGCCGTGGCGGAGCGGGTCAAACTGACGCCCTTCCTCCTCTTCGTGCTGGTGCTGACGGGCATCATCTACCCGATCCAAGGCGCCTGGAGCTGGGGAGGCGGCTTCCTCAAGACGCTCGGCTTCTCCGACTTCGCAGGCTCGACCATCGTTCATGCGGCGGGCGGCTGGGCCGCGCTGACGGGGGTCCTGATCCTCGGCGCCAGAACCGGACGCTATGACGAAGAGGGCGGCATCCACCCGATGCCCGCCTCCAACGTTCCCTTGGCGACTTTGGGCGTCTTCATCCTGTGGCTGGGCTGGTTCGGCTTCAACGGCGCCAGCCAGCTTGCCCTCGGCTCCGCCGCCGATGTGGTGGCGGTGAGCCAGATCTTCGCCAACACCAACATGGCTGCGGCGGGCGGGGTGCTCGGCGCCTTCGTCTACTGCAAGGCCCGCTTCGGAAGGGTCGATCTCTCGCTGGTGCTGAACGGCGCCCTGGGCGGGCTCGTCACCATCACCGCCGAGCCCCTCACCCCCTCCATCGGGCAGGCGATCCTGTTCGGCTCCATGGGCGGGCTCCTGGTCAGCGTGGCCACACCGCTCCTCGACAAGTTCAAGATCGACGACGTGGTCGGCGCCATCCCGGTCCACCTCTTCGCCGGAACGTTCGGGACGCTGCTCGTGCCGCTGACCAACGCCGAGGCCAGTTTTGTGACTCAGATGATCGGCATCCTCTGCGTGGCAGCGTTCGTGGTGCCTCTCTCCGCCCTGACCTGGATGGGGCTGAAGCTCACCTTGGGCATCCGTCTGCCCGCCGAGGAGGAGATCACCGGCAGCGACCTCGCCGAGATCGGTCTCGTCGCCTATCCCGAGTTCCAGAACCTCACCACGCCCACGGCGGAGCCTGTTGCCCCGGCAACCTCCTCGGCTGCTGCCCTGCCTGCGGAGTAGCCACTCCTCGCCCCCTATCCCTGGCGGTTTGAATACTGTCCCTCAGGCGACCAGTTCGGCGGCAGGTTCCGGCTGCTCGGCCTCGGGCTCCAGGGCGGCGACGAAACGGCGAGCGACAGTGTAGGGGTCCGCCTTCGGGCTGCCGTGCAGCGCCCTGAGATGGCCGTACCCCTTCTGCGCTACCGTGACCGGGACGCTGATCTCGAGGCCTGCTCCATCCGCCAGGCTGGCGGCTTCGAGTAGGGTCGCCGCGTCGGTAATCGCTCCCAGCCCCTGGCTTGGGCAGCGCATGGCGGCGGTCGAGAAGGTGACGTCGAGGGAGGCGTCCGCCCACCCGCCCTTCATCGGGCGCTGGGCAAAGCAGACGCCGATACCGTGGTTCTCCCCTACCCGTTCGAGAATCCACCTCGCCAGCCACAGATGGTCGGCGACCGAGAGCACGTCCTCCTCACCACCCCTCTCGTGAGCGTCGATCCTGAACTCCCACTGGCCTGGCATCCGTTCGGCCTGATACCCTGCGAAGAGGAGGCCGGCGGCGACACAGCGCTGGGCATGCTCCTCGGCGACCTGCCGTCCGAACGCTCGCTCGCTTCCCACGCCGCAGTAGTAGCCCGCATCAGGGTCGGGAGCGCCGATGCAGGGAAACCCGAGCGGGCGCCCGTCCTGGAACAGCGTGTAGTCCTGCTCGTAACCGACGCGGTGGCCTTCTCGCTTCAGGCTGCCTTCCGCCAAAGCCTGAAGCTTCGCCCGCGTGTTGGTTTGGTGGGGGAGCCTGCCGGGACAGAGGACCTCGCAAAGAACGAGGTAGCCGTCCTCCCTGAAAGGGTCTCTCGCAACGCATACGGGCACAAGGAGGCACTCGGCGTGAACGCCCCCCTGACGGGTGGAGGTGGCATCGAAGGACCACGTCGGAAAGCCGCTTGGAACCGCTTCGTCCGGTGCGCTGTCCAGCACCCTCATCTTCGACTGCAGCCGTGTGTTTTCAGGATCGCCGTCTATCCAGATATACTCCGCGAACACCATGCTCTCTTGCCCTCACCTGTTTGGAGCAGCCGCCTCAGCCCTGATGGCGTTGCTGCTCGTCCTGTCCTGCCGCCACCCTGAGGCGGATCGTCGCTCCAGTCCTAAGGCGCTCGGGGGAATGCTCTGAAACCGTCCTCATTAAGCATACCCGTTCCTGGAGCCCCCACTCGGCGCGGGTTTGCAAAGTGTTTGCACCTTTAAAGCTAGACTTCTGAGTGAGTTATGAGGGCGGTGACATCGGCCCTTTTGCAGTTCTGAGGGCCACTCATGGTAGCGTCGAAAGCGGACACACTTCTCGAAAGCGGAGAGCTCACCCTCGACCTCAGGGACGAGAGCGTTCTCCTCGGTGGGAACAAGGCAGCGCTCAGCCCGACCGCGTTCCGACTTCTGGTCGCCTTGATGAGCGAGCCTGAGACCCTTCAGTCCAAGGAGGCTCTCATCCTCAAGGTCTGGGACGGCAGGGCCGTCTCCGACGCCGCCCTCACCACAGCCATTCGCGAGGTGAGGCTGGCGCTCAGTGACCAGCCTCGTCAGCCGCGCTATATCGAGACGGTGCACGGGCGGGGCTATCGCTTCCTGCAGCCCGTCTCCTCGGCGCCGCGGCAGGAAGCGGGCGGACCCGCGGAACCTCGTCAGAGCGCCGCGCCTTCAGCTCCTGTTCCCGCTTCCCGCCTGAAATGGATCACGGCCCTGGCGGCGGTCCTGCTTCTCGCCGTGACAGGATCCTTCATGGTGAGCGCCGATTTCCTGCCGGTCGATCGCAAGAGCGGCGAGGCGCAGGCCCTTCGCTCGATCGCCGTCCTTCCCTTCCATACCGGCACCACGCTGGAGGAGGACGAGCTGTTCGCCGACATGGTGCATGATGATCTTCTGACCCGCCTCGCGGCGCTCGACGGCTTCAAGACCATCTCCCGCACCTCCATGTTGAGCTATCGGGGCGCCGCGAAGACGACGCCGGAGGTAGCGGCGGAGCTTGGGGTCGACGCGGTGCTCGAAGGCACGGTGAGGCGCGGCGGCGACCGCGTCCGTATCAACCTGACCCTGGTCAGCGCGCACGATGACCGCCCCTTATGGGCCGAAAGCTACGAGCGCTCGCTTGAAGCCGGCGATCTCTTCGACATCCAAGCGCAGATGGGGGCGGAGATCGCCGATGCGCTGACCCTCGCGTTGTCGACCGAGGAGAAAGCCGAGCTGGCCGAAGCGCCCACGGTAAGCTTCGACGCCTACGCGGCGTACTTCCGGGGCAAGCGGATCTTCGAGGAGGCGCTGGTCGAGAACTGGCAGGAGGACGCCATTGCCGCCTTCGAGGAGGCTATCGCCCTCGACCCGTCCTTCGTCTCGGCATGGGCAGCCAAGGCCCATGTGGAGCTCTCCCGATACTGGTACGGCGACGGCACGGGCAGGGCATGGGTCGAGCGTGCCCGACAGTCCCTCGAACAGGCCGACGCCATCGACCCTCGAAATATCGATACACTGATCAGTTGGGGCTACTACCACTACTGGGGCTTTCGCGACTACGAGACGGCCGAGGAGAAGCTCGCCGAGGCGCTGTCCCTCGGTGCCAACCGCGCGGAAGCCTGGGAGCTTCGCGCCTATGTGGCGAGGCGCCGGGGCGACTTCCGTACCGCGATCAACGCCCTCAAGCGTGCCCATGAGCTGAACCCGCTGGACATCGAGCTTCTGACGGAGCGGCTCGAGACCTACGCGCCCCTAGGCTACCCCGAAGAGGCCAAGGCGATGATCCAGGCGGCGAGCAACCTCAACCCCACATCCCTCGACCTCATCAACAACGAGGCCCGGTTCTGGTGGTATCAGGGGGACTACGAGGCCGCCTGGGCGTCGGTGAACAAGCCCGTCACCAACCCAGGCAAGTTCCACGCTGTCCGTATCAGTCAGTACGCGCTTCTTCTCGGCGAAGAAGAGAGCTTCCAGCAGAGCCTGGCCGGTTGGGACGAGGCTTTCGCGGCCGAGGCGGAGGGCCGGTTCCACCGGCACTTTCTCCTGGCGGAGTGGTTCGTGAACCGGGGCGAGGAGAAGGAGGCTCAGCCTCACCTCGCCGCACTCGACGCCCTGATCGCCGATCCTCAGTTCGGTGACGGCAAGGTCTGGGCACCCAACGGATCGGTGACCCCGGTGGACCTGCCCGGCCTGCGCCGCGACGCAGTGGCCGTCCGCCAGAAAGTCGCCGAGTACGAGGCGCTGAACATCACCGATACCTGGCAGGCGGCCCGCCACTGGCCACCCATCGCCAAGGCCTTCGTCAGGGTCGGCGATCACGGCAGGGCGCTCGACTATCTGGAGAAGTACACGGAGCTCTACGGCCCGGCCGGTTATCTCCGCTTCGTCAACCACACGGCCTTCCAACCCCTTCTGGAAGAGCCTCGCTTCAAGGCGTTGGAGGGGACCTACCGCCGGAGCGTCACGTCCAGGGGTTGAAATATTCTCACTGCAACAGGGCGGAGGTCTTGCGGAACTCTCCCTCGTGTGAGCGGAAAAGTGTGCTAGCTTGCCCCAGGCCAGACTGGGACGGGCGGTGAAGAAACGAGCGATCATACGCTTCAAGAGCCTTGAAGACCGCAAGCCCATCCACGCGGTGGTGGCCAATGTGGACCTCGTCGTTACGCGGTTCGGCAAAGAGGTGTCCGTGCTCTACGGCCGCTGCCTGCACCGCGGCGCGCTGATGTCCGACGGTTTCGTCGACGCGAACGACAACTTGATCTGCGGCGTGCACCACTGGGACTACAAGGTGGATACGGGGGTGAGCGCCTACGACAATGCGGAGGCGCTGCACAAGTTCACGTCCTGGATCAAGAGCGGCACGGTCTATGTCGACGAGGACGAGATCGCCGCCTGGCACGACGAGAACCCCCAGCCCTTCGACCGCGAGGCCTATCTCGGCCTCTACGCCGATACCTCGCACGGCACCGCCGAAGAACCAGCCAACGGCCTCATTCAGAAGATGGCCGAGGGCGGCATCGAAGGGATCGGCCACCACGGACCCATCGACGCGATGGGCGTGCCCCGAGATGACCTGCCGAAGTGGGACGACATTCAGATCCTGACGGCGCAGCTCGCTTCGCTACCTCTTCTGGACGACGAGCCGGTCGAGACGCGGACGGTCATCGGACCGCGTGCGCGGCGACCCCTCGAGCTCTCCATCCCCCTCTTCGTCTCCGATATGAGCTTCGGTGCCCTGTCCGAGCCCGCAAAGCTCGCCCTCGCGCGGGGGGCCGAGCTTGCGGGCACCGGCATCTGCTCGGGCGAAGGCGGTATGCTGGACGGGGAGCAGGCATCGAACAGCCGCTACTTCTACGAGCTTGCGTCGGCCCGGTTCGGCTTCGCCTGGGACAAGGTGGAGCGCTGCCAAGCCTTCCACTTCAAGGGCGGCCAGGGCGCGAAGACCGGCACCGGCGGCCACCTCACCGGCGCCAAGGTCGTCGGCAAGATCGCCGCGACCCGCGGCCTGCCTGAAGGAACGCCTGCCGTCTCGCCGAGCCGCTTTCCCGAATGGACCGAGCTGTCGCAGTTCAGGGATTTCGCAGAAGAGGTCCGTGCCCGGACGGGCGGCATCCCCATCGGCTACAAGCTCTCCGCCCAGCATATCGAGCGGGACATCGACGCTGCGCTCTCGATCGGGGTCGACTATATCATCCTCGACGGGCGCGGCGGCGGGACGGGCGCGGCGCCGCTTCTCTTCCGCGACAACATCTCGATACCAACGATCCCGGCCCTGGCCATCGCCCGGCAGCACCTGGACCGTCAGGGGGCGTCGGATGTCACGCTGGTCATCACCGGCGGGCTGAGGAAGCCCGAGGACTACGTCAAGGCCCTCGCCCTTGGCGCGGATGCCGTCGCGGTCTCGAACGCCGCCATGCAGGCCATCGGCTGCATTGCCATGCGGGCGTGCCACACCGACAACTGCCCCGTAGGGATCGCCAGCCAGAAGCCGCATCTCGTCTCCCGCCTCGTGGTCGAGAAGTCCGCGCGCCGGCTCGCCAACTATTTCGAAGCGGCCACCGAGCTGATGAAAGTGCTGGCGCGCGCCTGTGGCCATCGCAGCCTGTCCGGCTTCACCAAGGACGACCTCGCCACCTTCGACCGTGACATGGCCGAGATGACGGGCATCTACAAACCCACGGTAGGGGGCGTCCGGTGACGGAGGAACTCGCCGCGCTCATCTGGCTCGTGATCGGAGGGTACTTCGCCTTCGGGCTTCTCTTCGGGCTCGTTTACGTGTCCTTTCTCGCGGGCGCCCTGGACGAGGCGGCAAGGGGTATGAAGCTTCATGTGAGGCTGACCGTTCTTTGGGGCGTGATCGTCCTGTGGCCGATCATGCTGTGGAAGACGGTCCGCTGGAAAGGGCCTCCCGCCCAATGAAACGTGCACAGATCGCCCGCCACCGCCTCACCTGGCTCGTCCTGCCGCTCATCATGGCTGCAACGATCGCCTCGGCGCTGATGGTGAAGCCGAAGGACGAGCTGCGAAACGAGGCCCTTCCCGCTTTCGAGACAGTGAGCCGGTAATGGCGCACGACTACAAGACCGTCACGTGGACACCGTTCAAGAAGCGCTTCGACCTGGTGCTGCTGACGGCGGTCCTGCTCTATCTGGCCGTCTTCGTCACCGCGTCATCCCTGGCTCAGCCCGAGGGTGAGAGCCTCCATATCGTTCAGCTCCTGATCGCAGCGACGGGCACGCTGGCCTTCGGTATGCTGACCTTCATCCTTTCGATCGGCCCTCTCGCAAGGTTCACCGGCCGCATGAAGCCCGTCCTCTACAACCGCCGTCACTTGGGGGTGACGACGTTCTTCCTGGCGCTGATCCATGCCGGGCTGGTGGTCATGTGGTATCACGGCTTCAGCGAGACCAACGTGTTCGTCTCGCTGCTCGCCTCGAACCCGCGCTATGACAGCTTGCAGGGCTTCCCCTTCGAAAGTCTGGGCGTTGCGGCGTTCTTCATCCTGCTGGTGATGGCGGCGACCAGCCACGACTTCTTCAACGCCAATCTCGGACCGGGCCTCTGGAAGAGCCTGCATATGTCCGTCTACGTAGCCTACGCCCTTCTCGTCGGCCACGTCATGCTCGGCTATGTGCAGTCGCAGACCGACCCGGCTTACGGATGGATGGTGGCCGGGGGCGCGGCGTGGCTCTCCGTTCTCCATCTGGGAGCCGCTTTCAAGTCCGCCTCAAGCGTGACGGAAGAAACGGATGGCTGGCTGGCAGCGGGCAAAGCGGCGGACTTCGCCGAAGCCAAAGCGAGGATCGTGACGCCGCCCTATGGCGAGAAGATCGCGGTGTTTTTGCATGAGGGGCGCCTTTCCGCCGTCAGCCATGTCTGCCGTCACCAAGGCGGCCCGCTCGGCGAGGGGAAGGTCGTGGACGGCTGCATCACCTGTCCCTGGCACGGCTTCCAGTACCGTCTGGAAGATGGCCGCTCACCGGAGCCGTTCACGGAGCGCATTGCCACCTACCGCCTCAAGGCCGAAAGCGGGACGGTCTACGTCCATCCCGAACCCAACGAGCCGGGCAGCTATCAGGAGCCGCTTTCCCTAAGAGAAGCGGGGGCGTTATGAGCCGTAAGGACCATTTCTTCATCGGCTGGAGCGACGAGACGCCTGCCGTGGACCGGCGTTTCCTCCTAGGTCTGAGCGTTCTCCTTCTGGGCAGCACCGGCGCGGCAGCCTATGCGACCTCATCGCGCCAGAACCCGGCAGGGCCGGGCACCTGGGACCAGGGCGATATTCGAGAGTGGCGCGGCATCGTCACCTCCCTCCCCTACCCCATGCTGCGCTATCGCAGCGAGGACGGCGAGGTCCGCACCGCGCTTCTCGGCTGTCAGAACAAATGCGTGCCCGAGCTGATGATCGACCAGTATAGGGGCCAGGCCGTCATCGTTCGCGGCAGCCCGATCAGGCGGGGAAGGCACCTGATGATCGCTACGGATGATTTCGGCCGCTGGATCGAGCCGGTGAGTGTCGCCGAAGGCGACGACGAGCTGGCTTTTCCCGAGCCTGAAGCGTTAGGCGAGGCAGCACTGTCCGGCATGATCCTCGACACCAAATGCTGGTTCGGCGCCATGCGTCCGAACAGCGGCAAGGTGCACAAGTCCTGCGCGGCCCTATGCATCAAGAGCGGTATTCCGCCAGCCTTCTATGTCAGAGGCCCTCAGAACCAGCGGCAACTCCTCATCATGACCGATGAGAACGGCGCACCCGTCGGCGAGGACATCCTCCCCTTCGTCGCCGACCGCATCTCGCTGGCCGGTAGCCTCGAGCGCCGAGGCGATGTGGTTCTGCTTCGAGCTGCAACTGAAAGTATGAGGCGCGTCTGACCGCCGCTTTCGACTGGCAGACGCATCCTCTTCTCGCAGCGAACTTCAGTGGCGGTGCGCCGTACCGGCGCCGGAGGGAACCCTGATCCCCTCGACCATCTCGCGAACCTCATCAGGGGTCCTGGCTGTGAACGAGGCCACGGCGAAGGCGATCACGAAATTGATCACCATGCCCACCGCACCGATGCCCTCGGGCGAGATACCGAAGAGCCAGTTGTCGGACGTGTTCGGAATGCTGCCGAACCAGCCGAACCTGAAGACACCGATATAGCCGATGGTGAAGAGGAGGCCCGCGGCCATACCGGCGATGGCGCCCTCCTTGTTCATCCGTCTGGTGAAGATCCCCATCATGATCGCCGGGAAGAGCGAGCATGCAGCGAGACCGAAGGCGAGAGCCACGACCTGGGCGACGAAGCCTGGCGGGTTGATGCCGAACCAGCCTGCGATGCCGATCGCCACCACCGCAGCGCCGCGCGCGGCCCAGAGCTCCTGGGCGTCGGTGATGTCCGGCTTGATGGTCTTCTTCAGGAGGTCATGGGACACGGCCGAAGAGATGACCAGGAGGAGACCCGCCGCCGTGGACAGGGCCGCGGCGATGCCGCCTGCCGCCATGAGCGCGATCACCCATGCCGGAAGGTTCGCCATCTCCGGGTTCACCAGCACCAGCGTGTCACGGTCCGCATAGACCTCGTTGGCGACCGCCGGGTCGGCGTTGGAGGTCAGGCGGTTGCCAAGCTCACCGCGCTCGCCGGTGAACTCGGGCTTACCGCCGGTGAAGGCGTTGTCTGGACCGTACTGGATGACGCCGTCGCCGTTCTTGTCGGCGTAAGCGTAGAGGCCGATGTCCTCGTAGCTTTTGAAGAACTCAGGCGTCTCGGCCCGGTAGGAGGTCTCGTTCACCGTGTTGATGAAGTTCAGCCTACCGATCGACGCGACAGCCGGAACCGTCACGTAGAGGAGCGCGATGAAGACCAGGGCGTAGCCTGCCGACTTCCTTGCGTCCGACACTTTCGGCACCGTGAAGAAGCGCACGATGACATGGGGCAGACCGGCGGTGCCGACCATCAGCGCCATGGTGATGGCGAAGACGTCGACCATCGATTTGGTGCCTTCGGTGTACTTACCGAAGCCGAGCTCCACCAGCGACGCATCGAGCCGCTGCAAGACGGTCATGCCGGTACCCGTAACCTCCGAGCCAATGGCCAGCATCGGGATCGGGTTGCCGGTGACCATGACCGAGAGGAAGATAGCCGGAACCATGAAGGCGAAGATCAGCACACAGTACTGAGCGACCTGGGTGTAGGTGATCCCCTTCATGCCGCCTAGGACAGCGTAGAAGAAGACGACGCCCATGCCGATCAGGACGCCCATCTCGATCTCGACGCCTAAGAAGCGCGAGAAGACCACGCCGACGCCGCGCATCTGCCCTGCCACATAGGTGAAGCTGATGACGATCAGGCACACCACCGCCACCAGCCTTGCGGCCTTGGAGTAGTAGCGGTCACCGATGAAGTCGGGCACGGTGAACTTGCCGAACTTCCTGAGGTAGGGCGCGAGCAAGAGCGCCAGCAGCACATAGCCGCCGGTCCAGCCCATGAGGTACACGGATCCATCATAGCCCGCAAAGGCAATGATGCCCGCCATGGAGATGAACGAGGCCGCGGACATCCAGTCCGCCGCCGTCGCCATACCGTTCGCCACCGGATGAACGCCGCCGCCCGCGACGTAGAACTCCTTGGTGGAACCCGCCCGGCTCCAGATCGCGATGCCGATATAGAGCGCGAAGCTCAGGCCTACGAAGAGATAGGTGAGGAGCTGGGCGCTCATTGTCCGCCTTCCCCCTCGTCATCGACCCCGTGGCGGCGTTCGATCTTCTGGATGAAGTGGGAGTAGGCGAAGATCAGCGCAATGAAGACATAGATCGAACCCTGCTGGGCGAACCAGAAGCCCGCCGGTACGCCGAGGATGGAGAAGCTGTCCAGCGCGTCGCGGAGCAGGATGCCGAAGCTCACCGTGAACCAGATGGCGAGGAGGATCGCGAGAAGCCGCAGGTTCTCTTCCCAGTAGGACAGCGCCCGCGGGGTTCCGGCTTCGTGTTCGCGGGCTGGCGCGATCTTGACGTTGGCCTCGCGGTCGGAACCGCTCTCTGCGCTGCTCATTCTCTGTCCTCCCCTGCCTCTTTCGCCGACCTTAGTCGAAGCCTATAGCTGGCCGCCATCCCCCAAGCTGGTCAGTCGTAGGTCAGATTGAGCGCCCCCGTTGAGAACCCCTCTCCCTTCGGGAGAGGTCGAAGGCTGCGCCAGCAGGCTTCAGGTGAGGGCATGTTAGGCAAACACACCGCCCGCCCTCACTCGACATCGAAGATGTCGATCTCTCCCGAGGGAGAGGTGATGAAGTTAGCACCCCTACCCTACTCGCTGACAGGCAACCCGTCGGGCCAGCCGTTTTGGCGGCGCAGTTCGGCGAGCTTCGCCAGCTCGGGTCTGGCCCAGAGCTGATGGTAGGCGGGGTGTTTCAGCACGGGCTCGGGATAGCTGGCCGCCCCGTAGAAGGGAGAAAGGGAAAGCTGGGTCGAGAAGAGGTCACCCCGCTCATAGGCTTTCGTCAGCGTGGCGACAAATGTCTCGGTGGGCATCTCCTGCGCCAGGGTCATCCCCCACATCCCGATATGATCGGTAATAGGATGGTTCTCGAAGTCCATCTCGGCCAGAAGTCTTCGGGCGGTCTCGCCCTCGCCCTCAAACCCGATCGCAAAATGCGCAGGCAGCAGTCTTACCGAGTGCGGCTTGGCGGAGGCCGGGATGGAAGCCAGCTTCTCCTCGAACGCGGCATAGGCCGCCGCCCAGCGTGCTTTCGTGCGCCGGTCGCCGGAAAGCACCGCTGCGCTTGCTCCGTAGGCCACGAACCCCTCCTCCAGGCAAGCCGTTTCGAGACACTCATCGAGAAACTCGAACGCCTCCTCGCCCCGCCCGAGGACGGCTAGCTTGAGGGCCACTGACATCTGCGCCGACAGGTTCAGGGGGTCGAGCCGAAGCGCTTTCTCATAGAAACCCAGCGCCCTCTCCGGCTCGCCTACGAGCCATGCATAGTAGCCCTGGGCATAGAGCGTGTCGCTGGCTAGCGGCGCCAGCTCCTCCGCCCGGTCGAGGTGCTGCTTCACCCTATCGAGGTCGAGATCCACCGCCGCATGAAACTGCGCATGGGCTACGTGGATGCGATGATCATTGGGGGCCAGACGAAGGGCTTGCGCCAGGTCCTCGCGGAGCTGACCGATGAAAGCGTCCTTGTCCTTCGCCAAAGGGCCGCTAGCCCACCGAACGCCGAAGCTCACCAGCGCGATCCACGCCTCGGCGAAGTCCGGCTCGATCCCGACCGCGCTTCTGAGCGCGCCGTACCCATCCTCCGCGGCGCCGTCGCGGCGCATGGCACTGCCGAGCCGGTGGAGCCCTTCGTAGTAGAAGGCCAGCGCCCTAGGGTCGATCTCGCGAGCGGGCCGGGTGCCTTCGCCGTAGCCCACTTCGAGGTGAAGCTGCAGCGCCCGGCTCACCTCCTCGACGATGCGGTCCTGCAGCTCGAAGATGCCGCCGCCCGGATGCTCCTCGACACCCGACCAGACATGAAGGCCGTCGGACACGCGGATGAGCTGGGCGGTCACGCGCACCGTCTCCCCCTCGCGCCGGACCGAGCCCTCGACCACATGGCTCACGCCCAGCGCCTGGCCAATCGTCCTAACGTCACCGCGCGGGGTGCCTTCGTCCATGAAGCTGAAGGTCGATGTCCTTGCCGCCACGCCGAGTTTGGGCACGGCCGACAGGGCGTGGATGAGTTCCTCGGTCAGCCCGTAGCTGAAGAACCGGTCGCTCTCCTCGTTCGAGAAGGGCTCGAAGGGCAGAACGGCGACGGAGGCTGTGTAGGCGGCGGGTTCGGCGCTCCCGCTCGGCCCTGGTCGCTGCAGCCACAGAAGTGCGCCGACCAAGGCGATGACGGCCATCCCGAACGCTGTCAGCGCCAGCCATCGAGGCTGGTCCATCGGGACGCGCGGCCTAGGCGAAGGATTGTCTCCCGACGCGGCAGCTTCATTGTCGATCTCGGCGCTTTCCTCGATGGGCACACTCAACCGGTAGCCGCGCCGGGGGATCGTCTCGATGTAGCGCCCCTCACCGCCGACCTCGTTCAGCGCGCTTCTCAAGAGAGAGACGGCACGGCTCAGCCCCTCATCGGAGCCGCCATCCTCACCCCAGACCTCTTCCAAGAGGTCCTGCCTGCCGACCACCTCGCCCCCGGCATCGGACAGGACCAGAAGGACGTCCATCACCCGTGGTTCGAGCTGCCGGATATGCTCGCCGTACGTCAGGCGGTTGAGGCCGGGCGAAACGAGGACATTCCCGATCCGGAAAGGTCGCGATGTTCGTTCGGCATGTTGCACGGCCACCCCTCACGCGCTGCCCGATCGTCTTAGGGGAAGCTTAGGGCGGGCAAAAGACCGGGTCCTGCAGCCAGTTTTTCGCAAGCAGAAGCAACGCACTAGTTCTGACTGCCGCGGTCAGCACCTCTCCTAAGCTCCTCGTCAGGACATGGCGGACGCCGTCCACCATTCTTCTCCCAACAAGAGCCGCTCGAACGCCGGTTGGACCCGCGCCTCGAGCAGTCGCTCTTCTGAAGACCGAAAGGACGACGACCCGTGATGCTTCAGCTTCTTCTTGCCGCCTCCGCCCTCCTCCACCCGCCGACGATTGTCGGACCCGGCGAGGGGACACCGGTGGCCATCCCCATCCATCCCGTGGACAAGCTTCTCTCCCAGACGGAGAACGAAGACGGCCTCACCTTCTACGAGTTCCGGGTGCTGCCCCGCTCGGCCGGCGCGCCGCCCCACACCCATACCCATGAGGACGAGTTCTTCTACGTCGTCTCCGGCACCGTCCAGTTCTTGAACGGCGAGCAGGTGGTTGAGGGCACGCCGGGCACTTTCGCGGCGCTGACGAGGGGGCACCCCCACGCTTTCTGGAACGCGGGCGACGAGCCTGCCGTCATGGTGGTCGGCGTTTCCAACGGGAAGTTCGAGACCTTCTTCGATGCCCTGGCAGCCGAAGCGAAGGCGAAGAAGCCCTCGACGGGCGCGGAGATGGGCGAGCTGATCGGCAGGCTCGCAGCAGAGAGCGATATCGCCATCAGGATGGACCTTCTGCCGGAGGAGGCTGCCCCGTTCTACGCGCACTGACGACCTTCAGACGCGCGGCACGACAACCGAACGCCCGCGCGATCCGCCGCCTGATGCGGAACCTACCGATCTACCCCTCACGACAAGGAGACAACCATGCCTCATTTCCTCCCTACGAAAAACCGTAGAGCAGCTCTGCTCGCCGCCGCACTCCTTGCTGCGCTGGGCAGTACGGGCACGGCGCATAGCGCCCCCTACAAGGTCAGCGGCGTGGTCCTCGACGGCCTCGCCAACCCGCGCAGCATCGCCGTCGGCCCCGACGGAGCGCTGTGGGTCGTCGAGGCGGGCAGCGGCGGCACGGGGCCGTCCATCGTCAATGACGGGGGCGAGACCGTGCTGTTCGGCAATACCGGCCAGGTCACCAGGGTCCTCGGCGGAACGGCGGCGGTCGTCGCTTCCGACCTGCCTTCCCTGGCGCAGGAGGGCGGCTTCGCAGCCACCGGCGCGAACGACCTGGCCTTCGCACCGGACGGCACGCCCTATGTCCTCTTCGGTTTCGGCGCTGACCCCTCGCTTCGGTCGGTTTTCTCCGGCGAGAGCCAGGGCAACCTCTTCGGCCAGTTGGTCGCGCTGGAAGGGGGCGGGCTCACCGCGAAAGTCGATCTGGCGGCATTCGAGCTGACCAACCCCGACGGCGGCGGGGTCAACTCCAACCCCTACGGCATCGCCGCCCAAGGGGACGGCTTTGTCGTGACCGATGCGGGGGGCAACACCATCCTGGACGTCGCCTCGGACGGGTCGGTTTCGGTACGGGCCGTGCTACCGAGCAGCGCTAATCCGCTTCCCTTTGGTCCGCCTGCCTACGAATCGGTCCCGACGGGCATCGCAGCAGGCCCATCGGGCAGTGTCATCGTTGGCGAGCTGACCGGTTTCCCCTTCCCGCCGGGCGAGGCGAACATCTACGCTGCCGCAGCGGATGGAAGTCTGTCGGTCGTCGTATCGGGGCTCACCAACATCATCGACCTCGCCCTCGGGGAAGACGGCACCATCTTCGCGTTGGAGCTGGATAGCGACAGCCTGATCGGCCCCGAAGCCGTCGGCTCCCTCTACGCGATCGACGATTTGGGGGTGAAGACCCTCATCCTGTCCGGCCTCGTCAACCCGACCAGCGTCGCGGTCACAGCGGACGGCAGGATCCTCATCGCGGAGAACGGCCTATCACCGGCAGACGGCAGGATACTGGAGCTCTCATCCGTACCCGTACCAGCGGCGCTCCCCCTGATGGCCGCCGGGCTCGCATCGGTCATGGCACTCGGCCGAAGGCGACGCCGGTGAGGATAGTCTCACAGCTTCCGCCTGTAGTATGGGGCTGAGAGAGATCAGCTCCTACCTTCTGATCATCCTGCAGCGCAGGCGTAAGGCGGCTGTACTGCAGGCGGGCGGCTGATGCCGGCCTTCGTCAGTGCACTGGTGAGGGTGGGAAAACGCGAAGCCTCGAACTCCCTATAGATGAGGTACTGGGCCAGGGTCATGGTGTCGCCATCTTTCGCCAAAGGTTCGAGGACGGCGTAAGCTTGATCGACGAGACCCGCGGTCATCGCCGTCGACCATTTGGCTGAAAGCGGTGCGTCCGGGTCGTCCAGGACAGCGCTGGCGGCTTTTCTTGCGTCTTCGGTCCGGCCCTCGGCGCAGGCCTGCCTCACTGCCGCCGCCCGCCGGAGGGAAGAAGGAAGCCTCCCCTCCTCGATGCGCTGTTGAAGCTTGGCTGCTGCCTCGATCTCCCCTGCGATCAGGAGGCCGCGATGCGCCTGAAACTGCAGCGCCGCGCTGTCGGGCCTGGCCTCCATGGCTCGCTCGGAGAAGGACTTCGCCGCTTCGGGGTCGTGGACCATGTAGTTGGTGCCGATCGCAGCGAAGTCGCCTTGCCGTTGGAGCAGCTCGGTAATGCTTGCGATCGCCTCGTCGACCAGATCGTAGCGCTCCGCAATGCGGGCATGCTCAAGGAGGTTGAACCAAACAGCCGTATCCTGCGGACGTTCTTCGAGATACCGGACCAGAAGCTCCGTCGAGCGGCGGTAGTTCAGGTCGGCCACCTCCCTCGCTGCCTGGTAGAGAAGGCGGTCCGTCGCAGAAGGCGCGCTAGCCACGGCCTGATCCATGTAGGCGATGTAGCGCTCTCGTCTGTCAGTGCCCTCAACATTCGGGCTTCGGTCCGCATAGATCGTGTTGAAGGTGAGAAGCTCCATATAGCCCGCCAGCCAATGGGCGCGGGCAAAGGAGGGGTCGAGCCGTCTTGCCTGCTGCAGCAGGTTCCGCGCCTCGTCCATCGGCGAGGGGTCGCCGGAGCGGAACGCCCGCTCCATGGCGTCCTGCCCCTTGGCGAAGGCCAGATAGGCAGGCACGGACCGCGTACCGATCCGGCCCATCTCGCGCAGCTTCTCCGGCTCCATCACCGTGTTGAGCGCAAGGGCGATCTCGTAGGCGATCTGCTCCTGCACCTCGATCAAGTCGGAGAGGGGCCGGTCGAAACGGTTGGACCAGATATCGGCGCCGGTCGCCGTGCGCCGGAGGCGGACATTGATCCGCAGCCTGTCACCCTCGCGCCGAACCGTTCCCTGAAGGATATGACCGAAACCTTCGCGGCGAGCGGCGAGGTCAGCATTCTCGCCGGCTGCGAGGAGGCGCTGGGTCACGCCGTCCCCCGCGACCACCAGATCGGGCGTCCGGCCGAGGGTCGTCACCACCTCCTCCGAGATCGCCGGGGCGAGACGGCTCGTCTCCTCATCCAGGGCGGTCATGGGAAAGACGACGACCGATTTGCGAAGAAGGGGGGTGAGTTCGGGTGCCCGCTGGTTTGCAAGCCAGAGCACGAGAACAACCGATACCGCTATTCCAGCCAGAAGCGGTAGGTAGAAACGCCGCCACCCCGCCTGCGGGCGCTCCCTTCGCCCTGCCCCACCGAGAACCTCTTCGGGAATTGCCTCCAATAGCCCTTCTACTGCTTCGGTCATCTCGACCGTCCTGCAGAAGCGGTAGCCAAGACCGTGTTTGGTCTCGATCCATTCGGGCTTGCGCGCATTGTCGCCGAGTGCCTGACGGATCTCCTTGATCGCCGTGGTGAGGACAGCATCAGAGACCGCCCTTCCCTGCCAGCCCGCTTCGACAAGCTCGTCTTTGGTGACGACGCGCGGAGCCGCCTCCATTAGCGCCGCCAGTAGCGCGAAGGGTTTTGCTGGCAGCGGAACGGGCTCGCCATCGAGCCGCAGCTCGCGGTTCGCCGGGACCAGTTCGAGCCTGTCTCCGCTGAGAAGCCTCTTCATCGCCGCGCTCATCTCCTCGCCACCATCGGGTCCGCCTCCCTGCCTTTCCTAACCCTATCAACGCCGTTTTCACAGGATTTCAGAACTTCCTCAGAACTCCGCCCGGTCGTTTCAGGCTGGTGGGTACGGCCGGAAAGGCCGTTCCCGCTGTCCTTTCCGCGCAGGCAACGGCGCTGGGCCGCCGCTTCTTCAGGAACAGCTCTTCTCAGGCGAACCTCAAGCTTCGGGAGACCGCGACGGCCAGGATGACGGGACCGATCATCATTCCGCAGCACGCGGCAAATCACCCGGAGCTTCATCATGCGTATCACCCAACGCCGTTCGGTCACGGCCGCCCTTCTCATCGCTGGCTTGCTTGCCCAGACCAGCACGGCGGCTGGGCAGGAGGACTGCCGCCGCGTCCCCCCACCATCCACGATCTCCGCCGAGGCGCAGGGCTATCTGCGCAGCGGTCCGCACTATTTCCTGGCAGAACCTGCGGATACCGACGAGGGGTGGCGAGCGCTCCAGGCAGACTATGAGAAGGCTGGCGAGGCCTACGTCGCCTGGGCTTTGGAGAAGTACGAAGTCGAGGTCGTCCGAGGCGAGCTAGGCGGCGTGCCCGTTCTGACCGTCGTCCCGAACGGCCAGGACCTGTCCCGAGGCCCGGTACTCCTCAACCTGCACGGCGGCGGCTACGCGCTGAACGGCGGCGCAGCCAGCCTCTACTCGGCCATACCCTTCGCGGCGGCTCTCAACATCCCCGTTATCAGCCCCGACTACCGCATGCCGCCGGACCACCCGTTTCCGGCGGCCGTCGAGGATTCGGTGAGCGTTCTTTCCGCCGTCCTTGAGACCCGCACGCCGGAGGAGGTGGCGGTCTACGGCCTCTCAGCAGGCGGAGGGCTGGCCGCCTCGACCCTGCTGCTTGCGAAAGAGCGCGGCCTTCCGCTCCCGGCTGCAGTGGTGATGAACTCTCCTTGGAGTGACCTCAGCGAGGGCGGCGATAGCGGCATGGTTCTGAGCTGCCTCGACCCCCTTCTTCCTGGTTCGAACGGTGTCCTGGAAGCGTTGGCGCAGCTCTACGGCGGCAGCCGCGACCTGTCCGATCCGCTGATCTCACCTGTCTACGGAACGTATCCGTCCGATTTTCCGCCCTCGCTCCTTCTGAGCGGAACTCGAGACCTTCTTCTCAGCGATACCGTCCGCCTGCATCGTGTGCTTCTCGATGCCGATATCGACGCCGACCTCATCGTTTACGAGGGCATGTGGCATGCTTTCTGGTCGGTCCCGGAAGGGGTGACCATGAGGCGGGACGTCGTCGCCTTCCTCACGGAACATCTGCGCCTCGACCACCAAGCCGCAATGACGCGCCTCGCCATACAGGAGGCCGCCAGTGCTGAGTAGGTTCGGATTCTACCTCGTAACCGGAGCGGAGGGGACCTTGTTGGAAGGGCTTTGCCTTCTCATCAGTCTGAGGGATCAGACCCTCGCCTCGATCTGCTTCGATCTTCCTACCCGAAGTGAGATACTCATCTGCCTGATCGAGTGGCTGCTGAGGTACTGGAGCCTGACGGCATGAACATTTGGAGCTTTCGGGACGCCCGCCTTCTGCAGCGGGGCATCGCTGCCGTGTTCTTGCTTCTGGGCGGGTGGTGCATCCTCTTTCCGAACGCGGTGGCCGGTCTGTGCCTTACGCCGGTCTATCGCGAGGGGGCAGGCGTGCCGTTCCTCCTCGCCTGCTTCGGTCTCCAGGCCGTGATGTTCGGAACCTTGTTGCTGCTGACCAGGCTGGACCGCCGCGGCTTCTTCGTTCTCGCCCTCCTCTTCAGCCCATTCCTCCTGTTCGATATCTGGTTCGTGCTCGTTCAGCCGGTTCTCACCCCGCTCGGAGGGCTCCTCGACGGGATCGGGAACACCGTCATGATTGCCCTCTGCCTAACCGCTGCAGCCAACATGCAGGGTCGCTCCGCCTACCAACCTCATTCTTCGAAGGACCTTCCATCATGATCCGCAAACCTCTCCTGACTGCAACCGCGGCAGTACCTGCTGTCGCTGCAGCCGCAGTGGCGGCCTTCACCGCGCCAGCGCCCCGCTCGGGGCCGTTTCTTCACCCGGTGGAGATCGCCCGCTCCTTGTGCGGAAGAGATGGCGACGGCCTCTCCAAGCGCCGCGCGCTCTTCGTCAGCGCTGCCGCAGCCTATCGGGACACGATCAGCTCGGCGTCCGGCAAGCTCGAAGAGCCGATGCCGCATCCGAACATCACCCTACCGATCAAAACGTCGGAACCCCTGGCGCAAAGCTGGTTCGACCGAGGGCTCGCCGATCTCTTCAACTTCCACCACGAAGCGGCCGCCGAAGCGTTCCGCAGGGCTCAGAAGGCGGACCCCGCCTGCGCCATGTGCTACTGGGGGGAGGCCTTCGCCCTAGGCCCGAACATCAACGCGCCGATGGACCCGAGCGCTGCTCCCGCTGCGCATGAAGCCGCCAGCAAAGCAGCAGCTCTCACCGTAGGAACGGAGGGGCTGGAAGCCGCCCTCGCCGACGCGCTGCTGTCAAGATACGCTCCCGAAGCACCTGCCGACCGCACGCCGCTGGACCTTGCCTTCGCTGAAGCCATGGAGGCCGTGGCCGAAGCCTATCCGGGCAGTGATTTCGCGCTGACCATCGCCGCCGAAGCCAATATGGATACTCAGCCCTGGGACTACTGGCTGGCAGGCGGGCGCCTGCCCAAGGGGCGGACGGGTTTGAGCCTTGGCTACCTCGAAACGGTCCTCGAGCGCTCGCCGGACTACATTCCCGCGATCCATCTGTTCATTCACATGACCGAGGCATCGACAGACCCTTACCGAGCCCTTCCCTATGCGGACAGCTTGGGCGGTCTGTCGGAAGGGCTCGGGCACCTAGTTCACATGCCGTCGCATACCTACTTTCGGGTCGGTCAGTACAAGAACAGCTTAGCCTCCAACATTGAGGCGGTGGCGACCGACGAAGCGCTCATCAAACAAGACGCAGCGTCAGAGTTCTACGAGTACGGCTACTACACCCACAATATTCATTTCGCGTTGACCTCTGCGCAGATGGGCGGTGACGGCAAGACCGCCCTTGCTATGGCGCAGAAGCTCGATGCGAAGCTGCCTGTGGCCATGGCTGCTGCGGCTCCTTGGGTGCAGCCCATCAAGGCGGCCTCCTACTACGCCCATGTTCAGTTTGCGGAGCCAAGAGAGACGCTCACACTTCCCAACCCAGGCGACGAGCTGCCCTTCCTCAAAGCAGCTTGGCACTATGCACGCGGCGAAGCGTTCGCCCGGATGGGTCGAGCCGACGATGCGACGTCGGAGGCTGACGCTATCCGGCAGCTCGAACTCACGGCGGACTTCTCCGATCTCATTGGCGGCGGCGTGCCAGCTGCAGAGGTTCTGCGCGTCAGCGAGCTGACCGTCAGAGCGAGGGCAGCCGCTTACGGCGGAGACCTACCGGCGGCCATCACGTTGATGGAGGAAGCCGTCACCCTTCAGGACGCCATGCCCTATATGGAGCCGCCCTGGTGGTACTATCCCGCCCGCCAGACCCTTGCGGGTTTTCTCCTGGCCGACGGTCAGACCGAGCGAGCGGAGCAGCTCTTCATCCAGACCCTTGCTCAGTCCCCAAACAATGCCTGGGTCCTGTTCGGGCTCAGCGAGGTCTACGCAGCAGAGAAGGATCGCTCCGCCAGACGCTTCGCCCAGAAACTGTTCAAGGACACATGGATGGGCGGGAAAGCACGGCCCTCCGTGCTGGCACTCTGATGCGCAGTACAGTGAGTATGAAAATGATCACAACACCCGAAGATGGCCCATCTCGACGCATGCGGCAGGCAGCTGTAGCGCTCGGCTGTGCTGTTGCCGCTTGGACGGCTCTCGCGCATGCGGACGAGGTTCCTATGGCTCCCGAGAGCTTCTCCATCAGTGATAGTTCGGTTGCGGAGTTCAAGGAGATCGAAGGACGCGAAGCCCTTTGTTTGGAGGGCGATGCATTCCTCACCGACCACAGCCTGCGAAGCGGCAGCATCACGGTCGATGTTCTGAATAGCGGTTCCAGAGCGTTCGCCCAGCTTATCTTCGGCGGTATCGACGAGGACAATTTCGAAACGGCTTACGCCCGTCTGCATAAGTCCGGGCAACCGGACGCCCTGCAGTACACCCCCATTCTCAACGGCGAGTCCAACTGGCAGCTCCTGAGGGACGAACAAGCGGTAGGGGAATACGGGAAGGAGACCTGGACGACACTTCGCTTGGATTTCACTCCGCACGGAGCTTCGCTTCGCGCGGGTGACCAGGGACTACTGAAGGTCGATCATTTACGTCTGAATGGAAAGGGCAGCAAGGTAGGCTTGAAGGGCCTCTTTTCCCCCTGCTTCTCCCGGTTGCAGGTCGTAGGTACTGCGAACATCGGTGATGCGGCCAACCCTAGTCGCTTGCGTTCGGAAGGCTCAGTGCAACGCTGGGGACTGTCGGCCACAATGCCTTTCGCCGGCTTTCCCCCAACGCTGAGTAAGCACAATCTCAGCAACCATCCGTGGACGGTAGCTGAAGTCGATCCGGACGGCACGCTCTTCATCTCGCGCTACCGGCGCAAACAAGCTGGCGGTGCGTTCGAAGAGAACGAGGTGGATGTGGTCTATGCGGGCCTCTCAATAGATAGCGTGAACGACACGACCATTCCCTTCTCTTTCGACCTCAGCGATAAGGGAGCAGTCTACCTAAACGGACGTCTCCTGCTCGTGTACGACAACTCGTTCCGCGCAAAAGGACCGATGTTCCGAGGGGACTTCAACCTCCAAGCGCAAACGCTGCTTCTGCCGCTGCAAGCAGGCAGGAACGACCTCGTTATCGGTATTGCCGAGCGCGCGAACGGGTGGGGCCTGGCAGCGAGTTTTTTAAGAGAGGGGTCACTCAAGGTTGAACCCCTGCTCGTCCCGCATTCTGCAGAGGTTGCACAAACGGACCGACCATAGCTACGTCGCCGTAGAAGCGCGGGTAATCGGGCGGACTGGCCTCAGTCGAGTTCCCTATATGGTTCGAGGAACGAACCAGGGGGAGATGACCATGTATGTGTTTGCCCGTTTGGATGTATCGCTGCGATCGATGGCGATGTGCGTTCTGAGCCCCGCCGGGGACCGTATCGAAGAGCTGAGCCTGCCGTGCGAGGTNNNTAGCCGACATCGCCGAGCATCTGAAGCTGAAGGGCTATTCGGTAAAGCGGATCGGCTTCGAGGCGGACGCGATGAGCCAGACGCTGTTCCATAGGCTCACCGCGAAAGGCTTCGACGTTGTCTGCATGGAGGCGCGGCAGGTCGCAGCGCAGTTAGCAGCGATACGGAACAAGACCGACCGGAACGATGCCTACGGGATCGCGCAAATCGTCCGTACAGGATGGTTTCACCCGGTCCATATGAAGAGCCGGTGAAGCCATGAGATCCGCACACTGTTTGCAGCCTGGAAGGTCTTGCTGACGAAGTGCATCGACCTCGAGAACGAGATCCGCGGCCTCTTCAAGGCCTTCGGCATCAAGCTTCCTGCTCCGCTGAAGCGCAGGCACTTCGATGAGGCCGTCCGGGAGACGATCGAGGGCGATGAAGCCTTGAGCTTCGCGCTTCTCTCGGTGCTGGAGGCGCGAGGCGTCCTCGATCGCACCTTCATGGAGCGGAGCGGTGCGTCGCCGCGGCGGCTCGGAACGACGAGACCTGTCTTCTGCTGATCACACCGCCAGGCGTCGGTCCGGCGACTGCTCTCTCGTACAAAGCGGCCATCGACGATCCCGCTCGCTTCAGGTCTTCACGGCTCGTCGGATCGCACTTCGAGCTAACGCCACAGTGCTTCCAGTCGGGCGAGACGGACAACCCCGGCAAGATCTCGAAGGCCGGAGACCGAGATGTGAGATCGACGCCCTACACGGCGGCGAACTCGCTCCTGCTTCGA
>NZ_JANIBC010000012.1 GCF_024505085.1 Parvularcula maris
AGTTGCTGGCGCTGCTGCCCCCTCCGCCCTTCGGGCACCTCCCCCTGCAAGGGGGAGGGAAGCTGTGACCGGCGGTAGCTATCTCCTTCGCTCCCCCACTCCGTGGGGGAGCTGCCGGCAGGCTGAGGGGGCGGCCAGGGCCGGGGCGTCGGCGGCCCCCCTACCGTCAGCGCGTCAGGGCCTCCTTCACGACCGCCGCGACGCTCGTCAGGGTGAAGGGCTTCTGCAGGTACTTCGCGCCTTCGATCTCGTTGAGCTTGTCGCGCATGGCGGTCTCGGCGTAGCCGGACATGAACACCACCTTGGCGCCGCGCAGCTTCTCGCCCGCCTCCTGGATGAGGGTCGGGCCGTCCATCTCCGGCATCATGATGTCGGTGAGGATGAGGTCGAAGCGCTCGGCATCCTCCTCGATCATCTCGAGCGCCTCCTCGCCGTCGGTGGCCTCGTGGATCTCGTAGCCGCACATCTGCAGCGCGCGGGTGACGATGGAGCGGACGCCGTCCTCGTCCTCGACGACCAGGATGCGGCCCTTGCCGGTGGGGTCCTGGGCCTCCTCGACGCGTTTGGTCTCCCGGCGGCGCTCGGCGGCGAGCCTCGCCTCCTCGGCGGTGACGGCGGGCAGGAAGATGCGGAAGGTCGCGCCCTCACCGAGCCTGTTGAAGAGGAAGATGCGCCCGCCCATCTGGCCGATCGCTCCGGCCACGGTGGAAAGGCCTAGCCCGGTGCCCTGGCCCTCGCCCTTGGTGGTGAAGAAGGGCTCGAAGATATCCTCCGTGTGCTCGGCGGGTACGCCGCCGCCGGTGTCGGCGACCTCGATGAGAACGTGATCAACCTCTTCGAGCACCTCATAGCCGTAATCGGCGATCTTCTCGGCGGGAACGTGCTTGGTCTCGATGACCAGCGAGCCGCCGCCCTTGCCCGCCATGGCGTCGCGGGCGTTGACCGCGAGGTTCATGATGGCGAGGTCGACCTGGCCCTTGTCGCATTTGACCTCGGGCAGGTTCCTTCCGTGCACGACGGAGAGCTGCACTTTCTCGGTGACGCAGCGTTTGAGCGCCGGGGTGAAGTCGTTGAGAAGCTCGGTGATCGAGCAGATCTCCGGTGTCAGGGTTTGCTTGCGCGAGAAGGCGAGGAGGTTCCGCGTCAGGTCCTGGGCCCGCTGCGAGGTCTCGTAGATCATGGCGAGGTCGCGGTAGGAGGGGTCGCCCACCGGGTGGTTCCTCATCAGAAGCTCCGTGGACCCCTTCACGACCAGCAGGAGGTTGTTGAAGTCATGGGCGACGGAGCCTGCGATCTGGCCGATCTGCTGCAGCTTCTGGCCCTGGACGCTCTCCTCCTCCATGCGGCGCTGATAGGTGATGTCCACGGCGTAGAGCACGGTCTGGCGGGGGCCGTAGGCGCCCCTCCGCCTGCGGACGGGACGCGCGAAGAGGCGGAAGGTGTGCGCCTGGGCGCCCTCGCCGACGCGCACCTCGATGGGCTTGGTCAGCGGCTTGCCCTGGGCACGGGTCTTCAGCGCCGCCATCAGCTCGGAGATGGCGTGGGAGGTGAAGATGGAGGAGAGCTTGGCACCGTCGCCGCCTTGCGGGAAATAGGCCGTGAACAGCGTGTTGGCGTAGGTGATCTTGCCGTCCGCCGACGGATCGCCCTCGAGGACCGCCACGCCGAAGGGCGCATCGGTGAGGTCGGCGCCCGCCTGCATGCCCACGGGGTCGCCCTTGACGGCGGACTTGTCGGCGATCTCCACACAGACGAAGCCTTCGCCAGTGCCGCCGCGCGTGAAGGGCGTAAGGACCACGTCCTTGCCGCCCGAAAGCGAGCCGCCGCGCTGACGGATACGGACCTCGTACTCTTCTCCTTCGGTCTCCCAGAGGTGGCGCATGACCGGCGCGCTCTCGCCGAGGACGACGTCGCCCAAGGTCAGCGGCTGGCCGGGCTTGGTGCCGAAGAGCTCGGCGGCGGCGAGGTTGAACCAGGCGGCAGCACCCGAGCGCTCGAGCGCCATGACCGGGCGCGGGAAGCGGTGATAGGCCTCCTTGAGCTGGTCCTGCTTGCGGTCCACCTCCTGCTCCTGCAGGCGCCAGGCCGTGTAGAGCTGTCCGTCTGCGGAGGGGCGCATGGGCCGTGCATCGACGGAGAAGCGGCGCACGGGCAGATCGCCCTTGCCCCGGTGGCTGAGCCTGCCCATGGTCTGGGTCAGAACCTCCGAGGCCGGAACACCGGAGCGGCAGGCCTTGGCGAGGCGGAACATCTTGGAGCTCTCGGTGCCGGACTGGCCGAACAGGCGGTCGATCCTGGGCGGAAGGCCCGTCGCGCCGCGCACGCCCGCCTCCTGGGCGATCTCCATGTAGCTGTCGTTCGCATAGACCACGACGCCGTCGCGCGTGGTCACGAGCCGCGCATCGTTGTCTGCGTCGATGATGCCTTCCGCCAGCCCCAGCGACTGCAGGATCTCGTTGCCCGCGAGCGCTAGGGCGTCGGAGCGGTTGCGGCTCACCCGCTTGAAGAGGAAGCTCGTCAGGAGGACAGGCGAGTAGGCCTGCACCACGCTGGCGATCGTCAGGACGGTGACGAAGATGAGGATGCCCGCGCCGAAGAGGCTGGCAACCAGAAGGTCCACGCCGCCCTGATAGGCGCCGTAGCCGAGGGCGCCGACCATCAGCGCCAGGCTCGTCCAGATGGCGAGCGGCGTCACCACCTCGGCAAGCCTGCGGAGTTTGGGCTCCTTGGGTGCTTCGGGCAGGGGTGCGTCGGCCTTGAGGCCGGTCGTCAGCGTGCCGCCGTCACCGCCGTCGCCGCCCTGGGGGGTGTCGGTGGTCTCCTCATCGGCCGCATCCATGGCGCGCAGCATGGCGAGGAAGTCGTCCTTGGCACCCGAGGGCTTCTCTTCGACCTCGTCGAAGGACCGCAGCTCGTCCTCATCCTCGAACTCGTCCTCGGGAAGCGGCTGCAGCACCGGCTTCTCGGCGGAGGCTTCGGGGAGAGGCTCCAGCACGACCTCTTCATCCTCGCTCAGGTCGATCTGCTTGAGGGGTGGGCGGTCCTTGCGCGCCAGCGGCACCTGAGCAGCGGCGGCGGGCTGCTTCTTGATCTCTTTCGCGGCGGGCTTCGGTGCGAAGATAGGCGCAGGGGGCGCGGAGACCTCGTCACGGGCCTTGGAGAGACGCTTGAGGCCGATGGGCTCGGCGCCGTCGTCCTCCACCTCGGCAGCGCCGGCGGCCATCTTCTTGGCCGCTTCGATCTGGGCCTTGAGGCGGGCGTGGAGCTCCTCGGCGGGGGTGGGCTGGTTTGCGGGCTCCGGCGCGGGGGCGGGAGCAGCGGCTTCGGGGGCTGGTTCGGCTTCCCCTTCCATCTCGGAGCGCTTCTTAGCGACCCGCTCGGCCAGGCGCAGGGCCAGGGCGGCGGCCCCTTCCGCGTCGTCGTCGGTGAGCTTGGAGGGCTCGCTCTCCTTCTTCATCACGTCGAGAAGGATGCGGTCGAAATCCGCCTCGGTGCTGTCGGACTCCTCGGCAGGCACGTCGGCAAAGGCGATCGCCTTGGAGAGCGCCGCCTTGCCGGTGGTCTTCTTCTCCTCGGCGGAGGTCTCGGCCGATTTACGGCCACGCCCACCGAGACCCATGAACTTCTTCTTTGCGGCTTCTGCCATGCTGCCCTCACCATCCTGTCCCTGCGCACCCACACGGCAGCCTTCTGACCGCCCAAGCGCAAGCCGGACTTTTCGACCTAAGCTGGTTCGCAAGGTAGCGTTACCCTAACGTTAACGGACCTTGCGAATTTCTTATCGCTAGGGTCTGGAGGGGCTATGGATGAAAACCTTCCCAAGATCGGCATGGCCTGGGGCTCGGGCGCCGCGAGGGGCTGGGCGCATGTGGGGGTCCTGCGGGCGCTGGACGAGCTAGGTATTAACGTCGAGATCGAAGCGGGCTGCTCGGTCGGCGCGCTCGTCTCGGCGGCGAGACGCCTCGGTATCTGGGAGGAGTTCCTGCGCTGGGCGCGGGAGCTGAACCCGGTCGGAGCGCTCGGCCAGTTCGCCATCTCCATCGGTGCGGGCGGCTTCGTCGACCCGGCCCGCGCCTTCGATGTGTTCCGCTACGCCGACAAGGACATCACCGAGCTCGACGCCCCCTGGGGCGCGGTGGCGACGGACCTCGCCACTGGGTCGGAGGTCTGGCTGACCAAGGGGTCGGTGCTGAACGCGGCGAGGGCGTCGAGCGCCATCCCCCTCGTCTTCCAGGCGGCGCCGGTCATGTTCGAGGGGGCCGAGCGGTGGATGATCGACGGCGCCGCGTCGAACCCAGTACCGGTGAGCCTCGCCAGGGCGCTCGGCGCGGACCGGGTGATCGCGGTGGACCTCAACGCCTCGGCGGTGACCCTGAAGCGCTTCGTGAGGCCTAAGACCACCGCCGTCGTCCCGGTGGCCGAGCCGGCCGCCACCGATGAGCACTCCTTCATCCCTGTACCCGTGCAGCGCTTCATCCGCGACACCCAGAGCTATCTGGAACGGGAGATCAGCATGGCCCGCGCGCGCGTCCTGGCCAAACCGCAGCTGTTCGAGACGGCCGGGGCCACCATGGATATTGTCCAGGCGCACCTCGCCGCCGCCCGCGCGCAGATCGACGTGGCCGACCTCCGGCTCACCCCCGAGCTCGACGACATCTCCCCTGCTGCCTTCGACCGTTGGGAGGAGATTGAGGAGCGCGGCTATCTCGAAGCCATGAAGCGCCGCGAGCAGCTTCTGCTCGTTGCCGGGATCAAGGATGTCACCTGCGAGGCGCCGCAGAACCCGCAACTTCGCGAAGTACCCCGGAAAACTCTTGAAGATAAGAGCGGAGGGGACCAAAGGAACGCGTAACAAAGGCGCGCTGCCTGACGAAGATCCGCGGGAGATGGCCCATATGGGCCATGGGAGGGACAAGATGTTGAGAACGATCGCCGCACTGGTGACTTTGCCGGTTCTGGTCGCAGCCTGCGGCGCGGACGGCACCGAAGGCGAGAACCAGCCTCCCCGCGCCGAAACGCAGCGCGATGTCCTGTCCGAACCCCGCTTCACCACCAAGAAGAGCACGCTGTCCTTCGAGGAGACCCTCGCCGCCCTCTACCGCGCCATCGACGAGCGGGATCTGACGGTCTTCGCCAGCATCGACCACCAGGCGGGCGCCGCCGAGGCCGATCTTCAGATGCGCCCGGCCACGGTGGTCGTCTTCGGCTCCCCCGCCATCGGCACCGCCCTGATGCAGGCCGAGCCGATCCTCGCGGCCGAACTCCCCCTGCGCGCGGCGGTCTATGAGAACGCCGAAGGCGAGGTGGTGGTCGCCGTCACGAGCCCCAACGTCCTGACACGGACCTATCCGGGCCTCGAGACCGAGAAGAAGCGCCTCGAACGGATCGCCGAGAACCTCAAGACCCTGGCCGCCGAAGCGACGGGGACGGAGGGCCGATAAGTTTTACTGAGAGCGCAGGGCTTGGTTCTAGCGCTTCCCTCTCCCGTTCAGGGGAGAGGGACCGTGGGTAAGGGCTTCGAAGCATAAAGACTGGCGGGAAGCGCCGCGCTACGGCTTTGCCGATCCCCTCACCCGAAATCGAAGATTTCGACCTCTCCCGCGGGCGGGAGAGGTAGCCGCGACGGCTTACGACTCAGACGGAGACGTCGCAGGAAGCAGGACGCCGTCGATCGCGTGGATCACGCCGTTCGTAGCCGGAACGTCCGTCTTCACCACCTTGATCTCGTTGCCCGCGACATCGGTCAGGATGACGTCGCCGTTCTCCACGCGAGCCGTGAGCTCGGAGCCCTCGACCGTCGTGACCTTGGCTTCGCCGCCGCCGTCGCGGATCATCTTGGTGAGATCCTTGGCGGCCACCTTGCCGGAAACCACGTGGTAGGTCAGCACCATGGTGAGGGCCTGGCGGTTGTCCTCTTCGAGAAGCGCATCGACCGCGCCCTCGGGCAGGGCTGCGAAAGCGTCGTTGACCGGCGCGAAGACCGTGAACGGACCTTCGCTGTTCAACGTGTCGACGAGCTCAGCGGTCTTGACCGCGGTCACCAGCGTCGAGAACTGATCGTTGCCGGCGGCGACGCCGACGATAGTCTCTTCGGCCTTGGCCATCTTCTTCTTGCCGTGGTGGTCGGCGGCTACGGACGCAGCCGGAGCGGCGGCGAGAGAGGCGGCAGCGGCAAGCAGAGCGAAACGGAACTTCATAGGACTTCCTCCTGGTCGGTTTATCGACATTCGGAATGTAGAAGCTCCCGCCCACCTGACGAGGGCTCAGACTGCGGCATTCGGTGGCAAAAGCGGGGGTATTTCCTCAAACCGCGGTAAGGTTCAACTTGCAGACGCACTAAAGCGAAGGAACAATCCATGACACTGACCATCTACCACTCTCCCTTCGCCCGTTCGGTCCGCGTGCGCTGGCAGTGTCTGGAGCAGGGCCTCAGCCATGAGATCGAGCGGGTCGAGAACAACAAGGCCTTCCTGGCGACCCCGGAGTACCGCGCGGTGAACCCGGCGGGGAAGATCCCGGCCCTCAAGGACGGCGAGCTGATCCTGTTCGAAAGCACCGCCATCCAGGAGTACCTCCTGACCAAGCCGGGGGCGGAGAAGCTGGCGCCGAAGCCGGGCGACAAGCTCTACGGCCCGTTCCTGCAATGGCTTCATTTCGGCGAGGCGGGGATGGGCATGTATGTCACCCTCGCCCTCGCCCACAACAAGATGCTGCCCGAGGAGCACCGCATCCCGGCCATGGCCGCCTGGGGCAAAAGGGAAGCGGAGAACGCCTACGAAGTTCTTGCCGGACCCCTGCGCGCCCATGACTACCTTCTGCCGAGCGGCTTCTCCGCGGCGGACATCTCGGTGGTCTACATGCTGCTATTGGCCAAGTTCGCGGGCATCTTCGATGGCGCGCCGGACGAGGTGAAGGCGTATTTCGGGCGCTGCACCGAGCGAGAGCACTGGAAGACGGCGACGGCTGACTGAGGTCGATCCTGCGCCTTCCCACGGCTTGTCCGTGGGACCCAACTCCTACGCTCCGTCCGGTTGCTGCTCAAGGTGATGGGTCCCACGGATCGCTTACGCGCCCGTGGGAATGCGCCCTGATTTCAACCTAAAGGCGGTCCAGCGCCTGCCCTGCCTGGTTGCGCACCCGGCCCGGCAGGCTGCTCTCCGTGTGGATGAACTCCAGCACCTCGGCCTTCTTCACATTGTAGAGACGCACCGCGCGCTCTTCGGGGCGGTTGTTACGGTCGAGGTCCACGATGGTCTCGTAGCGCACCGGGAAGCGGTAGGGGTTGGGCCGCGCATGCACGCCGTCATACTGGCTGGGCGAGAGACCGGCGTGGAGCTCGCAGGTGGTCTTCATGGCGATCTCGCCAAGGGGCTGGCGGCGCTTGGCCCGACGGATGAGGCGCTGCTGCACCTTGGCGTATTCAGGGTTGCGGGTGGTCTCGCAGGGCGGGATCACCTGGGGGGTCGGCGAGACGAGGCCGCGGGGCACGAGGTTCGAGCCGCGCAGCTCCCGCAGGGCGGCGAAGCTGATCTCGTCGGCGGGGAAGAGGCGGTCGGCATAGCCCTCCCAGTCGCCGCGGCGCCACTCGCGGCGGCCAGGATTGGTTGCGTCATAGACCACCACGGCCTGGTTCACGCCCACCTTCTCCACCTTGAGGAAGTAGTCGCCCTCCAGCTCCATGTAGCGGAGCGTGTAGGCGCCGGTCTCCGGTACGGGAGGCACGCTGGTGGCGCAGGCCGCCAGAAGGGCCGCGCCCAAAATCATCGAAAAAATACGCATCGGTGCCCTCCCAAGGGTTGGTGACCCCCCTGCTGCAAGGGATGGGCCAGCCCTGCTGATGCTTCAAGAAGGCGCGGGCGTTACGGAAGTTCCATCATGCGTGCTTGAGCGGGAGTGTGGTGGCAAAAGCACAACACCGGCCTAGAGCATCGGACTGCTTCATAGAATCAGTCCGATGCTCTAGGTTCCTGTTTCGAAGCATCTTTCCACCGCGAACCAGTTTCCACTTCGCGGTCCGATGCTCTAGAGCGACATCTCCTCCAGAAGCTCGCGCTCCAGCTCCTCCAGGATCGCCTCGTTGGCCTGACCGGCGATGGTCTCGCGGCCTGCCTCCATCATCACCGGCACCGCCATGGGGGAGACGCGGGCGAGGCGGCGGTGGACGAGGTTGCCGCTGACCCGGCTGAGGAGGCTGGAGAGGCGGCCGATGTCGAGGAACCCCGCCGCCGCGTCGTTCCAGGCTGCCTTCATGAGGATGTGGTCCGGCTGGTGCTCGCGCAGCACGTCGTAGATGAGGCCTGCGGAGAAGCTGACCTGCCGCCCCGACTTCTCCTGGCCCGGATGGTTGCGCTCGATCATCCCGGCGATCATCGCGCAGTAGCGGAAGGTGCGCTTCATGAGCTGCGCATCGGCGAGCCAGAGGTCGAGGTCCTCACCGAGGAGGTCCTCCTCGAAGAGCTGGTCCATGTCGAGACCGCGGGGGTCCTTCCGCATCCAGACGGAGAGCGCGTACTCGGTAGGGCAGAAGCCCAAGGGCTGCATGCCCCAGCGCTCAAGGCGGCGCGTGATCAGCGTGCCGAGGGACTGGTGCGCAATACGCCCGTCGAACGGGTAGCAGACGAGGTAGAACTTGCCGCCGCGGGCGAAGGTCTCGATCAGGAGTTCGTCGGGTTTGGGCAGGTAGGACTTCTTCTCCTGCCATCCTAGCCACTCCTGCACCGGGCCGGGCATGCCGCGCCAGGTTTTGGGATCGGCCACCATCTCGCGCACCGAAGAGGCAAGGAAGCTGGAGAGGGGAAACTTCGATCCCTGCCAGGAGGGTATCTTGACATCGTCCGATGACGAACGGCTAACGAAGACGTCCATGTCCTTGGTGCCTTCCAGGCGAAGCACCTCGCCTGCGAAGAGGAAAGTGTCGCCGGGGGTGAGGTGGCTGAGGAACCACTCCTCGATGGTGCCGAGCTTGCGCCCTCCCCTCGGCACGCCGGGTCTGCCGTCCGAACGAGTCATCCTCCCCAGGCGGACATTGTACGATGGCATGTCGACGATGGTGCCTGCGTTGAGGCGGTAGAGCTGCGCGGTGCGGGCGTCCTTGATGCGCATCTTCCCGTCAGGCTGGCGCACGATCCGCTTGAAGCGGTCATAGGCGCGCATGGCGTAGCCGCCGGTCGCAACGAAATCCAAAGCCTCATCAAAGGTTTCGCGGGGAAGCTCGCGGTAGGGGGCGGCGGAGATGATCTCTTCATAGAGACGGTCGGGGAAGAACGGCTCCGCGCACGCCATGCCCCAGATGTGCTGGCAGAGGACGTCGAGGGCACCCTCCTTATACGGCTCACCGTCCATCAGGCCGGCATCGACGGCGCGCTTGGCGGCGACGCATTCGAGCACCTCGAAGCGGTTGGCGGGAACGAGGACGGCTTCGGAAGGCTCGTCCATGCGGTGGTTCGAGCGGCCGATCCTCTGCACCAACCGCGCCGCGCCCTTAGGAGCGCCGAGGCAGATGCAGAGGTCCACCGCGCCCCAGTCGATGCCCATGTCCAGGGTCGCGGTGCAGACCACCGCCTTGAGGTCGCCGGTGGACATCGCGGCCTCCACACGCTCTCGCTGCTCCCTTTCCAGGCTGCCGTGGTGGAGGCCGATGGGAAGCGCGTCCTCGTTCATGCGCCACAGCTCCTGGAAGCAGACCTCGGCCTGGGAGCGGGTGTTGGTGAAGATGAGCGTCGTCGTGTGCTGACGGATCAGCTCGTAGATCGCCTCGAAGCTGTGCCTCGCCGAGTGGCCTGACCAGGGGATGTTGTCGTCCGGCGTCAGCACACGGACGGCAGGCTTGACGTTCGACTTGCCGATGACGAGCTTCGCCAGCGCCTCGTCAGTGCCGTCCTGCGCTACGAGGTAGCGCTGCAGGGGCTCGGGGTCGTCTACCGTAGCCGACAGGCCGACGGTGCGGAGCGCCGGGGCCAGGGTCCACAGCCTCGCAAGGTCGAGGGAGAGAAGATCGCCGCGCTTGGACTTTCTCAGCGCGTGAAGCTCGTCCAGCACCACGCAGCGCAGTCCCGCGAAGAGGTCCGAAGCCGACGGATGCGCCAGCAGCAGGGAAAGCTGCTCCGGCGTCGTCAGGAGGATATCGGGGGGCGCCGTTCGCTGCCGTTGGCGCACGGAGGATTTGGTGTCCCCCGTCCGGCTCTCGACCACCACGGGCAGGTCCATCTCGGCAATGGGTGCGGAGAGATTGCGCTCGATGTCCACGGCGAGCGCCTTGAGGGGAGAGATATAGAGGGTGTGCAGCGAGCGCTCGTTCTTCGGTGCTGCGGAGAGTTCCACCAGGCTCGGCAGGAACCCGGCAAGGGTCTTGCCTCCGCCGGTGGGCGCGATGAGGAGGACGCTCTCACCCGCCAGCGAGCGATCGAGCACGGCAAGCTGATGCTCGCGCGGCTCCCAGCCCTTGGCCTCGAACCAGCGGGTGAAGCGCTCGGGCAGCGGCGCCGGTAGCTGTGATGGGTCTTGGTCGAACACCCGCTCTATATGGTGCGCGGAAACCAAACGGGGACTCTGAAGCATGACCGGTAAACCGCAAGGCGCCCAGTGGGCGAGCAACTATATCGTCTGCGCCGACCTCGAGGCCTGCGCGAAGACCTATGAGGAGGCGTTCGGGTTCGAGCTGCGTTCCTCGGAGAAGGACGGCGAGGGGAAGCTCGCCCACACCGAGTGGGGGCACAAGGACGCCGTCATCTTCATGGCCGGGACGGAACAGCGCGGCGAGAAAGCGCCCTCCAGTTTGGGGATCGAGCGGATGCCGGTCACATTCTACATCTATGTCGAGGATTTGGACGCTCAATTCGAGAAGGTGCGCGGCGCGGGTGTCAAGGTAGACGGCGAGCCCCAGGACATGCCCTGGGGCGACCGGGCCTTCACCGCCACCTGCCCTAGCGGCTACGCCTGGATGTTCGCGGAGAAGGCGTAGAAGGTCCGGTTCCGGACCGGAGCGTCGAGGGGATGGGTTGGAGGGGTTCGGCGAGACGCCGGTTGGGAACGCGCATGGCTTTGCTTTGGCATTTGTACCCTTTGCAAATGCAGGTAGCCCCCTCCGCCCTCCGGGCACCTCCCCCACTCGCGTAGGGGAGGAACACAGAACCAACGCCTGCTCTCTTCTTCGCTCCCCCTCCCCGAGGGGGAGCTGCCGGCAGGCTGAGGGGGAGGAAGCAGCAGCGCTTAGGCCTCCATCATTGCCAACGACACAAATGCCCTTCCGCCTAGCGTGGCTTGAGCGCCATGCGGGCCAGGAAGGGGCCTGAGGTGATGTAGATCATGTCCTCGTCCTCGGTCAGGGCGACATTGGCCGCTGCCGTTCCCGTTCGGACCAGGGCGAGGCGCTTGCCCTCGGGGCTGAGAAGATGGATTCCGCCCGGCCCCGCCAGAAACAGATGGCCGTCCCTCGTCACGGCGAGCCCGTCGGGCAGGCCGGGCTCGCCCGCCCTCACCATCTCGGTCAGGTCGAGAAGGAGGCGCCTTCCTGATGGTCTCCCGTCAGTACCAAGATCGTAGGCGTAGAGATGGGCAGCGTCAGGATCGGACTGGGACACGTAGAGGACCCGTTCGTCGGGGGAGAGCGCCACGCCGTTGGGTCGGGTGAGACCTGCCTCGATACGCTCCACGCTGTCATCGGTGCGCAGAAGATAGACGCCGTTTGCTTCCATCTCTTTCAACGGCGAAGCGTCGCCGCCCTTGAGGCCGTAAGGCGGGTCGGTGAAGTAGACCCGGCCGTTCTTTGCGCGAACGAGGTCGTTGGGGCTGGAGAACCGCCTACCCTCGAAAGTCTGCGCTAGGAACGTTTTCTTCATCGTGGTCAGATCGAGCCGCGCTATGGCCCGGTTGCCGTGGTCGCCCATGAGGACCGCATCCTGCCCATCGGCCACCAGGCCGTTGGCCCCCGGCTCCCGGAACGCCTTGGGGACGGGGCCGGCCAGTCCTGAAGGTTTTAGAACGATCCGCAGGCCTTCTTCTTCGGACCAGCCGTAGAGCGTGTTGCCCGGTACGTCCGTGAACAGGACTTCGCCTCGCTCGGGCATGTGGACAGGACCCTCCGACCAGCCGAAGAGGTCGTCCGTGAGCTTCTCGACGACCGCCCCATCGGGAATGATCGCGTCCGCCGCGGGGTCCAGGCGCTCGATGGAGCCTACCGACCGGAACTGCCGCTCCGCGGTCAGCGGTTCAGCCTTCAAGGCGTCTTGGGCTGCGCACCCCGATATAGCGACCATGAGCAGCAAGATAGCTATCGTTCTCACACCGTTTCCTCTGTGTACGCTTCAGTTATTTCGCAACTGTCAGGAGGGCTAGCCGCTACCGCTGCTTCGCTATATCGACCTGAAACGGCGATACGGGAATGCCGTCGGCCCGGTAGAGGTTGCATAGGGGGGCGTCGGACCAGCAGTACCGGACCTTAGAGGCGCTTTGCCTGTTCCCGGCCTTCAGGATCAGTGTGCTTCCTTCAAGCTTTCCATCCGCCCACCGGCAGCGCCCCCCCTCGTTGCAGAGCTCCAGCGCCATGGGCGATGGGCCGCTCTTCACCTCGTAGCTGCCCGCCGGAAGGTGCACGACGACATCGTCGCGCGTCCGCGTAGCAGGGGTGGTCGGTCCGTGCCCGTCGCCGCCGCTACTGCCTGTACGCATCGCCTCGAAGGCCGCCGACACCCTGTCCGCCACGACCACCTTGTTCGGCGGATGGATGTCGGTCGCGTCTCCTGCGTCGATCGTCACGGCCAGCGCGGTGTTCTCGTCTGCCAAAGCCGCCTTGCGCTGCGCCTCGCGGACCGCTGCCCAGCCGGACTCGGATGGCTCGCTCAGGGTTTGCCCGAAACCGGGAAGCTGCACGATGACCGTCTGCAGGTCGGGGCCGAACCGTGCCTTCCATGACGACACCAGTGCGCTCATCAGGCCCTGATAGGTCTCCGGATGATCCGTGTTCGACTCGCCCTGATACCAGATCGCCTTCGAAGCCTTCAGCGTTCCCAGCGGCGCCACCATCGCGTTGTGGATGGTGGAGAAGCCGGTGACAGAGCTCCATGGCGGCTGCGGTACGGCGGAAGGCGCGGCAGGGACGATCTCGTAGGACCAGCCGTCGGCGATAGGGACAGCCTCACCCCCGGCGAGTTCGATGGTCATGTCCTTACTCGGACCGAGGAGCCCGCCCTGGCCGTAGCCGTTCAGCACGTTGACCGTGACGACGTTCTCCCCCTCGGTCAGGAGACCGTCCGGCAGCTCGTAGCGGCGCTGGTCGCTCCAACTGAAGGTCGAGCCCAGGAACATGCCGTTCACCCAGGTCGCATCGATGTCGTCGACGAGACCGATGCCGATGGTTTCGGCCTCCTCGGCCTCGGCCTTCGAGAGGACCACGGTCTTGGTGAACCAGACGTGGCCGAGGTGACGGTCGGCGTCGGGATCACCGTAAGTCTTCCAGTCCCGCATCTCCCCTTCCGGAACGGCCCTCTCGGCGAAGTCGCCATCCGCCCAGGGACGGGCGCCGTTCTCTTCCCAGGCGGCCTCCCACTGCGCGCCGAAGGCCCGCTGCGCCGCCGCCTCGTTGTCGCGGTAGGTTTCGATGAGGCCGATCTCGGTCTCGTAGCCGCCCAGTTCCGCGAGCAAATCGCGCGGCACCCAGGCTTCGATCTGGGACCCGCCCCACGCCGCCTGGACGAGACCCAGGGGCACGCCGTCCGCCATCACCCTTTCCGCCGTGTACCAGCATACCGCCGAGAACGCTTCGACCGCTTCCGGCGATGCTCGCTGCCATCTGGTTCCGGTGGGCAGCTCCGCCTGCTCGGCAGCGTGGTGGCGCAGGGGGACGTTCAGAAGACGGATGTCGGCGCTGGTGGAGAGCTCGGCGTCAGGCCTACCGGTGGAGCGTGAGACCGGCCAGGCCATGTTCGACTGGCCCGAGCAGAACATCACATCGCCCACCGCTACGTCTTCGAGGCGCAGCTCTTCGCCGCCTGCCTCGATCGTCAGGCCGTCTCCGGCCCGCGCCGTGAGGGGGGGAAGCTCCACCGTCCAGCGGCCAGCGTCGACGGCAGCTTCGTAGACGTTGCCCCCGAAGCGCAGCCGGGCCGAAGCGCTGTCCGTCCTTCCGCTGAGTACGACGGACTGCCCCCGCTGGATCACCGCACCGTCCATCCACGGGTGGTCGATGGTCAGTTCCGCCGATGCCCCGCCGCCCGTCAAGGCGACGATCGCAAGGCAGGAAAGCGCCGTTTTGAGGTTGCTCTTCATAGGTCAGTCTCGCTTTTCGATAGGCGGGATCGCGCCTTCGCATCTGAGTGCCGCTGCCGCCGCGCGGTGGCCGTCCGAGACGGCTTCCGCCGGCTGCTTTCCTTCGAGGACGCCTGTGATATAGCCTGCGTTGAAGGCATCGCCCGCGCCGGAGGTGTCGACGGGGTCGATGGTCTCCTCAGGGGGCACCCTATCGCCATCGCTCAACAGCGCGGGGCTCGCGCCGCATTTGACCACCACGAAGCCCGCGCCGAGTTCGGACCAGCGCTTCGCGGTATCCGCAGGGGACTGATCACCGAACAGAAGGGCTTCATCGTCGAAGGTGGGAAGCACGGTATGCGCGTGTGGTGCAGCTAGCGTAAAGGCCTTGATCGCTTCGTCAGGGGACGACCAGAGCGACGGCCGGTAGTTCGGATCGAACACCACCATGCCGCCTCGCGTGCCCACCTCCCGTATGAGCCAGAGGACCTTGCTGCGTTCGGCTTCCGTGAAGAGGGCGAGGGTGATGCCTGTCAGGTAGAGGACCGAAGCCTCGGTTGCGAGCGCCAGGCAATCTTCGATACCAGGCATACGGAAGAGTTGCCGCGCGGCGCTGTCCGACCGCCAGTAGGTGAACGAACGCTCGCGGTTCTCGTCCAGACTGATCGCGTAGAGGCCGGGTTTCGAACCCTCCGCACGCAGCACAAGGCCCGAAGAGATCCGCTCCTCCTCCATCCGCCGGGCGATCACTTCCGAGAAGTGATCCGTACCGAGCGCCGTCAGATAGCTGACCGGAAGGCGCCGCCGCGCGAGACCGACGGCGGTGTTGAAGCTGTCCCCCGCGACACCGAGCCGCGCTTGGCTCTCGGACAGGGACGACAGCTCGATCATCGCCTCCCCGAAGCAGACGACCGGCCTCGCCGGTGACGGTCTCACCAGTTCCAAAGCGTGCCGTCCGTGAGCCTCGCAACGGGTAGCTGCTTGGGATCGTAGGGGTACTTCGCCGCCAGCTTCTCGTCTAAGGACACGCCGTGGCCGGGGCTCTCACCGCAGAAGAGCGCGCCCTCTTCGAAGCGGTAGTCGTGGGGGAAGACGGCGTCCGTCTCCTCCGTGTGGCGCATATACTCCTGAATGCCGAAATTCGGCACCCAGGTGTCGAAGTGGAGCGCTGTGCCCATGCAGACGGGCGACAGATCGGTGGCGCCGTGGCTGCCCGTCCTCACCTGATAGAGGGAGGCGAGATCGGCGATCCGCCTGAGATGGGTGACGCCGCCCGCATGGACCACCGTGGTCCTGATATAGTCGATGAGCTGGTTCTGGATCAGCTCGCGGCAGTCGTGGATGGTGTTGAAGACCTCGCCCACGGCCAGGGGCGTGGTGGTGTGCTGACGGATGAGGCGGAAGGCCTCCTGATTCTCCGCAGGCGTCGGGTCCTCCATCCAGAAGAGGCTGTAGGGTTCGAGCGCCTTGCCGAGCCGCGCCGCCTCCTGGGGGGTCAGGCGGTGGTGGACGTCGTGGAGGAGGTGGATGTCCGGCCCCGCCGCCTCGCGGGCACGCTCGAACAGCTTTGGCGCGAACGCCAGGTAGCGGGCCGTATCCCAGACCTGCTCCTCCGGCAGGGCATCGCTCGCGGGCTCGTAGAACAGGCTGTCCTTTGAGACGCCGTAGGCGGTCTGAAGTCCGGGCACCCCCGATTGAAGCCTGATGGCCCGGTAGCCCATCTCGCGGTAGCGCTGCATCTCCTCGATGGTGTGCTCGAGGTCGCGCCCGTTGGCGTGGCCATAGACCAGCACCCGGTCGCGGCTTCGCCCACCGAGAAGCTGGTAGAGCGGCATGTTCGCCATCTTGGCCTTGATGTCCCAAAGGGCAGTGTCCACACCGGCGATCGCCGACATGGTGACAGGCCCCCTGCGCCAGTAGGCACCGCGGTAGAGATACTGCCAGATGTCCTCGATCATGCCTGCGTCGCACCCGATGAGGGCTGGGCAGACATGGTCCTGAAGATAGCTCGCGACCGCCAGCTCGCGCCCGTTCAAGGTGGCGTCACCGATCCCCGTGACCCCGCCCGCCGTCTCGATGACGAGGGTGACGAAGTTGCGTCCGGGCGAGCAGGCCACCACCCGTGCACCGGTGATCCTGCGCTCCTTGGCGGTCCCCTCCTCCATGCGGCGTGCTCTCCTTGACAAAGCATGTTAGCGCTCACTTACTGGCGAGGTTCGCCGCCCGAAGACAGGCCGTCAAGAGAGCACCTGCAGCGCGGACAGGAGGAGTGACCCTTTGAAGCTGACCCTTCACCCCGACCGGCTGTTCCCGGCCGAGGAGCGGACGCGCCGCATCGCGCGCGGGCTCCATGAAGGGGTGCGGGACCTGCCGATCGTCTCGCCGCACGGGCACACGGACCCGGCCTGGTTCGCGCTGAACGAGCCCTTCCCCGATCCGGCGCGGCTGCTGATCACCCCCGACCACTATGTGCTGCGGATGCTCTACAGCCAGGGCGTGAGGCTCGAGGATATGGGCATCCCGCCCCTAGACGGTGGTCCGCATGAGGAGGACGGGGGGGCCATCTTTCGTCTGTTTGCGAAGCACTACCACCTCTTTCGCGGCACGCCGTCGCGCATGTGGCTCGACTGGGTGCTGGGCGAGGTCTTCGGCTGCGAGGAGGTGCTGGAGGAGGCCAACGCCGACGGGGTCTACGCGCTGGTGGACGACGCGCTGCGCCGGCCCGCCTTCCTGCCGCGGAGCCTCTATGAGCGCTTCGGCATCGAGGTGCTGGCCACGACGGAAGGGGCGCTCGACGAGCTCGTCCATCACCGCGCGCTTGGGGAGAGCGGCTGGAAGGGGCGGGTCATCACCACTTACCGCCCCGACGATGTGATCGACCCGGACAATTCGTGCTTCGCGGCAAACCTCCGCCGCTTCGGCGAGCTGACAGGGCAGGACACGCTGAGCTGGCAGGGATATCTCGAAGCGCACAGGGTCAGGCGTGCTTACTTCCGCGAGGTCGGAAGCGCGACCGCCACCGATCACGGGCACCCCACCACGCGGACGGCGAACCTGCCCGAGGCGGACGCTGAGGCGCTGTTCGGCCGCGTCTCGAAGGGCGGGTCGTCGAAGGCGGACGCCGAGCTCTTCCGTGCCCAGATGCTGACCGAGATGGCGCGGATGAGCCTTGCGGACGGCATGACCATGCAGATCCATCCGGGCGTCGCGCGAAGCCACAACCCGGCGGTCGCCTCCCGCTTCGGCCCCGACAAGGGCGGCGACATCCCTTTGCAGACGGATTATGTCTCGGCACTGGCGCCGCTTCTGGCCGAAGTCGGGAACGAGCCTGATCTCAACATCATCCTCTTCACCCTCGACGAGGACACCTATGCCCGCGAGCTGGCGCCCCTGGCCGGGCACTACCCCGCCCTCCTCCTCGGGCCGCCCTGGTGGTTCCACGACAGCCCCGAAGGCATGCGAAGGTTCCGTGAGCGGACGACAGAGACCGCCGGTTTCTACAACACCGCCGGGTTCAACGACGATACGAGGGCATTCCTCTCCATCCCCGCCCGGCACGACGTGGCGAGGCGGATGGACTGCGGCTGGCTGGCGCAGCTCGTCGCCGAGCACCGGCTGGGGGAGGCAGAGGCCCATGACGTGGCGCGAGACCTCGCCTACGGTCTCGCCAAAGCCGCCTACAGGCTCTGAGCGGTGGCTAGCAGCTTCACGCGGCGCTCCGCCGTGGCAGGCCTGAGCCTCGCCGGGCTGGCAGGGTGCGGCGAGACGGAGCGGCCCCTTTGGGCGGCAGATGCGCAGCCTGCGAACTACCCCACGGTCGAGGCGCTCCGCCACTTCGCCGCGACGTTGGAAAAGCTCACGGGCGACGAGCTCCGCATCAAGATCTATCCGGGCGCGCAGCTCGGCCCAGAGCGGGATACGCTGGAGATGACCATCTTCGGTGGTCTCGACATCAACAGGGTCAACACGGCGCCCTTGAACCCGATCGCCGAGGAGACCATCGTCCCCGCCCTACCCTTCGTCTTCAGCTCCATCCGGCATATGAGGGCGTGCATGGATGGGGAGCCGGGGCGGCACATCCTCGAGGCGCTGGAACCCGCGGGCCTCAAGGGCCTCTGCTTCTACGATTCGGGTGCGCGGAGCTTCTACAACTCGCGCCGCCCCGTCCTTGAGCCTTCGGACCTCCAGGGCCTGAAGATCAGGGTGCAGAACTCCGATCTCTATGTCGCGACCATGAAGGCGCTGGGCGCCAGCGCCACGCCGATGAGCTTCTCGGAGGTCTACCAGGCACTCGTCCAGAAGGTGATCGACGGGGCGGAGAACAACTGGCCCTCCTATGAGAGTACGAGGCATTTCGAGGCGGCGCCCTTCTACTCGCTGACCCAGCACATCATGGCGCCGGAGGTGCTGGTCATGTCGATGAGGCGCTGGCGCCTTCTGACCGACGATCAGCGGGCGGCGGTCCTGGAAGCCGCCCGCCAGTCCGTGCCGGTGATGCGGCGAATCTGGGACGCGCGGGTCGAGACGAGCCGAAAGATTGTTCTGGGCGCTGGGGTCACGGTGAACGACATCTCGGACAAGTCGCTGTTCAGGTCCAAGGTCCAGCCCGTCTATGAGCGCTTCATCAACCGTAAGCTCATACCCCTGGTCGAGCTGATCGGCGATACGGCGGTGCCTCTTGGCTAGGCTGCATGACGCACTTCGGTTCGTGGGCCGGTTCAGCCAGACGCTGTCGCGGCTTTGCCTGTGGGTGAGCGGGTTCGGGCTGTGCGCGATGACCCTCGTCATCCTGTGGCAGGTCATCGGCCGCTACGTCTTCGGGGACGCGCCGTCCTGGTCCGAACAGCTCTCGCTCTACCTCCTTCTGTGGTCGGTGCTTCTGGCGTCCGCAGCCGGTGTGCGGGAGGGCTTCCATATCCGCATCACGGCGGGTCAGGACCGATTGCCAAGCGATGCGCGAAAACCGCTCCTACTGCTGATTGACGCTTTGGTTCTGTGCCTGGGCGTCGCGCTTCTCGTTCTCGGGGCGGACCTCGTCAGACGGCTGTGGCCTAACACGATCCCCACCCTCGGCCTGCCGCGCGGCTCCGCCTTCATCCCCATGGCGGTGAGCGGCGCGCTGATCGCGCTCTTCGCCGCCGAGAAGATGGCTGGTCGCTTCGTCGGCAGAAACGTCGAGGCGTCATGGCCCTGACCGTCCTCTTTCTCGCCCTTGGGCTCCTCCTTATCCTCGGCGTGCCGGTAGCGTTCGCGCTTCTCGGCGCCTCGCTTCTCACCTTCCTTCTGCTCGACATCCCGCCGATCATCGCGGCGCAGCGTTTCGCCTCCAGCATCAATATCTTCTCCTTGATGGCCATTCCCTTCTTCGTCTTCGCAGGGGAGCTGATGTACCGTGCAGGGATAGCCGAGCGACTGATCCGCGTCGCCGACGCGCTGATGGGGGGGACGCGAGGGGGGCTGGGGCAAGTCAATGTCGGCGCCTCGATGATGTTCGGCGCCATATCGGGATCGGCGGTGGCCAGCGTCTCCGCCCTGGGATCGGCCATGATCCCGATGATGGAGGAGAAGGGCTACGGCCGCGACTACGCCGTGAACGTCACCTCCACCGCCGCCATCCTCGGCGTGGTCATCCCGCCCTCGCACAACATGATCATCTACGCCGCCGCCTCGGGGGTGAGCGTGTCGATCGGCGAACTCTTCATCGCAGGGCTCCTCCCTGGGCTGACGGCAGGGGGCATGCTGTGCCTTGCCGCGTGGCTCGTGGCGCGCAGGCGCGGCTATGCGAAGGGCGCCTTCCCCGGCTGGCGCGTGCTGCTAAGGGCCGCCGCCGCTGCGCTGCCTGGGCTACTGACGGCGGTGATCATCGTGGTCGGCATTCTCGCAGGCATCTTCACCCCGACCGAGAGCGCGGCGGTCGCGGTGGCCTATACCGTGCTGATCGGCGCCTTCGGCTACCGTAGCCTGGGGCTTCGTGAGTTCGGGCTGGCGGTGACGGGGGCAGTCCGGACGACGGCGATGATCATGTTCATCATCGGCGCGGCGGGGGCGTTCGGCTGGCTGCTCGCCATTCTGGAAGCGCCCGCCATGATCGCGGCGGGCATCACTTCCCTGTCGGATGAACCAGCCGTCATCCTACTGATGGTCATCGCGGCGCTTCTGGTCCTCGGCACCTTCATGGACATGGCGCCGCTGATCGTCATCACCACACCGATCTTCCTGCCCGTGCTGATGGAAGCAGGTTTCGACCCCGTGCAGTTCGGCATCGTTATGATGCTGGCCCTCGGCATCGGCCTCGTCACCCCGCCCGTGGGCGCGGTGCTCTTCGTCGGCACGGCCATCGGACGCATCCGGATCGAGGACACGGTCAGGACCATCTGGCCCTTCTACCTCGCGCTTTTGGCGGCGCTCCTCCTCACGGCCTATGTACCCGCTTTGACCCTCCTTCTTCCAGGTCTCCTGTCATGACCCTGCGCCTCTCATCCGTCAGCATAGGACAGGCACGCGAGGGCGTGCAGCTTCCTTCCTATGACCGCCGATTGCTCAAGCCGCGCATGGTGCATCTCGGTATCGGCGCCTTTCACCGAGCCCACCAGGCGGTCTATACGGACGATGTCCTCGAGGAGGGCGGCGACTGGGGGTCGGTGGGGGTGAGCCTGCGCAGCGACGGCGTCACCCGCCAGCTCTCTCCCCAGGACGGGCTCTTCTCGGTCGCGGTGCGCGACGGGGAGGAACGCCTGCGGGTGATCGGCAGCAACATCGCCGCGCTCTTCGCCCCCCAGAGCCCCGAACGGGTGCTAGCCCTGATGAGCGCGGAAACCTGCCATGTGGTGACGTTGACCGTCACGGAGAAAGGCTACGGCCTCGACCCTTCGAGCGGCAAGCTTCTGGTGGACCGAGGTGACATCGCCAGTGACTTGGCGCACCCGCACCGGCCCACAACGCCCATCGGCTACATCGCCGAGGCCCTGAGGCGGAGACGGCAGGCCGGATACCGTCCGTTCACCGCTCTTTCCTGCGACAACCTCTCTTGCAACGGCGGAAAGCTGCGCGAGGCGGTCATTCAGTACACGCAGCTATGTGAACCGGTGCTCGCCAGCTGGATCGAGGCCGAGGGCGCCTTCCCCTCCACCATGGTGGACCGGATCGTACCGGCCACCACCCCTGATGATCTGGACACGGCAAAGGCCAAGCTGGGCCTTCGCGACGAGGGGTTCGTCGCCACCGAAGCTTTCACCCAATGGGTGATCGAGGACCGGTTCTGCGGCCCCAGGCCCGCATGGGAGCGCGCAGGCGCGGTGTTCTCTTCCGAGGTGCAACGGTTTGAGGCGATGAAGCTGCGCCTTCTCAACGGTCCGCACTCGGCCATTGCCTATCTTGGCTGCCTCAAGGAGCTTCCCTTCGTACACGACGTGATGAACGATGCCTATCTCGGGCGCTATGTCGAGCGTCTGATGGAGGACGAGATCGCCCCGGTCGTCCGCGGACCATCCGGTTTCGACCTCTCCTCCTACACTCTTGAGCTACGCCAGCGCTTCCGCAACCCCTCTCTTCAGCACCGCACCTCTCAGATTGCGATGGACGGCAGCCAGAAGCTGCCCCCTCGCCTCCTCAGCACGATCGCCGACAACCTCGCCGCGCGGCGGCCGTTCCGCAGGCTAGCCACCGCGGTGGCTGCATGGATCGCCTATGCTTCGGGCAGCGGCCCGGCCGGTCTGGACGACATCGACGACCCGATCGCGAAGCAGCTTCGCACGGCCGCTGAGAAGGGAGGGGGGCGGACAGACGACCTCCTCTCGGCCTTTCTCGATCTTCAAAGCGTGTTCGGCAGCGACCTTCCGCGCTCTTCCGTCTTCAGGCAGTCTATCGAAGAACCCTTGAAGCTGCTTCTGACCGAAAACTGGACTGCCCTTCGGCGGTGGACGGAGAATGAGGAGGACCAGAGATGAGCATCAGATGGACGAGGCGCGGTACGCTCCTGGCTGCGGGCGCCGCCCTGACCACGGGCGCAGAATCCGGGGCCAGCATGTTGCAGGACACCGGGCCTCAGGCGGCCGGTCAGCCCTTCCCCCAGGGCGTCAAGCTGCCGCGGTCCTGGGAACAACCCCCCTCATCGGGCAGGATCGGCATCGCGGTGGTGGGCCTCGGGCGCTACGCTTTGGCGCGCATGATGCCGGCCTTCGCTGAAAGCCGCCTCTGCCGCATCGCCGGTCTCGTGTCGGGCAACCGGCAGAAGGCAGCGAGGGTGGCTGACGCCTACGGACTGAAGAGCGATCAGATCTACAGCTATGACAGCTTCGACCGGCTCGCCGAGGACGACCGGATCGACGCGGTCTACATCGTCCTCCCCAGCGGTCTCCATGCGGAGTGGACCGAGAAGGCTTTCGCCGCGGGCAAGCACGTGCTCTGCGAGAAGCCCATGGCCCTCTCGCCTTCCGAGTGCGAGCGGATGATTGCTGCCTCGAAGGCAGCGGACCGCAAGCTGATGATCGCCTATCGCTGCCATTTCGAGCCCTACAACCTCAAGCTCATGGAGCTGATGCGTGAGGGCGCGATCGGCGAGCTGCGTACCATCAGGACCAACCATCAGTACAAGGCCGGCATGGCGACGCCCCAGACCAACTGGCGGCTGAACAGGCGTCTTGCGGGGGGCGGGCCGCTCGAGGACTACGGCCTATACGGCCTTCAGGCCTCGCTCTACATCAGTGGCCAGATGCCCGAGCGGATCAGTGCGAGCGTGATGCGGCCAGAAGGCGATGCGCGCTTTCAGGAGATCGCTGCGCACACCGCCTCTCAGCTCACCTTTCCGGGCGGAGCGGCGGCGCAGCTTTCGACCTCCTATGACGCGGCCGGTCTGAACCGGCTCGACATCTTCGGCAGCGAGGGCCGGATCGTGATGGAGCCGGGCACCTCCTATGGCGGTCAGACCATGACGCTGAGCCGCGGACAGGGGTCCGAGACCCTCACCCCCGGCGACCCGCAGGTGCAGTTCGCCGGGCAGCTTGACCATTTCGCGGAAGCCGTCCGCGAGGGAACGCCCATCAAGACGCCGGGCGAGATAGGCCTTCGTGACAGCCGTCTGATCGAAGCGATCTACCGAGCCGCAGCCACCGGTCGTTCCGTCGAGATCTAGCTCCGCTCGGTCAGCGATCGCGAGGTGGGTTCAAACGACGAGGGGGCTCAGCCAAGGGAGCACGCTAGCTCATGTCTCTCTTTGGGGCAGTGCGATCGTTGGCTGTTCTCTGACAAGACGGTGAGACCATTCATCAGCCATTTAGTTGCCAACCATCTCTTGTCGCGTATAGGTTAGCGCTAACATGGAACCCCTACGTCACACGCATGTCCATTGCTGCCGACCGCGAAGACAGGCCGCGACTACCTGGACTGCGAAGGGACGGGCCAATCGGTTGTTGAGGACGGTCTTGATGCTCAGTATTATTTGCCGCTTTATCCTTGTCCTTCTGCTGCTCGCGGGCGGCTCGGCGCTGGCGCAGCCATCCGAAAGCTGCGGCGAGGCCGTGAGCCTCTGCGTAAGCCCTCCCGAGGCAGGCATGCCCCTCATCGAGGGGGGTTGGGTTATTGGCGTACGAACCGATCAGACCGAGCACGAAGGTGTCCGCCTGGCCGCATCGAACCTGGCGGAGGACCTGACGCAAATAAGCCTGCAGGACGACGCTCCGGACGGACAGGCCAAGCCCTTCGCCATCATCGCAGGCTCGCTGGACCGCTCTCCTACTATCCGTTCCCTGATCGAGAGCGGCAAGCTCGACTCCTCGGAGGTGGAGGGGGTCTGGGAAGGCTTCATGCAGGCCGTGGTGGAGGATCCCCTGCCCGGTATCGAGCGGGCGCTGGTGATCGCCGGTGCGGATCAGCGGGGCACGATCTTCGGCCTCTACGACCTTGCCGAGCGGGCGGGCATGTCGCCGTGGCACTACTGGGCCGACGTACCGCCGCATCGTCAGGGTACCCTCTACGCTGCCGCGGGAAGCCGTACCGATGCGCCGGAAGTGCGCTACCGCGGCATCTTCCTCAACGATGAGGAGCCGGCGCTCGGCAACTGGGCCAGGGACACTTTCGGCGGGCTGAACGCCTCGTTCTACGAGAAAGTCTTCGACCTCGTCCTGCGCCTCAAGGGCAACTATGTCTGGCCCGCCATGTGGGGCAAGGCGTTCTACGACGACGACCCGGCGAGCGGCGCGCTGGCAGAGCGGATGGGGGTGGTCATGGGGACGTCTCACCACGAACCCCTGACCAGAGCCCATGTGGAGTGGTCGCGCTACGGCGAAGGTCCGTGGAACTACGATCAGAACCCAGAGAAGCTGCAGGAGTTCTGGCGCGGCGGCATGGAGCGGCTCGGTGAAGGCGAGGCACTCGTGACGATCGGCATGCGCGGTGACGGCGACGAGGCCATGACCGAAGGCACCGCCATCCCACTTCTCGAGCGGATCGTCCGCGACCAGCGGAAGATCATCGCCGAGACGACCGGCAGGCCCGCCGCCGAGACCCCCCAGGTCTGGGCGCTCTACAAGGAGGTGCAGGACTACTACGACGAGGGGATGGAGGTACCGGACGATGTGACCCTCCTCTTCGCGGACGACAACTGGGGCGGCATCAGGCGCCTGCCTGAGGAAGGAGCGGAGCGCCCCGGCGGTTACGGGGTGTACTATCATTTCGACTATGTCGGCGGGCCGCGGAACTACAAGTGGCTCAACGTCACCCAGATCGAGCGGACCTGGCAGCAGATGTCCCTCGCATGGGACCGGGGCGTGGACAGGCTGTGGATCGTCAATGTCGGGGACCTCAAGCCGATGGAGCTGCCCATCAGCTTCTTTCTCGAGCAGGCCTGGGCTCCCAGCGAGATGAGCCGTGAGCGGATGGATGGCTACGCTGAGCGCTGGGCAGGCCGGATGTTCGGCGGTGAGCACGCTGCCGAGATAGGCGCACTGCTGGAGCAGTCCGTGAAGTTCAACGCGCGGCGGAAGCCCGAGCTTCTGGACGCTGAGACCTTCGACCTCGCATCCGGCGAGTGGGACGAGGTCGCCCTCGCCTACCGCAAGCTTGCGGAGCGGGCCGATACTCTTCGCACGGATATTTCCGAGGAGCGTCTCGCCGCATACGATCAGACCGTGTGGTTCCCCATCCAGGCCATGAGCAACCTCTACGACCTCTATCGCGCGGTCGCGCATAACCGTGCCGACGCCGAAGCCGGTCTAGCCTCGGCCAACAAGTGGGCCGAGGCGGCGGAGAAGGCTTTCGAGCGGGACAAGCAGCTTACGGACACCTACCACGAGGAGATCGCGGGCGGCAAATGGGACCACATGATGTCCCAGACCCATATCGGCTACACCTACTGGCAGCAGCCGGAGCAGCAGGCTATGCCGGAACTGGTGCGTGTCCAGACGGAAGCAGGGCGAACCCAGGCGAAGCCCAATGAGCGCGGCGGTAAACCTTCCAAGGCGTCGTCGGCCGGGCGCTTGGTCATCGGCGAACGTCCCGTCGCGATCAGCGCGGAGGCGATCACCTGCCGAGTGGGCGGCGGCGGGGCAGCGTGGTCCGTCCTGCCGAACCTAGGCAGGCGCGGCGATGCCCTAGGGCTTAGCCCCGACCACGGCACCGCCATCCCGATCAAGGACGCGCCCACCCTCACCCTGCCCCTCGAGGCTGAGCGCTCCGGCGAGCTGACCGTCAGGCTTCTGTTCCTGCCCGCCTTCGACACGGACGGGGCCGAAGGCCTGCGCTACGCGGTAGGTCTCGGCGGGGGCCAACCCAAGGTGGGTGGCTTCGACCTTAGGCCGGACACGCCGCTTTGGAACGAGGCGGTCGCCTCCTACGCCCTGCCGATGGATACGGTGTTCGAGGTGGAGCGGGGCAGGCACGATGTGGAGATCAAGCTGCTCAGCCCGTCCCTGGTCCTGCAGGAGGTTCAGTTGTTCACCGGTGAGCCTTCGCCGCGGTATCTTGGTCCGCCCCTCGTTCAGCTTACGAAGCAAAGAGATTGCTGATCGGGGATTGGCATCCCTTCAAGGGGGCCTTCCACAGAGGGTGGCCTAGGGCTTGTTCCCTCTACCGAATATTTGTCTCAGCTTGGCCGTCTGCATTCCTGCGGCCTGGGTGAGAGTCGCCCATAGGTGGAGGCGGCTGCGCTCGTCATGGACGCCCAGCGCCCCTCTGGCGGCAGGCGGCAGATGCGCCACCGGGTCGCCATGGGACCCGAAGGCGTAGTAGCCGAAGACATGCCGCCAGATGTCCCGCTGCCGGTCCGGCATGTCCCTTATGGCGAGGACGGTATGCAGCAGCGCGTCGTAGGGCGAGCCGAGGTCCGCCCGGCTGTCGTTCCACCAGTAGTTCAGAAGAATGTTGAACCCGTCCAAAGAGCGGATGTGGTGCCACCAGAAATACGGGATGTAGATCGCATCCCCCGGCTCCAGCACGGCGCGGCGGGCGCGGCTCATCGCCTCGGCGAAGCGCGGATATCTGGCGTGGTCCGGATCGTCCAGATCCACCATGCTGACGGGCGGTCCGGCGAGCGTGTGCTCGAAGGGGCCGGGATAGAGGTTCGCAAGCTGCTCCGGCGGGAAGAGGATGAACTCACGCCTGCCGGCCGCGACCACGGCGAGGTTCTCCTTGAGGTCGAAATGGGTCTGCACCCTCAGTGGGCCGCCTATCCAGATGCGAGGGGCGACGCCCTCGGGCGCCAGGCCTGCCGGGTTGTCCCGCTCCAGGCCGGGCAGATGTTCCGCAACGGGCACGGACTGAACGTAGACGGATCCTCTATCTGCGGAAACCTCCGAGGTGATGGCGTGGAGGGCGGCGGCGATGGTCGAGGGTCTCTTCTCGAAGTTGAGGCCGGTCAGGTCCTCACTATAGAAGAAGCGCCCCTTGATCGACGGGTCGCCGAAGACGGTTTCGACCTGGTGTCCCCGATCCCATCCAGCAACGTAGCGCGCCGCAGACTGATGGCCCTGCCGTGCGGCCTGGCAGATGGGCCAGTTCCCGAACTGTCGGCGAAGCACCACGGGCAACCCCGGCTTCACTATCTCCTGCACGAAGTCCTGCCGGTCGACGGGACCCCGTTCCTGGAGGGGAGGCAGCTCTTCGAGGTTCGGCATCTTCCGTCCTGTGAGTGAGGACGCAAACCCTACGGGATCGCGCTTCGGCATCAAGCTGCAACATAAAAAAGGGTGCCGCCATTGCTGGCGACACCCAGTCGACTTCCAAGTCCAGGGAGGGAGCTTAGAAGCTGAACCTAGCGGAAAGGGTAACCCGCCGATCGTTCATGAAGTAAGAACGCGGACCTTTGAGACCGCCCGAGTTCGGGATGAACGAGGTGGTCTCGGTCACATCGTTGAGAAGGTTCGCACCCTGCACACCGATCTTAATCGAATCGTTCACGGAGTAGAAGAACGACCCGTCGAGCTGCCCCGTCGCGTTCTGGAAGATCGGGTAGAACGGGGTGATCACGTCGCGAGGCGTAACCAGGAACTCGTCACGCCAGTTGTAGACGAGACGGGTGGAGATGCGGCCTTTCTCGTAGATGCCCGCGATGTTGTAGTTGTGCTTCGAAAGCCCCTGGAGCGGGAAGTCCGAAAGGTCGATTAGCGCTTCGTCCGTGACGGGTGTGGCCGAGGTCGGGCTCACCCCTGAAGACTGCACGCCCTCACTGTCGATGAAGGTGTAGGTCGCCTGGATACCCAGACCGTCGAACGGCGCGGGCAGGAAGTCGTAGAACTGCTGGTAGGCGAGTTCGAACCCTTGGACCTTGCCGGTCTCCTGGCTGTTAGAGGGCGCGCGGGTGACGAAGACGTCGTATTCCTGCCCGTTGTTCTCGAACAGAACGGAGGACTGCCCGGAGATGATGATGTCCTCGATCTCCTTGTAGAACGCCGACACCGTCAGTGAACCCACCTCCGCGAAGTACCACTCGAACGAGACATCGAAGTTGTGGGAGCTGACCGGCATCAGGAACGGGTTGCCGCCGGTGGCCTGGAAGCCGTAGAAGCCCTGCCCACCTCGGGGCGCTTCTGTCTCGACCGTGCGCGGATCGTCGTTGCTGGACGGCGTGATCGTGTAGCTCGGGCGAAGCAGCCCCACATCCGGCCTCGAGATGGACCGCGAGTAGGCGAACCTGATCAGCTTGTCGTCGTCCAGTTGCAGCTTCGCGTTGAAGCTGGGCAGGAACATGTTGTAGTCGTTCTCGAGCTCGCGAACCTGCGCCGTGCCGTCGGCGAACGCTCTTGCCGCCGCCTCTTCTGCATCCGTCAGATCACAGAACTCAGGCGCGGTGTAGCTCGCCTGCGGAACACCGGGCTGACCGTCGGAGACGGGGTTGCCGTCTGCATCGGAGGCCGAGCTGCCCACCGGCGTGACGCAGCGGTTACCGGTTCCGCCGTTGAAGCCTGCATCGTCCGGGTCGCTGTTCGGCGTGTCGCCGGTCGTGATCGGGAAGACCTCCTCACCGTTGGGGAAACCGAACGCGCCCGTCGAGGAGAGTTTGGTGTTGAACCAGCGGACACCAAAATTGCCGTCCAGCGCCAGCCCGGTGCCGACGAAATCGTCGAAGGAGTAGTCGAACTTCACGTAGAAGGCGAGGTTCTCCTCGACCACGTCAGCGATCTCAGCGGGCAGGAAGGGCGTTCCCTCCACAACGTTGGGACGCTCGGCGAGACGGCGCCATCCGCCGCCGCCGCCCGTGGCGTCGCCGCCGGAGAGCCAGGTGGACACCACCTGATCGGCGAAATCGGCCGTCGCATCATAGTTCTGGCCCGGATTGACGTTGTAGAAGGGGAAGGAAGGCGGCTGGGTGACGTCGCCGCGCATGTAGTTCTCGAACTCGTAATTACTGACGAGGCCTTCGGGCCCGCCCAGCTCGTCCATCCAGACCGGGCCGCCATTGCCCCAGATCTCGCTCAGCGCACCCCAGTTATAGGTGGAGAAGCGGGTCGTCTGATCGCGCTCGGCCCAGCGGCCGCCGACGCGGACGGACTTGAGAGGTCCGAACTCGTCGAAGAAGTCGTACTCGACATCGGCGCGGAAGGCGTGCTCGGTCCCCTCGCTGTCTTCGAGGTGGTCCATCGCCGAACGCCAGAAAGAGTACTGAGGATCGGTGAGATCGGCCGCCGAGCGGGCATAGGCCGGACACGTGTTGGAAGGCGTCAGATCGGCGTCACACGCCGCCTCGATGCCGGAGTTCGGATTGCCGAAAGCCGCCTGAGTCGGCGCATCGAAGACGACGTTGGGAATGTCCGAGGTCGTATCGATCGTCACCTGCTGGAAGGTCGAACCCCAGATGCCGAAATCGGTGTTTTCGACCGTCGAGTTGATGAACTGGTAGTCGAAGTTGAAGGCCAGACGCTCCGTCGGCTTCCATTTGAAGTTGAGGGACGCGTCTTCGGTCAGGTACTCCTGCTCGACGCCGCGGAAGATGTTGTTCGATTGCAGACCGTAGATCGGCGTGGTCGGGTCGGAGTTCTGATCGGCACGCCAGCCCGTCGGTGCCGTCAGCGTACCGTTGGTGAGGAGCTGGTCGCTGTTGAAGCCGAACTCCGTACCCGGAACGAAGAAGAAGGCGTTGTCGCCGACATTGTCCGTGGCGATCTCGCTGGCATGCTCGTTCCACGACGTGGTGGCCTCGGACCGCAGGTACTCGGCCGTGGCGAGCATGGTCTTGTCCGGGCTCTCCCACTGCACCGAGCCGCCATAGCCCTTCCTCTCGCGGTCGTAGTCCTGGCTACGGATGACCGCGCCTTCGGGCAGAAAACGGGTTTCGGGGAAGGCGCCGACGCCCTCGCCCACGGTCAGCTCGTCGCGGGGCTGGAAGCTCGAGATCTGCGTGCCGTCCGAGCGGGTCTTCAGCTCGGAGAACACGCCGTTGATCAGAATGCCGAACTTACCGGCATCGGTGTCCCAGTTATTGCTGTAGAGGCCGGAAACGGTGGGCGTCCACTCCTCGCGGAAGTCGCCGTAATTGTACTCGACCGTACCGGCGATGACCTGCCCGTCGCGGTCGAAGGGCTTGCGGGTGATAAGGTTCACGGTACCTGCGATGCCGCCCTCGATGAGGTCGGCAGTCTGGTTCTTGTACACGGTGACGCCGCCCAGAAGCTCCGGCGGCACGTCCGCGAAGCTCAGCGCGCGGCCGTTATTGGCCGAGAAGGTGTCGCGTCCGTTGAGCTCGGAGCGCACGAAGGTCAGGCCCCGCACGAGAACGCCCTGCCCCTCGATGGAGAAGTGGTCGGGGTCGTCGGCGGCGGCGAAGCGGCTGATCTGCACACCCGGCACGCGCTGCAGCGCCTCGGTCACGGAGCGGTCGGGCAAAGCGCCGATGTCCTCGGACGTGATCGCATCGACGAAAGTGTCGGCGTTCTCCTTGACGTCCTGGGAGCTCGAGAGCGAGCGGCGGATGCCCTGAACGACGATGACGTCGCCCTCGTCTTCGTCGAGAAGCTCCTCTGCGTCCTCTGCCGTCGTGCTCTGCGCCAGCGCAGGTGCGGCGATGCCCAGCGAAAGCGCTGAGGCCGTCCCCATCAACAAGCTGGCCCATCCGGGCACAACTTTCTTCTGCTTGTCGTTCTGTTTCATGTGAGTCCTCCCGCCCTCAAGGTGACCTTGCTCCCGACGCGAGGCCCTCTCGGATCTGTTTATTGGTTACCGTAAGCACAGAATGTTTGCGCTATCAACCGGCTTGAAGCTATCCTCTGGCGAGCGTGGCAAAGAAGACGCATAGTGGCGTCAAGGCATGGGAAAATCGGCGAATTGGCTAGGTTCGGGCAGCAGGTCGAGAAGGTGGTGATCGTCGGCGGGGGTACGGCAGGCTGGATGACGGCCTCCGCCCTCGCCAAACTTCTCCGCCCCGCCGGGGTCAGTATCACGCTCGTCGAATCGGAGGCGATCGGCACGGTGGGTGTGGGTGAGGCGACCCTGCCGCACCTGCGCTTCTTCAACCAGCGTCTCGGCATTGACGAGAACGAGTTCATCACCAGGACCGAGGCGACCATCAAGCTGGGGATCGAGTTTTGCGACTGGGGCAGGATCGGCGACCGCTACATCCACCCCTTCGGCGACTACGGACGCAGCATCGGCGGCGTCGGCTTTCATCATCACTGGCTGAGGGCGTTCGGAGGGCCGGAAGCTCAGCGCATCTGCGACTTCTCACTGCCGGTGGTGATGGCGGAAGAGGGCAGGTTCTCTCCGCCCTCGGACGACCCCGAGAGCCTGATGTCCACCTTCTCCTACGCCTATCAGATGGATGCGGGGCTCTATGCCCGTTTTCTGAGGTCCTTCGCGGAGCGCCACGGGGTGACGAGGACCGAGGGCCGAATCACAGGCCACCGCCTCGATCCCGAGACGGGCTTCGTGACGGGCCTGCGCCTCGATGGCGGCAGGGAGGTTGGCGGAGATCTCTTCGTGGACTGCTCGGGTTTCCGCGGCCTGTTGATCGAAGGCGCGCTCGGTGCGGGGTATGAGGACTGGTCGGGTGTCCTGCCCTGCGACCGCGCCGTCGCCGTGCCCTGCGAGAGCACCGAAGCGCCCCGGCCCTATACCAGGGCCACCGCCCGGCCCGCCGGATGGCACTGGCGCATCCCGCTGCAGCACCGGGTCGGCAACGGCTATGTCTACTGCTCGGACCATCTGAGCGACGACGAGGCAGCCTCCGACATCCTCTCCGGCATCGAAGGGGCAGCCATCGCCGAGCCCCGCTTCCTGCGCTTCACCACCGGTCGCCGCCGCAAGCAGTGGTCCAAGAACGTGGTCGCCGTCGGGCTCTCCGCCGGGTTCCTCGAGCCGCTCGAATCGACCAGCATCTACCTCATCCAGGCCGCGATCACGCAGCTCGTGGAGCTCTTCCCATCCGACGGTCTTCGCGAGGAGGACTGCGCGGAGTTCGACCGCGTGCTGAACCTCGAATATGAGCGCGTGCGCGACTTCCTCGTGCTGCACTACCACGCGACCGAGCGGGACAACACACCCTTCTGGAACCGCATGCGGACACTCAGCATACCGGACAGCCTCGCGGAGAAGATGGCCCTGTTTCGCGAACGAGGCTATGTCATCCAGTACAAGGATGGCCTGTTCCTCGAACCGAGCTGGCTGGCGGTCTATCTGGGCCAAAGGGTTCTGCCAAAGGCGTTCGACCCGCGGGCCGTGCGCACGGACGGCGAGAAGACCAAGGCCGCCCTGACAGGGCTCGCTACTGAGATCAGAAGCGTGGTGAACACCCTGCCTAGCCACAGCGCCTATCTGAACCAGGCGGCGAGGGTAGCGGCGCGAGGATGAGCATTGCGCGTATCGCTGTTCTGGGAGGCAATGTAGAGGCGGCACTCACCGCCGCGGTCCTGGCGCGGTCGCTGACGCGGCAGACGGAGGCGGTGCTGCATCCCGAGGCGGGTACGCCGCAGCCCGAGCCAGCGCTGGTGACGCTCCCTTCCTATAACAGACTGCACGAACTTCTCAGCTTCGACGTCCGCGACGTGCTCCGCGCATGCGGCGGGACGCTGAGGGGCGGCACAGTCTATCGCAGGCTCTCATCGCGGGAGTTCACCACGGGGTTCGGGGAGGACCTGCCTGCCGCGGACGGTCACTCCTTCCATCAGCACTGGCTGAGGCTGCACCGCGACGAAGAAGCCAGACTGTGGGCGGACTATCAGTTGGCAGCGAGGTTAGCCGAAGGCGGCCATATGCCCCTTCTGACCCCTAGTCAGGAGGGGTTCGGCCTGCATCTGGATTACAGGTTGTATACCGATTTTCTACGAAGAGCCGCCGTTCATTATGGTGCGCGAACGCTGGACTCGACTTCCCCTACTGATGGTGACGACCTGCAGTCCCTCGACGCCGATCTGGTGATCGACTGTTCCGAGCGGCAGCTACCGACGTCGGACCCCGACTGGCACAGTGTTCCCGGTAGTCCGGTCGAATGGAAAGAGGTCGCTACGCCTGAGAACCCTTCGGCCACTGTCTTCGAACGCCAAGGGAAAGAAGTTGCCGTTCACGTACCGCTGGCGCAGGGGGGCTGGGTAGGCGCTTGGAACCTCGGGGCTGCTGGCGTGAACGGATGGTCCGAGGGGCCTTGGCGGGGCAAGGTCGTCAGGCTCGGCCCTGCTGCCTGCCGCCTCTCGCCGCTAGCGGGACCTCGGCTGCGCATCGCGCAGATCGGCATCGAGGCGCTCCTCAAGCTTCTGCCGGTGGGCGGACCGGGCGAGGCGGAGCGCGGCGAGTACGCAAGAGTGACGACGGAAGGCTACAAGCGCCTTCACGAGCATGAAGAACTGCATCTGGCGCTAGCAGGAGAACTGCCGCAGCCGAGCACGGATGTTCAGCGCAAGATCGAGCAGTTCCGAAGCCGTGGGCGCGTCGTGCTGTTCGATGAGGAGAGCTACACCGCTGAAGAGCATCTCGCCGTCTATGACGGCTACGGAGTGGTGCCTGACCGCTACAGCAAGGCCCTTCATGCCGTACCCCCCGGCGTTTCGAGAGCTCTCCTCGACAAGCAGCTCCGGGACACGGAGCGAAAGCTGGCTGACACCCCGCCGCAGAAGCAGGTTCTCTCCACCTTGCACCGTCGGCGGTCCCCTCAGGAGAGGCCAGGGTCATGAAAGCCGAACCGATCAAAAATGTGGTGATCGTCGGCGGCGGCACGGCGGGCTGGATGACCGCCGCCGCCCTCGCCACCGTCTCGCAGCGGACGGGGCTGAGGATCGAGCTGATCGAGTCCGATGCCATCGGTACGGTAGGGGTCGGCGAGGCCACCATCCCCCCCATCGCCCAGTTCAACACCCTTTTAGGCTTGGACGAGGCTGCGTTCCTCTCGGCGACCGAGGGCACGTTCAAGCTCGGCATCGAGTTTCGCGACTGGGTGCGGCTCGGGCATAGCTACATGCACCCCTTCGGCAGCTACGGCCGGGACATGGAGGCCCTGCGCTTCTACCAGCTCTGGCTGCGGGCACAGTCGATCGAGCCGACCCCGCCGCTGGGCACTTTCTGCCTGTCCGAGGTGGCCGCGAGGCGGAACCGCTTCGCCCTCCCCTCCCGCGACCCTGGCGACGTCCTCTCATCGCTTGCTTACGCCTACCACTTCGATGCCGGGCTCTACGCCCGCTTCCTTCGCCGGCATGCGGAGGAGCGAGGGGTGGTACGAACCGAGGCGCGGATCACCGGGGTCAGCCAGGACGGCGAGACCGGCTTCGTGGAGTCGGTCGTGCTGGACGACGGCCGAGAGATCATAGGCGACCTCTTCATCGACTGCAGCGGCTTTCGCGGGCTCCTGATCGAGGAAGCGATGCAGGCTGGCTACGAATCGTGGGCGCACTGGCTGCCCTGCGACCGCGCCGTCGCCGCCCCCTGCGCGAGGACCGAGCCGCTGCTGCCCTATACCCAGGCCACCGCGAGAGACGCAGGTTGGCAGTGGCGCATCCCGCTGCAGCACCGCACCGGCAACGGCTATGTCTACTCAAGTGCTCATCTGGGTAGGGAGGATGCCGAGGGCGCGCTTCTCTCCTCCCTGCCGGGCGAGCCGACGGGCGAGCTCCGACATTTGCGCTTCGAAACGGGGCGCAGGCGCCGTATGTGGGAGGGGAACGTCGTCGCCATCGGGCTGTCGGCCGGGTTCCTCGAGCCCCTCGAATCGACCTCGATCCACCTTATTCAGACCGCGATCCACAAGCTCATCGCCCTCTTCCCCGACCAGCGCTTCGCCCCCATCGAGCGCGACGAGTTCAACCGCCTGATGGCGCTTCAGTTCGAACAGGTGCGCGACTTCCTGATCCTTCACTACATCCAGACCGAGCGGCGCGACACGGCGTTCTGGCGCGACGTCACCGCCGCCGAGCCGCCGGAAAGTCTGAAGCGCAGGATCGAGCTCTTCTCCTCTAAAGGCCGCATCTTCCGCCACCAGGACGAGCTCTTCGACGAGGACAACTGGCTCGCTGTTCTGTGGGGGCAGGGCGTCAGGCCCTCAGGATACGATCCAATGACGGACGGGCTGCCGCCCCAGGATCTCTTCCGCATGCTGGCCGGTATGCACCGCAGCATCGAGCGGACGGCGGACGCCATGCCGCAGCACGCGGCGTTCGTCTCGCGCTACTGTCCGGGCACACTCGACCGAGAAGGCACACCATGACACCGAAGGCCCGTATCGAGAAGATCCTCATCGTCGGCGGCGGCACCGCCGGGTGGATGACGGCGGCGGCCATGTCGAAGATCCTCAAGAACAGGCTCTGCGACATCACCCTCATCGAGTCGGACGCCATCGGCACGGTCGGCGTGGGCGAGGCGACGATCCCCCAGATCGGCACCTTCAACCGGACCCTGGGCCTCGATGAGGACGAGTTCGTGCGGCGTACGGAGGGCACGTTCAAGCTCGGCATCGAGTTCGTGGACTGGGGGCGCAAAGGCCAGCGCTACATCCACCCCTTCGGCCCCTACGGCCTCGATATGGAGGGGGTGAGCTTTCATGCCTTCTTCTTGAAGCGCCACCCCCATGCGTCTGCGGAGGATCTAGCGCGCTACTCGCTGCAGTCGGTGGCGGCGAAGAAGAACCTCTTCATGCGCCCCGTCAATGCGGGCAACTCGCCGCTCTCCTCCATCGCCTACGCCTTCCACTTCGATGCTGGTCTCTACGCCGCCTTCCTGCGCGAGCAGGCGGAGGGCCGAGGGGTGACCCGGCGGGAGGGGCGCATCGAGGAGGTGAAGCTCGACAGCGAGAACGGCTTCGTCCGCGCGGTGCGGCTGGAGAGCGGGGAGGAGCTGGAGGCCGACCTCTTCATCGACTGCACCGGTTTCCGGGGGCTGATCATCGAGGAGGCGCTGAAGACCGGCTACAATGACTGGTCGCACTGGCTGCCGGTGAACCGCGCCGTCGCCATCCCTTGCGAGAGCGACGGGCCGCCTATCCCCTATACGCGCGCCACCGCGAGGGATGCGGGCTGGCAGTGGCGCATCCCGCTACAGCACCGGATCGGCAACGGCCATGTCTATGCGGACGGTTTCACGAGCGAGGACGAGGCCACTGAAACCCTGCTCGCCAACCTGCCGGGCCAGCCCCTCGCCGAGCCCCGCCACCTGCGCTTCCTGACCGGCCACCGCAAGGCGTTCTGGGTCAAGAACTGTGTCGCCATCGGTCTGTCGGCGGGCTTCTTGGAGCCCTTGGAATCAACTTCGATCCACCTCATTCAGAGCGGCATCGCCAAGCTGCTGCAGATGTTCCCCACATGCGGCTTCGACCAGGCGGAAATAGACCGCTTCAACCGGCTCTCCACCTTCGAGTTCGAGCGCATCCGGGACTTCCTCATCCTGCACTACCACGCCACCCAAAGGGACGATACCGAGTTCTGGAACTACGTGCGCACCATGAGCATACCGGACTATCTTAAGGACAAGCTCGCCCTCTACAGGACCCATGGCCGTGTCTTCCGCGAGAACGACGAGCTCTTTAACGACACGTCCTGGTTCTCGGTCCTGATCGGCCAGAACATTGTACCGGAGGACTACGACCCCGTCGCCGATGTGCTGAGCCGCGAGGAGACCGAGGCGAAGCTCGACAACATCCGCCGCACCATCGCGACCTGCACGGAGCACATGCCGCCCCATGAGCGCTTCATCGCCGAGCACTGCGCCTCGGGTACCGCGCCGTTGCGGGCAGGGTAGGCGCGGCTACTCCCCGCTCTCGGCGTAGACCCCTACCGTCGCGCCGACGAAGCCGCCCGCCATCTTGGTGGAGAGGATCCTCGCGTCCTGGACGCCGCCTAGAGGCAGCCATTCTTCTTTGTCTTCACGATAGAAGAAGCGCATCTCTCCCCCGTCCAGCGCGACCCGTAACTCAACCGGTCCTGCGCCCGCCAGCGGGGCGCGGGCCACCAGATCGCCCAGAGGGGCGGCATCGTCCCCCGCCTTCTTCCGCAGGCGCACCTCCAAACCTTCCTCACCTCTCCCCACCCCGAGCTTGTAGAAGAAACCATCCGACTGCAGGATGACGAGGCCCGCCTCTTCGCCCTCCCCGGCCGGGCTGAAGGTCAGCTCGGTCACGGCTTCGGCGCTGGTGTGCTGCACCCGCCTGACCAAGAGGGACGGCTTTCCCCGCTCACCCAGGCGCTCGCGGCCAAGTTCGAGGAGGAGGTCGCCGTCCTTCACGCGGCTGAAACCGTCAGGGTCGCCTCTCACCGTCATCCAGTGGTAGCCAAGGGGCTCGTCGAACTCGTTCTCCACCCGGAACGCGCCCCTGGTCGGTAGAGCCGGCGGCTCGGCCTTGGGGAGGGCCGGACGGTCGGCGACATAGGGCACTTCCTCCTCGCCGCTCATCATCACCGGCCAGCCGTCCTTCCACTCGACTCGCATGAGGAAGGTCTCGCGGCCCAGATTGTGGTAGTCCTCCTCATAGGGACGGATGCCGAGAAAGGTCGCCCACCACTGCCCCTCCGCATCGGTGACGAGATCGGCATGGCCCACGGAGGTGATCGGGTTCTCCCGGTCCGGCGGCAGATGCCTCTGGGTAAGGATCGGGTTCTCCTCGTAAGGAGTGTAGGGGCCGAGCACATTGTCCGCCCGCAGCACGACCTGGCTGTGATTGATGGCGGTGCCCCCTTCGGCGGCGGAGAGGTAGTAGCGCTCCCCCACCCGGTAGATATGCGGCCCCTCGATCCAGACCGGGTTCTCCTCCGGGCGAACGCCGCCGTCGATCAGCACACGGGGCTCGGAGATGGACTGGAAGGTCTCGGGGTCCACCTCCCTGATCCAGACCGCGCGGTGACCCTCATAGCGCGGCTCCCCCTCCGGCGCGTCGTTGTTGATGACGTAGACCTTGCCGTCCTCGTCGAAGAAAAGCCCTGGGTCGATGCCGCCCACCTCGGAAAGCCAGATGGGGTCCGACCACGGACCTTTCGGATCCTCCGCCGTCACGACGAAGTTGCCGCCGCAATCGACGCAGGTGTTGGCGACATGGAAGAGACCGTCATGGAACTCGATGGTCGGCGCGAAGACGCCTCGCGACAGACCGAGCCCCGTAAAATCCAGCATGCCCGCACGGTCGATGACGTTGCCCACCTGCGTCCACGAGACGAGGTCGCGGCTCTCGAAGACCGGGATGCCGGGGAAGTAGGCGAAGGTCGAAGTCACGAGGTAGTACTTGTCCCCGGCCCTCGTGATCGAAGGGTCGGGATAGAAGCCCGCAAGGATGGGGTTCGCGTACTGGCCAGGCCCCGGCCGCGGCAGATTCTCCGGCTCGCTGCCTTCATAGACGAAGCGGTGGAAGCGTGCGGGATCGGCAGCCCCGGCTCCATCTGGCCCGGTGCACCCCGCTACCAAAAGGGTAAGGAATGCAGCGCGCCAGTCATGTTTCGGCATGGTTCGGCCTTCTCCGTCTAGACGCCATGGGCTTGGAAGTGGTAGCGCTAACACAAAACGACAGTACGGGCACCACCGGGCTGCACCGTGGGCACCAGGCAGGAGGAACCGGAATGCTTCGAGGTCAAGACCGCCGTCAGGCGATGATGCTTCTTGGGGGAGGCCTGCTTGCGGCTGGCTGCGGCGGCGTCCCTTCGGCGCGAAGTGAAGAGGCCGCGGCGGCGTCGCTGCACGAGCTTGCGGCGGCGAAGGGTCTGCGCTTCGGCACGGCCATGGCGGCGCGGCAGCTCGATGACCCGAACTATGTGGAGATCGTCAAACGCGAGTGCGGGGCGATCGTCGCCGAGAACGAGCACAAGATCTACACCATCCTCGCCGAGGAGGACGAGTGGAACTTCGGCCCCGCCGACGCCCTTGCGCGTTTCGCCGAGGAGGAAGTCCTGGCCATGCGCGGGCACACGCTGATCTGGTCGCACCCGCGCTGGCTGCCCGATTGGCTGAACAACACGGCCTTCGACGCCCAAGGTGCGGAAGCTTGGATCGACAGCTATGTCGCCCGCGTCGCCGGTCGCTACAGCCCGCAGGTCTACTCCTGGGACGTCATCAACGAGGCGGTGGACGACAAGACCGGCGAGCTGCGCGAGACGACCTTCACGAGGGCGATGGGCTTCGATGCGCTGACCCACAGCTTCCACGCGGCCAAGGAGGCGGCGCCCGGCGCCACCCTCGCCTATAACGACTACATGTCCTGGGAAGAGGGCAATGAGGGCCACCGCACTGGGGTGCTGAGGCTTCTCGAGCGCCTCAAGAAGGACGGCGCGCCGATTGACGCGCTGGGCATCCAGTCCCACTCCAACTACAATATGCCGAACGAGTTCACCGCCGAGCGACAGCGGGCGTGGCGCGGCTTCGTCGATGAGGTGGTGGGCATGGGCCTCGACATCTACCTGACCGAGTTCGACGTGAACGACACGCGCCTCGGCCCGGACGAGGCCATGCGCGACCGGCTGATCGCCGACTACACGAAGGACTATCTCGACATGATGCTGTCCTATCCTCAGACCAAGGACCTTCTGGCTTGGGGCATGGTGGACAAGGACAGCTGGCTTCAGACCTTCCTGCCGCGCGAGGACGATGTGGAGAAGCGCCCCACCGTCTATGACAGCGACTACCAGGCCAAGCCGATGCGCGAGGCCATCGTTGCCGCCCTTCGCGCAGCCCCGGTCAGGAGCTGAGCGCGGCATGTTCCTGGGCATCGACATCGGGACGTCGGGGGTCAAGGCGGTCATCGTCAATGAGGACGCGGACGTCATCGAGCAGGCGCAGGCCGGGCTCTCCGTCTCGCGCCCCCGCCCGCAATGGTCCGAGCAGGACCCGGCCGATTGGTGGCGCGCTGCCAATGAGGCCGTCCTCTCCTTATCGGCGGACCGTCGCGGTAAGGTCGAGGCCATCGGCCTTTCCGGCCAGATGCACGGCGCTACCCTTCTGGGTGCGGATGACGAGGTGCTGCGCCCCGCCATCTTGTGGAACGATGGACGCAGCGCCCCCCAGTGCGAGGCGCTGCTTCAGCGACAGCCGCGCGCCCACGAGATCACCGGCAATCTGATCTTTCCGGGCTTCACTGCGCCCAAGCTCCTCTGGGTCGCCGAGAATGAGCCGGACATCTTCGAGAGGACCGAACGGGTTCTTCTTCCGAAGGACTATATCCGCCTTCTGATGACCGGCTCGGCGGTGAGCGAGATGTCCGATGCGTCGGGTACGTCCTGGCTCGACGTGGCCGATCGTTCCTGGTCGGACGAGATGCTTGAGGCCACCGGGCTGCGCCGGTCCCATATGCCGGAGCTGGTCGAGGGCGACGAGGTCTCCGGCAGGCTTCTGCCGCATGTCGCGCGAGACTGGGGCATGGGCGAGGTCGTCGTCGCAGGCGGCGGCGGGGACAATGCGGCGGGCGCGGTGGGCGTCGGGGTGACGAACCCCGGCGACGCGTTCCTGTCGCTCGGCACCTCAGGGGTCATCTTCGTCGCCGGGTCGAGCTTCGCTCCCAACCCGCAAAGCGGGGTACACGCTTTTTGCCACGCTTTGCCCAATGCCTGGCACGAGATGACGGTGATGCTGTCGGCGGCTTCCTGCGTGGACTGGGCGGCCAAGCTGACCGGCATGGGTGACGCCGGCAGCCTGATCGCCGCCGCCGAGAAGCGCGGCTCGCTGGAGGGCCCCCTTCTCTTTCTTCCCTACCTCTCGGGCGAGCGCACCCCCCACAACGATCCCTTGGCGCGCGGCGTCCTGTTCGGGCTCGACCACGACACGGACGCGGCAGCCCTGGGGCAGGCTGTCCTGGAAGGGGTCGCCATGGCCTTCGCCGACGGCCTCGACTGCCTGGCCGAGAGCGAGCGCGTGAAGGCGCTGACCGTGATCGGCGGCGGTGCCCGCTCCTCCTACTGGGGGCGCATCCTTTCGGCCGCGCTGGGCAGGCCTCTCCTCTACCGCCGCGACGCCGATGTCGGCCCCGCCTACGGTGCGGCGCGCCTCGCGCAGATCGCGGCGGGCGGAGACAGGCAGGCCGCCCTCGCCCCGCCTCCGGTGCTGCACGAGATCAGCCCCCGGAAGGAGGACGCCGAACGCCTGGCCACCAAGCGCGAGCTCTTCTCCTCCCTCTACAGACAGAACAAAGACTATTTTGGAAAGGTATAGATCCATGTCCGGCTATTTCGATAAGATCGACCCCATCAAGTTCGAAGGTCCCGATACGGACAACCCCCTCGCCTTCCGCTTCTACGATGCGGACAAGGTGGTGATGGGCAAGACCATGGCGGAGCATCTGCGCGCCGCCGCCTGCTACTGGCACACCTTCTGCTGGGACGGCTTCGACGTCTTCGGCGCGGGCACCTTCTCCCGCCCCTGGCACGAGCTCGAAGGCCAGGAGATGGCCGAGGCCAAGCTCGATGCGGCCTTCGACTTCTTCTCCAAGCTGGGCTTTCCCTATTTCTGCTTCCACGATGTGGACATGATGGCCCCGGCCGTGACGATGAAGGAGCATGTCGCCAATCTCGGCCGCATCCTCGACCCCCTCGAGGAGAAGATGGGCGAGACCGGGCGCAAACTCCTCTGGGGCACGGCGAACCTCTTCAGCCATCCCCGCTATATGGGCGGCGGCGCCACCAATCCGGACCCGGAGGTCTTCGCCTGCGCCGCCGTGCAGGTCCGCGCCATGCTGGACGCGACCAAGCGGCTGGGCGGTGAGAACTACGTCTTCTGGGGCGGACGCGAGGGCTACGACACCCTTCTGAACACGGACCTCTCCAAGGAGCTCGACCAGTACGCGCGCATGCTCTCCATGGCGGTGGACTACAAGCACAAGATCGGTCTTGTAGGCCCCCTCCTCATCGAGCCGAAACCCCACGAGCCGACCAAGCACCAGTACGACCGCGATGTCGGCACGATCTACGGCTTCTTGGAGAAGTACGACCTCCTCGCCGACGTGAAGGTCAATATCGAGACCAACCACGCGACCCTCGCGGGCCTGCCCATGGACCACGAGATCGCCGCCGCCTACGCGCTAGGGATCTTCGGCTCGATCGACGCCAACCGCGGCGATCCGCAGAACGGTTGGGATACGGACCAGTTCTGGAACGACCCGCTCGATATCGCCAAGAGCATGGTGCACATCCTGAGGAACGGCGGCTTCACCACGGGCGGCTTCAACTTCGACGCCAAGGTGCGCCGCCAGTCCATCGGTGCCGAGGACCTGTTCTATGGCCATATCGGCGGCATCGACGCCCTCGCCAAGGGGCTCCTCTCGGCGGCCGCCATCATCGAGGACGGCGCGACCGACCGCTTCCTCGACGAGCGCTATGAGGGGTGGAAGGGCGATCTCGGCCAGTTCATCATGAAGGACGCCTCCCTCGACACCCTGGCCGACAGGGCGCTTCAGGAGAGCTACGACCCCAAGCCGCGTTCGGGCCGCCAGGAGTATCTCGAGAACCTTCTCCAGCGCTACGTCTGAGGAGGTGCCCTTGTCCGAAGCGTTGTCTTCCGCTCCAACGCCCCGCAAGAGAAACGACCGCTATGAAGAGGCGGCTGTGCAGGCTGGAAGGACGGGCGGCAAGGCATTGGCGGCGAAGGGCTCCAAACTTAGAACGAAGCGAGCGCAGGCAACGCTGAAGGAGGTCGCCGAGCTCGCCGGCGTCTCCCAGATGACGGTCAGCCGCGCGCTGAACGCCCCCGAGATGGTGCGCAAGCCCACCCGCGAGCGCATCCAGCGGGCGGTGGAGGAGCTCAACTACCGCCCCAACCTCATGGCCAGGAGCCTGGCCGCAGGGCGGTCACTGTTCATCGGGGTGGGCTACAACAACCCCTCCAGCGCCTATCTGAGCGAGCTGCTCCTCGGGGCGCTGCGCACCTGCCGGAGCGCCGGCCACCATTTGGTGGTCGAGGAGCTGCCTGAGAGCGCGGTCGGCGACCCCGAAGCGCTCGCCGGCAAGCTGCGCGACAGCGGCCTCGACGGTCTGATCCTGGCCCCGCCGCTCAGCGAGAACGCGGAGGTGGCCGCCGCCGTCTCGGGGATCGGCATTCCGGTGGTGCTACTCTCCCCCGGGGAGGGAACCAGCACGGCGATGCGGATCGGCATCGACGACGAGCGGGCGGCCCTTCTGATGACCCGGCACCTCATCGGGCTCGGCCACCGCCGCATCGCCTTCATCGCGGGGCCGGAAGGGGACTTCCAGTCCGCCGAGCGCCGCCGGGGGTTCGAGAGGGCGCTGGACGAGGCGAACCTTCCGACCGACCAGGCGCTGATCGCCGGAGGGGCCTATACCTACCGCTCCGGCATGGACGCGGCCGCCTCCATCCTCAGCGCTGCAGCACCGCCCACGGCGATCTTCGCGGCCAATGACGACATGGCGGCGGGGGCCGTGGCCGAGGCGCACCGGCGGGGTCTGCGCGTGCCCGAGCAGCTCTCCGTGGCAGGGTTCGACGACACCTCCCTCGCCAGCACCATCTGGCCGAGCCTCACCACCGTGCACCAGCCCATCGCCGAGATGGCCAGCCGCGCCGTGCTGCTCTTGGGCGATGCCGGCAGCCAGTCCGATGCTGCCTACCAGCTCGACGTCGAGATCATCGAGCGCGAGTCCGTCGCCCCTCCCCCGCAGGAGGTCTGAGCCGCCCTCAGCCCGCCTCGGTGGCGGCGAGATAGGCGGCGATCCAGTAGAGCGGCGCGTTCCAGTTGATGGCCACCTCGTTGAGGGAGTAGGCGCGGTGGTCGTCCGCGTAGCAGAGCATGGGCGCGCAACCCTCTTCCTTGAGCTGGCTCGCCACCTCCTCCGCACCGGGACTTTCATTGGCGCCTCCCGAGAGCGCACCGGGCGGCGGCAGGGGCAGGCCCTCGACGCTCGAACCCATCCAGAAGCGGTGGTGCGGGCTCTTCATCGCGTTCTCCCCAAAGCCCGCCACATAAGAGAAGCCGAGCGGGTTGCGCCCGAGAAGGTAGTCGGCGATGGCGACCACCCCGTCGCGGTACTTGTCGTCCCCGGTCGCCTCCGCCGCCATGGCCAGGATAATGCCCCGGTTGGCCATATCGCCGTTGGAGCCCCAGACATAGCTGCGGTCGAAGGGAACGCCGTAGCCCTGCCCCTCGGCCTCCTCGAGCATCTGGCCGGCGACGGCAAGGAGCGCCGCCTCGGCCCGTGCCCGCTCACGGGCGGGGAGGCTGTCCGTGGTCAGGAGGGTCAGCGTGCCGAGCGCCTCGACCGTGGGCCAGGCGATGTCCCGCTGACCTGGTTTGGGCAGCGCCAGGAAATGGTCCGAGCGCTGCATGTCGCGGCGGTAGCGCCTCTTTCCAGTGGCGGCAAAGAGTTCGGCGGCTGCCCAGTAGAACTCGTCCTCGAGGTTCCGGTCGCCGTAACCGCCGCTGCCGCCGTCGGTGACATCGGTGGCGAAAGCGTCCGGCACACGGCGCGCGGCGGCATAGGCGCGCTCCGAAGCCTCGAGGCAAAGTGCGGCGTAGTCCTCGTCATAGGGTGCGAAGACCCGTGCGCACTGCGCCGCCGCGGCGGCTAGGTTCAGGGTTGCGGCTGTAGAAGGGTATGCAAGCGCCCGGTCGTCCGGCGCCTCTGCTGGAATAGTGGGAAGCCCCGTCCAGAACTGATCGCCGACCTTGTGGTGGGCCATGCCTGAGGCATCTACCTCGGACAGCTCCAACTCCGGTCCGTTCTGCATGCCAAGGGGCAGGCGGAGCGTCGTGCCTTCGGGGACCTGCATGGCCAGGAGGAAGTCCATCTCCCAGCGCGCCTCGTCCAAAACATCCGGGACGCCGTTGCCTGCCTCGGGGATGGCAGCCGATCCGTCACGCCCGGCGATGCCGCGCTCCGCTGCGTTCATCAGCGCCCAGACGGAGATGCCGCCGTTGACGACGTACTTGCCGTGGTCGCCCGCATCGTACCAGCCCTTCGAGACGTCGAGCTTGTAGGGGCAGCCGCCCCACTCATTGCCTCTATGGTCGGTTGCCGGGCAGGCGGCGATGTCGGGCGTATGCCCTGCCTCACGCGCGAAGGCCTCGCCGACATGCTCAGCCTCAATGGGTGTGCTGGCGCGCTGGTGGTAGAAGAAGGCCAAAGCGCCATCCGCCAGCTCGTCATAGATGCCCGGCCGGACATCGAAGGGCTCGCTCGCCGCGCCGCCCGCCTTGAGGGACAGACCGCTGCCCGCCGGTGCCTCGAAGGCGATCCGGTGGACGTGCTGGCCCGATGCCCGGTCCATGCCGAAGGGCTCGGTCATGCCCTGCCCCAGCACCTCCCCATCGCTCGCGACGATGTCGAACGGGACCGGCTCCTTGGCGTCGGACACCAGGGTCGCCCGCATGGCGCCGCCCGGTTCGAAGCCCGTCTGGTTGAGATGCAGCTCCTGGGCAGCGGCATCACCGATCACGAAGAACGACCCCGCCAGAAGTGGAAGCCCACTTCTCCATACCCTTGCTCCAACCATGCTGCACCTCCCGCGAGTTTTTATGTTAGCGCTCACTTTCGCTACCTGCCGAAGGGATGGCAAGAACCGGGCTCAGTGCAGCTTACCCTTTGCCCCGCCGCCGCTTGATGATAGCCCTAACATTCAAGCAATGAGAACGGGTCACTCCTACCCCCAGGAGACGATCCGGCCACCGGGAGGAACGGGTAGTGACGACGAGAAAACGGGCAGTATCGACCACTTGGCTGAGCTCGCTGGCCATGGCGGGGGCGCTGCTCCTCGCAGTGCCGCAGGCGGACGCCATGCAGGACCGGACGGAGCAGGCCGAGCCCAGCCAGGAAGCTCTCTACAAGGACGCCTCCGCGCCCATCGAGGAGCGGGTCGAGGACCTTCTCGGCCGCATGACGCTGGAGGAGAAGCTGGCGCAGATCACCACCATCTGGAGCGAGAAGGGAAACCTCTTTGCCCAGGATGGCAGCTTCGATCCGGCCAAGGCGAGGGAGCTACATCCCGGCGGCATCGGCCATTTCGCAAGACCCAACGACCGGCAGGGCTCGTCGAGCCCGCTTGATGAGCCTTTCAGGGACGAGCGGGAGACCGTCGAGCTCGTCAACACCATCCAGCGCTACGCCGTGGAGGAGACCCGCCTCGGCATACCCGTCCTGTTCCATGAGGAGGGCCTGCACGGCTACGCCGCGCGCGGCGCCACCTCCTTCCCCCAGGCCATCGCCCTTGCCTCCACCTGGGACCCGGAGCTGATCGAGGAGGTCTACGGCGTGGTCGCCCGCGAGATCCGCGCGCGCGGCGCCCATCTCGTCCTCTCCCCCGTCATCGACGTGGCGCGGGACCCGCGCTGGGGCCGGATCGAGGAGACCTACGGCGAGGACCCCTACCTCGTCTCGGAGATCGGCGTGGCCGCCATTCGCGGCTTTCAGGGGACGGGGCTTCCCCTCGCCGACGGCAAGGTGCTCGCCACCCTCAAGCACATGACCGGCCACGGCCAGCCCGAAAGCGGCACCAATGTCGGCCCGGCCAACATCTCCGAGCGCCTGCTGCGCGAGGTCTTCTTCCCCCCCTTCGAGGAGGCGGTAGAGCGCACCAACGTCATGTCGATCATGGCCTCCTACAACGAAATCGACGGCGTCCCCTCCCACGCCAATGACTGGCTGCTGCAGGACGTGCTGCGCGGCGAGTGGGAGTATCAGGGCGGCGTCGTCTCGGACTATTGGGGCGTGCGCGACCTCGTCACCCTCCACAATGTCGAGCCTGACCTGAAAGGCGCCGCCGTCCGTGCGCTGAAATCCGGGGTGGACTACGACCTCCCCGACGGCGACAGCTTCAAGGAGCTGCCCGCCGCCCTGGAGGAGGGCGCGATCACCGAGGAGGAGATCGACACCGCCGTGCGCCGAATGCTGCGCATGAAGTTCGAGGCGGGCCTCTTCGAGAACCCCTATGCCGATGCGGACTACGCGGAGGAGATCACCGACAATGAAGAGGCGCGCGCACTGGCCGAGGAGGCGGCGCGGCGCTCCGTGGTGCTTCTCAAGAACGAGGGCGTGCTGCCCCTCGACAAGGCGGCCTACCAGAAGATCGCCGTAATCGGACCGAACGCGGCAGTCACGCGCCTCGGCGGCTACTCGGACGTGCCCACACGGACGATCAGCCTTCTCGATGGTCTTCGCAACGAGTTCGGCGAGGGGGCCGAGATCGTCCACCATGAAGGCGTCAAGCTGTTCGAATCGGGTGACGATTGGTGGACCAACGAACCCGTCCCTGCGGACAGGGACGCGAACCTCGCCATGATCGAGGAGGCGGCCGAGGCAGCCAGGGACGCCGACCTCGTCATCCTCGCCATCGGCGGCTCCGAGGCCACGAGCCGCGAGGCCTATGCCGCGAACCATCTCGGCGACCGCACCGATATCGAGCTCTTCGGCGAGCAGCAGGAGCTGGCCGACGCGATCTTCGACCTCGGCAAGCCGGTCGTCACGGTGCTGATCAACGGGAGGCCCCTGGGCGTCGACGAGGTGGCGGAGCGCACGGACGCTTTGGTCGAGGCCTGGTATCTCGGCCAGGAGACCGGCACGGCGCTCGCGGACATCCTCGTCGGCAAGGCCAACCCCGGCGGCAAGCTGCCGGTCACCATCGCCAGCGATGTCGGCCAGCTCCCCCTGGTCTACAACCGCAAGCCCAGCGCGCTTCGGGGCTACGCCTTCGGCTCGACCGAGCCTCTCTACCCCTTCGGCTACGGGCTGAGCTATACGAGCTTCGAGATCGGCGAGCCCAAGCTGCGCCGCAGCTCCATCAAGGCGGACGGCAAAGCGACGGTCTCCGTCCAGGTGCGCAACACAGGCGATCGCGAGGGTGCCGAAGTGGTCCAGCTCTATATCCGCGACAAGGTCAGCTCGGTGACCCGCCCGGTCAAGGAGCTGCGCGGCTTCCAGCGGGTGAGCCTGAAGCCCGGCCAGCGGCGCACCGTGCGCTTCGAGATCGGCCCGGAGGATCTTCGCTTCTGGAACGCCGACATGGAGCGTATCGTCGAGCCGGGCGAGTTCGAGATCATGGTCGGCTCGAGCTCCGAGGACCTGAAGACGGCAACCCTCACGGTGACGGAGTAGCGGCGATGACGATGACCCTCAAAGGACTGCTTCTCACGACGAGCCTCGCTGCCTGCCTGTCGGCATGCGGAGAAGAGCCTTCGACCCCGACCCCCTCCGAACCTGAACCGCAAGGGCAGGCGGCATCGGCGGAAACCGCTGAGGCACCGATGGTGAACCCCGAGAACTGGCCGAAGATCACGAGCCCCGTCGACCGAGACCCGGCCATCGAGGAGGAGGCGGCGCGCCTTCTCGCCTCCATGAGCCTGGAGGAGAAGGTCGGCCAGATCATTCAGCCCGACATCGCCTCGATCACGCCGGAGGAGGCGGGCGCCTACCATATCGGCTCGGTGCTGAACGGCGGCAACTCCGCCCCCAAAGGAGAGCTTCGCGGCGACCCTGGCGACTGGGTGGCGCTGGCGGACGCCTTCTGGCGCGCCTCCACCGGCGAGGACGGCAGCGGCATCCCGCTTCTTTGGGGAACCGACGCCGTACACGGACACTCCAACATCGTCGGCGCCACGATCTTCCCGCACAATATCGGGCTTGGGGCCGCGAACGACCCAGAGCTGATGCGCAGGATCGGCGAGATCACCGCGAAGGAGATCGCCGTCACCGGCCTCGACTGGACCTTCGCCCCCACCCTTGCCGTGCCCCAGGACGACCGATGGGGCCGGACCTATGAGGGGTATTCGGAGGACCCGGCCATCGTCGCCTCCTTCGCCAGGCCGCTGGTCGAGGGTCTTCAGGGCAGGGCGAACACGGACGAGTTCCTCGCCCCCGGCCGCGTCCTCTCCACCGCCAAGCACTTCGTCGGCGACGGCGGCACGAGGGGCGGCACCGATCAGGGCGAGACCGTCGCCACCGAGGAGGAGCTGCGCGACATCCACGTGGCGGGCTACGTGCCGGCGCTGGAGGCAGGCGTGCAGACGGCCATGGCGTCCTTCTCGAGCTGGAACGGCCGCAAGATGCACGGCTACAAGGAGCTTCTCACCGACGTGCTGGTAGGCCAGATGGGTCTGGACGGCTTCGTCGTCGGCGACTGGAACGGACACGGACAGGTGGCGGGCTGCGAGGCGACGGACTGCCCCCAGGCGCTTCTCGCCGGGGTCGACATGTACATGGCGCCGGATAGCTGGAAGGGCCTCTATGAAAGCACGCTCCGCCATGTGGAGGAGGGCACCATCCCCATGGAGCGCCTCGACGAAGCGGTGCTGCGCATCCTTCGGGTGAAGCTACGCATGGGCCTGATGGAGCGGGGCCTGCCCTCCGAGCGGCCCTTTGCCGGAGAGCTCGATCTCTTAGGCTCGGACGAGCACCGCGCCGTCGCCCGCGAGGCGGTGGCCAAATCCCTGGTCCTCCTGAAGAACGAGGGCGGCGTCCTGCCCATCCGGCCAAGGCAGCGCGTCCTCATCACCGGGGACGGCGCGAACGATATGGGCAAGCAGACCGGCGGCTGGACCCTCTCCTGGCAGGGGGACGGCAACAGCCGAGAGGACTTCCCGAACGCCGACACCATCTTCGAAGGGCTGGAGGGGGCCATCGGCGCTTCGGGCGGCGAGGCGTATCTGGACGAGATGCCGGAGGGCGAGGAGCCGGACCTTGCCGTCGTGGTCTTCGGCGAGGACCCCTATGCGGAGTTCCGGGGCGACCGGCCCAATCTCGATTTCACGCCAGAGGAGCCCCAGGCCCGGATGCGGGCGCTGAAGGAGGCGGGCATCCCGGTGGTCGCCGTCTTCCTCTCGGGACGCCCGCTCTGGACCAACCCGGAGATCAACGCCTCCGACGCCTTCGTGGCCGCCTGGTTGCCGGGGAGCGAGGGCGGCGGCGTCGCCGACGTCCTGGTGGCGGGCGAGGACGGTGAGCCGCGGGCCGACTTCACCGGCAGGCTCTCCTTCTCCTGGCCGAAGCGCCCTGACCAGTTCCGCCTCAACCCCCAGGACGAGGACTACGACCCGCTCTTCGCCCTTGGCTACGGGCTGTCCTACGGCGAGGAGGGAACCGTCGGCACACTGCCGGAGGACTACGAGACCTCCGAAAGCGACTCCAACACGCTGATCGCCGACGGCGCGCCGGGGGCCGGAGGCGAGCTCGTCCTTCTGTCCGGCGGCGGCGAGCGCCGGATCACTGATGCGGTCGCCGAGACCCCCAACGGCGCCCTCCGCCTGTCCCGAACGGACCGCTACGCCCAGGAGGACTCGCTACGGCTCGTCTGGGACGGCTCGGCCACGGCCCGGCTAGTCCTGCGTGCGGAAGAGCGAGACCTTCGCCGCGAGGCCAACGCGGATATCGGCCTGTCGGTCACCTACCGCTACGATGAGGCGTCGGAGGCCGAAGCCAGCGTCGGTGTCGGCGGGGCGTCCTTCCCCCTGCCGATGGGAGAAGCGGGCGGTTTCGAGACCTTTCAGGCGAGGCTCACCTGCTTCGCGGATGAGGGCGGCGACCTCTCCGCGCTTACCGATCTCATGGCGATCGAGAGCCAGGGGCCGCTCAGCCTGACGGTCTACGAGGTGGGCCTCGCCCCTTCCGAGGGCGGCGCCCCCTGCCCCGGCCAGTAGCTTCCCTACTGCCCAGCAAAAAGGGGAGCCGTTCGGCTCCCCTTTTTCGTTCACCTAGTGGGCTTCGCTCAGCCCACCATCTCTTCGAGCTCCAGGCCCTTGGTCTCGCGCACGGACCTGGCGATGAAGACCGCCGAGACCACCGCGAAGAAGCAGTAGATACCGTAGGAACCGGCCAGCCCAATGCTTTCCAGCATCCGAGGAAAGGTCCAAGTGACTAGGAAATTGGCTACCCACTGGGCCAGGCCCGCCATGGCGAGAGCGCTGCCGCGGAACTGGTTGGGGAACATCTCGCCCAGCATGACCCACATGACCGGCCCCCAGCTCAGGTTGAAGATGAAGGCGTAGGCGAGCCCCGCCCCCAGCGCCGTCAGGCCCATGCCGTCGGAGAGCTGAAGCCCGCTCTCGCCCACCGTGCCCGTGGAGAAGGCGAAGGCCATGATGCCGAGGCTCACCGCCATGCCGATGGAGCCGAAGAGGAGGAACGGCTTGCGCCCGATCCGGTCGATGAAGAGGAGGCAGAGGATCACCGCCAGGATGCCCGAGCCCCCGGTCAGCACGTTCTGCAGGAGAGCGTCGGACTCGGTGAAGCCCGCCGACTGCCAGAGGACCGCGCCGTAGTAGAAGATGACGTTGATGCCGACGAGCTGCTGGAAGACGGCGAGGCCGATGCCCACCCAGACGATGGGGCGCAGCTTGCCGCCCGCAAAGATGTCCGAGAAGCGCGGCTTGTGCTGGGCGGCGAGGCTCTTCTCGATCTCGACCACCTTCTCCTTCGCGCCGCGCCGGAAAAGCCGGTCCAGGACCGAGCGGGCGTCGTCGCTGCGTCCCTTAGCCACTAGGAAGCGGGGGCTTTCGGGGATCAGGAACAAAGCACCGAGGAAGATGCCCGCCGGGATCAGCTCGACCCAGAACATCCAGCGCCAGGTCTCGTAGCCCAGCGCGAACTCCGCCGTGGAGCCCCCCGCCCTGCCCGCCAGCACGTAGTTCGACAGGAAGGCGAAGAAGAGACCTGCGACGATAGCGATCTGCTGGGTGGTGGCGAGCGCGCCGCGGTAGCGGGCCGGCGCGATCTCGGAGATATAGGCGGGCGACATGACCGAGGCGGCGCCCACGGCGAAGCCGCCGATCAGCCGGTAGATGATGAACTCGAAACTCGACCCGGCGATCCCCGATCCAAAGGCCGAGACGACGAAGAACACCGCCGCCGCGATCAGCATGGAGCGGCGGCCGAACGCATCGGCCAGGGTCCCGGCCATCAGCGCGCCGAGGGCGGCGCCTAGCAGCATCGACGCCACCGAGAACCCCGTGCCCACGGAGCTCGAGTTGAAGGCCTGCTGCAGCCCGTCCACCGTGCCGTTGATGACGCCCGAATCGAAGCCGAAGAGAAAGCCTCCCAGCGTCGCGACGAAGGCGATGGCGATGATCGCGCCCGTCTTGGGTTCGCCCAGCGCCGTCTCGCCGGGCGCAGTTACGTGTTGGTCCATGGTCTCCTGCCCTATCTGACCGCTCGGCTTGGCGGCGGCGTTGATCTTACTCTTTTTGACGACAATGTTAGCGTTAGCATAACGGTCGGCACAAGACCGTGGCAGGATTGCCTCCCCTTGTCAGGAGGCAAGAGCATAGAACTTCGCTAAAGGGCTGGCGTTTGTATCTGTTGCAAACCTAGGTGGCCCCCTCCGCCCTACGGGCACCTCCCCCACCAATGGGGGAGGGAAGCAGAACCGCTGTTGCTCTCTATGTCGCTCTCCCACGCGTGGGGGAGCTGCCGGTAGGCTGAGGGGGAGCAAGCCACCAGCACCCAAAATTCCGTCTGTTTGCAAACAATACGAACTGCGAAGGGAGGCGAAGCTAGGAGCCGACGAAGGAGCCCTCGCCCCCGGACCACCGCGCCGAAAAGACGAGCGCCGTTCCGCCCCCTAGCTGCGCGCCGTCGCGCCCTCGAAGGTCTCGAGGATCGCCTCGGCCATCAGGGTCGGTCTGTAATCGTCCGCAAACGGCAGCCCTCGCTTCTGAAGGCCGTCCGCCCGCTGCTGAAACGTCTGCAGCCAGGAGTAGCGGTGGACCAGGCCCCAGCACAGAACGTCCCGGAGCTGATCGAACTCGAAACAGGCCTCCAGATAGGCCTTGGTCGTGTCGGCGATCTCTTGGTCGCGGGTCTCGATGTCGGCGGAGAGTTGCTGGTCCTCGATGTCGAGTTCGGTGATGGTGAGCTCGAGCCCCATATCCGTGACCTCCTTCAGGAACGCGCGCCAGGTAGCTTCCTCCCCGCCGCTTCGGGGTCCCCAGACATGGCTCTGCAGGCCCAGCGCGTCGATGGGCACGCCCTTCGCCAGCATGTTCTCGAGGAGGCGCAGGACACCGGTGCGGTGGTTCTCGCTCCAAGAGTTCCAGGACATGAAGTCGTTATAGACGAGCTGCGCCGTGGGAAGCTCGGCCCTGGCGGTTCTGAAGGCGAGCTCGACGACGTTCTCCATACCTCCCAAGCGGCGTGAGAAGGGCGTCTCGCGATAGGCTCCGCTGGTGTTGTCCACGGCCTCGTTGACGACGTCCCAAGAGTAGAAGTCACTTGGCGAGCGGCGCGCCACCGTCTCGATATGATCCGTCAGCAGACGCTCCGCCTCGGCCGCCTCGTTGGTGCCCCAGTTATAGGAGGCGAACCAGTCCGGGTAGCGCTCCTCCACCTCCCACAGAAGAACGTGGAAGCGGTAGTCTATCATGTTCTGCTGTGCCCAGAGGACGAGGGTATCGCCGTTCTGCCAGCGGTATTCGGGGGGCGGATTTCTTCGGATGTCACCCCATTTGTGCTCGTTCTCGGAGACTGCGACGTTGCAGTGCTCCTGCATCAGACCGAGATAGGCGTTGTCGAGATAGGTGTCGCCCGTGAAGAAGGCAGTCCCGAAGCGCATGTTCTTCGCCGAGGCAGCAGCCTTGATCGGCGACACGCTCACCGGCGGCGGCGGCGGGGGAGGAGGAGGGGGCGGCGGCTGCGGGGGCGGTGTCTCACGGGATGGAGGGGTCGGCGACGAACCCCCGCCTCCACCGCCGCAAGCAACCAAGGGCAGTGTGGCCATCCCGGCCATGACTGATCGACGGCTGAACCGCTCCATGCGTCACCTCCTGCTCAGTGCGCAGCCGCTCTTGCCCGGCGGCCTCGATAGAGCTTACGCTAGCGGATGTTAGCGCTAACGCAAGGGCCTTGACGGCTCTCGGGGAACAACGAATCGGAACGGAGCTATGCTTCTCATCATGCTGATCGCTGCTATCGCGGTGCAAACCTCGGCCGCTCCGCCTCCGGAGCTGGAGACCAAAGGGGAGGCCGTTCAGCTTCATATGGACGGGGAGCCGTTTCTGATCAGGGGCGGTGAGCTAGGCAACTCGACGGCCTCCGATCTCGATGCCCTCTCTGGCCACTGGGAGACGTTCCAGGCGCTCGGCCTCAACACCCTGCTCGCACCGGTCTCGTGGGAGTTGATCGAACCGGTGGAGAGCGAGTTCGACTTCTCCTCCGTAGAGGGACTGGTCGCCCAGACCCGGCAGGCGGAGATGCGGCTCGTCCTTCTCTGGTTCGGCTCCTACAAGAACTCGATGTCGAGCTACGTGCCCGCCTGGGTGAAACGGGATACCCAGCGGTTCCCGCGGGTCCGGGCCGCCGACGGCACGGCGCAGGAGATGCTCTCCCCCTACGCACCGGCCAACTGGGAGGCAGATGCCAAGGCGTTCCGTATGCTCATGGACCACCTTCGCCGCATCGACGGCCAAGAGAAGACCGTCATCATGGTTCAGGTAGAGAACGAGGTAGGCTTGCTGCCTAACGCCAGAGACCACTCGCCCGATGCCGAAGCCGTTTTCGCCGAAGCGCCGCCTTCCGGGTTGCTTGGCATCGAGGGGAGAAACTGGCGGGACGCGGTGGGGACAACGCCCCAGGGCGAGGAGAAGTTCAGCGCCTGGGGTCTGGCGCGCTATGTGAACCATGTGGCCGAGGCGGGGCTCGAGGCTTACGACCTCCCGCTCTTCGTCAACGCCGCGCTCAACCGGCCAGGCGCCCTGCCGGGGCAGTACCCCTCCGACGGGCCACTCGATCATCTGTTCGAGCTTTGAAGGGCCGCCGCACCGGCCATCGACTTTCTGTCCCCGGACATCTATGTCGAGAACTTCGTCGAGCTCGTTCGCGCCTATGACAGGGAAGGCAACGCCGTCTTCATTCCCGAGGCCAACAGGGCAGGCAGGGAGACCGCAGGCGCGGACATGCTCTGGGCGGTGGGCGCCCTGGATGCGATCGGCTTTGCGCCCTTCTCCATCGAGGACATGGCTGCCGACCACTCCCTCGGCGAGGCCTACCGGCTCGTCGCCTCCCTTGAGCCCCTTATCTTGGAACATCAGGGCACGGATACCCTGCACGGCTTGAAGCCTTCGGTCTCCTATAGCAGCGAGGTCGATACCGATCCGCAGACGATCGAGCTAGGCGGGCACACGCTGACGGTCTCGTTCGTCGATCCCTGGGCCTCCGCCGATGCGCAGGACCCTGCCCATCACGGGCTGCTCCTCATCCAGACCGGCGACGAGGAGTTTCTCGCCGTTGGCAGGGGGGCCACGATCACGTTCTCTTCCGAAGAGGGAGGGTCGGGCATCGAGAGGGCGGATCTCGGACACATCGTAGAGGGCGAGTTCGAGGCGGTGCGGCGGCTGAACGGCGACCAGACCCACCAGGGGCGGCACGTCCGCCTGCCGCCAAACGGCTTCTCCCTCCAGCGCGTCCGGCTCTATAAGTACTGAGGAGCACTGAAGAGCCGCTTCGTGCGACCCTCACCGCTTACGGCCTTGTGGTCCGATGCAGAAACCGAGTGGAGCGGGTAGCGTGCTTCGTACCCTAGAGCATACACAGTAAAAACAGTGAGTTGGCGAACATCTCTCCAATTCGGTATAGCGGTTAGTATGGCATTGTGTATAGTAAATAGGGAGGAGGTGAGGTGCTCGAAGCTACCGGCCGATTTGCGCCTTACCTTCGCGCTCTGCGACCAATCGTAGGATCTCCTCCCCGTACTGCTCAATACGCTTCGCACCCACTCCGCTGATTATCCTAAGGTCGTTGATGGTAGAAGGTTTTCCATGCGCGATCTGTTCAAGAGCTGCGTTCTGTAGCACCACGTAGGCGGGAACGCCCGCTTCTTTAGCCGTAGTGCGTCGCCACGCACGCAACCGATCGAGCAAGGTGCCACCAACCTCCAACTCCTCAGCATGCCCCGAACTTTCCGCATGTTGCGGCGATGCGTTTATTGTCGCGTCCGCTTCCTTCGGTACTCGTGGCTGCGGTGATCGGCTACGCAGCTGGACCTGCCTTGCCCCTTTGAAAACGTGGCGAACCTGCTCGGGATCGCCCATCGCCAACGATGGCCGGAGTTGGTTCCCGGTTTGGACGAGAAGCTGCCTCAGAAGCAGTTCGTTCACGACCCGCGAGAGTTCAGAGGCAGTGCGTTGCTCAGCGATGGCGAAGGTCGATAGGCCTTCGAACTTCCTGTCGTAGCCATCCTGAACAATGCCGCGAAGGTGCCGGATGAGCCGCCCCGACCCCATGCTGCCTTTCGTCCGGTGAACCGCGGAAAGGATCTTGTTCGCTGTCTCCGTGACATCGGTCAGATCAGCCGGTGGGTTCGTGCAGTTGTCGCACATCCCGCAGGGTTCGGCCCCCTCTTCCCCAAAGTACTGCTGCACTGCCTGTCTGCGGCACTGGATACCGTCCAAGAAGGCTGCGAGGTCGCGAATCTTTCCACGCAGCACGTGCTTGAACGCCGGCTCAGCGTCGCTATCGTCTAGGAAGCGCCGGTGCATGGCCATATCGCCAGCGCTGTAGAAAGCATGGCATTCGGCAGGCCTTCCGTCGCGTCCTGCCCTGCCAACCTCTTGCCAGTAGGCTTCGATCGTCTTCGGCGGATCGGCATGGAGCACGAAGCGGACGTTCGGCTTGTCGATGCCCATGCCAAAAGCAATCGTGGCCACGATGACGATGCCTTCCTCCTGCACGAACAGCTTCTGGCGTTTGGCCTTCTCCTTCGGGTCCAGTCCCGCATGGTAAGCGAGCGCCGGTACCCCAGCGGCCTGAAGCTTCGCTTCGAGGTCTTCCGTTCTGGACCGGGCCAGGGAGTAGACGATCCCGGACTGTCCCCTGCGGGAGCTGACGTAGTCGATGATACGCTGGTCCATGCCCTTCCCCTTCGGCTCGGCGGAGAGGGTCAGGTTTGGCCAGTCGAAGGACGCCACAAAGACCGAAGGCTTTCTTAGCTTCAGCAGTTGGACGATATCGGCTTGGGTCCGCCTGTCAGCGATAGCGGTGAGCGCCATCCAAGGTGCTTCCTTCAGCACCTCCCTTGCTGTGGCGAGGTTGAGGTAGTCGGGACGGAAGTCGTGTCCCCACTGACTGATGCAGTGCGCTTCATCCACAGCGACGAGTGATAGGGGCAGCTCTGCCACCCGTTCGAGAAGGCCAGCAGCCAGTCCTTCAGGAGAGACGTATAGTAGTTTGACTGACCCGGCCTGCGCTCGCTGCAGCACGTCTCGCTTCTCACGCGCAGAGAGGTCTGAGTTCAAAGCAGCTGCACCAACTGGCCTGACCCCGCGAGGTGGTCCAACGGTAGCGTTAGACCTTGCAGGTTTGAAGCGCTTGGGATTGGTGGTCCAGGATCAGGGTGAGTTTCCGACCGCTGATTGTTCTTCTTTGCCGCAAGATGTCCTTGCGCATAANTGAAGCGCTTGGGATTGGTGGTCCAGGATCAGGGTGAGTTTCCGACCGCTGATTGTTCTTCTTTGCCGCAAGATGTCCTTGCGCATAAAGCGTATTCTGCAGGCGGGAGGCCATTGAGAGCCATGTGAGGTCGGCTCTCATTGTAATCCGTCCTCCAAGCCTCGATCGTCCGCTTGGCTTCGGACAGCGTTTCGAACCAATGGACATTAAGACACTCGTCCCGGAGGGACCCGTTGAACGACTCGATGTGGGCGTTATCGGTCGGGGTCGCGGGGCGAGAGAAGTCCATGCGAACCTTGTGGTGGTAGGCCCAGAGGTCGACGATCTGACCGGTGAACTCGGCGCCATTGTCTGCAAACAGAGCTTTGGGTGCACCTCTGAAGCGAACCAGACGGTTGAGAACCTCAGCGACGTTCTCGCCACGCAGGCGATGTCCCACCTCGATAGCTAGACATTCCCGAGTGAAGATATCGATCACGGTGAGAAGACGGATCTTCGGACCGCTGGCCAACTGGTCGTGAACAAAGTCCAAGCTCCAGGCCTCGTTCGGAGCGGTCGGCTGACAGCGAGCCTCCCGGTGGGTTGCCATCTTCCGGCGGCGTGGGCGCTTGGTCTTCAGGACCAGCCCTTCCTCGCGATAGACCCGATAAACGCGGTTGCGGCCGACGTCGAAGCCCTCGCGACGCAGCATGATGTGGACTCGCCGGTAGCCATAGCGAACCCTGGTCGCCACGATCTCGTGCATCTTCTGACGAAGCTCCGTCAGCGGATCAGAGGTGAGCGGCTTCCGCTGGGTGGATCGATGTTGCTGGGTGATGCGGCAGGCGCGACGCTCGCTCAGGCCGTGGTGGGAGCAGATATACGCCACCACCTCCTTCATGACCGTCGGCCGGGGAACTTTTTTGAGAGAACGTCCTGAAGAACAGCCTTGTCGAGGCTCAGTTCAGCGACAAGCTTCTTGAGGCGCGCGTTCTCGTCCTGCACCTGCTTGAGCTCCCGGACCTGGTCGCTCTCGAGCCCCTGATACTTCTTTTTCCAGCGGTAGAATGTCTGCTCCGTGATACCGGTCTGGCGCACCAGATCCGCTACCGGCATCCCCATCTCAGCCTGCTTCAGCACGGCCACGATCTGTTCAACCGAATACCTTTTCCGCTTCATGGCGATCTCCTCTCCATCGTTGGAGCCGCCGGAAAACTAACCTCGAAACTGGACCACTTTCACCGTGTCACCTCACACTGTTTTCGTACGACACAGAGTTCGGAGATAACTAACATGAAACGACTGATAACACTCGTCACCGCTGCCGCGATGGGCATGATCGCCACTGCCCAAGCCGCAGTTTTCGCAACGCTCGATCAAACGGCGGACGGCCTGCAATTCGTCTTCTCAGGCACGCTCGACATCGAAGAGCTGACACCTTTCGCGACAGTCGGCGGACCCGCCACGGGTTTTCTCGTCCCTGCAAACTCGGCGGTCGGGGTCCAGGGCGAAGCCTGCGACACGTGCGTCGGCCTTTACTTGGCGGACGCACCCGAGGGCTTCGCAACGGATGGCGGCTTCGTCCCGTCGAACGTCTTTTCGATCGACGGCTCGCAAGCCTTCGGCTTTCAGATCTTTGAGGGCGTTGGCGGCATTGCTCTTGGCGATGCCTATGTGTCCGGGAGTACGCTATCCGGGGATGCCTTCTTTAGCGGGGTGACCCTGGCCGCCCTGTGTATCTCGGCGGGCACATACAGCTGGACTCTCCTGAACGGCGATTTCGTCTCTCTGACCGTCAGCGAAGTCCCTGTTCCCGCCGCAGCGCTCCTTTTCGGGCCAGTGCTCGCCGGTTTGGCTTGGCGCCGCGGCAAAAAGACGGCTTGAGTTCAGAGACGTTGTCGTTCTGTGCAAGGAAGGTCCGGGCGGGGTTGCCGCGTGGGCCTTCCGTTGAAACACATGGCTACTTTCAGCGCTGGCGCAAAAGGGGACATACCATCCGCGTCTGCTATTCACCGCCGCTGATACTTCCCCTGATCGCTTTCGCCCGGAAGACCGATGGAGTCTCCCCTCCTCGGCCTTGAAGGCTCGGTTGAGGTGGACAGCGTCCGGTAGCCCGACTCCATGGCGATGGTCAGGATCGGTATGCCAGCCTCTTCCGGGTTAGCGAGGCGTCTCTTCGCTTCGCCTAGACGGTAGCCGTTCAAGAAGGCGGCGAAGTTGCGGTGGCCCATCTCCTTATTGATCAGCGCGCGAAGCTGGTGCTCGGGCATTGCAAGGCGGCCGGCGAGGCTTGTGATGGTGAGGGTCTCGTCCCGCCACACCTCGTCGTGCTCCATAGCCTGAAGAAGCCGGTGCTTGCCTAGGGCGACCCTGGGGGCCGTCTCCTTCGGCTCTGTCGGGGCAGGTGAGCCTTTCGCAGGAGGCGGGAAGAGCCGCATCGGATCCGTTCTTGTGATCCACAAAATAATCGTCGAGCTAAGAACCAGCGTACCGGTGTCGAAGGCGATGCCCTCGGCGACGATGGACATGCCGCGCAGCTCGATGATGCTGACCACCGCGGTGTTCCCCAAGGCGAAGACCAGGATATCGATACGCACACGGCGACGGCTGTCCACGAGATCGGTGCGGTACTCCGTTGCCGCGATCCAGAAGAGATGTGCCATCACAGCGAGACCGGCGAGGCCTAAGGCGGCGGTAGCCAGCCCCTGTCCTGGGGAGGGCAAGCCGATAAGCGGACGCGAAACCAGCAGCATGAGGAGGCTGAGCACCACCAGAAGAAACCACTCCCGCGCACCCATGCGAAAGCCGTCCAAAAGCAGGGCTCGGCCGAAGAGAAGGTTCAGGCCCAGGGTTGGCACGTTCATCAGCGCGGCGGCGATATAGAGCGGCTCGGGCAGCCGCAGAGGGCCGGGCAGAAGATTCAGCGAGTAGCCGATCGAGCACAGAAAAACGGCCGCCCCCAGCCTTGCGGCCACTTGCCCCCCGGCATCACGCAGAAAGAGGATCGCGACGAGCACCGCGAGCCCGTTGGAGGAGAAGCAGAGCGCAGCCTGCAGAAGGAGCATGGGTCGGCCTTTCGCTACGGCCGGTTCTGTCTACCGCCTCCGGTTTCGAAGCTACGCAAAAGCCGAAAAAGCTTGCGATTTTCGAAATTGCATAGGTTCTGGGACTTTCTGCGGGGACCGGAGTGCTGCCCATCGCCAAGCTGGATCCATCAACCCCGGCGCCCCGCCGCCACCTTCTGGAGAGATGTCACCATGACGAAACCCCGTATACGGCTCGGCAGCGCGTTCTGCGCGCTGGTTGTCTCTATCGGCGCTTCAACCACCGCGATTGCGGCAGCCGCAGAGCGAACCGCCGACCGTCTTCCCGGGGATGCCGGTTTCGAAGCGCTGATCGAAGCCTTCGACGTACCTGGCATGGCCATTGCCACCCTCACCGGCTGCGAGGTCGACGGCGTCAGAACCGCTGGGCTCGCCAATGTGGATGAAGGTACCGCCGTCATGCCCCTCACCGCGTTCGAGGCGGCATCATTATCTAAGCCCCTGTTTGCCTATCTCGTCCTCCAGCTCGCCGATGAAGGGGGTCCTGGACCTGGACGAGACGCTCGCGCCCTTCCCCTACCCTCGCATCGAGGACAAGGAGGCCTACGCGAAGATCACGCCGCGCATGGTCCTCACCCACCGCACCGGCATGCCGAACTGGTCCGGCGACAGCCAGGACGAGTATCGCGGCGATCCGATCCCCTTCGAGACCGAGCCGGGCGAGGCCTACAGCTATTCCGGCGAGGCCTTCGAGCTTCTACGCGCCTATCTGGTCTCGAAGACCGGCAGGAGCCTTCACGAGCTGTTCCTCCCGCGCTTCGGCTCGGTCATGCCCAACTCGAGCTTCGATGGCCGCCTGCGCGGTCGGGCAGTACCCTCAAGAGCCTACGAGGCGGCTAGCGACCCGGCGAGCGGTCGGGACCTCTACCTCAAGCCCCACCGCACCGGCGCGGCATGGGGTCTTCTGACGACCGCCGGCGACTACGCCGCCTTCCTCGCCGCGGTCTGCCGCGGTGAAGGACTGTCCGAAACCATGAGGGCGGAGATGCTGAGGCCGCAATCGCCGATCCCGCCGGCGACGACGCCCGCCCCCGCCTCCTACGGCCTCGGCTGGGTCATCACGCAGCTCGGCCCTGAAACCATCGTGATGCATTCGGGCAATAATGGCGAGTACCGAAGCCTGGCTGCCTACCTGCCTGCGACCGGCGAGGGCTATGTCATCCTGACCAACGGCCGCAACGGCGAGGACATGATCGGTGCCATCCTCGAAGGGGCGCAGCCATGAGACGGCTCGCGGCGCTGACCCTCCTTCTGCAAGCGGCCGCTTTTCCTGCGGCGGCTGAGACCGGCAAACCCTTCGACCCCGAGGCCGACTTCGAAGCCTTCTGGCAGCTCTTCGACGAGCGCTACGCCCTGTTCGAGGTGAAGGGGGGTGGATTGAGGACTCATCTACAGCGCCTACCGGCGGGACGTCATCCAAGAGACCAGCCGCGCAGACCTCTTCGCCATCTTCGAGGAGATGACCGGCCTCCTCAACGACGTGCACGTTACCGTCCGCGATACGGAGGAAGGCCGCTTCGCCCGGTCTGGGGGGCGCAGCATCGGAACCGGTCCTTTCGATACAGAGGTGTTCTCCCTGCCGCTGATCGAGCAGCGCTACGCGGTAGGCGGGCTCGAGCTTCTGGCCAGCGGCCCCATGAGACTGGGGGAGCTTCCCGGCAATATCGGCTACCTCCACATCGAAAGCTTCCGCTACCCGACCACCACCGAGGCGGCGCTCGGAAGGATCGCGGGCGCCATGAAGGGCCGCTCCGCCGTCATCGTGGATGTCAGGCAGAACGGCGGCGGCGCTGATCAGGTGGCCCGTCTCCTTGCCGGTCTCTTCGCCGACAAGAGCCGCGTCGTGATGACCGCCCAGGAGCGCGGGCTCGGCGAAATTACTCTCGGAGACCCCGTCCCCTGGCGCATCGAGCGCGCGGAAGACGCACTCACCCAGCCTGTCTTTCTGCTGACCAACGACCGCACGATCAGCGCGGCGGAGAACTTCGCCCTCATGATGCGGGCCTTCCCCCCAGGTCACCATCATCGGCCAGACCACAGCCGGAGCCCTGGCGGACACCTACCCCGTGGCCGTGGGCAGCGGCTGGGTGTTCGGTGTGCCGACCAATATCCTTCGAGACGCGCAAGGCCGCTCATGGGAGGGAGTAGGCGTGACACCGAACATTTGGGCCGCGAACAGCGCAGAGGCGATTGCCGCCGGGCGGGACGGAGTCTTGGACCTAGCACTGCGCATCGCGTCGGTCACGGAGGCTGAGAACGCTGCGCGTGCCGGTCCCTAGCTTCGTCACCGGTACAGAGGCGCAGGAGCGGACATGCGAAACGGAGGCACTAGCATCTGCCAGCCCGCCGCCGCGACCGGCTCGGAAATCTCTACCACCAGGCGGGGGCAAATTGGGGAGTGGCCTATATTCCTTGGAGCTCTCAAAATGCTCGCGGGTATCTAAAGGCGCTCAACGAATATTATACTAGTTCGATCATGATCTTACCGAATGCAACCGCAAGACCAATCGTTATACCGACATGCGCAAATATTATTTTTTCAGATTCGACACTCTTCTCTAACATGTGAATTTATGCCCAATTTGTAACATGAAATCCCTTTAAAAGAACGAATAATCCCACGATTATTGTTGTGTAAAGGATTGTCGGAAGCAGTATAGTAGGCACATAAATAAATACTGATGTCTCAATATGCAATGATCCACATTTTGAGCTATCAACTAAATTATAAATCGATGACGGGACAGAAAATAGTCGCTATGCACAATTCTTGTTGGTTATCAGTTATATCAGCAAGATAAAATGTATTGTAACATAGAAATATACAAGCTATGAGATAGATCTTAACCACGGCTATGAGAGAATAGTGATTACCTTCTAAAGCACGCGAAAGTAGAAAGGCCGTGACGAAAAGCGTCACGAGATCAAAACCTATCTTACCGGCACAAGGGTTGCGATGGTCTGAGGACCAACCCATCCCCAAGCAAAGCTCATTATCTGTGCGAACCCGAACGATAGTTCTCCAGTACCTCATTCGAGCGACGCGTTGCACCAGTCGAGGAGGTGGAAACCGAGAGCCCTGCCGCCCGTAACTGCAATAACCGTTAAGAATAGGCTACCCGAAAAGGTGACTAGAAAAAATCGAAGCGATAGCGTCTCGCCCAAGAGGGATGTTTTGAGACGCAGATAAAGCTTCACGCTTGCTCGCGGCACGTCAGCGGTAGTCAACTTGTCGAAGAAATCATACCAAGCGATCGTTGCCTTATTCAAAGCCTCAGCTTGTCTTTTAAGAAAAAGGGATTCGAGTCCAACACCTAGAGCGTTTTGAGCCCTCACTGACTCGTTCGTGGTTTGCGCGA
>NZ_JANIBC010000013.1:0-2500 GCF_024505085.1 Parvularcula maris
GCAAGGTCTAACGCTACCGTTGGACCACCTCGCGGGGTCAGGCCAATCCGAAGCCCCCTCTCACAGCCTTCGAGTATATGAACCTGCCAAACAAAAAAGCCGCCCCGAAGGGCGGCTGGTGTTTTGGGTGCGGGAGTAGGATTTGAACCTACGACCTTCAGGTTATGAGCCTGACGAGCTACCGGGCTGCTCCATCCCGCAGCAACTAGGTTGCGGCGTTTCCAGGCGCATCAAAGCACCAGGCCGGAAAGAAGACCATCGGCGAAGGGAACATACAAGCTTGGCAGGCCCGGCGACGACCTACTCTCCCACGGCTTGAGCCGGAGTACCATCGGCGCTGCAGGATTTAACGACCGAGTTCGGAATGGGATCGGGTGGGGGCCCTGCGCAATAATCACCGGGCCGGCCAAATTTGCATATCAGTGAGGACACTTACGTGTCAGCAGCTCAGGCGAGCTACCAGTCAAAGTCATTCAACGCACCGCACAGCAACGATCCCGGTGAGGGGCCGTTCGCCGCGCATGGGTTACTCATCCTAGCCAATGAATGGCATGGGAGACGATCAAGCCGATCGAACAATTAGTACCAGTAAGCTTCACACATTGCTGCGCTTCCACACCTGGCCTATCAACGTGGTGGTCTTCCACGGTTCTCAGGGAAATCTAGTATCGAGGGCGGCTTCCCGCTTAGATGCTTTCAGCGGTTATCCGTTCCGTATATAGCTACCCAGCTATGCCGCTGGCGCGACAACTGGTCCACCAGAGATACGTCCACCCCGGTCCTCTCGTACTAAGGGCAGCTCCTCTCAAATTTCCTACTCCCACGGCAGATAGGGACCGAACTGTCTCACGACGTTCTAAACCCAGCTCACGTACCGCTTTAATTGGCGAACAGCCAAACCCTTGGGACCTGCTCCAGCCCCAGGATGCGATGAGCCGACATCGAGGTGCCAAACAATGCCGTCGATATGGACTCTTGGGCATCATCAGCCTGTTATCCCCGGCGTACCTTTTATCCGTTGAGCGATGGCCCTTCCACGCGGGACCACCGGATCACTATGGCCGACTTTCGTCTCTGCTCGACTTGTCAGTCTCGCAGTCAGGCTGGCTTATGCCATTGCACTCAACGAGCGATTTCCGACCGCTCTGAGCCAACCTTCGCGCGCCTCCGTTACCATTTAGGAGGCGACCGCCCCAGTCAAACTACCCGCCACGCAGGGTCCCGGATCCGGATAACGGACCGCGGTTAGACATAAACGAAAGCAAGGGCGGTATTTCAATGGTGGCTCCACCACGGCTGGCGCCGCGACTTCAAAGCCTCCCGCCTATGCTACACATGCTGTCGCTCATGCCACTGCGAAGTTGTAGTCAAGGTGCACGGGGTCTTTCCGTCTGACCGCGGGTACTCCGCATCTTCACGGAGAATTCAGTTTCGCTGAGTCTGCGTTGGAGACAGTGGGGAAGTCGTTACGCCATTCGTGCAGGTCGGAACTTACCCGACAAGGAATTTCGCTACCTTAGGACCGTTATAGTTACGGCCGCCGTTTACCGGGGCTTCAATTCGGTGCTTGCACACCTCCTCTTAACCTTCCGGCACCGGGCAGGCGTCAGACCCTATACGTCGTCTTTCGACTTCGCAGAGCCCTATGTTTTTAGTAAACAGTCGCCACCCCTATTTCTGTGCCCCCAGTCTTCATGACTGGGCTCCCTTCTCGCGAACTTACGGGAGTATTTTGCCGAGTTCCTTCAACGCAGTTCTCTCAAGCGCCTTGGTATGCTCTACCAGTCCACCTGTGTCGGTTTGGGGTACGGTCGTTATGATGGAGGCTATTTCCAGGGACCCTTACCAATGCCGCCCAATCCAATAAGGACGACAAGCTCTCAGATCCGTCACACATCCATCCGGCGCAGGAATATTAACCTGCTTCCCATCGACTACGCCTCTCGGCCTCGCCTTAGGGACCGGCTCACCCTGCGCAGATTAGCTTTACGCAGGAACCCTTGGACTTACGGCGGGAGTGTCTCTCACACTCCTTATCGCTACTCGTGTCAGCATTCTCGCTTCTGATCTCTCCACCGGTTGTCTCGCGACCCGGCTTCATCGAAAGGATCAGCCTACATTCATTTGGTTACTCTCTCAGACAGACCCATTCCCAAGAAACGCAAAGGAATGGAAGTCAGAGGAGCGCGCAAGTGAATGCAGGCCGAAGCCTTACTCACAGAACGCTCCGCTACCGCTTTTCAGCTCGAAGCTTCGGTGCATAGCTTTAGACCCGTTACATTTTCGCCGCGGGAACCCTTATTTAGACCAGTGAGCTGTTACGCTTTCTTTAAAGGATGGCTGCTTCTAAGCCAACCTCCTGGTTGTTTTGGGATTCCTACATGCTTTCCCACTTAGCTATGACTTAGGGACCTTAGCTGTCGATCAGGGTTGTTTCCCTCTCCACTACGGACGTTAGCATTCGCAGTGTGTCTGCCTGGCTCTACTCCTCGGTATTCGG
>NZ_JANIBC010000013.1:7500-63120 GCF_024505085.1 Parvularcula maris
CCACCGGCACGAAGGCCAGATCGTTAAAGATCGGCCCCGGCCCGAAAGGCGAGGGAATCACCAGGGAGGCGAACCAGGAGATCACCGTCACGAAGACGATCGGCCCGATCGGCAGCGGCAGGGTGAAGATCGGCCCGCCCCTGAAGGGTGTGTCGGACGGCCATCCGCGTACGCGCCGGTAGTGGGAAGGTCGCTCGTTCGTCACGGAGATCGTCTTCTACCTTCCTCGCCTGGGTAGCGCTCAACGTGGCGCGGGCCGGGGGCCGGTTCAAGGTATGAAGCCGCCCCCTTGACCCTTTGTTGATGCAGATCGGCTAAGAAAGCCCTTGCATCGAGGGGGGTTTCGTCCATGGCAAGCGCGACTGGGAAAGCGTTCGAGGCGGGGTGGCCGTCTGCCGCCGGGACGGCGCGCCGCTCGGCGAGGCGTCACCGCCGGGTGGAGCTGACCATGCCTATCTCCATCCTCTACAAAGGGGGGGAGCGGGGTCCGGGCGTGCTGTCCGACCTCTCTTTGCGAGGGGCCAGCGTCATCGCGCCCAAGGCGCCGCTTGCAGGCGACCTCGTCACCCTGCGGATCGGCGACATCGGAGATCTGCCGGCCAGGGTCCGCCGCCTCGCGCCGTCGGGCTTCGCGGCGGAACTCCTCGGCGACCGCCGCGCAAGATGCGCCCTCGCCGACGCCCTGACCATCCATCTTAACAAGCCCGAAAGCTTCGTGCGCGCCGTGCGCTACCCCCAGGACCAGGACGCGGTCTTGCAGCTCGATGACGGCCGCGTCGCGCGGTGCACCGTGATCAATCTCTCCGAGACGGGGGCCAAGCTGACCACCGCCCTGATCCCCCTAGTCGGTGAAAGCGTCCGGGTCGGTGCGCGCCGCGGCATGGTGGAGCGGCACCTGCCGGGGGGCATCGCCGTCAGTTTTCCCCTAAGGACACCCCGATGAGCAACGCACGCTTCCACCTCTCCTCGGGCGGCAAGGTCTACGGGCCCTACGATACCGAGACCCTCGCCCGTTTCGTCGCCGAGAAGCGCCTGGCCCACCACAGCCTCGTCGCGCCCGAAGGCACCCAAGACTTCCGCCCGGCCCTTCAGTTTCCCGAGCTACGCGCCCTCTTCCGCCCCGGCAGCGGCGAGGAGCATCGGGCCGCGCCCTCCCCCTCTTCCGAGGGGCCTTCCGCTGCTTTCCTCGTGGCCTTCGGCCGGGCCTCGTCCGAAGCGTCCAAAGCCGCCGACATCCTCCGCCGCCTGCCCTCCTGCCACGAGATCACCGAGACGGTCTTCCTGGTCAGGGCAGCGGGAAGCGCCGACGAGCTGCGCGAGCGAATCGCGGGCGCCCTCCCCTCCACCGAGCGGGCCTTCGTCATGGAGGCCTCCGGCGCGGCGATCGCGTCCCACGGCATCGCGCTCGCCGAACACGAGGACATCCGCACCATGATCAAGGGCGGATAGCAGCTCCTAGATGTCTCGTGACTTGGGATCGCGAGCGAACTTGTTCTAAATGTCACAAATGGCTTCCGCGATCGACACACTTGCCGGGTCCGATACCCCCCATATCCTCGTCATCGACGACGATGAGGGGATCAGGCGTCTTCTCGCCCGCTATCTGCGCGAAAGCGGCTTTCTGGCCTCGGCCGTGGCTAGCGCGGCGGATGCCGACAAGCTGATGGGCATGATCAGCTTCGACGCCCTGGTGATCGACGTGATGATGCCGGGAGAGGACGGCATCTCCATGACCAAGCGGCTGCGTGCGCGATCGGAAGTGCCCATTATTCTGCTCACGGCCCGCGGCGAGCCCGAGGACCGGATCAACGGGCTCGAGGCCGGTGCTAACGACTACCTCGCCAAACCGTTCGAGCCTCGGGAGCTGGTGCTTCGCCTGCAGGGCCTGCTGCACCGCTCGGTCCTGCCGCCGCGCGAGGACACGGTGCGTTTCGGCCCCTTCGCCTTCGATCCCGTCCGCGGCGAGCTGCTGCGCGAGGACGACCGGGTAAAGCTCACCGATGCCGAGCTTCACCTTCTTCGCACCCTGGCCGCCAAACCAGGCGCGCCGATCCCCCGCACGGTCCTCGCCCAGAAGGAACTCGGCGTCTTCGACCGTTCGATCGACGTCCAGGTGACGAGGCTGAGGCGCAAGATCGAGAACGATCCGCGCAGCCCCCAGCACCTCAAGACGGTGCGCGGCATCGGCTACGCCCTGATGACCGACTAGTCCGGGGCGAGGCCAGCCTTGTTCAGAAGCATTGCCCCCAAAAGCCTCTGGGGACGGACGGTTCTGATCGTCGTCATCCCGATCTTCCTCATGCAGTCGGTGATGACCTTCGTGTTCTTCGACCGGCACTGGGACAGGGTCACCGGCGCCCTCACCCGCCAGACCGCCAGCGAGGTCGCGCATGTCCTCGAGCTCTGGACCAACCCGCCCCTCGGTCTCACCAGGCAGAGCGTGGAGGAGCGGGCGCGCCGCGACCTTCAGCTCTACATGCGCTACGCACCTGGCGAAACCATTCCGGACAAGGACAAGCTCTCCTTCTTCTCGCCGCCCAACAAGACCCTGGAGAAAGAGCTCAGCCGAGCTATCGAGGAGCCCGTCTGGATCAACACGCGCGGCTACCGCGACGAGGTGGAGATCAGGGTCCAGCTCGAGGACGGCTTCCTCGTCTTCGTCACGCCGCGCTCACAAGTCAGTGCACAGAACGGTCACCTCTTCGTTCTCTGGCTGATCGGAACGACCGGCCTTCTAGGCTATGTCGCCGTGGTCTTCATGCGCAACCAGGTCCGCTCGATCACCAGGCTCGCCGCCGCCGCGGAGGCCTTCGGCAAGGGCGAGGACATGCCCGATTTCAGACCCGCCGGTGCCCGCGAGGTGCGGCAGGCGGGCCGCGCGTTCCTGGCCATGCGGGCACGGATCAGGCGCTACCTTCATCAGCGCACGGAGATGTTGGCCGGAGTCAGCCACGATCTGCGCACCCCCCTCACCCGCATGAAGCTGCAGCTCGCCATGCTGCCCGAGAACGAGGACCGGGAGGCGCTCACAGGGGATGTGGCCGAGATGGAGCAGATGCTCGGCGCCTATCTCGACTTCGTCCGCGACAGCCAGGAAGTGGACAGGGAGCTCGTCGATGTGAAGCAGCTCGCCGCCGAGCTAGCCGAGGAGTTCGCAAGGATGGATCAGAGGTTCGACAGACGCATCACCCCCGACCTTCTCGTACCCGCGAGCCCCCTCGGCTTGAAGCGTGCGCTGAGCAACCTCCTCAGCAACGGCTTCCGCTACGCAGGTAAGGTCTATCTCTACGCTGAGCGTAAGGACGGCATGGTCGAATTCGCCGTGGAGGATGACGGCCCCGGCATTCCCGAGGCCGATCGTTCGAGAGCCCTTCAGCCTTTCGAGAGGCTCGATCCCGCAAGGTCTACGGCGGGCACGGGTCTCGGCCTCGCCATCGTCCAGGACATCGTCAGGCAGCACGGCGGGCGCCTGTCGCTGGGAACATCGGAGAAGCATGGCGGCCTGCGTGCGCAGATCCGCCTCCCTGGATAAGCGTCTAGAGAGCCTCCTCCTCCGAAGGCTGAGCATCGCTCTCCAGCTCTACCGGCTCATCGCTGGCGGGAGCTTCGGGCAGCGCCGGCACCGGAGCGGGCGCCGTCGGACGGAAGGCTTCCACCTGCCCGTTCTCGAGCAGTACGTAGATCGCGCCGCCCGCCACGATGGGGGGCTGGGTCGCGCCGTCACCGAGCTTGTAGCTCGCCAGCGTCTCACCGGTCTGCGGCGACAGGCCGATCAGCTCGCCGTCCGTCGAGGTCAGGTAGAGAAGATTGCCCGCCAGCACCGGCCCGGCCCAGACGATCCGCTTCTTGCGCTTCTTCGGGTTGCGGTAGAGCGGCAGCTCCTCGTTCCAGCGCACAGCGCCGTCAATGCGGTTCACCGCCGCCACCGTGTTCTGGTTGGAGAGGACGTAGATCGTCTCCCCCGCCACCCACGGCGTGTGCGCACCGCCGACGGGCTGCTCCCAGGCTACCTCGCCGGTGCGCGCGTCGATGCCGACCATCTGACCGGACTGGCTGACGGCAAAGACCGCGCCCCGGTCGATCACCGGGCTTCCGGCGATGTCGCCCAGGGTGGAGAGCGCGTTGAGACGCGAGGTCCTGGCAATCACCGCCTGCCACTGCACCCGCCCGTTCTGGCTGGCCAGCGACACCACCTCGCCGGAGGAGAAGGGTACGACGACGCTCGCCCCGTCCACCGCAGGAGCTGACGCCGCGAGGAAGCGTGCAGCCTCTTCGAAGCTCTGATAGGTCCAGCGCTCGCGTCCGGTTTCCTGGTCGAGGGCGTAGAGCTCGTTGCTGATCGACACGGCGTAGACCATGCCGTCCGCAATGCTCGGCGGGTTACGCATCGGACCGTTGGTCTCGGTCTGCCAGAGGAGCTCACCGGTGGCAGCGTCGAGCGCCGCGACGAAGCCGAAGCCCGAGGTGACGAAGAGCCTGCCCCCCACCACGGCCGAGCCGCCGCCGAAGCCGATATCGCGCAGCTTGGTCCGCCCGATCATGTTGTAGAACGGGACCTTGTCGCCGGTGTCCCCCGGCGCGAGGTCCTGCCGCCAGGCCGTATCGCCGGTAGCGGTGTCGATGGCGGTCACCACGCCCACCGCGTCGATGAAGAAGAGACGCTCGCCATCGGTCACGGGCGGCGCCGTCACCGGCGCGCCCTTGGCTTTGCTGCTGACCACCCTAGAGCGCCAGACGCGCTCATACTCGCCTCCCGCCGCAAGGTGCCTTGGGGCGTGGCTGGGATTGCCGCCGACCTGTTCCCAGGCGGTGTTCTCGAAGGCCTGGGGCAGCTCGATCGGCTGACCGGCCAGCGCGGGATCGGCGGTGATGACGTTCTCCGCGGCCAGCACCGCGACGGCGTCGGCGAACTCGCCAGCCTCATCGTCGCCATTGCCGCTGCAGGAGGCGAGGAGCGCGAGCCCCAGAAGGAGTGCGATCCGTCTCATGGCTGCTCCTCCCCTGCCGGTTCCTCGGCACGCTCTTCGGTAGCGTCGTCCTCGTCCGCCTCTTCGTCGGTCGGCGGGGCGGGCGGGGTGAGAAGGTCCTGAAGATTGCTGCCCGAGGCCGCGCCGCCCGTGGGCAGGCCGGCAGCCTCGAGGTCCGAACCGAGGCGGTCGATGAAGGAGGTCGGCGTCTCCGGCGCGGAGAGCTGGGTGCCGTTGGCCGCGGCATCAGCCACCGCCGCATAGGTCGCAGCCCTCGCTCTCACCGCCTGAGGCGCGCTTTCGCTAGAGGCCAGCGCCTCGAAGCCGGCCCGCGCACCGATATAGTCGCCGCTGTGAAGCGCCGCGCCCGAGGCGATCTCGTCGGCATGGCCTCGGAAGGCCTCGCTCTCGACCCCGGCCGCGATCTCGGCCGCCGTCTCGGGGCGGCGGTCGAAGACGAGATAGGCCGCTCGCAGGCGGGCGAAGTCGCGCATCGGCACGGACAGGTCGCCGTCCCCATAGACCTCGGCATAGAGGTCCCGCGCGCCTTCGAGGTCGCCGCTCGCGCCGAGCTGGGCCGCGGCCCGCATCTTCGCCAGCACCGCATAGCCGCCCGAAGTTTCTTCGGCATAGGCCAGGAGCGCATCAGAGCCGACCTCCTCTTCCGCCATGAAGCTCAGCCCGGCATAGCTTTCCGCCGCCTCGGTCCTAGCCGCCTCGGCGCGGTTCTGCATGGTCTGGTAGCCGATCACCCCGCCTAGGATCGCCACGGCGCCCACGGCCAGGGGCACGCGCCAGCGGCGCAGGCGGTCGAGGGTCTGGTCACGGGAGAGGTCCTCATCGACCTCGCGCAGCAGGACGTCTTCTTCAGAGGCCATGGGGCTCCCTTGCCGATGCCCGGAAGCTTTGGGCTCCCGGTGAGTTCAGGGCCAGAGCCTCAACCACCAAGGCAGCCCTAAGAAGAACGCGCCGCCCACAGGCACCAGCGGGTGCCTACGAGAGACGCGCGAAACCTTTGCGGCTGGCAGGGGCAGCAGGACTCGAACCCGCGACCCTCGGTTTTGGAGACCGATGCTCTACCAACTGAGCTATACCCCTAGAGGCCGCAAGCTAAGCCCTTAGAGGCGCCCGGCTCCTCGCGCAACTGAGGAGTTGGGAAAGGTTGAGGCGGCGGAACCAAGGCTTTTCGCCAATGTCGGTCGTTCGCTGGGAAGCGAGTAACGTACGAAAGGAGGCCGACATCCCCACTTGCGCTGCGCCAAACTCTCATGTAGTTATCATGGTAACAATAGGAATTTCTATGGCCGGCCCCCTTTGTATTTTAGCGACGATCACGCCCCGCTCGGAGCACCTCGCGGACGCCCGCGATGCCATCGTGGGCATCGTTGAGCGCACCTGCGCTGAGCCGGGCTGCCAGACCTTCCGCCTCTTAGAAGGGCCGGACGGTCGCTTGCGACTCTACGAAGAGTGGGACGACGAGGCAGCGTTAGAAGCGCATCACGCTGAGGACTACACGCGAGCGGTCTTCGCCGCCTACGAGGGATGGCTCGCCACGCCGCCCGAGATTGTCCACCTGCAACGGTTGGCCTGAAGCGACGCGATGTTCTTCCTGAAGGAACTGCCCACGCGCCTGATGATCGAGGGCTACGCGGCGAAGCACGCCTCGCTCGATGCTGATGCTGTGGAGGACGCGCTAGGTCTCATGCGACGCGCGAGCCTGATGGTGCGGCGGCTCGAAGCCTATTTCGCCGAGCACGGGCTCTCACAGCTCCGCTTTCTTGTGCTGATCGTCATCGACCGAGAGCCTCATCGCGATGGCTTGAGCGTCGGCGAGATCACAGATCGCCTCGACGTCTCCAAGCCCGTCATGACCCGCACCGTTGCTCACCTAGTCGAAAGCGGGCTGATCGCGGTCGAAGCGGACCCGAACGACGCTCGCGGGAAGGTGGTCCGACTCACGCCAGCGGGGCGAGCCAAGCTCGCGGAAGTGCTGCCGGAGTATTTCGTGCTGCTGTCCGCCCTCGGGCGGAGAGAGCCTGACACGGGGGAGGAAGCGTGAGTTGCCAGACCCTCCTGCTTCGGACACTTGCCTTGTGGGCGGTCGTCTGGCCGCTCGTCACCGGCCTCCTCTTTGCGGTTCAGGTCAGCCTGCCGGACCTTCCCATGCCCGCCCGCACCCTCTTGCTGACGGCGTTCCTCGTGCCTGCGATCAGCCTCGTCATCGAACCGCAGATCGCCAAGCGGATCGGCGATCTGCCCTCCCCATCCTGACGACTTCGGAAAGGCCGCCAGATGTTCAGAACCATGATCTTGCTCGCGACGCTGCCGCTGCTGCTCGCGCACCCTACTGCCGCCCAAGAGAACGGACCTAACGCCGATCCCGAGACACCGATGGAGACGACTGACATGACCGAACGAATGGAACGTGGCTTGGAGAAACTGCGTAAGATCGACGGGGAGGCGGGCGAGCGAGTGATCGAGAGCCTGGCGGACGTCTCGCCCGACCTCGCCCGCTACACGATCGAGTACCCCTTCGGCGACATCTACGAGCGGCCCGGCCTGTCCCTTCGTGACCGCGAGATCGCGACCATCGCCGCGCTCACTGCGATGGGGAACGCTACTCCACAACTCAAGGTCCACATTCAGGCCGGGCTCAACGTCGGGCTGACAGAGGAGGAGATCAAAGAGGTCATCATTCAGATGAGCGTATACGCCGGTTTCCCATCCGCGCTGAACGGCATGCAGGCCGCGAAGGAAGTGTTTGCGACGACAGAATGAGGAACATCCGAACGGACGGAAGTGGGTTCACCTCTTCCGTCCGTTGTCAGTAAGGTGATGGACGAAGAGGGCCAAAACCCCGCCCTCCCTCACATCGCGTAGAAGAACTCCTCCCGCACGATTTTGCCGTCCTTGACGTGGTAGGTGGCGGTCTCCTGCATATCCATGACCTCGCCGGTGTCCTTGTTCTTCGCCTTGGCGTTGAAGAGGACGGAGAAGCGGTCGTCGCCGTGGTAGAAGGGGCCGGTGGTGGAACTTTCGAGCTCCTCCATGGTGCTCTCCCACCAGTCGTGCTTCTGGTGGATGGCCTTCAGGCCCTGGACCTCGCGGCCCATCTCCGGCCCGGCATAGGCTTCGACGGAGGTGGCGTCCTCGGCATAGAGCTTGTCGAGGTTCTCGCGCTCCTTGCCCTCCCGGCAGCCCTTGACGAGCTGTTCGGCGACCTGGCGTAGCTGATCGTTCGGACCCATGGTGATGTTCCTTATCTGTTCCATGGCTGTCTTGCGCCCCAAACCGCGGCAAAGCGAGTCGTTTATGCAGCTACGCCCTGTCTTTCGGCAGCAGCACGCCCTTGGCCTCGTTGACCTTGGCGGCGAGGTAGTCCGAGCCCCCCTGATCGGGGTGTGCGCGCAGGATCATCCGTTTGTGGGCGGCGGTGATCTCCTCGGCGGTGGCGGGCTCGGCGAGGCCGAGCACCGACAGCGCCTCCGCACGCGACATGCCGCGCGGGCCAGGCCTTGATGGCGGCCTTTCGCCCAGGTCCTCGAACCCGGAAAGCGACCCTCTCGCCTGCAGCACCGCCGAGGCGGCGATCCCCGCACCGATCAGCATCGCCACGATGGCAAGCGGCGTCAGCCTCATCCAGCTCAAGAGAAGAACCGCCGCCGCCGTCAGCGCGCCGATAATCAGCAGCCTGCGCCTGACCGCCGAGGGCAACTCCAGACGCTTGGCGAGGAAACCGGAAGCCAGGAGCAGGACGGCCAGGAAGAAGAGAAGCATGGTCCCGCTTACGCGGCGCGGCGGGCCTCCGCCAAGGGGGCAGGTGCGCTGTCCTGCGACTTGGCAGGCTGTGCGACTGGCTCGCCGACGCCCTCCGCCATGGGCAGGCGCAGGCAGGAGAGCATGCTGCGCAGCTCCTGCCGGGCGGCCAGGTGGCTCATGGAGGAGAGCTTTCTTGGGCTGGCCTTGGTGCCGAGGTCGAGGAGCGTCATGCCGTAGCGGAAGAGCTCGCGGTAGATCACCCGCTCGCCGAAGCCGCGGGCCTGGCGGAACTGGATGCGCTTGGAGAGGTCCGCGAGCTTCTCGGCCATGGCCGCCTTGTTCTTGGCATTGGTGGCCTGCATCCGGTTGCGCATCACGACCCAGTCGATGCCCCCGGTGACCCCCGACTGGGCGCGGGTCTGGCGGGCTTTCCACACGGTTTCGGCATAGAGGCTGGGGCCGAGAATCTCGCCCGTCGTCGGGCAGACCTTAGCGAGAAGGTCGAAGTCCACGAAGCTGTCGTTCATGGGCGTGACGATGGTGTCGGCGTAGCAGTGAGCGGTGCGCGAGAGATGCGTGTCGGCGCCTGGAGTGTCGATGACAAGGAAGTCGCAGTCCGAGAACGCGGCCAGTGTCCGGCGCAGGCGCTCGTCGTCGTCCTGCACCCGGCGCGTGTGGCTGTCATGCTCGGAGCCCTGCAGCGGCAGCATCTTCGGGATCGGCAGGTCCTCGGCGGTGAGGCCCTGGCTGACGCCCCACTGGGCGCGGTTCTCGAGGTAACGCCACAGGCTCTTCTGGCGCGTGTCGAGGTCGAGCACGCCCACCTTGCGGCCCGCCTTCATCAGGCTGACGACCAGGTGCATGGCGACGGTGGTCTTGCCGCTGCCGCCCTTCTCGTTGCCGGTGACGATCACATGGGTATTGCGCTCGGTACTCATGATGCACTTCCGGTTGAGGGGTGAAGATCACCGGCGGTGGTCGCCGGAACACAGTAGGCGCCCTCGCGGGAGAGAGCGCGGCAGAGGGCGCTCGCCGCGCCCTCATCGGGCAGCGGACCGGCCAGAAGACGCACGAAGACCCCCTTCGCGCCGAGATCGACCACCGCCGTCACCGGCTCGTGGTGGCTCAGGACGGGGTGGCGGTCGAGAAGGATCTGCCAGCCGATCGCCGCGTCGTCGGCGCCTCTATAGGAGGCGAGATGGACGGCTGGAGCGGGGCCAGACTGCTCGCGGGCCGGCGCGCCGATCATCTCGACGCGCGGCTCGAGCACGGTCGGCTCGAGGAGCGGCTCCAGTCTCTGCGCGGCTGCAGGGCCTTCTGCCGCTGCGATCATTACCACGCCGAGCCCGGCCTTGAGGAGGGGGTGGGCTTCTGCCATGGCCTTAACGTTTACCATTGTGGTTGACGAAAGGTTACCAGGCCCTGACGCACACAAGTTGCGCGTGTTGTGGCCCACACTCTATTCGGGAGAGGGAATGGACCTCGCGCGTTCGCAGGAAGAGCTGCAGAAGCTGCTCAATTCCAATAAGATAAAGGGTTCCAGCCTGGGTTTCGTGCCCACCATGGGGGCGCTGCACAAGGGCCACCTCTCCCTCTGTCACGTGGCTTCGCGACACGCGGAGCGTGTATGTGCGTCAATTTTCATCAACCCCCGTCAGTTCGGTCCCGGCGAGGATCTCGCCACCTACCCCCAGGATACACAGGCCGACCTCGCTAAATTGGAGGGGGCGGGGGTCGATCTTTGCTACCTGCCGATACCGGAGGACATCTACCCCCTCGGCTACTCCACCACGGTGGATGTGGGTCCGGTGGCCAGGCCCCTGGACGGCTCGTCGAGGCCCAGCTTCTTCTCCGGTATCGCCACGGTGGTGACCAAGCTCTTCAACCGTGTCAGGCCGGATGTGGCCGTCTTCGGGGAGAAGGACTACCAGCAGCTCCTCGTCATCCGCCGCCTGGTCGCCGACCTGGACCTTGGCGTGAAGATCGTCGGCGCACCGATCGTCCGGGAGGAGGACGGCCTCGCCATGTCCTCGCGCAACAGATACCTCACACCCCCCGAGCGCCGCATCGCCGGTGAGCTCAACCAGATCATGGCCAAGACCTGCCAGAGGATCGAAGGCGGCGTCCCCGCCCCCGCCGCCCTGGCCCAGGGCCGCGAGGACCTCGAGGCGGCAGGCCTCCGCCCCGTCGACTATTTCGAGCTACGGTCCTCCGTGGACCTCTCACCCATGCCGGAGCGCGAGCTGCGACGCACCGAAATGGAGGAAGCACGGCTGTTCGCTGCCGTGATGCTGGGCCGTACACGGCTGATCGACAACATGCCGGTGGTCTGACGAATAAACCCGCAGGGCGCCTTTCCTCTTCAAAGGCGCACGGCTCCTCGATTACGCCTTCCCATGGTCGCGCAGCGATCCATGGGACCCATCTCCGAACAGCAGGATAGGCGCCGCGGGCAGGAGCTGGGTCCCACGGTCTCCGCTTCGCTGCGCCGTGGGAAAGCGGATGAAGAAGCGGGTGCCGTAGGGCGGCTCGCGAAGCGTGCGGCCGCGACCCGGCCCCCTATCGCAGCAGGTATACGGGGCGGGGGTTTCGTAGCCGGTCCGCGCCAAGCGGATGATTCTGCTGCGTGCCCCTACCGTCATCCCGGAAGCCGAAGGCTATCCGGGACCCATGGACCGGTCAGCTCTCACGAAGGCAACGGACCGAATGGTGAATACCGTCAGGCCATGGGTCCCGGATCAGCTTCGCTGTCCGGGATGACGGCGGAAGGAGACATACGGCCTAGAAGCAGTGGCCGCCTGCCGGCGTCCACCCTACGGGCCGTCATTCCGGGGCGCTCGAAGAGCGAGCCCGGAATTCAGAATCGAAGCGGTAGAAACAGCAGCGTGCCGCCCAGCAAACCCACCCGGACCAAGTCTGGATTCCGGGCTCAGGCTCCGTCTGCCCCGGAATGACAGGTGGAGGTAGTACGTACACCATCAACGCCGATCGCGCCTTCAGCTTCCAGGAAGATGCCGTGAAGCGCCCACAAAAAAGGCGGGCCAAGGCCCGCCTTTCGTCAACCGGTCGAACCGCGCGCCTACTCGTCGCCGGGCTCGGCCATCAACTCGTCTTTGCTGACGGTCTTCTCGGTGATCTCGGCCTTCTCGATGAGGTGGTCGACCACCTTCTCCTCGAAGAGCGGTGCACGGAACTGGGCGAGGAGTTCCGGGCGCTCCTGGATCATCTGGAAGAGCTGCTGGGGCTGCATGCCCATCTGCATGGCCTGGGCCTGGATCGAGCGGGTCAGCTCGTCCTGGGGCACCTGGACGTCGGCGGCCTTGCCGATCTCTGCCAGGAGAAGCCCCAGGCGCACACGGCGCTCGGCGATCTTCTCGTAGTCGGCCCTCAGTTCGTCTTCGGACTTGTCCTTGTCCTCGTCGTCGAGCTCGGTCGCCTGGACCTGCTGCCAGATCTGCTCGAACTCGGCTTTGACCATGCCGGGGGGCAGGTCGAAATCGTGGTTCTCGTCCAGAACATCGAGCAGCTCGCGCTTGGTGTGAAGGCGCGACTGCGACTTGTAGCGGTCCTGGATCATCTCGCGGACGCGGGTCTTGAGGCCTTCGAGGTCGTCAAATCCGATGGTCTTGGCGAACTCGTCGTCGATCTCCGTGTCCTGCGCTTCTTGCAGGTTCTTCGCGGTGACGTCGAACTCGGCCTCCTTGCCGGCGAGGTGAGCTGCGGCATAGTCCTCAGGGAAGGTCACCTTGATGGTGCGCTCCTCCTCCTTCTTGATGCCGAGGAGCTGCTCTTCGAAGCCGGGGATGAACTGGTTCGAGCCGAGATCGAGGTTCACGTCCTCACCCGAGCCGCCCTCGAACTCCTCCCCGTCGGCGCGGCCGACAAAGTCGATGACCAGACGGTGGCCTTCCTTGGCGACCCGGTTCTTGGGCAGGTCCTTATAGGTCTTGTTCTGGTCGGCGAGCTTCTGGACCTCCTCGTCCACCTCCGCCTCGTCGATCTCGGCGGTCATCCGGGTGAGCTTGAGCTCGTCGATCCCCTTGGGCTCGATCTCCGGCAGGACCTCCACATGCATGTGGTATTCGAGGTCGGCCTTGCCCTTGACGACCTCGTCGATGAGGCCGTCCTTCATGTGGGGGTGGGGCTGCATGGCCGGGGTGATGTTGTTGTCAGACAGCGCCTTGGTCTGGGCGGCGGTCATCTCCTCCTGGATCAGCTCGCCCATGAGGTTCGGGCCGTAGAGCTTCTTGAGGAAGCTGGTCGGCGCCTTGCCGGGGCGGAAGCCTTTGAGGTGGACCTGAGGCTTGATCTCTTCGAGCTTCGCGTCGAGCTTCTCGCTCAGATAGGTCTGCGAGATGACGACCTGATACTCGCGGCTGAGACCCTCGTTCTTGGTTTCCGTGACTTGCATGACCCGTCCGTTCCGGTGCCGCCGCGCGGCGTGACTAATGGTTGGCCGAAGGGGCGTCCCCGCGGCGAAGCGGTGCGCCTAGAGCCTAAAGGCGCCCTTTTCAATGGGGGGCGGAGGGGGTTCCGCGCCGTTGGCGCCGGGAGGGAAGTTTGGACTTGTCCACGGGGGTGTCGGCGCGGGCTAGAATGACTCCGCGAAGGGCTGTTGGGGAAAGAGCACCAACACTCATTAGCACCCTCTTCGAAGCTCGGCGGCGGAACGGGAAGGCACCTAAGCAGGTGCCCGAGCCGAATGGCTCGCCCCATCGGAGGCGCCGCGCGCCGTGAGATAGAAGAGACTCCATTTTTGAGACCAAGGCTTGTGCTGCCGAGCTGCTGCCGCAGCGTTTCCGACCTGAAAAAGGTCCCCCGGACCTTTTTCTTTCACTGCGCGAAACCGGTCGAGGCCCTGCCGGGCATTCTCCGCCTTCGAAACCTCCCCCGGAGGTTTCGATCCGGCGTTGCCGGACCGGCTACGAATGGTGCGGATGAGAGGACTCGAACCTCCACGCCGTAAGACACCAGAACCTAAATCTGGCGCGTCTACCAATTCCGCCACATCCGCACATGGGGAGCGGCGGGGTTAGCGTCCGCCCGCTCTGCTGTCGAGCGTCAATGCGTAGGGGCTACTAGGTTCTTCAGGACGCTGGCAATGAGAGGCGGCAGGGCTTCGGCTTCCAGGCCCGGCCCCTGGCCACTGGCGGCATCTGCATGGATGTAGGCGCCCGCTGCCGCTGCTTCCGCGGCGGCCATACCTTGGGCGAGGAACCCAGCGATCAGACCCGCCAGCACGTCCCCAGCCCCTGCGGTGGCGAGGGCGGCGCTGCCATTGCTATTGACGAGCGGCAGCCCGTCCCCCGCGATGACCGTGGTGCTGCCCTTGAGAAGGACGACCGCCCCGGCCTTCTTCGCGGCCTTACAAGCACGCTCGAGCTTGCTCCCCTCCATCTCGCCGAAGAGGCGGGAGAACTCCCCCTCGTGAGGGGTGAGGACGCAGTTCGGGTGCAGCTTTTCGAAGAGCTCGCCCGGTTTCTTCTCGAACAGGGTCAGCGCGTCGGCGTCGAGGACGCACGGGATCTCGGTCTCCAGAACGGCCAGGAGAGCTTCCTTCGCGGCATCGCCGTGCCCCATGCCGGGGCCGAAGACGCAGGCGCCGCCCCTTTTGTAGGTGAGGTCGGTCACGGAGTCCGGCCCGTGGAAGGGCGCCACCATCACTGCGTCGAAGCTTGCGGCGGCGAACTCGGCCGAGGAGAGCGGGGTGAGGTAGGTCACCGCCCCTGCCCCGGAGACCGCCGCCGCCCTCGCCGCCAGCCTGCCCGCCCCGCCCTTGAGGCCCGGACCGCCGAGCGCGGTCACGTGGCCCTTCTCGTATTTATGGGTGTCGCGCTTGGACGGTCTGAGAAGATGGCGCCAGAGGTCCGGATGGTTGTGCAGCGCGCCTGCATCGTCCTCCTCCGCCTCGATGCCGATATCGGCGAGGAAGACCTTGCCGCAGCGCTCCGGCCCGTGGCCCAGAAGATGACCCGGCTTGAGGCGGTGGAAAGTCACCGTCGCGTCGGCATAGGGAGCGGCGCCCCTGATCTCTCCCGTCTGCCCATCGAGACCGCTGGGCAGGTCGATGGCGAGGCAGGTCGCTTGGGACAGCTCCAGCCGCTCGATCAGCATCAGCGCCTCGCCCTCCAGGAGGCGGGATAGACCCGCGCCGAAAAGCGCGTCGATCACCAGCATGCCTGCGCGGGGAGAGAAGGTGCCGCTGGGCCTCACGCGAGAGAGCACGCCGAGACGGTCGGAGAGATCCTGGTTCTCGTCTAGGAGCACCACCTCCACCGGCCAGCCCGCCTCGATCAGCATCTCCGCGACGCTGATCCCGTCCGCGCCGTTATGGCCGGGACCGCAGAGGATCACTGTCGGCTGCTTGGCGTAGCGGCTGCGCAGGACGCGGGTGATGGCCCGTGCCGCCCGGCGGATCAGCACGGCCCGCTCGGTGCCGCCCGCGATGGTGCGCTCATCGGCCGCCGCCATGGCCCCCGGCGTCACCAGCATATGGCGCCTGATCGCTGCCTCGTCGAAGGCCATCCGTTCCCCTCCCCGCCTGTCCTGTCTTGGGAAGCGGGTCTCAAACGATGGGATTTAACGCAAAATCGGCGCCAGGCTCCTTTGATGCGCATCTAGGCTGCCGAGGGTGGTGGCGGAGACCGGCGGTCTCTGCTCAACCTCAGGCTTATGGGCACCCCGATCACCACCGACGAGAAGCTGGCGCGGCTGCGCCTGATCCGCAGCCGGGGCATCGGCCCCCTCACCTTTGCGCAGCTTATGGCCAGGACGGGCTCGGCTCTCGCCGCCATCGAAGCGCTCCCCGAGATGATCCGGGCGGCGGGACGCAAGTCCATTCTGCTAGCGAGCCGCGAGAGCGCCGAGGCGGAGTGGGCGGCGGCGGCAAGGCTCGGCATCGAATTTCTCTTCCTAGGAGAGCCGGACTATCCGCAGCCGTTGAGCGCCATCGCCGATCCACCGCCGGTTCTTTCCGTCAGGGGACGTAGCGATGTTCCAAGTCGGCGCTGCGTCGCTATCGTCGGTGCACGGAAGGCGTCCGCGGCTGGTCTCACCCTCGCTAGGCGCTTCGCCGCCGAGCTGACCGAAGCCGGCTTCGTCGTGGTCTCCGGCCTCGCCAGAGGCATTGACGGCGCCGCACACCAGGGCGCGCTTCAGCGGGGAACCGTCGCGGTGCTCGCAGGCGGCGCGGACAGCATCTACCCGTCGGAGCATCAGAAACTCTACGGCGAAATCGCCGAGAGCGGCGCGATCCTTTCCGAGCAGCCTCTCGGCCTCACCGCCAAGGCGAGGGATTTTCCCAAGCGCAACCGTATCGTCAGTGGGCTGAGCGCCGGTGTCGTCATTATCGAGGCGGCGGAGCGGTCGGGAACACTGATCACCGCGAGGCTCGCATCCGAGCAGGGGCGGGAGGTCTTCGCCGTACCCGGATCGCCGCTGGACGAGCGTAGCCGAGGCGCCAACGCGCTGATCCGCAACGGGGCGACCCTGGTCCAGGACACAGCCGATATCCTCGCGGAGTTGGAGCATGCTCGTTTGCCGGAGGCCGCGCCGTCGGGTTTCGCCGATGAGAACGGCGAGCTGTCCGGGTCCGAGGAGAGTTTCGCCGAGGAGGTCCTGGGCCTTCTGGGCTATGTTCCGACCCACCGGGACGTCTTGATTCGCGAGACCGGCGCCCCTCCCGCGGCCGTCGCAGCGGCGCTTCTGGACCTCGTTCTCAGCGGCAAGGCGGAGGAGACCACCGGCGGAGGCTATGTCCGCTCGGCGGAGGCAGGCTCCAGGTAACGCTCCATATGCTGGTCGAAGGCGTCCCAGAACTGGTCTCGCAGCTCGTCCCGCTCCATCAGAATCTCGTGCTTCGCGCCCTCAATCTCCGTCAGGGTGATCAGCTCGGGGTGAGCTTTGGCGATCTCCTGGTGGTGGGTGCTGTCCACGACGCTGTCCTCGCTGGCGCTGACGATGGCCGTCGGCACACGGAGCTGACCCAGCCCCTCACGGTCGAGCCAGCGCTGCTGGCGATGCAAGGCCCTCACCATGGCGGGGGTCTGGCGCGGCAGGCGTAGGTCGTCGGATGTCTCGAGCAGCCCCTTAAGGTAGCCGTGCCGTTTCTCATCCGAGGTGAACGAGTTGCCCTCGAACACCATGGCCTCGCCGCCCTCCTTGCTCAACGGCCGGTCCTGGAGACCGAGGCGGCAGAGAAGCCCCGCCGCCGCCCTCACGCCGAGGCGCTGCCAAACATGCGGAAAGATACGGGTAGCGGGCGCCGACAGCACCGCGCACTGGGCATTACCACCTGAGCAGAGATAGCTGAGCACGGTCAGACCGCCCATGGAGTGGCCGAGCAGGGTCAGGCGATCCGTACCCAGAAGACCGACGGCATGGCGAAGGTCGCCCACATACTTAGCAAAATCGTCGATCCGCCCGCGCTGGTCCTCCGTACAAAGGCGCAAAGAGAGCCCCTGGCCACGCGGGTCGATACAGTGAACGGCGAAGTCCCGGTCGCGCAGGTCGAGAGCCACCTCGGCGTACTTCTCGGCGGGCTCGGTCCAGCCGGGCACCACAAGGCAGACCCCCCGTTCTCCCGAGCCGCCATAGTCGACCAGGCGGATGGTCGCGCCGTCGAAGCTCTCGAAATAGGACGCAGACGCCCCTTCCGGAAACGTCACCGAGGGCGCTGCGATCAGGCGCGCTTCCATCTGCTCAAACCCCCGCTGCCGGTTCCAACCTGGCCATTACCGCCATGTCGCCGCTCACCTTGAGCTGCCCGGCGATGATCGCCGTCTCGATCTTGCGCTGCGCCAGGAGCACCGAGCGCAGCACCTGCGCCTCGCCGCGCCAGAGGCAGAAGCTGGAGGTCACCTCGGGCGGCGCATCCTCGGAGACCTGGGGGGCGCCCTCCACCCGGCCGTCCACCCATAAGGAGAGCGGCTGGTCGGTGGCCTCGACCCTCAGCACACCGCCAAAGGGCGCGCGGAAGCTCTTCCTCGCGCCCTCTAGCATGGGGGCGAGATCGCTACTCAAGCAGTGCGTCCTCGGGCTGTTCGGCGTCCTCGGGCTTGCGGAAGCGCAGGGTGAAGCGGTCGCTCTCGCCGATGGCTGCAAACTCCTCCGGGTCGAAACCTTCCGGCGCGGTGCCGTCGCGGCCCGTCTGGCGGGAGTTGGGCGGCAGGGTCCAGACGCCGAAGGGGTGCTCTGTGTCGTCCATCGGGTTGGCGTTGACCTCGCTTCCCTCCTCGAAGACGAAGCCCGCATCTTCAGCAAGCTGACGGACCGTCGAGACCTTGATGTAGCCCGACGACTGCTCGCGGGCGATGTCGGCGTCCTCGGGCAGGCGGTGGTCGACCACGCCGAGCGTGCCGCCGGGCTTCAGCGCCTCGTAGAAGGCCGCGAAGGCGTCGGGCGCCCAGCCGCCGCCCTGGAAGTTGTGCACGTTGCGGAAGGTCAGCACCGCATCGGCGGAGCCTGCGGGGGCGATCTCCTGGTTGTTCTGGGACAGCACGGTCATCTCGACATCGCCGTAGTTCTCACTGCCCACGAAACGCTCTTCAAAGGCCGCGATGCTCTGAAGGAGTCGCTCGCTGCCGCCCTCCGGGTCGAACCCGGCGGCGTAGAGCTTGCCCTCGTCGGCGAGATAGGCGGCGAGGATCTCGGTGTACCAGCCGCCGCCCGGCCAGATCTCGACCACCGTGTCCGTCGGCTCGATACCGAAGAACGCCAGTGTCTCCGCCGGGTTGCGGTACTCATCACGGGCCTTGTTCTCCACCGAGCGCATGTCCGAGGCGACGGCCTCTTCGAGGGCCGCATCGGTGTCGAGGGTCAGCGGCTCGACCGGACCGGCATCCTCCTCGTCGACCTCGCTGACGTCTTCGACGGGTTCGGGGGCGGTCGGGTCTTCGGCCTCGCTGCAGGCAGCCAGAAGCGGCAGGGCGGACATCAGAAGCAGTGAGCGTTTCATCGGGTATCCTCGCATGTGGTTCCCATCGCCCTCGATCTACCCCGGTCGTTTGTCCTGACAAGTCCGGGCTACAGAATCGGACAAAGGGTCTTGAACTCTCCAGTACTCGCGCCCAACTTTCCTTCACCGGACGCCATAACGGGTTCGGACGCCAGAGATGGCGAGAAGTTGTTGCTCATTTGGAGAATGACATGAGAAGTTACGACATGACCCCCGTCTACCGCAGCTCTGTAGGCTTCGACCGCCTGTTCAACGAGCTCTTCGACGGTCTTTCGAAAGCCGAGACCACCGGCTACCCTCCCTACAACATCGAAGTCGTGGACGAGAACGACTACCGCATCACGCTGGCGGTGGCGGGTTTCGCCGATGACGAGCTCGACATCGAGGTGACCGACCGTGCCCTGCGCGTGACCGGCTCCCGGTCGGGCGAAGAGGGTGAACGCAAATATCTCCACCAGGGCATCGCCGGACGCAGTTTCGAGCGCCGCTTCCAGCTCGCGCAGCACCTCCGGGTGACCGGCGCCAAGCTCGAGAACGGCCTGCTGCACATCGAGCTGCACCGCGAGGTCCCTGAGGCGATGAAGCCGCGCAAGATCGCCATCGGTTCCCCTGACACCGAAAGCGCCGCGCCCCGCGTCATCGCCAGCAACGACGCAGCGTAGTCCCTCTCCCTCCCTACGCTGAGTGTTGCGAACCCAGGAGGCCGGAAGGCCTCCTGGTGTTTTGCTCTATTTATCTCACGGCGCGCGGCGCCTCCGATGGGGCGAGCCAGTGGGATCGGGCACCCGGTCGGGTGCCTTCCCGTTCCGCCGCCGAGCTTAGAAGGGTTCTTAGAAGGAGAGGCAGGTCTCCTCAGAACGCTTTCCCACGGCGGAGGCGTAGCCGGAGACCGTGGGACCCATCACCTGACGCTAAAACAAGAACCTGACAATGGGAGATCGGCACCACGGTCTACGCCGTGGTGAACGATAGAAGGAGGGCAGTGCGTTATAGCCTACCCTACCGGTGCTCCGCCATATAGGCGATCTCGCTCATCAGCCGCTCCCTGACCCAGCGGTGCTGAGGGTCGTGGGTCCAGTTGGGGTGCCAGCCGATGAACATGGTGAAGGAGGGCAGCTTCACGGGGCAGTCCACCACGCGGTAGTCATCCGCCCTTGGATCGAACAGGCTGGCGGGGCCTGTGAGGATGCAGTCCGAGTTCATCATGATCTCGCGCGCCAGGAGGAACGTCTCGGTACGGAAGGCGATCCTGCGGCTGAGCCCAGCGTTCTTGAGCGCCAGGTCGGCCACACCGACATCGAGGCCCTCCGGGTTGATGAGGATGTGCTCGGCAGCGATGTAGCCCTCCGTGTCGATCCCGTTCTCCAGCCGGTGGCCGCGCCGGACGGCGGTGGCGTAGCGCTCCTCGAAGAGAGGCCTGCGGACGAACTCGTCAATATTCACACCGGGGGGGAGCTGCAGCATCTTCGGCTCAGGCAGCATGATCGCGTCGATCTTGCCCGCGATGAGGTCCTGGGCCTGGGGTACGGCGGGCTGGAGGATGTCGAGTTCCAAGAAGGGGGCGTCGGGCTGAACCACTTTCTGCCAGGCACGCACCACCACCGCGCCGACGCTATCGATGGCGGCGATCCTGAACTTGCCCTTCTGCTGGGAGGGTTCGAACTTCTCTTCCTCCAGAAGAAGGTCGCGCATCTTGTCGACGATCTCGGCGACTCGCGGCTGAAGCCCCTCGGCCCTTTTGGTGGCGAGCATGGTCCGGCCTGACTTGATGAGTAGCGGATCGCCGAGGAGATCGCGCAACCGGCCGAGCGCATGGCTTACCGTGGGCTGCGACACATCGAGCCGGGCGGCGGCCCTCGTGACCGATTGCTCCGTCAGGAGCCAGTGGAGGGTCACGATCAGGTTCAAATCGAGGTCTTCGAGGCGGGTTCTAGTCATGCACGCATTCTATAACGGATGTGGCCGTCATGCATTTGATTTTATCATGACAAGAGCCTAACTCTGCTGCAACGCACAAACTACGGAGGCTATCATGGCTCTTAACGGCAAGATCGTCGCAACAACGCTGGGCGTCGCAGCCCTTTTCGGCACCGCAAACGCTTTTAGCATTAATGACGACATGAGAAGCTGCAAGGCAGCGATCGACGAGGCCGGCCTGTTCGGCGACGCCGAGTACAATCTCGACCTCGTCAAGGACTACGGCAAGCGCAACCGCGTCGTGACCCTCGAGGCCCGCATCGTCGGCCAGGAGAACCAGATCGTCGAGTGCCGCATGAGCCGCTCGACCGTCAAAGAGGTCGTCATCGTCGCTGAGTAAGCGCTCGCCTCACCCTTCGGGACGCATCGGGAATGCACCGCCCGTCAGCCGTCTTCCCTGAAGCGCCGTCGCGGCCCTCCCCCGCGGCGGCGTTTTCTTTTGAGGTGAACTCCGCCATAGGGAGGCGTCCGGGCGGGGTCGCCCGCAGAAGGTGACACCCATGATGCCCGGCACGGCAGCGCGTAATGAGACCGGCGGCAGCCGTGCCCTGTGGCTAGGCCTGATTGCGCCCATCGCCGCCATCTCGGTGGCGGGGCTCGGATTTGGGCACTCTATCCCGCTCTTCTCCTATCTCCTCAAGGCTTACGGTGCGTCGGACTTCGAGATCGGCGCCAACACCGCCCTGCCCGCGCTCGCGGCAGTGCTCGGTGCGCCGGTCTATCCCTCATTGATCAGGCGGATGGGGCTGAAGCCGTTCCTACTGACCTGCCTCGCGCTCATGGTGCTGCCCTATCTGGCCATCCACCTTGCTGGCGAGCGGATCGCCTGGTGGTACCCGTTGCGCTTCGTCTTCGTGATCGGCGGCGGCGGGCTGTTCGCGGGGTCGGAAATCTGGATCAACGGGCTGGCGCCGGACCGGATCAGAGGCAAGATCATCGGCGTCTACGCCACCTGCCTGGCGCTCGGCTTCGCGCTCGGACCGCTGATCCTTGGAGTGACGGGCTATGAGGGACTGGTGCCGATCCTGGTCGGAGGCGCCGTCTTCGCCTCAGCCGCCCTGCCGCTCGCCCTGGCTCCCGCGCCGGAGGTCAGCCCGTCGAGCGAGGAGAACATCCTCGTTCCCATTCGGGCCGAGAAAGTCGTCTTCGCCTCGGCCGCGATCTTCGCCGGAGTGGAGGGGGCCATGCTGATCTTCCTCCCCGTCCTCGCCATCGAGACCGGACTGTCGGTGGCGGAAGGGGCGAGGCTTCTGACGATCTACGGTATCGGGCTCTTGGTCACGCAGATGCCGGTGGGGCAGCTCGCTGACATGAAACCGCCGCGCCTCGTCATGGCCTGGTGCGCAGGCTTGTCAGGTCTCCTGCTGCTGCTTCTGCCCCTGACCGAGGGCAGCGTCTGGCTTCTCTCCGGCCTCCTCTTCTTCTGGGGAGGCGCGGTCGGCGGCATCTATACCGCAGGCCTCGTCACCCTAGGCAACCGCTTCAAGGGGGAGGCGTTGGCAGCCGCGAACACCGGCTTCGTCTTCACCTATGCCGTGGGAGGGGTGATCGGCCCCCTTCTGGCCGGGGGCCTCCGGGATCTGTTCGGCCCCATGGGCCTGACGGCGGGGTTGGTCGCCGTCCTTCTGGCCTACGCCCTCGCGGCCCTGCGGCCAGCCTCGCGGTAGGAGGGGTAGAACGAAACCAGCGGCGCGGCGCGGCCGAGAAGCGCTGAGACCTCGCCCTTGGGTACCAGCCAGGTAGCAGCCTCGCGGGCGGCTGCATCGTCGCCCTCGGCTAGAGCCCTCACCGTTTCCAGAAGACGTTTCTCCTGGGCGGAGGGCACCATGCCCATCTCGAAGCGCCATCCCCTGCGGGCAAAGCGCGTCAGATGTGCCGCGGTGCGCGAGAGCGCCCAGTTCATCACCTGGCCGGCCGCGCGGCCTGGGTTCTGCGCCAGTTTTTCCGAGGAGCGGTCCCCTGCCCCGTCATTCGATGCCGCATGGTCCCTGAGGTGCCACAGCAGCAGAAGGTCGTCCTGATCCATCATGGGACTATTGATAATCATTCGCGGGAAAGGGTGCAAGCCTTTCTGCGAATGTTTCTCAACAGCAAGGTCGGGCCACAAAAAAGCCGGCCTCGCGGACCGGCTTTCTCGTTCTTCGGGACTGCGTCACCCTAGCGCTGCCGGTAGGGGAACGAAGGATCGCCTCAGGCGGTTTTCTTCGCCTGGTCGCTGTCCTCTTTATACTCGCCGCACCAGTCCTGGGCGGCGACCGTCGGCCAGGAGGCCTTCTGGTCGTTATCGGTGGGCTGCGGTGCGTAACGGCGGCACTCGCTGTCGGAGCCGTTGTAGAATGCGCAGGTCTTGCAGTGCATGGAAGCCTCCTTGGAAGTGACTGTCTACTTCTCCCAACAGGCGGATAACAAAGTTGGTGCCATACCTCAACAGAATTTCAGAACTATCTTTGCTCATGACTTTGCAAGTCGGTCGCATTGCTGTTGAGAACGACTTTCATTCTTCGCCGTCTTTGCGACTGACTTTCAGAAACGGAAAAGCTGCCGCCGCGCTGAGCACCACACCAGGTACAGTCCACAGAAGATCCGCCGGGTCGAAGGTCCCGCCCGGCATCCAGCGCTGCAGCACCTCCCATCCCAGAAGGCCCATAAGAGAGATCAGCGCCGTAAGCACTGTCGTGGTCATGCGCGGGGCCTTGGGAAAGAGGTTGAGGGCGATCACGATGAGACCGGCGGTCAGCGAGACCCCGCCTAGGAAGTTGGGCGCGACCCCGGCGAGATAGGCTGCCGCGCCGTCGAGCCCTCCGCGGGGGCGGAGCTGATCCTGCACATACTGGTAGCCGAGCCCCGGCAGGAAGGCGAACAGGATGAAGTAGACGGCGCTTCGTAGCTGCATGGCCCCTTCCCGCTTGACAGGCTGGCGCGAGGCTTTAAACGCCAGCCCTTCGTTTTCTCGATCCTTAGTTAGGCATCACCGTGGCAAAACCGACAACCATCAAGATCCGCCTCAACTCGACCGCAGGCACCGGCTTCTTCTACGTGACGAAGAAGAACACGCGCACCATGACCGAGAAGATGGTCGTGCGGAAATACGACCCCGTCGCGCGCAAGCATGTCGAGTTCAAGGAAGGCAAGATCAAGTAGATCTTTCCCCTCTTCTAGTATCGGGAAGCCGGAGCCTTCGCTCCGGCTTTTTGTTTATTAGGCTGGTTTCCTGCGGCGTAGGACGAGGAAACCGCCGCCCGCAGCCATGAGAAGGCCCGCGCCCGGCAGCGGCACTTCCGAGGCGTCCGGCGTCGTGTCGATGAAGGCGAGCGCCTGACCGTTCAGCCCTTCGAACTCAGCGAACACGCCGAGAAACGTGCCGAGCCCGATGTCGAAACGGAGGATCGATCCCGTCCCTGTGGACGAGGCGAAGAGCGTTCCGTCCGGCGCGAAGCCGAGCCCCCTGGGGGAGGCGAAGAGCGGCTCGCCGTCCTCGCCCAGGCCGGGGTCGAGCACGTTGACCAGCTCGCCGGTCTCCACGTCGAAGATGCGGATGGTGGCGGCGGCGGCGTTGCCGTCCTCGAAGGGGAACTGGCTTGAGACCACCAGGAACTCCTGGGTCGGGTCGAGGATCACGTCGAGGGGGCTGAGCTCGGGATCGTCCACGAGCTGGGTCGCCACCCCGTTCTCCACGGCGAAGATGCCGCCGCCGCCAAGGCCGGTGGAGAGGTTCGCGCCGTTGCCGACGAAGAGCGTCCCCTCATCGTTGAAGACGAAGCCCCTGATGCCGCCGTCGATCAGGCCCTCGGCGAAGGCCGGACCGATGAAGGCGCCAGTCTCGGGATCGAACTCGAGCACGTTGTTCTGCGCCCTCGAGCCGACGAAGAGGTTGCCGTTCGGCCCGAACACACCGCCCCCTGCATCGACGAAGCCCGAGCCCGTCTCGGAGAAGTCCACCGCCGTCCGCAGCACATTGCCGTCGGCGTCGAGCACGAAGACATTGTCGTTGTCCGGCGTCGGGGAGGGCGGGAAATTGCCGGTATTGACGAAGAAGGTGTTGGGAATACCGTTCGGGCGGCTGTCCACGATGATGTCGCGGGGGTCGTTCACGCCGTCCAGCGGGCTTGAAAAAACGCCCAGGAAGTCACCGGTCAGCCCGTCGAAGCGAAGGATCTGATTGGTGCCGCCGCCGGTCGCGCCCGACGAGGCGATGACGTCGAAGGTGACCGCGGCCGAGGCGGCGCCGAAGGCGAACATCGACGACGCCGAGGCCAACAGGACCACGGCGAAGCGTCGGGTGGAGCGGATGCTGGAGGGTGTCATGGGGCAGGTTCTCCTTGCGGAGCCTGCCCCTCCGGGGGCGGGGGCAGGCCTGCCCCGCTGTTCGCGCGGCGCTCCCTAAGGTGACGCCGAGGATACGCTTCGCACCCGAATGTGAGGTGCGTTTCCGTTAGAGCGTGCCCGAGCCCCAGCGCTTGGCGGCCTTGGCGAAGCGCTCCCCGTAGAGACGGGCGGTCTTGATGTCGCCCTGGGGCGGATTGCTTGGGCTCGGCTCCTTGTTTTCCGACTGCGCCATCGGACCGAGATAGCCGCCGAGGCGGTTGATCCCCTGCTCCAACGGCCCGTCATAGTCTGGGCTCGCCGTCTCGTTCTGAAGGCCGGTCGACACCCACAGCATGCCCTGCTGCGCGGCGAGCACCGCCATACGCTGCAGCGTCAGCACCTTGTCCCCCGACGGGCTGCCGGAGTTGGTGAAGCCGCCCGCGAGCTTGTCCTTCCAGGCCTGGGCGAACCAGGGCTTGGAGGAGGCATCGAAGAAGGCCTCCATCGGCGCGCCGACCGAGCCCATATAGGTGGGCGAGCCGAAGATGATGCCGTCCACATCGCCGAAGCTCTCAATGGCGTCCTTGGCTTCCTCGGCGGTGTGGAAGCGTACCTCCACGCCGTCCACGCTCTCCGCGCCCTCCTTGACGGCCTCGGCGACGAGCTTGGTGTGGCCATAGCCGGAGAAATAGATGATCGCGATGGTGGTCATGGGTGTGTCCTCTTCCCGTTCCGCTGACGCTTATGTGCCCCTTGCGGGCCTTGCGACTACCGCCCCGCTGCCGAAAGCTGGTTTGCGGTGTTCGCAAAGGGGTGAGAGCGGTGGGCGGCTCGTCATCCCGGAAAGCGCGCAGCGCTTATCCGGGACCCATGGCCTGCCATCTGCGAGAAGTGCCGCCGCCGTTCTGTAGACTACCCATCGGCCATGGATCCCGGATCAAGTCCGGGATGACGAAGGGCGTATTCCCCACAAAACCCCTCGCCTTCTCCCCCGGCCTTGTCTAACCGGCCCCCATGAAAACCGCCGTCATCGTCTTCCCCGCCTCGAACTGCGACCGCGACGCCCAGGTCGCCCTGCGCCAGGTCACCGGACAGGAGCCGCACATGGTCTGGCATGCCGAGAGCGAGCTGCCCGAAGGCCTCGACCTCGTGGTGCTGCCCGGCGGCTTCGCCCATGGCGACTATTTGCGCACCGGCGCCATCGCGGCTCGCGCGAAAATCATGGATGCGGTGAAAAAGCGCGCCGAATCGGGCGGCGCTACTTTAGGCATTTGCAACGGCTTCCAGATCCTATGCGAGGCGGGCCTCCTGCCCGGCGCCCTCATGTCCAACACCAACCAGCACTTCATCAGCCGCGAGGCGACGCTGCGTGTCGGCGAGACGGATAGTCCCTATACGAAGGGATACGCGGCGGGCGACTACACCCGCTTCCCCGTCGCCCACCACGACGGCAACTACCAGGCCTCGGACGAGGACCTCGACCGCCTCGAAGGCGAAGGCCGCGTGGCCTTCCGCTATGTCGAGCCGATCAACGGCTCGGCCCGCTCCATCGCAGGCATCACCTCAGCCGACGGAAGAACCTTGGGGCTGATGCCCCACCCGGAACGCGACATGGCCGAGGGCGGCCGTGGCAGGGTGTTCTTTGAGCGGATGGTCGAGGGGCTGGCGGCTTGAAACGACTGGCCTACAAACATGATTTCTTCGACCGGTGATCCATTCCAAGACTTCTTCCTCGCAGTCCTAGTTCTCACCTATCTTGGCGGTGCGTTTTACTGGGTTATTCACTATTCTATAGTTCTATTTGCGGTGTTTGTTCCTCAAGCGCGTCAGCGTGCTATCCGGGCGGCGCTCGCTCCCCCTACCTTCGCCCTGCTCGTTTGGTCAGTAGGTTACGTCACCGAACTGCAGAGGTCAGTATACGCAGGTGACCGCTTCTGGCGGGAGCGGTACGGGGAAGAGATATTAGTTGGGTTGTTATTGATGTTCATAGTTCTCGTGGTTGGCTCAGCTTTGCTCGCACTTGTGACTGCTGTTTGTTCAGAGAGGCGAAAGCATGTCGTTGATTGAGACGTTCACCGTGACCGCGTCGTAGGAAATGGTTTGAGAGAGCGAAACTTTCACACATACTGGTACGATGACCAGACCCTACCGCCACGTCGCCGACATGACCGCCGAGGAGATCGAAGAGGCGATCAAGGACGCCGGTCCTGAGGCGCAAGCGGCGCTTCATGCGAAGGGGCTGCCTTATGTGACGGAGCGGGACGGTGAAACCATTGCCATCTACCCTGATGGCAGCACGAAGATTTTGAGAAGCCTTGACGATCTGCCGTGAGGCCGCCCTCGTTCACGGTCATCGCTAGCCCCAATGGCCCCGGAAAGTCGACGCTGGTGGCGTCGCTGGAAGCAGAAGGTCGGTTTTTCGGACCCTTCATCAATCCCGATGACATTCGGCGTGCTTTAGGACCGGACGGATCCGATTTGCAGGCGGGCCGATACGCCCTCTACGAGAGCAGGCGGTTTATCGACGCCAGAACCACCTTCGCACGGGAGACAACGCTCACCAGCAGAGAAATCCTGCGAACCATGAGGGCTGCGAAAAGTGCCTGTTTCCTCATCCGGATGTTCTTTGTCGGCGCCTCTTCAGTTGTCACCAGCGGCCAGCGCGTCAGGCAACGCGCAGCTAGCGGCGGACACGACATTCCAGTGGACGTGCAGATGCGGCGGTTCGACAAAAGCTTCACCAACGCAGTCCCAGCAGCTTCCATGGCTGACGAAGCCGTCTTCTACGAAAACATCGACCACCACCGCATGATCGCCCGCTACGAACACGCCGAACCCGCCTTCCTCGCCGATCCCCTTCCTGCCTGGTTCCTGCCCCTCCGCGAGGCTCTTGCCACCGGGGGCTGAGGCGGGCATTCCCCCGGGCTATGACCCACTCCGCCGAGACCATTGCCGAACACGGGCTGACGCCTGACGAGTATGACCGCTTCGTGAGCTCCATCGGGCGGGAGCCGACGCTGCTCGAGCTCGGCATCGTCTCGGTCATGTGGTCGGAGCACTGCTCCTACAAATCCTCCCGGCGGCATCTGAAGACCCTGCCGACCACTGGCGAGCGCGTCATCCACGGCCCCGGCGAGAACGCGGGCGTGGTCGATATCGGCGACGGCCAGGCGGTCATCTTCAAGATGGAGTCCCACAACCACCCGAGCTTTATCGAGCCGTATCAGGGCGCAGCCACAGGCGTTGGCGGCATCATGCGCGATGTCTTCACCATGGGCGCAAGGCCGGTGGCGCTTTTGAACGCGCTGCGCTTCGGCGCCATTGACCATCCGAAGACGAAGCATCTTCTGTCCGGCGTGGTGGCAGGGATCGGTGGCTACGGCAACTGCATGGGCGTGCCGACGGTGGCTGGCGAGACAGGCTTCGATCCTCGCTACAACGGCAACATCCTCGTCAACGCCATGTGTGTGGGTATTGCGGACACGGACAAAATCTTCCTGTCAGTTGCCAAGGGCGCGGGCAACCCCGTCGTCTATGTCGGCTCCAAGACGGGCCGCGACGGCATCCATGGCGCCACCATGGCCTCCGCCGAGTTCGACGAGGCGAGCGAGGAGAAGCGCCCCACCGTCCAGGTCGGCGACCCTTTCATGGAGAAGCTGCTGCTCGAAGCCTGCCTTGAGCTGATGGCCGAGGACGCCATCCTCGCCATTCAGGACATGGGCGCGGCTGGCCTTACCTCCTCCTCCGTCGAGATGGCCTCGGGCGGCGTGGCGGCGGGCGAAGGCGGCATCCACTTGAAGCTCGACGACGTTCCTCAGCGTGAGGACGGCATGACCGCTTATGAGATGATGCTGTCTGAGAGCCAGGAGCGTATGCTGATGGTTCTCAAACCAGGCGCCGAGGACAAGGCACGTGCCATCTTCGAGAAGTGGGAAGTGGACTTCGCCGTCATCGGCCACACCACCGCCATCGGCAACCTGGTCATCGAACATAAAGGCGAGGTCGAGTGCGACCTGCCCCTCGGCCCCCTGGCCGACGAGGCACCGAACTACGACCGTCCGCAGGCGGAGCTGGAGCCCCCCGCCCCCCTCGAAGACCCCGTGCGCAGCTACCGCGAGGTAGAGGTACGCCTCACCACCGGTGAGAAACCCATCGCCGAGATCGCCGAGGCGCTGGTCGGCGAGACCCTGGCGGAGAAAGACGGCGTGGATGCGGTGGGCGTCAGCCTGACCGAGCTCGAGGCGCGTATCTACGCCCGGCTGACCGAGAATGGCGCCTCCGTGGGCGAGGCTTTCGTCACTGCGGCGAAGAACCTGGAGAGCGCGGGCGTCGTTGGGGGCGCTTCCACTGAAGAAGCAACCTCCGAAATCAACCTCGCAAACCAGCCCGGCGGCGACCCGCTCACCCTGGCGCTCCGCAAGCTGATGGCCTCGCCCGAACTCTGCTCGCGCCGCTGGATCACCCAGCAGTACGACCACACGGTCATGGCCGACACACTACAGCAGGGCGGCGACGCAGGCATCGTCCGCGTACACGGAACGAACAAGGCCCTGGCGGTCACCGCCGACTGCACGCCGCGCTACTGCGCCATGCACCCTGTCGAGGGCGGCAGGCAGGCCGTGGCCGAGGCGTGCCGCAACCTCTCCGCTGTCGGTGCGGAACCCATCGCCATCACCAACTGTCTCAATTTCGGCAACCCCGAGAAGCCCGAGATCATGGCGGGTTTCGTAGGCTGCATCAGGGGGCTGGGCGAAGCCTCCGAAGCGCTCGGCGCACCCGTGGTTTCCGGTAACGTATCTCTCTACAACGAAACCGACGGTTCACCCATTCCGCACACCCCCGCCATCGGTGCCGTGGGCCTTCTGCAGGACGCAGACAAACGCGCCTCCATGGCGGGCGCTGAGAGTGGCGATGCGCTCGTCTCCATCGGTGTGACCCGAGGTCATCTGGGTCAGTCCCTCTACCTTCGCACCCTGTTCGGCATCGAAGAAGGCGCTCCGCCGCCCGTGGACCTCAAGGCCGAGGCCGAAACCGGCGCCTTTATCCGCCGCGCCATCGCCGATGGCCGGGTGAGCGCCGTACACGATGTGTCCGACGGCGGTCTTCTGGTCGCTGCCGCCGAGATGTGCCTTGCGGGCGGCATGGGCCTCGCCCTCACCACCTCCGTCGGCTCACGCCGCGCCGCCTATTGGTTCGGCGAGGATCAGGCCCGCTATCTCTGCGCCGTACCCGCCGAAGCGGCTGACAATTTCGTCCTGAAAGCCGCCATGGCAGGGCTCCAGGCCAGCCGCCTGGGCATCTTCGGCGGTGAGCAGATCATCCTCGACGGCGACGACCGTATCGACGTCACCGACCTCGCCGCTGCCCACGAGGCCACCATCCCCGACCTGTTCCGCCTAGAGGAGGACCGCCTGATGCCGATGAAAGAATCTGAGATCAAAGAGATGGTCCTCGCCGCCATGCCCGACGCCGAGATCGAGATCGAGGACCTGGCTGGCGACGGCGATCACTACCGGGCACGGATCGTCTCCTCCGCCTTCCAAGGCCTCAACCGCGTGCAGCAGCACCAGCTCGTCTACAGAGCATTAGGCGGTAAGATGGGCGATACGCTTCATGCGCTGGCCTTGGAGACGGTGGCGAAGTAGGCTGCCCCCTCAGCCTGCCGGCAGCTCCCCCACTCGTGGGGGAGCGAAGAAGCGACTAAGCGGTTCTCATGCTTCTCTCCCCCATCTCATGGGGGAGGTACCCGTAGGGCGGAGGGGGCTACGTAGCTTGAGGACCGAGGGCGAGGCTACTCCTCCCCCTCCTCATACCCCACCAGCCTCAGCGCCCTCGCCTGACGGCCCTCAAGCTCCGCCCACCTCACAAGCGCGTCTTCGCGGCCGTGGGTGACCCAGAGTTCCGCTGGGTCCACCTCGCGCACGGTGTCGGTGAGCTCGTTCCAGTCAGCGTGGTCGGACATGATGATGGGCAGCTCGATGCCGCGCTGCTTGGCACGCTGACGAACCCGCATCCAGCCGCTGGCGAAGCTTAAGAGCGGCTCGGGGAACCGCCTAGCCCAGGTCGACTGAAGCGCCGAGGGCGGACAGATGACGATTTCTCCGGCGAAGCGCTCCTTGCTGCCCTTGCCCTTCTCGACGGTGGCGGGCTCCAGCGGCCCCAGCTCGACCCCAAGCCGTTCGTAGAGCTCGCAGAGCCGCTTCATCGCGCCGTGGATATAGATCGGCTTGTCATAGCCCTCTTCGCGCAAATGACAGATCAGCCGCTGAGCCTTACCGAAAGCGTAGGCGCCGATCAGGTGTGCGCGGTGCGGGAACTGCTCGATGGAGCGGAGGATCTTCCGCGCCTCCCCCGCCGTGTCCGGATGAACGAAGACCGGCAGGCCGAAGGTCGCCTCGGAGATGAGCACGTCGCAGGAAACAGGCTCGAAGCTAGCGCAGGTGGGGTCGTAGCGGCGCTTATAGTCCCCCGTGGTGACGATCCGTGTGCCCTGATACTCGACCACGGCCTGGGCCGAGCCGAGGACGTGGCCCGCGGGCGAGAGCCAGATGCTGACCCCGTTCTGCGTAACCACCTCGCCGAGGCCCACCGGATGACGCTTCTCGGTGAAGCCCTCGCCGTAGCGAGTGGCCATGATCTCGATGGTCTCGTGGGTCGCCAGCACCGAGCCGTGGCCCGACCTCGCATGATCGCTGTGGCCATGGGTGACGACGGCCCTGCCGACGCTGGCCACGGGGTCGATATAGAAGTCCCCCGGCGGGCAGTAGAGGCCTTGCGGGGTGGGATGAAGGAGTTCGGAAGGGCGCATCAGAGCTATATAGTGTTCACTAGGCGTTCCGACAGACCCTTACGGTGATAGTAGGGCCAGTGCCTTGCGACACCCACGCCTCAGCTCTTCCAGATCACTGTCCAAAATCTCCCAAAGCGTTTGGTAGTCGATCTCGCCGTAGTCATGCCGAATAAGGTTTCGCAAACCCCTGATATCGGCCCACGGAATCTCGGGCACTAAATGCTCGGCATCGGACCCTAGTTTGACGGCAGCCTCGGAGATGATCGCATAGCTTCGTTCGACAGCGCGCCTCGTGAAGCCGTCCTGTTTGAAAACCTCGAAACTCATGCCTCTGGTAGCATCGAAGATGAAGGCGATCTCTGCGAGAATGTCGCGATATCGCTGCTCAGGTCGGCTAGAAGGCATCAACACCTTCGCGTTCGATCCTCGCGGCTAAGGAGGGTTGTTCGACAGGTGCGCGAAGCAAGTCGACTTCTCGGCCGAGTATCTCTTCGAGGCGTCGATGGAGCCTTGCCATCTTAAGGCCTGGCCTCGCATCTCGATCAAAGACGGCAAGTATATCGACATCGGAAGCAGCAGTGACATCACCGCGAGCCGCGGAACCAAATATCCGCAGTTGCACGACACCAAGATTGCGCAGTTCGGGACGGTGCGGCTGTAATACTGCTCTCACCATGTGTGCCATAGCCATCTTGCTACCACGTCGAGACCGAACTTCATACACGATAGGCAGTCGCTTGGTGTGGGCGTTGATGGTAAACCATCTAGGTTTTCTTCAGGACACTAGGAGCCCTTTATGCTGCGCCCCCTCGCCCTCACCACTGCCCTTCTCACCGCCCCCGCCGCTGCCGAGACGTTGATCGTCGGCAACAAGGCCGAGGACACGGTCAGCTTCATCGACCTCGAGACCGGCGAGGAGCGGGCGCGGCTCGAGACGGGGCGGTATCCCCATGAGATCGCCGTCTCTCCCGACGGCAGCACGGCGGTGGTGGTGAGCTATCGGGGCGAGGGCTATAACGGGCGGAGCCTTCATGTCTTCGACGTGGCGGATGCGACAAAGAGCACCGAGACCAAGCTCGGCGGCGCGGCGGCGCTCCACGGCCTCAAATGGATACCGGGTACGGACAGCGTCATCGTCACCGCCGAGGCAACGAAGAACGTTGCTATTCTGAACCCCACTCGCGACGGCCGCCGGGCAGAGTACATCTCCACCGACCAGGACGGCTCGCACATGGTGGCGGTCAGCCCGGACGGCTCGACTGCCTATGTGGCCAACATCGCCTCGGGCAGCTTCACCGTGGTGGATATCGCCACCGCGATGAAGGTCCATGATGTCGAGGCGGGGGAAGGTACGGAGGCCATTGCCGTCTCTCCTGACGGAAAGCGCCTGTTCGTCGGCAATAACGGTTCAAAGAACGTCATGGTCTTCGACGCGCAGAGCTATGAAAAAGTTGGCGAGTTCGCAACGAAGGGCGTACCGATCCGTGTGGAGATCAGCCCGGACGGCGCGACACTGGCCATAAGCGAGTTCGACCGCGGCGAGGTCACCTTCTACGATGCGCAGAGCTTCGAGAAGGAGGGCAGCGTCCGGCTGGGCCGAAGGGCCGTGCCGGTCACGCTTCTCTACGCGCCGGACGGCTCGAAGCTCTGGGCCGCGGCCACCGGCGAGGCGACGATCTACGAGATCGACACGGAGAGCCGCAAAGTGCTGCGTAAACTGAAGGCCGGTGAGGGTTCGGACGGGCTCGGCTACTCGCCTCTGTGAGTTGAAACTAGGGCAGCGCCCCTCCCCCTCAGCCTGCCGGCAGCTCCCCCTCGGGGAGGGGGAGCGACGAAGAACGCTACAATGGTTCTTTCTTCCTCCCCCACTGGTTGGGGGAGGTGCCCGAAGGGCGGAGGGGGCAGCGGCACCAGCTAACTTATCCCCGCTCNCGAAGAACGCTACAATGGTTCTTTCTTCCTCCCCCACTGGTTGGGGGAGGTGCCCGAAGGGCGGAGGGGGCAGCGGCACCAGCTAACTTATCCCCGCTCCTCTTATCCGGCCCATCATGGGCGGAGACGAATGAGGAGCACCCCATGTCACTCACCTCCGCCCGTTTGGGGCTGAGCTATCTGGCCGAGGCACAGGCCCAGAAACATGTCACCGTCAATGAGAGCCTGCGGCGTCTCGATGGGATCCTTCATGTCCGGGTAAAGAGCGTATCGCTCACAGCCGAACCCGGTGCGAGCGAAGGCGACGCCTATATCCTGCCCCAGAATGCGACGGGTGCCGCCTGGAGCGGCCAGCCTGAAGGTACGCTGATGATCTTTCAGGAGGGCGCCTGGACTGCCGTGGCCCCTTTTGCGGGGCTCGTGGTCTACTCGGAAGAGGACGCAGGGCTACGCGCCCATGACGGCAGTGGCTGGCGGCTCCTCAGCGAGAGCAGGACGGTCGGTGTCAACGCCTCCGCCGATGCCGTGAACCGCCTCGCCGTGAAGTCCGATGCCGTCCTCCTCGGCCACGACGATACCGGCGGCAGCGGCGATGTCCGGGTGAACATCAACAAGGCTCAGAGCACCGGTACGGCGAGCCTCGTCTTCCAGACGAACTACACGGCCATGGCCGAGTTCGGCCTAGCGGGGACGGACGAGTTCTCGATCAAGGTGAGAGCTTCGGACGGCACCTACCGCACCGCCCTCACCATCGACCGCGAGACCGGGGCGGTCAGTATGCCGAACACGGCGTGAGCCTACCACGTCATCCCGGAAGCCGAAGGCTATCCGGAATGACGGCAGTCTACGCCTCGCCGCGCGGCACGAAAAGGAGCGCCGCGCCGTTGTTGCAGTAGCGCAGGCCCGTGGGGTCGGGTCCGTCCTTGAAGACGTGCCCCTGGTGTCCGCCGCAGCGGACGCAGTGGTACTCCTTGCGCGGGTAGATCAGCTTGTAGTCCGTCTTGAAGCCGAGCGTCCCCTCCTCGTAGTCGAAGAAGGACGGCCAGCCCGTGCCGGACTCGTATCTCTGCTCCGAGGTGAAGATCGGCAGGTAGCACCCGGCACAGATATAGGTGCCCTCGCGCTTCTCCTTATTGAGATCGGAGCTGCCTGCCCACTCGGTGCCCTCCTTGCGCAGGATGCGGAACTGCTCGTTCGTGAGGCGCTCCTGCCACTCCTCGCGGGTGATGGCGTCCCAGTCGATGTCACCCTCGCCGAGGGGGACGGGGCGGATGGCGGTGTCGGACATGGAAGCTCCTTCAGTGGTGCCGGTTCTCGCGCAGGCGCTCAGCGGAATGCCTGCGGCGCAAAGCCCCGTCAGCAGGGCCTGACGGCGGTCGAACAGAAATCTCATCATATGCCTCCCTTGTTGGATGGAGGGGCGCGGTCACAGCGCTAACAGCGGCAGGGTGAGAAGCGCTCCCAGCCAGATGTTCGACTTGAACACGGCAAGGTTACGGGCCGCATCGCCCTCCTCCATCGCGGTGACCTGCCACAGAAGGTGCAGCACCGCTGGGACCAGCAGCAGCGACCAGGCCCCCGCTCCCCCAAGGAGAAGCGCCCCGAGCCAAAACGCCGCAGCGCCAGCATAGAACCCGGCCACCCCGCGGCGCACGTCCCTGCCGAGCCGCCTGGCGCTGGACTTGATCCCGGCCAGCGCATCGTCCTCGATATCCTGGAGGGCGTAGATGGTGTCGTAGCCGAGGGTCCAAAGGATGCAGCCCGCGTAGACCAGCGCCGCTTCGAGCGAGATCGTCCCGGCGGCGGCAGCCGATCCGACCAGCACCCCCCAGTTGAAGGTGAGGCCCAACCAAAGCTGCGGCCACCAGGTGATGCGCTTCATGAAGGGGTAGGCTGCGACGAGCGCCAGGGAGAGAAGCCCGATCAGGATGGCGAGCAGCGGAAGCTGGATCAGCACCAGGAAGCCGATGACGAGCAGCGCCCCGATCAGCACCGCCGCGCCGCGCGGGCTGACCGCGCCGCTGGGCAAGGGGCGGCCCCTTGTCCGCTGGACCTTCGCGTCGAGATCGCGGTCGACGAGGTCGTTATAAGCGCATCCCGCCGAGCGCATGACGAAGCTGCCGATTAGGAAAAGGATCACCAGACGCCAGAAACTGTCCGCCGTCATCTCCTCTAACCGTCCCGCCAGAAGGCCGAAGATGCAGGGCAGGAAGAGAAGCCAGACCCCGACCGGGCGGTCGGCCCGCATCAGCCGGAAGTAGGGCTGGAGGGCACGGGGCATCCGGTCGATGAGACCAGGCTCGGCATCCTGAGGTCGGGGGTCGGCGGCTTCCATGACAGGCGTTTAGCCAGGGCGGGGCGGCTGTCAAAGCGCCGCTGCCCCCTCCACCCTTCGGGCACCTCCCCCACCAGTGGGGGAGGGGAAACTGTGATCGGCGTTGGCTCTCTACGTCGCTCCTCCACTAGTGGGGGAGCTGGCGGTAGGCTGAGGGGGCCAGCCCCTAAAACGTCCCCGAGAGCGCGAAGCTGAACACCTGGTTGTCCGTCCGCTCGCGCGCCTCGATGCGGTTGAGCTCGCCTAGGTTTCTGGCGGTGTTAAAGATCGTCCGCTCACGCACGTCCGGTCTGTTGAGGAGGTTGCCTGCGGTGACCACGAGGTTCAGCCCGAAGACGTCCTTGTGCTCGAAGAAGACCGAGAGCTGCGGCTCGGGCGTCTCCGCCCAGGAGATCTCATTGAACCGGTAGACGGTGCGCCGCGCGGCGTTGGTCACCGTGCTGCCGTAGGCATAGGGCGTATTCGGAATGTCGTGGCGGAAGTTCGCGCGGTAAGTCCATTCCTGGCGCAGGCTGATCTGGCGCTCGCCATCGGGGTCGGAGGGGTCCTCGACCCGGCTCGTCTGGCGCTGGCCGAGGAAGTCGAAGCGGCCGCCATCGAAGCCCCAGCGCTTGGTGAACAGCGTGCCCTCGACCGCAGCCAAGCCGAAGCGGGCGCCGTCGAAATTGGCCACCGCGTCGCGCCCGTCCACCTGGCCGCGCTCCAGAAGGTCCTCGATCAGTGCGCCTTCGAGGCGGAAGATGATCTTCTCGTTGGCGGTGATCTTGCGCTGGAACTCGAGTTCGCCCTCCCAGGCCTGCTCGGGCACGAGACCGATGTTCTGACCCTGGTCGCGCTCCTCCTGCAGGTCCGCCCGGCCGATGAAGTCGAGAAGGTCGAGCTGACCCACCGAACGCTCCAACCGTCCGCGCACGGTCCACTTATCCGAGGCGTCATAGGCCGCCGTCAGAAGGCCCTTGGGGCGGAAGAAGTCTTCTCGGCGGTCGAGATCGCCGCTCTCAGCGTCAATCTCGGACCACTCGGCACCGGCGGAGAACTGGACCGCCAGATCTTCGCGCTTGAGACCCCTGGTGATCGAGCCCTGGACGCGAAGCTCCGCGGCGTCGATGGGATCGGAAAGGCTTGGCTCGCCGCCGTTCACCACCAGCACGTCGTCGCTCTGAAGCTGGTTGTAGGCCGCCTCACCGGCCAGCTCCCAGGTGCCTCCCTTCTTGGTACGCCCGGAAAACTCGGCGCGCACGATGCTCTCGCGGCCGTCATTCTCCTGTGCGAAGCGGGCCACGAGGTTCCGGTCGCCCTCGCCGCTGAACCCCAGAATGTCCGAGATGAGCGGCGAGCGGTCTTCCTTATGCGAAGCGATCAGCTTCACTGTTTGGCCGGAATGCTTCGTGTACGTATATTCCGCCGCGACATTGGCGTTCCACGCATCTTGGGACAGCTTGGAGTTCCTCAGCCCCCCGCCGAAGCCGATGGAGGTCTCCTCCTGCTCCACCGAGATCGAGCGGGCCGAGCCGCGCAAGGTGAGCTTGCCGCGCTCGCCGGTCGGGATGGTCAGCGCCGTGGTGATGGACGGCGCCTCGACGAAGACGCGGATGCGCTCGAAGCGGTCCTCCGTCGCCCCGCTGCCGAAGGTGACCACTTCCGGCCCCTCCTCGAAGGAGCGGGAGGCGCCGTTGGAGAAGCCGAGCGTATACGCCACATCGCCGCGCTTGCCCGCCACCGAGACCGAGCCCCTGGTCAGGCGAGGCTGCGAGCCATCCCGGAAGGCGGGCTGGTAGCGGAAGCGGCCCGAAAGCTCCGAGCGGATGATGACGACGTTGGCGACCTGACCCGTAAGCCCCGTCACGCCGAGGGTCGCCGCGTCCGCCACCTCGATCCGAGCGACGGCGCGAACGGGGGTGTTCTCCAGAATCTCGAGGACGTCCGTGTCCTTGGACGTCACCCGCTCCCCATTGATGAGGATGTTGGTGCCGCCCTGGCCGAGACCCCGCGCCTCGTCGCGCTCCCGCACCGAGAAGCCCGGTACCTGGTCGATCATGTCGCGCGCATCCTGCGGCGCGAAGCGGTCGAAGAAAGCCCGGTCATAGACCTGGCGGTCAGCTTCCTGTGCCGAGGCACCCGCCGCGCAAAACATTCCCAACGCTGCCGCCGTTCCGGCGAGCAGCCTGCCCCTGAACCTCAACGCCACTGATCTACTCCCGATCGACCTGCCGACCCGCGGGGAGCTTGCTCTGCCCTGCCCCGCGCAGCGCGAACCATCGCCCGAAATCACAATGATGACAACCGCGTGAGCGAAGAAACTGGTTAACGTAGAAAATCTATACGGGAGGCTCTAAAAGTTACCGGAAAGGTTCAAAGTAAACAGGATGTTCTCCGTGCGCGTCCTGTCCTCGATGACCGTGACCGGGAAGCGGTCCCTCGGCCCGGCGAAGCGGGTGCGGGTGAGGTCGATTTCCCGGTTGGACAGGTTCCTAGCGGCCGCCCGGAGGTTGAGACCGAAGAGGTCCTTGTGCTCGACGAAGATGCCGTAGCGGGGCGTCGATTCGCTCTCGCGTAGGGCCTCGTTGAAGCGGACGGCGGAGAAGTCGTCACGCCCCTCGATGTCGGCACCCCAGGCATAGGGGGTACCCGGCACATCGTGGCGGAAGTTCACCTCGTACTCCCAGTCGCGCACCCTGTTGAAACCGCGGTCGAGCCCGGTCGTGCTGTCCTCGAGCTGCGTGCCGAGCCTCGTATAGTTGAAGTCGAAGCGCCCCCCTTCGAAGCGGAAGCGGTCGGTGAGAAGCGTCCCCTCCGTCTCGAAGCGGATGGCCCGCGCCTCGTCGATATTGCCCACGGCGTCGAAGAAGACAGGGTTGCCGAGCCCGTCCTCGTCCTCGATCAGCACGCGCTGGACCAGATCCTCAATCAGCTCGCCGACGACCCGCACGATGATCTTCTCGTTGTCGCCGAAGCGGCGCTCGACCTCGAATTCGCCTAGCCATGCCTGCTGGGGCACGAGGTTGGTGTTGCCGGTCTGCTCGCGCTGCTCCTGCAGGTCGAAGGAGTTGACGAAGTCGAAGAAGTTGAGCTGCCCCACCGTTCGCTCGAGCCGACCCCTGATGTCCATCCTGTCGCCCACCGGGTAGCCGGCGGTGATGCTGCCGCGGGGGCGGAGGAAGGTCTGCTCGCGCTGCAGCTCCTGGGCATCGACGGTCAGGCGGGACCACTCACCGGCTAGGGAGGCCTGGACCGAGAGCTTGGGTCCGATCTTGAAACCGCGGGTCAGGGAGGCCTGGGTGCGCAGCTCATCCACCCGGCGCGGCAGGATGGGTGTGACGATAGCCAGTTCCCCCTCGCCGTCGATCAGGTCCGCTTCGTTCTCGAGGAAGTTGTAGGCGATCTCGGCCGCCGCCTCCCAGGCCGCGCCGCCGCCGGTGAACCATGCGTATTCGGATCGGAAGATGCTCTCGCCCTCGTCCGAGACCTGCTTGAAGGTGGTCACCTCGTCGTCGAGCTCCGGCACCACCGTGCGGCTGCGCGAGGTGATCGGGCTGTGCTCCAGACGCTGATAGCCGATGAGCTTCAGCGAGCCAGGGCCGATGGCGGTGGTCAGCTCGGCGGAGAGGTCCGCGTTCCACTCATCCTCGCCGCCCGTGGCGATGCGGGTGTCTTCGGGGCCGATGGAGCGCTCCCGGTTCTCCCGCGAGCTGGTGGTGGCCGAGCCGGTAAGCGAGAGATCCGCACCCAGGGTGAGCGGGTAGTCGAGGTCCATCGTCAGGGTGATCGCCTCGTTGCGCCTGCCTGAGCGCTCGAAACGGCGCTCGATCAGCTCGCCATTGGGGGTCAGCCGCTCTTCGAAGCCGTCTTCGGTCCCCCGCCACGCCTCGTTGCTGAGGGCCACCGTGTAGCTCAGATCACCCGCAGCGCCCGAAAGCGAGACGCCGCCCTGGGTCAGCCTCGGCTTCTGCTCCTCGCGGAAGGTGGCGGAGTAGTAGAAGCTCCCTGTCAGGGAAGATCGGTCGATGACCACGTTGGCCACCTGGCCGGTGAGGCCCGTCACGGAGAAGTCGGCGGCGCTGCCCACCTCGATCCTCACCACCGAGGCCACCGGGGTCTGCGCCAGGATCTCGAGAACATCGGTGTCCTTGGAGGTCACACGCCGGCCATTGATCAGGACATTGGTGCCGCCCTGGCCAAGCCCCCTGCCGCCGCCGGTCTGGCGGATGGAGAAGCCCGGCACCTGCCCCAGCATGTCGCCTGCAGTCTGGGGGGCGAAGCGCTCGAAATAGCTCGGCTCGTAGACCTGACGGCCGTCTTCCTCACCGGCGCCCGTCTGGGCGAAGGCGGCGGTCAGCAAGAGGCCGAGGCACGAAGCTGCAAGCGCCGTTCTGAACGTCAAAGCCCTATCTCCCCGATCGCGTCCGTTCTTTCCCTGAGGCGGGTGAACGGCTCGTTATGGGATGCCGTAACAGCTTCGATCGGTCACGGCTATGTGCGCCTTTGCCCAGATAGGGTTCCGCTACCCGAGACAAGGTGCGCGGCTGGACAAAAGCCGTCCGGCCCGCGATAGGCAGCTTTCCGAATTCTTGGGAGAGCCCCATGGCCGATCGCAGCCCCGCCCGCCAGCAACCGACCGACTTTGCCTGGTCGGCAGAGAACCAGTCCTGGTGCGACGCGCAGATCGCCAAGTTCCCCGCGGGCCGCCAGGCATCGGCGGTGATCCCTTTCCTCTGGCGCGCACAGAAACAGGAGGGCTGGGTCTCGATCGCCGCGATGGAGCACATCGCGAAGCAGCTCGATATGCCCTATATCCGGGTCTACGAGGTCGCGACCTTCTACACCATGTTCAACCTCAAGCCGGTGGGGACCTACTACGTGCAGGTCTGCGGCACGACGCCCTGCATGCTGCGCGGCTCGGAGGACCTGATCGAGGTCTGCAAGGACGTGATCGGTCCGCAGAACCACATCACCCAGTCGGGCAACCTCTCCTGGATCGAGGTCGAGTGCCTTGGCGCGTGCTGCAACGCGCCCATGGCGCAGATAGGCGACTACTACTACCAGGACCTGACGCCCGAGACCTTCAAGGACATCCTCGCCAAGCTCGACCGCGGCGAGCATGTGGAGCCCGGCGTCTTCAACGAGGGCCGCCACACCTCCGATCCCGAGGGCGAGAACACGACCCTCACCGATGAGAGCATCTACCAGGGCGAGCAGGCCAAGCCGATCACCAAGCTTCCCAACACCGACGCCGCCTGAGCATCACTTGCACCCGGCGTCAGAACGTTCCGGCGATGGATAGAGAGTAGATCGGGCCGTAGACACGGGCTCGCTCCTCGATGAAGGCGATGGGGCTCTCGCTACGCAGGCCGGTATAGACCGTCCGGTCGAAGCGCTCCTCCTGATCGAAGAGATTGGTCACCGTGAAGGTGGCGTTCAGCCCGAAAAAGTCCTTGTGCTGCAGGAACACTTCGGTCTGAGGCAGGCTGAAGGATTCGAGGCTCTGCACCCTGGCGCTCAACCTGTCCTCGAACTCGATATGGCTCGTGAAGAAGCCGTAGGCGATCTGCGTGCCCGGAACGTCGTGGCGGAGGCTGGCGCGCGCTCGCCACCGGATATGGCCCGAAAAAGGCCGGTCCTCGCCGGTCAGCGGGTCCTCCAGCTTGGTGAAGCGGCGTTCGGCATGGAAATCCGTCCGCATGCCCTTGATACCGAACCGCTCGAACAGGAAGGTTCCTTCGGTCTCGATGCTCAGCCGCCTGGCCTCGTCGATATTGCCGACTGCTTCCTGGCCGTCGATGACGATGTTGTCGACGCGGTCCTCGATGAGCGAGGCCTCCGCGCGGAGGATGATCTTCTCCTCGGGGCCGAAGCGCCGCTCGAACTCCACCTCGCCGTCCCAGCTCTGCTGAGGAACGAGCGATGTGTTGCCGGCCGAGTTGATGCCCTCCTGAAGGTTCTGGGAGCTGACGAAATCGAAGAAGTTGAGCTGCCCAACCGAGCGCTCGAGCCTCGCCCTGAAGTCCGACTTCGCGCCCGTCGGATAGGCGAAGGTCAGGAACCCCTTGGGGCGGAAGAAGCTGCGCACCTCCCCCTCGACGCCGTCCGTATCTGACTGCAGCTCGGAGTACTCGGCACCGAGCGAGGTCTGGACCGATAGATCGCCGAACATCTTCCGGCTGTAGGTGACGGACCCCTGAACGCGGTCTTCCTCCACCGCCACCGAATCCAGCAGCGTTCTGACGAACGGTCCTGTCTCGTTGGTTTCGGATGCACTGTCCGTATCGAGCCGGTTGTAGGCGTATTCGGCCGCGAACTCCCACGAGCGGTCATCGGGGCGCGGTACGGTGTATTCGAACCGTCCGATCGTCTCGGTTTCGTCGGCGTCCTGGAAGAAGCGGTCGATGACCAGGGGGCTTGGTTCCTGAACCAGCTTCAACTCGTTGACGAACGGGCTGTGTTCGAAGCGGTGGTAGCCGATCAGCTTGGCGTCGCCTGGGCCGATCTTGCGGGTCACGTCGCCGGAAACCTCGGCGTTCCACTCATCCTCGCTGTTGCTGCTGACCCGCGTCAGGTTCTCCGCCTGGTTCGAGGTCTCCCGACCATCGAAGGTGAAAAGCTCGCCCTTGACGGAGAAGTTGTAGAGCGCCGTTTCCTTCTTGCCGCCCGACAGGTTCACCGTCAGCGACGGCCGCTCGCCATAGTACCAAGCGTCCTCGAAGCGTTCTTCCGTCAGTCTACGCGCGCCGTCGAAGACCAGTTCGGGACCCCAGTGGCCCGCACGGTAGCTGTTATTCTCGAAACCGACGGTATAGGTCACGCCCTTCGCCTCGCCGGAGAACGAGACCGACCCGTTCGTCAGCCTGGGCGCGAGCCGTTCCCTGAAGGTCGGGTTGTACTCCCAGTTGCCGCTGAAGTTCGAGCGGTCGATGACGACGTTTGCGACCTGCCCCGTGAGGCCGGTAACGCCCAAGCTGGCAGCATCGACGATCTCGATCCGCACCACCGAGCTCGCCGGTGTGCGGTCCAGGATCTCGAGCGCGTCGGTCTCCTTGGCCGTGACGCGCTGCCCGTTGATGAGAACATTGGCGCCGCCCTGGCCAAGGCCCCTGCCCTCGCTCGTGTCCCTGATACTGAAACCCGGTACACGGAACAGCATGTCCCTCGCCGTCTGCGGCGCGAACCGTTCGAAGAAAGCCGGTTCGAACGTCTGCGGATTGTCCGCGTCCGTCTCCTGGGCGAGCGATATCATGGGCAGCATCGCAAGCGATACCGCCCCCGCAAAAGCGAGGTGTCTGTTCACCGACTATCTCCGAATTGCTAAGGCTCCCTCCCCAGGACGCCTTGCTGTCTATCGATAAACCGAGCTAACATCGATTACCTTTGTAATCCATGGCCGGAGCTGCAAAAAAGACTATGTTTGTAGTCCAACAAGCTAAACTATCGGTAAGAATGGCGAGAAAGATGAACCTTTCCTCAACGCCGACCACCGGCACCATGAGCCGAAACAGATACGCAACCTCGGGAGAAGCACCATGATCCAGCTCGCACCAGCCCTCGCCCTCTTCGCCCTCGCACCGGCCCAGGCCATGGACCCCTCGACCGACGAGCAGGCGATCGAAGCCGCCGTGTTCGACTATTTCGATGGCCAAGGCGAAAAGAGCGAGGAGCGCCTCAACCGGGCCTTCTACGGCGAGACGGCGCAGATGGTCGGGATTCTGAAAACCGATGATGGCAGCGACGAGGTCCGCACCTGGGAGATGAAGGACGTCATTACGAACTGGGCCGAGGGAGAGCCTAGTGAAGAGGAGCGTAGCGGAGAGATCATCTCCATGGACATCGCCGATGGTCGCCTCGCCACCGTCATGTTCGACAGCAACGGCCGTTTCACCGACGCGCTGACCCTCGCCAAGATCGACGGCGAGTGGAAGATCGTGCAGAAGGTCTTCATCCGTCAGGATCAGAGCTCGCAGTGACAGGCCGCCTACTGATCGCGCTCGGGCTGGTCCCGCTTCTCCTGGCTCATGCCTCAGCGCAGGAGAAGCGCATCGCGCTGACCTTCGACGACGCACCCACCGGCGACGGGGCCGTGCTGACCGGCAGCGAGCGGGCAGGCGTTCTGATCGAGGCGCTGGATGAGGCGACCAGCGTCCCCTCCGCCTTCTTCGTCACAACGCGAGGTTTCGATACGAGAGAGGACGGGCGTGAACGCGCGGCACGATACGCGGCGGCTGGGCACCTGATCGCCAACCACTCCCACACCCATCCCTGGGCACACCGCACGGAAACGGACGTCTACCTCGCCGATATCGACGAGGCCGAGCGCCGCCTCGAAGGTTTCGAGAACCGCAGGCCCTGGTTCCGCTTCCCCTTCCTCGACGAGGGGCGCGGCGACCGCGAGAAGCGGGACGCTCTCCGGGCGGGTCTCGAACAGCGCGGACTGATCTCGGGCTACGTCACCATCGACACCTATGACTGGCACCTCGACAGCCGCTGGAAAGAAGCGGCGAAGGAGGGCCGTAGCGTCGACCGTGAGGCCCTCGCGGAGGTCTATACGGCCATGGTGGTCGATGCCGCCGAGCACTACGCCGAGATGTCGGAGACGGTGCTCGGACGTCAGCCCGCCCATGTTCTGCTGCTGCATGAGAACGACGCCGCCGCCTTCTTCATCGGTGAGGCGGTGGCGGGCCTCGAAGCGAACGGCTGGACCATCATCTCGCCGGACGAGGCCTTTGCCGATCCCATCGCAGAGGAGCTGCCCGACACCACCTTCTCCGGCATGGGCCGGATCGCCGCCATGGCCTACGATAGAGGCGCGCGCGGCGCGGAGAGCTTCGACCACTGGTCGGCCAGCGAGGCAGGGATCGACCAGAAGCTCGAAGAGGCAGGAGCGTTCGGCGCGACTTCAGACTAGAAGGACGATCCCCACCGCCGCCGCCACCACGGCGATGAAGCCGAACAGCATCAGGAGCCCGTCCCTGACCAGAAGCGCCAACCCGAACATGGCGATGGCCGCCATGGGGATGGAGCTTCCGAAGGGGATGAGCTCCAAGGGCGGCACCGTCAGGCACAGCAGCATGATGCAGACGGCGGCGACCTTCACCGCAGGGGTTCGGGTGAGAAGGCGAAGCCGCTCCCTGGTATGGCGGTCCAGCCACCTGGCGACCGGACGGACCTTGCTGTCCACCGCCTCAATCTTGCTTCCGTCGACGCAGCGCTTCTCGATGAAGCCCGGTACCCAGATATGCTTCCTGCCCACCAGCATCTGCGCCGCCGTGGTCAGCACCATGAAGGCGATCACCGTGGGTACGCCAGGTATGCCGCCGATGGGCGAGAGCTCGAGCAGGGCCGGGATCAGCAGGAACGGCCCATAGCTGCGCTCCCCGAAGCTATCGAGCAGCGTGCGGACCGAGACCTTGCCCTCCCCCGCATCCTGGCGGTTGGCAACGGCCCGGTCGAGCCGGTCGAGAATATCGGTAACGCCGGTGGCCTGATCGTTCATGGCCAGCGAACGGGCACGGCGGGTCTCTAGTTCCTGGCTATGGGACAGGAGAAGGTCTGGAGCAGACCAGAAATGAAGGCGTTTGTATCGTCCGCAGACAGGCAGAGAGGTAAGCGCTAGCTGCTTCTCCCCCTCAGCCTACCGGCAGCTCCCCCTCAGGGAGGGGGAGCGAACATCTAGGCAGACCTCACTCATACTTTCCTCCCCTACGAAGTGGGGGAGGTGCCCGAAGGGCGGAGGGGGCCACCCACGTTTGTTTGCGATACAAACGCCGGATAAGAGTTTGTGGGCATCAACCTAGCCGCGGTTCAGCTTGCTCCGGTCGCCGCCCGCCCAGGCCAGCACCTTCGGGTTCATCACCCTGAACCAGAGCGGCGGCACCAGGCTCAGCGAGATGCAGCCGGGATAGCCGGACGGCAGGCGAGGCAGCTCTTCGAAATTGCGCAGGCACTGATAGGGCCGCATCGGGTTGGCGTGGTGGTCCGAGTGGCGCTGCAGGTTGATCGACAGGATGTTCGAGACGGCGTGGTTGGTGTTCCAGCTATGGTGCGGCTGGCAGGGCTCGTAGCGGCCGTTCTCCTTCTTCTGCCGGAGAAGGCCGTAATGCTCGATATAGTTGACCATGGTCAGCGCGAAGAAGGCCAGGAAGTGGTGCACCAGGATGAAGGGCAGCGCTTTCCAGCCGAGCCACGCCACCATCACACCAGCGATAAGGACAGTCAGGGCGTAGGACTGGAGGATTTCGTTCTTCGGCCCGAACACGGCCTCGCCGCGGTTCTTCAGGCGGCGGCTCTCCTGCTTCCACCCGCCGATGAAGGCGCCCGGCAGGTCTCTGAGAGCGAAAGCATAGACCGTCTCGCCGAAGCGTGCGGAGGAGCAGTCCTCCGGCGTCGCCACCTTCACATGATGGCCGCGATTGTGCTCGATGCAGAAATGGCCGTAGCCCACCATGCCGAGACTGATCTTGGCCATCAGGCGGTCGAACGCGCCGGTGCGGTGGCCGAGCTCGTGCGCGTAGACGATGGCCTGCCCCGACGTGACCCCCAATGCGTAGAGGAAGGGCACAGCGGCCCAGAACGGCAGGCCGTCCACCAGCAGCATGATGCCCAGGACGAAGTTCAGGAAGTAGAGCGGCACGGCGGCCAGGATCAGCCAGGTATAGTAGCGGTCCTTGGCCAGGGCGTCGTAGTCCGTCTCGGGGGGGCTTGTGACATCTTCGCCGATCACCGCATCGGCCAGCGGGATCAGCATGAAGAAGAAGGCGAAGGGGATCAGCGCTGTCCAGTCTGCACCGCCCAGACCGTAGTAAAGACCCACCGAAACCGACGGCACCACGGCGTAGGGCAGGCCGAGGAGAAAGAGATGACGCCTCGGCGCCCTGATCGGAACCGCCGCTTCACTTGCCATTACTGTATCGCTCACGGCCGCGCCTCCGCTCTCTGCCTGCCGGAAAGTAGCGCAAGGAGAAGCCGGCCGCTACGCCGCAACCTATTCGGCCAGCCGAACATGATGTTTGGGGAAGGCCCTAGGCCTCAGGCAGGCAGCTTGCAGGCCGCCGCCGCCTCTTCGACGTCCTTCGTGCCGATCTCGCGCGCCGCCTCCAGCGGGCGGTCGGTGGCGATGATGTCGAGGCCGCTCTCTTCGAGGTCCGCATAGACGCGGGCCGCCCCCATGGACGCCCGGTCGTCGAAGCGGCCGAGAGCGCCGCCTGATGTCGGCAGGTCCTTCTCGCCGAGCTGTTCCCAGAAGGCGGAGTTCTCCTTCTGCAGGACCCCGACCCAGATCACGAGCTGCTCCTCCGCCACCCCCCGGTCGGTCAGGCCCCTCACCTCGGCCATGCTGGACGCGCCCGCGATGACCGTGAGGTTGCGGCCCTGGTTCGCCGCGATGACCGCGCCGTTGTCCGTGTAGGTGATGATGGCGGCGTATTCTTCCGCGCCAGCCGACTTCACCGCCCTCGCCACCTTGGAGAGGCCGACGCCTCGCTTGACGTCGAGCTGCAGTACGGTGCGGCCGCGCATCGCTTCCAGCGCCTCCTGCAGGGTGGGAACCTGGAACGCCGTCTCCGTGCCCTCGATATCGACGAGCCGCAGCGCCTTCACCTCGGCGAGGGTCATCTCCGAGAGAGCACCGGACCCGGTGGTGGTGCGGTCCACGGTCTCGTCGTGGAGCAGGACCAGAACGCCGTCCTTCGTCTCGCGCACATCGGTCTCGATGAGGGCCGGTATCTGGGACAGGGTGTGCTCGAAGGTTTCCACTGCGTTCTCGGGGTAGCCAGGCGCAGGGCCGCCCCGGTGGGCGCTGACCACGGCGGCCTTGCCCTCCAGGCAGGAGAGGTAGCCCGCCGCCGTCCGGTAGCCGCTGGTATCGAGGGTCACCGCCCGCAGCTCCTCCCCCTGCTCACAGGCCCCCGCCGCCAGAAAACCGAGTACCGCCGCGACTGCACGTCTCATGAAAAGAACCCCCTGATCTCGTCCCGGCGGCGCTATACCAAGAATCACCGCTGAGCGAAATTGATCGTGCAGTCGGGCAGTGGGCCAGTTTTGAACGAAGGTGGCAGGTGTTCCCATTGGGATGCGACCGCGCTCATCTCTCCCTCTGGGAGATCGACATCTCCGATGTCGAGTGAGGGCGAGTGGCAGCACGAACTTCGATCACGAACGGCCCTCACCCGAAGGGACAGCTAGGTGCAGTGCCGGTTCTCTATTGAATGTTCGAACTGACCCATAAGCTGCGGCCCCTCCCTTCTCCGGCTCGCTTGTGTGGGCGTCTAAAATGTAGTCGAACCCATTTGACCAAGGGGGATTTGCCGATGCGACGAGCTGCTTTGCGCGTGGGGGCCATCGTGTTGCTCGCCGCGCTCGTCCTACCGCTGACGGTTTACGGCGGCATGAGGGGGTCGCGCTGGACCGAATGGCGATCCGTCGGCGCCGAAGGCATCGTCCTGGTCGAGAAGGTCAGCGCGCGGGGGACCGAGCACGCGCTCTTCGTTCGGGGACGGGACGCGGAGGCGCCCCTTCTCCTGTTCCTGCCTGGCGGGCCTGGCGAAAGCGCCGTGCCCTACAGCGCCGAGTTCACGGGCCGCCTCCAAGACCACTTCGTCGTCGCCCATGCCGAGTTCGGGGTCGGGCGAGGCGAGCCCTATGAGAATACCCCGACCCTCGAAGAATACACGGCAGACGTGGAGGCCGTGCTGGACCGCTTTCGCAGCAGGTTCGCCGGGCGCCGCGTGCTGCTGATCGGCAACTCGCTCGGCTCGATCCACGCTCTGAGGATCGCGCAGCGCTCGCCGGGCAAGGTTTCGGGAATCGTCACCATCGGTCAGACGGTGGACTGGCCCGAAGGATCGGCCCTCTCCACTGCCGAGCTGCAGCGCCGCGCCCTAGCCGCAGGCGATGCGGTGACGGCGGAGGCCGCCGCCTCCCTTCCCCAGACGCTGACCCTGTCGGACGATCCGCTGATGATCGACTTCGCTGCGGTGGCGAAGCAGAGAGAGCTTCTTCGGCGCTTCGGCATGGAGCGGGTGGCCGAGCGGCACGTTCCGCAGGTGCGGTGGCTGACGACACTGACCACCCCGACGCACTCTCCCCGAGAGGCCTGCAATCTGATGTGGGCGGAGGGAACGATCTGCGCGCTCATCGCCCCGCACCCCAACTGGTGGGCGCAGTGGAACGAGGTCATCTCCGGCGTCCTGGCCTTCGATGCTCGCAAGGACGTGCCAGCCCTTGATGTTCCCTACCTCGCCATCTCCGGTACGGAGGACTGGATCTGCCCGGCCGAGCTCGTGATCCGTTACGAGGAAGCCCTGTCCGCGCCTTGGAAGGACATCCTTCTGATCGAAGGAGCGGGCCACTACACACATCTCGATGCCCCCGACCGGTTTCAAGCTGCCGTCCTGGCCTTCGCACGGAAGAACGGTTTGCTGGAGGCAGAGACGGTGGGCTCCGGTCTGTAGTCCGACGCCTTATCCGGCAGCTACTAGTAGTGATGAAGGCAGGCTTCGCCCTATCGCTGGAAGCTTGTCGCTCTCGGAGGGAGAGGTAGGCGCGGCGCCAGTCCTCCCCGAAGCTGTACGTACCGACCCACCGCCTCCCCTGACTACCCCTTGCGGAGCCTGGACAGGCGCCCTACCTTCACCCTTCGCTGCCCGGCCCGTTAGGACATCATTCCCCGGGGCCTTACAGACATTCTCGGGAGCTGCCTCTGGCTTGGGTCGTGGCCCTTACTACGCGGCGCCCACCTGAACCTTCGGGTCCAGGGCGAATATACTGTCCGACGGCCGGTGCGGCACATTCTCCCGCTGTAGCTGCGGTCTTCTGTAGAGCCCGAGCCGCTTTGCGGTAGGACGGGCCTTCGTCCGCCACCGAAGAACGCAGCCATGCTCCCTCCCCTACCGCTGATCCACTGGAAGAAGGCCTTCCGCGAGAGGGCTAAGGCTTTGCGCTCGGACGCTGCCAAGAGGCAGCCATCGGCGGCGAAGTTCGCGGCCAGCTACTTCATGGGAGCGCTCGAGCCGAAGGAAGGTCAGGCCGTCGCCCTCTACCACCCCGTCGGAGACGAGCTCGATACGGCACATCTGGCCGCAGCCCTCGCCGAGGCTGGCGCTGCTGTGCTGCTTCCGGTGGTGGAGACGAAGAACGCGCCGCTGATCTTCCGGCTGTTCGAGATCGACAAGCCCCTGGTGAAGGGGCGGTACGGCATAATGGAGCCGTCAGGCGAGGCGGAGAGAAGGCGTCCCGATATCGTGGTGACGCCGCTTCTTGCGGTGCGACCCGATGGTGCCCGGTTGGGCATGGGCGGCGGCTATTACGACCGGACCCTGGCCGCCCTGCGCGAGGAGGGCGAGGTCACAGCGATCGGCTACGGCTATGCGGCCCAGATGGCGGATCGCTTCCCGGTCGGCCCGGAGGATCAGTTCCTCGACGGTTTCGTCAGCGAGCAGGGCTACAAAGCCTTTGCCCGCCGCCGCTAGAAGGGCTTCAGTGCCTACGCAGCGGCGGTGACGGCGGGGCGGTGCTTGCGCAGCCATTCGCGAGCCGAGCGCTGGGCGGCAGCGATCTGGCGCGGCTCCATCTCCTCGGTGAGCTGGCGGCGGTGGAACATGGCTTCCTCGTTGCCCTGGAGGGCGGCGAGGTTGAACCATTTATGGGCAGCGACGAGGTCGATCTCGCCGCCGGACGCGCCGGTCGAAGCTTCGATGCCCAAACGGTACATCTCCGCAGCGCTCGGAATGGGCTCGGCGCGTAGGAACTCATCAAGGCGTGTTTCGATCGACATGGTAGCCTCCCCGGCTGATCTGCTGTGTTAACCTTGGGAGACAGTGAAAGTCTGAAGTGAAGATCCGGTGAAGCGCCTGTTTACTGGATATTGAGCGGATGGAAACTGCCGCTTAACCAAGACGAAGACTTGTTAACCGTCATCTTTTGCTAAGGCGTTTTCCACAAAAAAGGGTCCCGGCGGGACCCTTTTTCGTTCGGTATGCTCTCGTCGAGCTTACGCAGCGCGCTTGCGGCGGAAGGCTGCGATCCCGGCGAGGCCGGCGATCATCAGCGGTGCACCGGCGGGCAGCGGCACTTCGGCCAGCGAGTCGGTGGTGATGCCGAGCAGGTCGATGGTGAAGTCGAGGCCCGTGTCGTCGCCGCTGGAGACGGAGAAGACGAGCTGGGTAATCCTGGTCAGGTCGACGTCGATGCCGTCGTCATCGTCCTGGACGAGGCTCGAGAAGAAGAACTCGGTCAGGCCGAGATCACCGGCGCCGGCGGTCTGCGAGACCGTGGCCGATTCGCCGTCCTCGTCCGTCACGGTGAACGAGAAGGTGCCGGTACCGTCACCAGCGACGAGGTCGATCTGGAAACGCTCGTTAATGCCGTCGAGCAGCAGGTTCACCGGATCGGAGCTGCTGTAGACGACGTCCGCATCGAAGCTCACACCGGAGTCGGAGCTGAACGAAGCGAAACTGTCGCTGATGCCGACGGTGGCGCCTGCGTTCGAGACGAAGCCGCCATTGGCGGTGACCGTCACCTGGCGCGTTTCGAAATCGCGAGGATTGGCCATCGTGTCGATGTTGGTCTCGGGTCCAGTGGTCGAACCGGGGCTGGAAGCGAGGTCGCTGGTGCCGCCGGGCGTCAGGAAGTCATCGATGATCAGCGTTGCTGCGGAAGCATTGGCGCCACCCATCAGCGCGATCGCAGCGACAGCGGATGTCAAAAGCTTGGTCTTCATAGTTCCCCTCAGATACTCATGTTGAGACGAGCAAACGAAGACCATGTCAAAACATGGTATCCACCGCCGTCACGTTCCCCTCTGACCAAGCGCGAGCAACTTGGACTGAGAAATAGTTAAGTCATCACGCGCCTGTGAACTCTACGGGCTGACGTATTAACTTGCTCGATACTTCTTGGCTCACGTCTTGCAGGTTCCAACAGGCATCTCAACGGATCGCTCCTGGTAAATCTCCGGTAAAGGTCTGAATCGCGCACACATCTGCGTGAGTATGGTGCGCTGCACAGCCGCGGGATGTGGGGGGAACTTCGGAGTCGCGGATAGCGCGAGAAACCTGGCTCGGACGGCTTCACACCCACCTCGATTGGGGTAAAGGGTGAACATGCCTCGCAACCAACAAAGCTTCGTCTGCCAGTCCTGCGGCAGCGTCTACGGCCGCTGGCAGGGTCGCTGCGACGATTGCGGCTCCTGGAACACCATCGAGCCCGAACAGGACGCCCTCGCCGCCCCCTCCAGCGGCAAGAAGACCAAGGCGCGCGGCCTGCCCATCGAGGGTCTGACAGGCCATGCCGCGCCCCCTCCCCGCTTCGGCACCGGCGCATCGGAGTTCGACCGGGCGCTGGGCGGCGGTCTGGTTCCCGGCTCGGCGCTTCTGGTCGGCGGCGATCCCGGCGTGGGCAAGTCCACGCTTCTTCTTCAGACCGCAGCGGCCGCCGCGAAGGACGGCAAGCGCACGCTCTATATCTCCGGCGAAGAGGCTCTCGATCAGATCAGGCTGCGCGCCTCGCGACTGGGTCTCGAGGACGCCCCGCTTCAGCTCGCGGTGGGCACGGCGCTCAAGGACATCCTGCAGACGGTGAAGGCCAACAAGCCGGACTTCCTGATCATCGATTCGATCCAGACCCTCTGGTCCGACGACATCCCCTCCGCCCCCGGCACGGTGGGTCAGGTAAGAGCCTGCGCGTCGGAGTTGACCCGCTATGCCAAGAACGCCGGCTGCACCGTGGTGCTGGTGGGCCACGTCACCAAGGAGGGGCAGATCGCGGGCCCCCGCGTGGTCGAGCACCTGGTCGATGTGGTGCTCTACTTCGAGGCGGAGAACGGGCGCAGCTTCCGCCTCATCCGCGCGGTGAAGAACCGCTACGGCCCGGCCAACGAGATCGGCGTCTTCGAGATGCAGGGCAGCGGCCTCAAGGAGGTGCTGAACCCCTCGGCGCTCTTCCTCGGCGAAGGCGACGAGGACACGCCGGGCACGGCGGTCTTCGCCGGGACCGAGGGCTCTAGGCCGCTCCTCTGCGAGTTTCAGGCCCTGGTCATCCCCAGCCAGCTCGCTCAGCCCAGACGCACCGTTGTGGGCTGGGACAGCGGACGTCTCGCCCAGCTCCTGGCCGTGCTCTCCGCCCGGAGCGGGGTCGAGTTCGGCCGCGACGACGTCTTCCTGTCCGTGGCGGGGGGCCTCCGAATCACCGATCCGGCGGCGGACCTCGCTGCCGCTCTAGCGCTCATCAGCGCCAAGGAGGGTACGCCCGTCCCCGCCAGGACGACGGCCTTCGGTGAGATCGGCCTCTCAGGCAAGATCAGACCGGCGGCCCAGGGCGCCATGCGCCTCACCGAATCGGCCAAGCTCGGTTTCGTGCGGACCGCCGGGCCAGCGGGGCTCGAGAGCGACACGATCCCCTACGTCCCCCTCTCCTCCCTGCAAGAAGCAGCCACCTGGCTGACCGGTAGTTGAAACTTCACCCGAGCAGGGCAACAGAGGCGGCGTGACCGTCTTCGACCTCCTCGTTCTGGCCATCCTCGCCGTCTCCAGCCTGATCGGCTGGTACCGAGGGGGCCTACGCGAGGCGGTGACGCTGCTGGCGATCCTGGGCGGCTTTCTGTTCCTCAACCTCTTCGGTGCGGGGGCTGCGTCCTATGTGAGCGGCATTCCGGCCAAGATCGCCGTCTTCGCCGCCGTCTTCTTCGTCGGTGACCTTCTGGTCAGCCTGCTCGGCGCCTATCTCATCCGCCGTTTCGTCGGGAAGAAGGTGTTCCGCAACGACCGGGTGGCGGGGCTTCTCTTCGGTCTGGTGAGGGGCTGGGTGCTGGCCGCCGCCTTGGTCTTCACCGTCATCACCTATCACGACGGAGCGGCGCTGCCGGGCTGGATCACCGGCAGCTTCTTCGCCCCGGCGCTGGAGGCGACGGCGGACGCCCTCCTCCGCAAAGCTGAGTTTTCCGTCACGGAATTGTCAAAGGCTTCGCTTTCGCCCATCTCCCCCTGACGGGCGTCACCGGGACATCATATCATGCGTCAGGTATCGAGCTTTCTGCGGCGGGAACAACGGGCTCTGGCAGAGCGCCCGCCCCTGCCCCGCGCCCTCAACGAGGAGTGCGGCGTCTTCGGCATCATCGGTCATGACGGCCCGGCGGCGCCGATCGTCGCCCTCGGCCTCCACGCCCTCCAGCACCGAGGCCAGGAGGCGGCGGGCATCATCACCCATAGCGAGGACGGCTTCCATGCCGACCGCCAGCTCGGCTTGGTCGCCGACCACTTTCACGCCGAGGAGGTGCTGGCCAAGCTGCCGGGGCGGGCGGGCATCGGCCACACCCGCTACTCGACCGCAGGCGACGGCAACCTGCGCAACGTCCAGCCCCTCTTCGCCGAAGTGGACCGGGGCGGCATCGCGGTCGCCCACAACGGCAACCTGACCAACAACACGCTCCTGCGGCGCGAGCTGATCTCCAAGGGCTCGATCTTCCATACGAGCTCGGACAGCGAGCTTTTCGTCCAGCTCACCGCCCTCTCCCGAGGCATCACCCTGGCCGACAAGGTGATCGACGCGGCGCGGACCGTGGAGGGCGCCTTCGCCCTCACCGTTCTGACCGCCAACCATCTGATCGGCGTGCGCGACCCCGTGGGCATCAGGCCCCTCGTTCTGGGCCGCCTCGGGGATGCCTATGTGCTCTCCTCCGAGAGCTGCGCCTTCGACCTCATCGGCGCCGAGTTCGTGCGCGACGTGGAGCCCGGCGAGGTGGTCATCTGCGGCGCCGACGGCTCGCTCACCTCGCGCCGCCTGACCGCGGAGGGCCAGCGCCCCCGCCCCTGCATCTTCGAGCTCATCTACTTCGCCCGGCCCAACAGCTTCGTCGACGGTGAGAGCGTCTACGATCTGAGAAAACGTCTCGGCCGCACCCTCGCGGAAGAGGCGCCGGTGGAGGCGGACTGCATCTCGCCGATCCCCGATTCGGGCGTGCCCGCCGCCATCGGCTTCGCTCAGGCTTCGGGCGTGCCCTATGAGATGGCGCTGATCCGCTCGCACTATTCGGGCCGGACCTTCATCCAGCCGGACCAGAAGGTGCGCGAGAAGGGCGTGGCGCGGAAGCACTCGGCCAATCCAGGCGTGGTCAAGGGCAAGCGGGTCGTCCTGGTGGATGACAGCCTGGTGCGCGGCACCACCTCGACGAAGATCATCCAGATGATGCGCGAGGCCGGTGCGAAGGAGGTCCATCTTAGGATCGCCTGCCCGCCGATCATCTATCCCGACTTCTACGGCATCGACACGCCGTCGCAGAAGGAGCTGATGGCCGCCTCTCACAGCGTCGAGGAGATGCGCCGCGAGATCGGCGCCGACAGCCTCGCCTTCCTGTCCCTGGACGGCCTCTACAGGGCGCTCGGCAAAGGCCCCCGCGACGGCGACGCCCCTGCCTTCACGGACCACTGCTTCACCGGCGACTACCCCACGGCGCTTCGCGACCAGGAAGCTCCGAGCAGCGAGCGCCACGCCCAGCTCTCGCTCCTTCGCGAGGCGTAAGGCCCGTAGGGTGGACGCCGGAGGCGGCCACCTCTTCTGGGCGGTACGGCACCTTACCCCGTCATCCCGGACAGCGAAGCTGATCCGGGACCCATGGCCTACG
>NZ_JANIBC010000014.1 GCF_024505085.1 Parvularcula maris
CGTAGGGCGGGTGCGCATCGCCAACGTTCCTTCAGTGCGAAGAGACCACCCGCACCCACGCAGCCCCACGCGCAGGCCACCCGGGCGCGGCTGCCGGAAAGGAAAGCGCATAAAACGATCAGCACACGGGCAGCCGCCCTACGTGGCTATGGCCTTCTACTAAATTTGTTCGAACTGTACCCGTAGGGATCCTTGGGCACGATTTCCAGCCTTTACATCGACGAATTGTTTGCAAATCAATTTATCCAGTTCGATGATTTTGTCAGCGTAAAGACATATACCGATATTGTTTGGAAACTTGAAGGTTGGCACGATAGTTGTAGCAGTAGGTGCAGGTTCGATACGAAGTTCTCCATCACTCGCGTGCTGAAAGACGGAATGCACAACTCCTAAGAGCAACATTCTAGAGCCTAGAAGATTTTTGCCGTCTTTAGTGCCAAAAGCCCCTGAACTAGCTAAAAACACAGGTGATCCGCTGGACCCTGGGTAGATGGCGCAATCAATTAGGAATTCTGGTCGCCCCTCAAAATCATTGTACGGCGGGGTAGCGGAGATACCCTTTCGGAAAACTGGTGTGTTGTTGCAACTATCCCACAAACCGTCGGGGTAACCGACAACTACAATCTCCTCCACCGCCATCAAATTGCGACGCTGTTCTAGGTCGAGGGCATGCCGAGAATCAGGAACGATAACGTCGGGCCTCGGACCGGTCTTACCAAGAGCGTCAATCACAGTTGAGAAGTTGATTGCTATCAGATCACAATCAGGCTCAGGATGAGGAAGAGCAATACTCTGAATACCTTCAACGTGAACTCTTACGTGTTGTATTATACCGTCCTTATTTATGACATCAACAACAAAACCAACCCTCTCGTATTCACCAATAACGTGCTTATTCGTAATTACGCTTATAAGAAATTTATCAAGCGTCCCGAAAGGATAAGATTTCCAAAAGAACCCGGTGCCAGTACTATCCAGAAGCTCTCCATCGAACATTTCAAGACGGCATGTCATCTTCGCCATCTGATCGTATGGGTTTACATTCTGCATAGTAGCCCTATTCGCCAGTTTTCTGTACTCGAATGCCGATTGTTGTTATACCTTAAGCCGCCTTCCTCTTCCGACCGGCCCGAGGCTTCCGCGCAGGCTTCGCCTCCTTCGCAGCGACCCGCTCGTCGTGGCGCACGAGCACCTCCTTTAGGAACCGCCCCGTATGGCTGGCTTCCGCCTCGGCCACATCCTCAGGCGTGCCCACGGCGACGATCTCGCCGCCGCCTGAGCCGCCTTCGGGGCCTAGGTCGATGATCCAGTCGGCCTGTTTGATGACGTCGAGATTGTGCTCGATGACCACCACGGTGTTGCCGGTGTCGGCGAGCTCCTGGATTACCTCCATCAGCTTGCGGACGTCCTCGAAGTGAAGGCCCGTGGTGGGCTCGTCGAGGATGTAAAGGGTGCGACCGGTGGCGACCTTGGAGAGCTCCTTGGCGAGCTTCACCCGCTGGGCTTCGCCGCCGGAGAGGGTGGTGGCCTGCTGGCCGACCTTGACGTAGCCGAGGCCAACCCGGCACAGGGTCTGCATCTTGTTCCGTATACTGGGCACCGCCTTGAAGAACTCGGCGGCCTCCTCAACGGTCATGTCGAGGACGTCGGCGATGGATTTGTCCTTGAACTTCACTTCCAGCGTCTCGCGGTTGTAGCGCTTGCCGTGGCAGACGTCGCAGGTGACGTACACGTCGGGCAGGAAATGCATCTCAATCTTGATGACGCCGTCGCCCTGGCACGCCTCGCAGCGCCCACCCTTGACGTTGAAGGAGAAGCGTCCCGGCTTGTAGCCCCTCGCTTTGGCTTCGGGCAGGCCCGAGAACCACTCGCGGATGGGGCCGAAGGCGCCAGTATAGGTCGCGGGGTTGGAGCGGGGTGTACGGCCGATCGGCGACTGGTCGATGTCGATGACCTTGTCGAGATGTTCGAGCCCGGTGATGCGGTCGTGCTTGCCGGGAACCGTCTTGGCACCCATCAGCTTGCGGCTGGCCGATTTGAACAGGGTCTCGATGGTCAGGGTGGACTTGCCGCCGCCTGAGACGCCGGTGACGCAGGTGAGGAGGCCGAGGGGGAAGGTGGCCGAAACGTCTTTAAGGTTGTTAGAGCTGGCGCCCTCGACCGTCAGTATACGTTTAGGATCGTAGACACGGCGCTCGTCGGGGACGGGGACTTCGCGGCGGCCCGCGAGATAGTCGCCGGTGATGGACTTCTTGTTGCGCTCGATCTGGGCAGGCGTGCCGGAGGCGACCACCTCGCCGCCATGGACGCCCGCGCCGGGGCCGATGTCGAGCACGTGGTCGGCGGTGCGGATGGCGTCCTCATCATGCTCGACCACGATCACCGTGTTGCCGAGGTCGCGCAGCCCACGGAGGGATTCGAGCAGACGCTCATTGTCCCGCTGGTGGAGGCCGATGGAGGGCTCGTCGAGGACATAGAGAACTCCGGTCAAGCCGCTGCCGATCTGGCTGGCGAGGCGGATGCGCTGGCTTTCGCCGCCTGAGAGCGTGCCTGAGGAGCGGTTCAGCGTCAGATAGCCTAGGCCCACATTGTTGAGAAAGTGCAGCCGGTCGCGGATCTCCTTCAGGATACGCACGGCGATCTGGCGCTCTTTATCGGTGAGCTGATCGTCGAGGTCGCGGAACCAGAGGTCGGCCTTGCGGATGGAGAGCTGGGAGACGCCAGCGATGTGCTCACCGCCCACCTTCACCGCCAGGGCGGCGGGCTTGAGGCGGGCGCCGTCGCAGACCTCGCAGGGGTGCACGGACTGGAACTTCTCCATCTCCTCGCGCACCCAGGAACTGTCGGTCTCGCGCCAGCGGCGCTCCAAGTTGGGAATTACGCCCTCGAAGGTCTTGGTGGTCTCGTAGCGGCGGAGGCCGTCGTCGTAGACGAAGGTGACCTTCTCCTTCTTGGTACCGAATAGGATGATGTCCTGCTGTTTTTTCGTCAGCTCACGCCATGCCGTTTCGACGTTGAAGCCGTATTGGCGGCCCAGCGCTTCGAGGGTCTGGGTATAGTAGGGGCTTTGAGTTTTCGACCAGGCGGCAATCGCCCCCTTGCGGAGGTTGACCTCGGTGTCCGGCACGACGAGCTCGGGGTCGAAGTGCACGGACGTTCCGAGGCCATCGCAGGTGGGGCAGGCGCCCTGCGGCGAGTTGAAGGAGAAGAGCCGCGGCTCGATCTCCTCGATGGTGAAGCCGGAGACGGGGCAGGCGAACTTGGCGCTGAAGGTGATCTTCTTCGGCTCTTCCTCGCCGCGCGGGGCGCTCTCCGCGATGGCGAGGCCGTCGGCCAGCTCCAGGCAGGTCTCGAAGCTCTCGGCGAGGCGGCTTTCGAGGCCCTCCTTGATGACCACCCGGTCCACGACCACGTCGATGTCGTGCTTGAACTTCTTGTCGAGGGTAGGGGCGTCGGCGATGTCGTGCATCTCGCCGTCGATACGCACCCGCTGGAAGCCGCGCTTCATCAGCTCCGCCAGCTCCTTCTTGTACTCGCCCTTCCGCCCCCGGATCATCGGCGCGAGGAGGTAGAAGCGGCTGCCGTCCCCCTCCGCCATCAAGCGGTCCACCATCTCCGACACGGTCTGAGAGGTGATCGGCTCTCCCGTCGCTGGCGAGTAGGGCACCCCGACTCGCGCCCAGAGGAGGCGCATATAGTCGTAGATCTCGGTCACCGTGGCGACGGTGGAGCGGGGGTTCTTGGAGGTGGTCTTCTGCTCGATGGAGATGGCGGGGGAGAGGCCCTCGATCTGGTCCACATCGGGCTTCTGCATCAGCTCCAGGAACTGGCGGGCATAGGCGGAGAGCGATTCGACATAGCGGCGTTGGCCCTCGGCGTAGATCGTGTCGAAGGCGAGGGACGACTTGCCCGAGCCCGAGAGGCCCGTGACCACGGTCAGCGCATCGCGGGGGATCTCCGCCGTGACGTTTTTGAGATTGTGCTCGCGCGCACCGGTGACCGTAATGTTCTTCGCCGACAAGGTGCGCCTCCACTCATCCCTAGCTGAGAAGCTAGGCGTGTAGGTGGTGACGGCACCGTGAACAAGGGGCGAACGGACGCGCCTTCGAGATCGTAAGCCAACCCGGTGTTGCAGATCATCACCGCGCCGCGAGAGCGCCGTTTTGTTATCATAGGATACGTGACGATTTCGCTCGGTCGCGCGTAGATAAGAACAGGGCCGAGCGCAGGCGGCGCTAATGGATCATGTTCGGGAGCGTCTCGTGCACCGTAGTTCTTTGTCGGGTCTGAAGATCCTCCTGATCGAGGGAGACCCCATCGTGGCGCTCGATCTCGCCGGTACGCTCGAGGATGCCGGGGCTTCGGTGTTCCTCGCTCTCAACGCTGCGGAGGGTTACGACCTCGCCGACCGGGGAGAGGCGGCGGCGTACGACCTCGCCATTCTCGATACGAAGATCGGGCGAAACGGGCTTCTGTCTTTAGCTGCCAAGCTAGAGAACCTAGGGACGGCGCTGGCCTTCTACACCGCGGTCGCGAACCGCTACTGGCTCGCGGAGCAGTTCCCCGAGAGCCTCATTCTTTCGAGGCAGCACGACAGCGACGTGTTTCTCAGCAGCCTGCAGAGCGACTTCGGCGCCGGTCGAGCCTATCTGAACTGACGCGCGATCAGAAGCCGATCTTGTAGGTGAGAAGCCCGCTCACTCCGCCATAGCTGAACTCGGTATTGACGAGATCGCCGCCGAAATCACCGCTGAGGTCGAAATCGTCGGTGGCGAGGTAGTTCGCCTCCACGCCGATCGTGCCGGGGATGAGCGGGAAGCCGAAGCTGACCCCCGCCTTGATCTGATAGGCGAGCTGGCCGTCCACGTCCTCGCCGCCGATCGTGTTGAAGTTGTTGGTGAGGTAGCCTGCGCCGATGCCGATATAGGGGTCGGGGAGAAGCGGAAAGGTCGGGCGCAGCACGGCGTTGGCCATGTAGGCGATGGTCCTGGGGTCGTCCTGGAGAGCGGTCTCGACATTGTCGACCGTGACCTCCTCCATCGACGCGGTGCGCAGGGTGACTTCGCCCTCTACCGCGACGAAGGGCAGAACGTAGTAGCCGACCAGGCCGCCGAGGACCGCACCTAGATCGGCGTCGCTGTCCACATCCACGTCCACGACCTCGCCGAGGAAGTTATCGCTGGCGAAGGCAACCGTGTCCGCGGTCTGCTGAAACAGGCCGGCATGGATCTGAACGTAGCCGCCAGCCTGGGCGGAACCGGCGAAAAGGGTGAGTGCGGCGGCGGAAGCCAGGAGTTTGTTCATAGAGCTGCCCTTCCTCATAGGCGTTGCGGCGCGATCGCCTGCCGGGAGAGAGGGTAGGGCAGCAGACGAAGATTGCCAGACTGTTTCGCCTCCAGCGTGCGAAGATTTTGTGGCCAGTTTATGGCCGCCCCTGCTGCGCTAGAACATTGCAGGAACAGATACGGGCGGCTAGAACGGAAAGCGTGGAAAACTAATTCGGCGGGCAGGTCCGAAGCGCCCTAGGCGTAGGCTTCTGACTGCTTTTGGAGGACCGGCAATGGCTGGAAGCGTGAACAAGGTGATCCTGATCGGCAATCTCGGCCAGGACCCCGAGGTGAGGCAGTTCGGAAATGGCGGGCAGGTCTGCAACCTGCGCATCGCGACCTCCGAGACGTGGAAGGACAAGCAGTCCGGCGAGCGGCGCGAGCGGACCCAATGGCACACGGTGGCGATCTTCTCCGAGCCCCTGGTCAGGGTGGCGCAGAACTACCTCAAGAAGGGCTCGAAGGTGTATATCGAGGGCCAGCTCGAGACCCGCAAATGGCAGGACCAGAACGGTCAGGACCGCTACAGCACTGAAGTCGTGCTGCGGCCCTACACCTCGACCCTGACCATGCTCGACGGCCGCGGCGGCGGTGACGGCGGGGGCATGTCCGGTGCCGGTGGCGGCGGCTACGGCCAGCAGATCAGCGGCGGCGGCTCCTCCGGCGGCGGCTACGATCAGGGCCAGGGCGGCGGCGACTACGATCTGGATGACGACATCCCGTTCTAAGGCAGGTGTCGGAGGCGATGAAGTCGCTGGATGAGCGCCGCGCGGACAGCTTCGAAAAACTGGCTCTAGGTCTGGCCGTTGGCTCGTTTCTAGGGAACTTTCCCTTCTGGGCCAGGCTTCTTCTCGTAACGCTAGCTATTATATCCTATGCGTTGAGTGAGCTGTTTGCGCGAAAGGCCATGGACTGATGACCATTGATGCTTGGGAAGCCGTTAGCTTGGCCGCCATTCTCGTCGGTGCCGGGGCAGGTCTTTACTGGTGGACCTCTCGCAAAGAGCAAGAACACGATTGAGACCCGACCCTCGCCTTTATACCGAGGCGCCGCTCGGCTCCGGCAGTTTCGGCTTCGACCAGGGGCAGCTTCGCTATCTCGGCTCCGTGTTGCGGCTGGGGCAGGGGGATGGGGTGCGGCTGTTCAACGGCCGCGATGGCGAGTGGCTCTACCGGATCGAGGCGCTGGAGAAGCGGGCTGGTTCGGCGCTCCCTGCGGAGAAACTGCGGGAGCAGCCAGGGTTGACGACGGCGCCGGTTCTCCTCTTCGCCCCGTTGAAGCGCGGGCCGACCGAGATGCTGGTGCAGAAGGCGACGGAGCTGGGCGCAACCTCCCTTCAACCTGTCATCACCGCGCGGACTGGCAGGGACAGGCTCAAGACCGACCGCCTGCAGCTTATCGCCACCGAAGCCGCCGAGCAGTGCGAGCGGATGATCGTGCCCTCGATCGCAGAACCGGTCCGTCTGGAGAAAGCGCTCGAACCCCTCACCGGTTTCGTCTTCTGCGACGAGGCGGGGGACGAGGAGGACAAGCCCTGGGGCGGTGAGGAGGGGCGTGCGCCCTTGGCGGCGCAGGTTTTCCCGGACGTTTCGCAGGCCCCGGAAGCCATCCTGATCGGCCCGGAAGGCGGCTTCACGCCGGAAGAGCGTGCCGCGCTGCGCGGCGACCCTCGGGCGGTACCCATCTCGCTGGGACCGCGTATTCTGAGGGCCGAGACCGCCGCCATCGTCGCACTGACCCTGTGGCAACTGCGCTTCGGCGATCTTGCCGCTTTGCCGCGGCGGTGAGCACGTCTAGCTGTTCCCCAACCATGAACCCCTTCGCGGGCGCGGCAAAGCGTGCTCAAGGCCGGGGGCGCCGCAGCGGCGGCGCGGAGCTATAGGAAAGAAGCACCCGTGACGCAGCTCGACGCCAGCACCCGCCACGACCTTCGCCCCATCGAGGACAAGGCGGAGCTAGCCGCCTATCTCGCCACCGGCTGCAAGCCGAAGGATGCCTGGCGCATCGGCACGGAGCACGAGAAGTTCGGCTTCCTCAAAGACAGTTTGGAGCCGCTTCCGTTCGCCGGTGAGCGATCCATCCAGGCCGTGCTGGAGGGGCTCTCGCGGGAGTTCGGCTGGCAGCGGTTGGAGGAGGACGGCAACCTCGTCGCCCTCAAAAAGGACGGTGCCTCGATCACCCTCGAGCCCGGCGGGCAGTTCGAGCTCTCCGGCGCACCGCTCAAGACCGTGCAGGAGACCTGCTCGGAGGTAACCCAGCATCTAAAAGAGGTGAAGGCCGTGTCCGACCCCTTGGGTGTCGGCTTCATCGGTCTCGGCGCCGCGCCCTTCTGGACCCGCGAAGAGATGCCGCGCGTGCCCAAGGGTCGCTACACCATCATGCGCCGCTACATGCCGAAGGTCGGCGGGCTCGGCCTCGACATGATGCACCGGACCGCCACCGTGCAGGTCAATCTCGACTTCGCCTCGGAAGAGGACATGGTGAAGAAGTTCAGAACCTCCCTGGCGCTGCAGCCCATCGCCACCGCGCTCTTCGCCAACTCTCCGCTGACCGAGGGCAAGCCCAACGGCTTCCGCTCCTGGCGCGCACATATCTGGACCGATACCGACCCGCACCGCACCGGGATGCTGGACTTCGTCTTCGAGGAGGATTTCGGCTTCGAGCGCTATGCGGAGTACATGCTCGATGTGCCGATGTACTTCCTCTGGCGTGACGGGGTCTACACGGATGCCGCGGGGCTCTCCTTCCGGGACTTTCTGGACGGAAAGCTGGAGGCGGCACCGGGTCAGCGCCCGAACATCGAGGACTGGAAGGACCACCTCTCTACCGCCTTCCCCGAGGTGCGTCTCAAGACCTTCCTGGAGATGCGCGGCGCCGATTCAGGATCCTGGGGCCGTATCTGTGCCCTGCCTGCCTTCTGGGTCGGGCTTCTCTATGACGAGGAGAGCCTCAACGGGGCCTGGGACCTCGTGAAGGACTGGACCGCCGAGGAGCGAAGGGCATTACGGCCCGAGGCAGCGAAGAACGGCATGGCCGGCGAGGTTGGCCGTATCCGGATCAAGGAAACCGCGGCGCAGGTCCTCGACCTCTCCCGCGCAGGGCTTCGCAGGCGCGCCGCCATGGATGCTGCGGGCACGGATGAGAGCGGCTTCCTTGCGCCACTCGCCGACATCGTGCGGACGGGGGAGAGCTTTGCCTGTCAGCTCCTGCGTGACGTAGAGGAGGGCGCGGACGCCGAGGCGCTCTTCAGGGCCTACGCCTTTTGACGGCGACGACCGAGGAGGCCTGCGCCGAGCTCTCTTCGCGGGACCCCGTGCTGGCCGAGCTTCTCCGGCGCAACGGCCCGCCCCGCTGGCGCGAGAGGGAGGGCGGCTATCCCGGCCTTGCGCGGATCATCATCGAGCAGCAGCTCTCCGTGGCCTCCGCCAACGCCATTCTCGCGCGGGTGCAGGTGCTGACCGAGGGTCTTTCACCTACGGCCGTTTTGAAGACAGAGGACGAGACGCTCCGCGGCGCGGGTCTCTCACGCCCGAAGATACGCTATCTCCGCGCGTTGGCCGAGAACGTGGAGGAGGGGCGTTTCTCGTTTCATGCCCTGCGCGATCTGGACGAGGCCGAAGCGGCGAGGGAGCTGGAGAAACTGCTCGGCGTTGGCAGGTGGACGGCGGCGGTCTACCTCCTCTTCTGTGAGAGCCGCCGCGACCTCTGGCCCAGGGGCGACGTGGCGCTCCTCGCCGCCCATCAGTCCGGGGGCGGCGCGTTCGCGCGGCAAGAGATAGGCGCGTTCGACGCCTTCGCGGAGGAGACCTACGCCCCGCACAGGGGTATCGCCGCCCATCTTCTGTGGTCGGAGATCGCGAGGATCAGGGGCCGGTCGCCGGTGTAGGCAGGACTTGCCTTCGCCCTTCAACCCGAACAGCCTCCCGTCAGAGGTTTCGAGAGAGGATTCATGGCTATGGGACGTAAGCTGATGCTGGTGACGCTGTGCCTGGCGATGTCCATCGGTCATGCCTTTGCGGACTGGCAGGAGAGCTATCTATCCTATCAGCAGGCGATGCAGGAGGGGGACCGAGACGCTGCCGAGCGTCACGCCCGCGAGGCATGGCAGGGTAGTCGCGAAGCGATGCCGCCTTCCGAGAACCGCGCGCTCCTGGCGCAGAACTATGCTGCTCTTGCAGTGCTGACCGACCCGCAAGGATCGGTGGAGGCCCTCGATGACGCCATCCTCCTGGCGGAAGAGGGGTTCGGCACCGGCAATTTCGATAGGCCGACACTGTCTTTCATACGCGCGGAGGTGCTCTCGCAGCTCAGACCCACCAAGCGCAGGCCGATGCGGGAGGCCGTCAAGGCGCTGGACGAACTGAGCGCCAAAAACCGCACGCTCACCGTTCCGCTGCAGCTTCAGCTCCGTCTCATCGACCGTCTTCACGAAGCCCGATTGTGGCCCGAAGTCATCGAGGTAGCCGGTTCCACCAGCGACCTTCTAGGCGAGATGGACAGCACCTCTCCGGCCCTTGCGGTTCAGGTGGAAGCCTTCCGAACCCATGCCGTCCTGAAGACGCAGCCGGAATCGAACGTCCAGGAAAGCCGCTTTGCCCGCAATCTGGAGGCGACCCGTCAGCGCTATGTCCAGATCGGATCGCAGATCGGCCCCCAGCCCTCCATTGACGAGTTCGACGAGACGCTGGCCAGGGTTCAGGCCTATCTCGGCCTGATCAGGGCGTTTCAGGCGAGCTACGGCCACCCGTCCGGGGAGCGGGCCGAGGACGGCATTATGTCGACCGCGGCCGAGCGGAGCTGCGCAGGGGAGACCACTTGGGAGAAGCGCTCCATGAGCTTTCCGAGGTCGCAGTACGGTACCAACGCCGCCGTGCTGATAGGCTACCACATCGACGAGGCGGGCCGGGTGACCGAGCCTCGCATTCTCGGCGAAGTGCCGATGGCCAGCCCCTTCGGCGAGAGGGTGCTGCAGCAGATCAGCAAGTGGGAGGCGGATGTGGACGGCCTTTCGGAGGTCTGCCGACGGGACCGGACGAACGGTTATCCAGTTCACGACCGTCCTTTGATGCACTTGTCACATAGAATCGGCTAAGACATTCTAGGTAGTAGAACGATCATACCAACGGAGACCATCGCCTTCAGCGTTGCCAGGTTTCATATCGAACCCCTTCTGGCCGAGCGAATAGGACGCTCGGCTCACCTGCCCTTCCGAATAGGCGGGCTGGTGAGAGGCGATGTCCTGGGTCTTCGGAGGCGCAGGAGAACGTAACGTGCAAGCTGTCCGCCAGTCCCCCGATGGGTGCCCCGCTCTGGTCCTGAACGCCGATTTTAGGCCCCTGAGCTACTTTCCCCTCTCCTTATGGTCCTGGCAGGACACGCTGAAGGCGGTGTTCCTCGACCGCGTGGACGTGGTGGCCGAGTACGAGCTGGAGGTCCGATCCGTCTCGAGCCGGATCAGGCTACCCTCGGTGGTCTCGCTGAAAAGTTATGTGAACCACGCGCGCAAGCCCGCCTTCACGCGCTTCAACGTCTTTCTGCGCGACAGCTTTGCCTGCCAGTACTGCGGCAAGCCCGACCGAGAGGGGCTGACCTTCGACCATGTCATCCCCCGCTCCCGCGGCGGCAAGACCACCTGGGACAACATCGTCGCCGCCTGCAGCCCTTGCAACCTACGCAAGGGGGGCAAGATGCCTCGCGACGCGAAGATGTGGCCTGCCCACACGCCGCGCCAGCCCAACATGTTCGAGCTCAACGAGAAGGGCAGGGCCTTCCCGCCCAACTACCTGCATGAGAGCTGGCACGACTATCTCTACTGGGATGCCGAGCTGGAGAGCTGAGCCTCCGGCGTTCAGACGTCGTAATGGGCCTCGTGGGTGATCTCGCAGTTCAGGAGCTTCGAGACGGGGCAGTTCTTGGCGGCGCTCTCGACGGCTTCCTCGGCGGTGCTCCTGTCGGCGCCTGGGGCTCTGAGGTCCACCTTGAGGTGGGACTTGGTGATGGCGAAGTCGCCGTCCTTCTGATCGAGCGTGATCTCGCAGTCCGTCTCGATGGCCGGGGCGTTGATGTCACGGTCGCCCAGCTCCTTGGACAGCGCCATGGAGAAGCAGGCCGCGTGGGCGGCGGCGATCAGCTCTTCGGGGTTGGTGTTCGGCCCGTCCTCGAAACGGGAGGCGAAGCCGTAGGGGACCTCGTGCAGAACGTCCCGGCCGGTGCTGATCCGGCCGTGGCCGTCCTTGATTCCGCCGTTCCAATGCACCTTTGCCGTGTTCGTGGTCATCTCGAATCTCCTCCGCTGATGGGCGGAAGACGAACGGGCTTGGGGCGAGTGCGTTCCCGAAGCCCGCTCAGTAGTCCCGCTTGTAGTTCGCGCCCAGGGTCTGCGCGCCGTCCGGCTGAAGGGTCGTCTCCAGGCTGATGGAGCGGGTGATCTCGTAGACCACGCTGATGATGGTGCCGACCTCGCTGAGGGACTGGCGGGCGGAGACGTAGATGTCCTCGGAGATGTACTTGCCGACCGTCAGTGCGCGGCCCGAGGGGTCGATGTCGAGGCGGTCGAGACCGAGTCCCGAGCGAAGGCCCGCGCCCATGCCCCCGCCCGAGCCGAACGCGCCCGAGAGCGTCGCCCCGGCCTGGGCGAGCTGCAGCGCTTCGGCCGCGCCGAGGTCGTTGGCCCGCCTGCCGAAAAGGATCAACGCCAGAACGTCCTCTTCGGGCAGCCTGGGGCTCGAGGTGAAGCTGATCTCCGGATCGTCGGCCGGCCCCTCGACATTGATGATGGCCGTGACGGTGTTGATGCCCTCACCGGCCTCGGTCTGCGCCTGAAGGTCGATGATCGGGTTGATCTCCTGAGAGCGCTGGAAGCCGATCAGGCCCTCCGTCAGCTCGAAGGTCCGTCCGCCCAAGGAGAGGTTGCCGTCCTCCAGGCGGATGGCGCCGCCGATCCGGGGGTCGTCGGCGGTGCCGCGGACCTGAAGATCGGCGCTCCACTCGCTCTGCAGGCCTCTCCCGCGCACGAACAGCCCGTTGCGGGCGCCGATATCGAGGTTGAGGTTGATGACCGGGCCGCTCTGCTGCGGGGTCTCGATCTCTTCGGCTCTGTCATCGAGCTCGCCGTCCACGCGCACGATGTTGACGGGCGCGTAGGTCGGCACCTCCTCGCCGCCTTCCAGCTCGGGGATCGTCAAGTCGAGTTCATCGAGGCGGACATTGCCCGCCAGCAGCATCTCGCTGAGCGTGCCGGTCAGGTTGATCTCCGAGGTGACGCGCAGCTCGAGCTCCGTGCTGTCGGCAAGCTGGGCCTCGTCGAGGACCAGGTTGATGTCCACGGAGGAGCTGTCTGGGCGGGTGTCCACACTACCGGTGAGGCGGACGGACTGGTCCCTGCCATTGGCGCCCGAGCCGGTGATGTTGATCTCGCCATGGGTGCCGTCGGCAGTATAGTTGAAGGTGACCCCGCCTGTCAGTTCACTGAGGGTGAGGCCGACCTGCTGGTCCTCGAAGCGGGCGCCGTCGAGGTCGATCCTGCCCTGGGCCTGGGGGGCGGCAAGCCCGCCTGTAACGGTGAGGTCGGCATTGATCCGCCCCGTGACCGGCGGCGCCTCGATGGCTGCGAAGGCGAGGAGGGGGGCGATCCGGTCTTCGTAGCGGACACGGACGTTGAGCCCGTCATCCTCCAGCGCGATGCCGATGGCGGGCTGCCGCTGCAGCGAGATGGGAAGCTGGGCGTCGATGGTGCCGAGCACCTCTTCCCCCTCGCGCAGGATCTGCGCGTCGGCCTGAACGAACTCGCCGGTCCAGCGGCCGTCGGCGGTGAGGCTGTAGTTGGTCTCGTCCTGGCCCGTGGCGTTGGCGGCGAGGGAGAAGGTGGCCGGCGTGCCTTGATCCGTATCGAGACTGAGGTCCAGATTAGCCGTCGCGTCCGCATTGGGGATGGGGATCGCGCGGGCCTCGACATTCGCCGTCCAGCGCCGGGGCGCAATCTGCGCTTCGGCGGTGATGACACCGTCTTCGAGATAGTCGATGGTGGTGGGGGCGACGCTGATCGTCTCGCCGATGCTGATCCTGGTGGGGGCCGCTAGGCTAACCACCTGGTCCTCGCCGGGGAGGGCCGCGCGGAACGTATCGAGGGCGATCTCGATGTCGCCCTCGGCATCCACCGTACCGCGGCTCGCCGCCTCGGTGATGAAAAGACCGCCCCCGCCCACATCCGTCGCGGCGAGATCGAAGGCGATGGCGCTTCTCGGGCCTTGGGCGGTCAGGTTCAGGGCTCCGAGCTCGTAGTCGTCGAGGCGGAGGCGGCGGCCTTGCGCGGTGACGTCGACCGGGTTGAGGCCTTCGCCGGTCCTGGCGTCGATCTCCAGCGTGCCGGAGAGGATCTGGCCGGTGACCAGGGTGGTCCGGCGCCCGGCGTCGAGGTCCACATCGACGGCTGCCGCCTGGGTATCGAGGTTGTAGCGCGCGGTGCCCTGACCCGACAGCTCGCCCGCCTGGAGGGTGAACTCGGTGACCGAGAGCTCGCGCCCCGCCATGGCGAAGACCGCCCGTCCCTCATAGCTGCCGTCTGCGGAGGAGAGCTCGACATTGCCCGAAGGTGCACCGGGAAGCCCGGTGAGGTTGGCGTTGAGCTGACCCGCTCCGAAGGCGTTGCCGTCTATCTGCCCCGCGGGCAGAGAGGCGCCGAGGTTCACGGCGAGCCGCTCCGTGGTGCCGTCGGCCTGAACGGTGGCGGCGAGGGGGCCTTGAAACCCTTCCTGACCGCTGAGGATGGTGAGCGCGCCCGCCCCGGCCCGGAGGTCCAGATTGGCCCTCACGCCTTGGGTTTCCGTGGCGTAGCTGCCGCTGCCGGTGACGATCACCCGCTGACCCTGCCGCGTGCCAAGCTGCACCCTAAGGTCGCGCCCCACGGCCATGCCTTCCGCCGTGTAGCGCAGATCGCCCGCAAGGCTCGCGCCTTCGGCGAGGAAGGGGTCGAGCTGGGGGATATCGAGGGCGACGCCCTTGGCCGTCGCTGCGACCCTGCCGTCGAAGAGAACCTCCTCCGTGGACCGTCCATCTTCGACGGTGAGCTGGACCTTCCCGGCGGTCAGCGCGGCAGCGAAGGCGTAGCCGTCCTCGACGGCCGCAGCATCGGCGTTGAGAGCGAAGGCGCCGCCTAGATCGGCAGCGCCGTAGGGCTCGAGAACGGCCGGTTCTATGTTGCCGCTGATCTCGGCATTCACGGACTGCGCCTCGCCGAGCCCGGCTTCGATCCTGCCGCCCAGACGGCCGAAGGCGGCCTGCAGGCGCTCGATGTCCACGACCAGCACTTCCTCACGAAGCTGACCGACCGCCGATAGGACGACCTCTTCGCCGAGTGCACTCGCGGCTTCGGCGGGCAGGAAGCTGCCCGGCTGCCATCGCAGCGTGGCCTGCAGCCGGTCGAGGGCGTCCATTGAGCCGCCCAGGCTGCCTCGCAGGTCGCCGTAAACCCCGGCGGTGGCGGCGATCTCCGCCGTCAGCGCGCTGAGCTCGCCGCTGGCTTCGAGCTGCAGCTCCGTGCGGTCCTCCGCCTTAATCAAGGTGGAGAGTAGGCCCGTCTCTTCACTCAGAAGGTCCAAGGAGAGCTGCACCTCCTCCTCGTCGTAGAAGGCGTTGAGACCGATGCGGTCCGTTCCCTCCTGGGTGCGGGCAGAGAGCTCGGCAATGATCTCGCCGTCCTGGTACCGGCCGCCGCTTTCCAGGGAGAAGACATAGCGCTGACCTAGAATACGCTCGCCGAGCACGAAGTCGGAGATGATAAGCGAGTCGAGCTTGACGTCGGGAATGCTGGGCGGCGAGCTCTCCTCTTCCGGCTGCTCCTCCCTCTCGACCGAGGGCGGCATGGCGAGGAAGGCGCCGTCCTTCAAGACCACGGTCTCGATGTGCACCTGACCCGAGATGAGGTCGAGCGGGTCCCATTCGAGGACGAACCGGTCGGCCCTCGCCCAGACTTCTCCGCCTGCGGAGAGAACCACGTCGGTCAGGATGATCTCGGCGGGCAGCTTGCCCTCGATCTCGCCGTAGGAGATGTCCGAGCCGAGCTGCTCACGCACCGCGTCCTCGATGATCGGGCGGCTGATCCGGTCGACCAGCGCGATGCCGATATTGCGCGAGGTGCTGCGGTCTCCGGCCTGGGGGTCGGCCGTGCCGAGACCGGGCAGGCTCACTTGGGTGAGGACGATCAGCATCAGGACGATGAGACCGATCAGGACACCGATGGTGCCGAGGGAGATGGCGGCGAAACGTTTCATCAGAAGGGCTGCCCCAGTCCGATCAGCACCTGCACGGGCGCATCGCCCTCGAAGGGGCCGCCTTCCACGGGCTCGTCGCGCTTGTCCAAGGGGAAGGCGATGTCGAGGCGGATCGGCCCGATCGGCGTGTGGTAGCGTACGCCTATCCCTGCGCCCACCAGCACGTTGCCGAAGTCCGGGGAGTTGCTTTCGAAAGCCCCGCCAATGTCAGAGAAGACAGCCAGCTCGATGGCTTCGGTGACGTGCTGGCGCAACTCGACGGAGATCTCCGCGAGGGACGCGCCGCCCAGGATCTCGCCGGTGGTGTTGTCGATGGGGCTAGCTTCCTGGAAAGCGTAGCCTCTGATCGAGCCGCCGCCGCCTGCGAAGTAGCGTTCCGTGGCGGGTATCTCTGCCCTGGACGCGCCGTAGATGGCGCCGACCCTGATGCGCCCCGCCAGGGTGCCGCCGTCGTCCTCACCCCAGAAGATACGGTCCGTATAGGACGTCTCCAGCCGGTTGAAGTTCACCGTGCCGACGAAGGGCTGCACGGTGAAGCGCGCCCTGAAGCCGTCCTGCGGATCGAGGGGCTCCTCCTGGTTGTCCCAGAGGACGGTGAGGGGGAAGCTGACGGCCTGGAAGATGCGGGTGGATGTCTCCACCGTCCCGCCGAGATCCTCGACGCAGCTCTCGTCATCGTCGGGGAAGATGCGCGCCCCGTTCGGCCCGAAGCATTCAAGCTCGCGAATGTCCGAGTGCTGCAGAAGAATGCCGCCCTCGGTGGTCAGGTCGTCGTTGAGCCAGAACTTGCCGATGGAGCCGCCCACCTGGGCCGTCTGCGCCTCGAACGCATCCGTGTCCTCGTTGCGCAGGATCGCCTGGAGGTTGTAGAAGCCCGGCAGGCGGGGGCGGTCCTTGCGGAAGCTCGCAGAGCCCTGCTGGATCGGCTGGGACGCCAGAATCTCCGCCCGCAAGGTCTCGCCGCGCTTGAGGGCGTTGCGGTTCTCCCAGAAGACCGTTGCCGTGGGGCCGATATCGGTGGCGTAGGAGACGCCGCCGCCGATCGTCCGGGGCTTGCGCTCAGTCACCCTGACCAGAATGTCCGTGGTGCCGTCTTCGGCGGGAAGCTGCGGGGTGACCTCGACCTCGGAGAAGAGCGCGGTCTCGACCAGCCGCTCGCGGTAGCGGTCGATTTCGGAGCGCTCGGCGAGGTCGCCCCGCTCGAAGGTGCGGTACTGGCGGATGTACTCGACATCGGTGCGCTCGGCGCCGGTCACCTCGATATTGGCGTAGGTCGCCTTGGCGCCGGTACGGACCTCGTAGGTCGCCCGCCCGCTCGCTTCCGAGAAGTCGGACAGCACCGCGCGGCGGGCGATCTCCGCACCGAGATAGCCCTCGTTCCAGAACCATTCGAGGATCTGGTTCTCGATGGCGAGGAGGCTCTCCCCCGTGGGGCTGCCGTCCGGCTCGATGCCCATAGCGTAGAGGCTTTCGGGGCGCTCCACCTTCTGCTCGTCCGCATAGGTGAGCTCGTAGCCAGTGATGTCGAACTTGGTGCCGGTCTCGATGGTGAAGGTGACGAGGACGTTGTCCTCCTCGCGCCTAACCTCCGGCTCGATGCGAGCCGCGTAGAAGCCTTTGCTCTGCAAAGCGGCTAGGAGCGCGTCGGCATCGCTGTTCGCGGCCCGGCGTACCGGCGCCAAGGCGCTGAAACTGTCCGGATCGCGGGCCAGCGAGGAGACGGGGCGCAGCTCCTTGCGCAGCTTGTTCGAGAGGCCCTCGATGGTGACCTTCACCTCGAGCTCGGCCGCGGCCTGACCGGCGAGGGCCAGGCACAGGGCAGGGGCGAGGAGGAGGCGGCGCAACATAATCATGGAACTCTCAGCGGAACGCAGGCACAACGCGCTTCGTTCCTTCCCCCTTCTTCTTCTAGGGTCCGCCTGATGCAGAACCTCCCTGATATCGCCCTCTTATTGAAGAACCGTGCCGCCGAGGTGGAACGGGCTTTGAGCGATGCCCTTCTTCCCTTCAGCGATGAAGCCGCCATCGCGCGCCTGCAAGAGGCCATGGGCTACGCCCTGACCGGCGGCGGCAAGCGCATGCGGCCCTTCCTGGTGCTGGAGACGGCGGCCCTTTTCGGTGCCGAGGACAGGGCCATGGAGGCTGCTATCGCCCTCGAAATGATCCACGCCTACAGCCTCGTCCATGACGATCTGCCGGCCATGGACGACGCCGAGACCCGCCGCGGCAAGCCCTCCGTACACAAGCAGTATGACGAGGCGATCGCGATCCTCACCGGTGACGCACTTTTGACCGAGAGCTTCTTCGTGCTGACAAGCTATGAGGGAGCGCTCTGCCGCGAACTCTGCCGTGAGTTGTCGAGGGCGGCGGGAACCCACGGCATGGTCGGCGGCCAGATGATGGACCTCTACCCCGAAGGCGAGACCGAGGAGCACATCATCGCCCTCCAGGACCGCAAGACCGGCGCCCTCATCGAGTGCGCCGCCGCCATGGGCGCACTCGTCGGCGGGGCGTCGGACGAAGAGACCGCGGCGCTGCGCACCTACGCGAAGAAGCTCGGCCTCGCCTTCCAGATCGCCGACGACCTCCTCGACGTGACCCAGACCGCCGAAGAGATCGGCAAACCGGCAGGCCGCGACGAGGAGATGGGCAAGGCCACCTTCGTCGGCCTCCTCGGCGAAGACGGCGCGCGGGCGCGGCTCCGGCAGGTGAACGACGAGGCGAGGGCAGCCCTGGGCCAGGTCGAGCGGGACACAAGCGTGCTCGAGGCGCTCCTCGACTGGCAGGCGGGACGGACGAGTTAGTCGCTATCCGCTAGAAGCTGAGTTGAAGGCGTATGTTTGCCAGTCCGGTGCCCAGTCTTCCTCAGCCTGGTTGCCCCATGCGGTCCAGCCTGGACGAACCCCGCGGGAGAATAACTCCAGCCTCGGTCCCCATGAGCAGCCTTCGATCAGGTCGTACTGCTCATCAGGCTTACGGCTATGCTCACGCTTTCTCGTGGCAAGCAGATTGACTTGTCTGCGCCCGAGATCGAGCGTCCGGGCATTCTTTCCCCTGACCCCGAAAAGAATCATTTCGGTGACATTGCGAAAGTAGAAACCGACGCCTCGGCCATCGGAGCCGCCATCCTTACGGATCTTATGCCAGACGATGTTGGATTTGTACTGGAATCCCCAGGCCTCCATCACGCGAAGACCATCCGGGAGGAGGGCGTTTGGAACCCACAGATAGAGATGCGACGGTTCCGCTGCGACCTGACCCACTGGGAGGTCACAGATTTCACCCAGCGACATGGTGGCGTAGCGGTTCAGCCTCTTATGCTCCGGCGCCATCTTCCCTGTTCGGTTGGTGAACTGCCATGGCGGGTCGGCGAGGATCGTACCGAACCGGGTCGAGCCAGCCGTCTTCAGAAGATCACGACCTGCGTCGGAGAGGGGGACAACGTTCTCAGCCGACATAGCAGCGCTCCGTGATACCGAATACGACGATAGGGCAACCTCCGCCTGCGCCGCCTTCCAGTCGGGGGAGCAGTTTGGAGACGTGGGTGGTCGAGTTCCCAAAACTGGACCCACGGCCTAGTTCGGTGAAGATGCGCTGCAGCTCGGTGGCGCGGGTGATGATGACACCGAGATCGATCGCGCGCAGCTCAAACAACTGTCGGAAATTGTTCAGGTCGCGGTCGAAGAACGGATCCTTGTTGTTCCATTCGAGTTCCAACGCCACCCGGTCCTTGACGCAATCAACGCTGTGGGTCGGCGAGTCGAGACGTTGGCCATCTACGATCACAGCGGTTTCGTAGGTCTTCTCCACCCAGCCCAGTTCGTAGAACCGACCGTCGATCTTTCGTGCAATACCGGATTTGCTGCCCCCTGGTGTGAGCACGTCCTCCTTCGAGAAGACGAACTCGCGCAAGACGGTGAGAATATCCCGGAAGCAGTTCGCGTGGGCCGTATGAAGAACTGCCAAGCCGTTGCGCCACTCGTAAGTGTCGTAACGCTCGCGAATATCGCTAGGAACGAGGCTTTCTACGGACATTGGCCAACTCCATCCGATTCGCTCCGGATAAGCGAATGAGAGTTTTCCTAGTTCCGCATTTGTTCTGATGGAAGAGGCGAAGCACAGCGACGCCAACCTACCTCAGACCGAAGGCAGCGCGGCCTTCTTGCTCACCTCGCGGAGCATGAAGCTCGACTCGATGCTGGCGACGTTGTCGGTGCGCAGGAGGCTGTCGGAGAGGAAGCTCTCATAGCTGCCGAGGGTGGGGAGCACGGCCTTGAGGTAGTAGTCGAACTTGCCTGTCACGAGCAGGCACTCCATGATCTCGGGCTTGGACTTCACCGTCTCCTCGAACTCGCGCAGGGAGACCTCGTCCTCCTTCTCGAGCTTGACCAGGATGACGACGGTCACGGGCAGGCCGAGCGCCTCGCGGTTCACTTCGGTGCGGTAGCCGCGAATGATCCCCTCGGTCTCCAGCCTGCGCAGGCGGCGCAGGCAGGGGGTCGGCGACAGACCGACCTTTTCCGCTAGCTCTGCGTTCGTGATACGAGCATTATGCTGCAGATGGTTGAGGATATTGCGGTCGATCTGGTCGAGCTTCATGGCGCTGCGTTTGCCGCGAGGGTATGCCTTTCGGCAAGCCTTTTTGTCGCGCATGCTGTGAAACCATGAGCTGGGCCGCCGCCACCTGCGCCGAAAGGGCCTTTGCCAGCCGCGGAAGGGCCGTGGCGGCTATCGACCTCGGCACCAATAACTGCCGCCTGATGATCGCCAAGAGGCGCAAGAGCGGCTTCGCCGTGGTGGCCACCTTCTCGCGAATCGTTCGTCTCGGCGAGGGCCTGGTCGCGACCGGAAGGCTCGCCGAGGGTGCGATGGACAGGACGGTCGATGCCCTCAAGGAGTGCGCCGAGATCATTGCCCGGTGGGATGTCGCCAGCGTGCGCGCCGTCGCCACCGAAGCCTGCCGATCGGCTGGCAACGGCGCAGCCTTCCTGGAGCGGGTGCGCCGGGAGACCGGTCTTCGCCTTGAGGTGATCGGCCCTGCGGAGGAGGCGAGGCTCGCTCTTATCAGTTGCTCGCCGCTGATCAGCCGCCGGGCCGGGCGCGCCGTGCTCTTCGACATTGGCGGCGGCTCGACCGAGATCAGTTTCTTGGAAGTGGGCCACGACCACGAGCCTGAGCTCTGCAAGACGATCTCGCTTCCGGTGGGGGTGGTGAGGGTGGCCGAAGCCCATCCCGTGCCCTTCACCGTCGAAGCCTACCGGAAGGTCCGGGCGGATATGGCGGCGGCCGTGCGGGAGCAGGGGCCTCGGAGCTTCCTGGCGGCGCTCGATCCGGCCAACGACCATCTCATTGGCACCTCAGGCACCGCGACGAGCCTTGCGGCCTTTCATAAAGGGCTCAAGCGCTACCGCCGGCGGGAGATCGACGGCAGTTGGCTCGGATCGGAGGAGATCGCGGCAGCGGCAAAGGCGCTGCGCAGCCTCGGCCAGGAGGGCAGGGCGGAGACCCCTTGCGTCGGCTCGGGGCGGGCGGACCTCATCATGCCCGGCTGCGCGCTTCTCGAGGGCATTCTAGAGGCGACCGGCTTGCGTAACGTCCGCGTGGCGGACCGGGGCCTTCGCGAAGGGGTGGTGACAGAGCTTCTCGCCGAGCGTAGCGCCGCCAGGCACGCCGCGGCCGCGGCAGCCCTCTCAGCGGAGTAGCTCCATGCCCAAGAAGAAAGGCCACGGCGGCAAGCCCAACGTCCTCGGCGACGAGCCGCAAGTCCGGCGGATGAAGGGCGACAAGAAGAAGGTCGCCGACAGAGAGCTCTCCGTGAAGGTGAAGACCGCCCGCGGCCGCAAGCTGGGCTCGACCCTGTGGCTGCAGCGCCAGCTCAACGACCCGCTCGTCATCCGCGCGAAGAAGGAGGGGTATAAGAGCCGGGCCGCCTACAAGCTGACCGAGCTCGACGACAAGTACGGCCTGTTCAAGCCCGGCGGCCGGGTGGTGGATCTCGGCGCGGCTCCGGGCGGCTGGTCCCAGGTGGCCGTGGCCCGGACCAAGGGGAAGGGCCGGGTGGTCGGCATCGACTACCTCGAGATGGAGGACGTGGAGGGCGCCGAGCTTCTTCAGATGGACTTCCTCGACGAGGAAGCCCCCGCCCGCCTCAAGGAGCTGCTGGACGGCCAGGCCGACGTGGTGCTCTCCGACATGGCCGCCCCCACTACCGGGCACCGCCCCACCGACCACCTTCGCATCATCGCGCTGGCCGACGAGGCGCTGGGTTTCGCCCTGGAAGTGCTCGCGCCCGGCGGGGCCTTCGTCGCGAAGGTGCTGCAGGGCGGCAGCGAGAAGGAGCTTCTCGACCGGCTGAAGCGCAACTTCACCAAGGTCCACCACGCCAAGCCCGAGGCGAGCCGAGCCGATTCGGCGGAGATGTACGTGGTCGGCCTCGGCTTCCGCGGCGAGCGAAAAAGCGACACGACCGCTTAACCGCTCTCTAAGCCAAGTTGTGCATCCTCCTCCGGCGCGACCGCAGGAACGGTGATGGCAAGGCTTCGGTCACTTTGGACGGCCTATGAGAGGTTTCTCCGCATCGACGGACAGACCGACCCTCTTGGCGCCATGCGCAACAGGGCGATCGCCGTCACCTGCCCCCTCTTCGCCCTGGTCCAGGTCCTCAACCTGTTCGGCATGACGATCAGTTATGGCGGCTTCACCTTCGACCACATCACCTCGCTCAGCGTGATCCTGTTCGCGAGCTGCCTTGCCGTCCTGCAGCGCTGGTACAAGCCGCCGAGCTTCTACTGCTTCACCTTCGGCGCGATGATCGTGGCCGGGGTTCTCGCCTCGTCGATGAAGTCGGGTATCAACAGCGCTCTCATCCCCTTCTTCATCATCGCGCCCATCACCTTGGGGTTCATCGGCGGGTGGCGCTGGGCCATCGCCTCGGCCGTTCCCGCCTTCGTGGTCCTGTCCGGTCAGTTCTATCTCAGCGTCACCAATGAGGAGATCGCCGCCGGGGTGTCGCTCTCCCGGCTGCAGCAGCGCTACTTCCAGGCCTCGTTCGCGCTCTTCACCTCGGCCTGCATTTCCACCATCCTCGCCTACATGGCCGAGAAGGCCGTGGTCGGGCTGACCGAAGAGGCGGAGCGGGCGAGGGCGTCGGAGAAGGCCAAGGACGCCTTTCTCGCCACCATGAGCCACGAACTCCGCACGCCCCTCAACGGCGTGCTAGGGCTGACAACCGCGCTCCTCGACAACGGCACGGCGGACAGAGCCGCCACGGCGGGTTCGCTGACCCATATCAAAGCCTCGGGCGAGCACCTTCTGACGCTGCTCAACGACCTTCTCGACTACTCCAAGATCGAAGCCCGCAAGGCCAGCATCGAGCCGAGGGACTTCGACCTGCGCGCGTTAGTGGAAGAGGTGCGCAGCATCTTCGCCGAGGAGGCGGTGCGCAAGGAGCTCGGCCTGACCGTCTCGGTCGCGGACGAGGTGGCGCCCGCTTTCCACGGCGACGACCGCCGGGTCCGTCAGATCCTCTGCAACCTCGTCTCCAACGCCATCAAGTTCACCGACAGGGGCGGCGTCTCTATCGAGGTGATCGAGGGCGGCGAGGCAGGCTTCGTCTTGCGCGTCACCGACACCGGCAAGGGGGTGCCTGAGGAGCAGCAGCGGCGTATCTTCGAACCCTTCGAGCAGGGCGAGCAGGGTATCTCGAGGCGCTTTGGCGGCACGGGGCTCGGCCTCGCCATCTGCCGCGATCTGGCCGAGCAGATGGGCGGCTCGGTGGGGATCGAGGAGAGTTCTCCGCAAGGCACGACGATGAGGCTGGAGCTGCCTTTCGCAAGCCGCGCGCCCCTCGCCGCACCTTCCGAGCAGCATGAGGCGGTGTCGGTCGATTTGCGGGGCGTCAGGGCCCTCATCGTCGACGACAACGAGGTGAACTTGCTGGTGGCGTGCCAGTTCGTGCGGGCCATGGGCGCCTCGGTGGTCACCGCCTCGACGGGTAGCGATGCCCTGGCCGATCTGAAGGAGGGCGGCTTCGACATCGCGCTGATCGACCGGCGGATGCCCGGCATCGACGGCGAGACGATCATCAGGGCGATCAGGGCGGGGGAGGCGGGGCCGCCGGACCTGCCGGTCGTGGTCGTCACCGCCGATGCGGGCGAGAGCGACCGCGCCGCGCTCCTGCGGCTTGGGGCGGACGGCTTCGTGGCCAAGCCGATCAGGCCGTCCAAGCTGCGCTGCGCGGTGACGCAGGCTCTCGCTAGGCCTGCCAAGCCGGGTCCAGACGCGCGCGAAGCGGGGTAGGGCTGTACCCTCGAAGGGGGTCTTGGCAAGCTCGCCGGATCGCCGCTATACGCGCCCATGGAAATACGCGACGCCCTGACCTTCGACGATGTCCTGCTTGAGCCCGGCCCCTCCGAGGTGCTGCCCGCCGAGGTGGATGTCAGAACGAAGCTGACCCGCTCGATCGGGCTCAACATCCCCATCCTCTCCGCCGCCATGGACACGGTGACCGAGGCGCACATGGCCATCGCGATGGCCCAGGCCGGCGGCATTGGCGTGCTTCACCGCAACCTCACCGTGGAGGAGCAGGCCGAGCAGGTCCGCCAGGTCAAACGCTACGAAAGCGGCATGGTGGTGAACCCGCTGACCCTGACCCCCGGCGATACGCTGGGTCAGGCGCGGGCGATCATGGCCGAGCGCAAGATCTCCGGCTTCCCGGTGGTCGAGGACCGCGACGAGGCCGGTGTCGGGCGCCTGGTCGGTGTGCTGACCAACCGCGACATGCGCTTCGCCAAGGACCCGAACCAGAAGGTCGCGGAGCTGATGACCTCGGAGGACCTCGCCACGGTCAAGGAGGGTGCGGACCCCGAGACCATGCGCGAGCTGATCCATGACCGCCGCATCGAGCGCCTGATCGTGGTGGACGACCAGTACCGCTGCGTCGGCCTCATCACCGTCAAGGACATGGAGAACGCCGAGCGCCATCCCGGCGCGGTGAAGGACAGTGAGGGACGCCTGCGCGTTGCCGCCGCCTCCACGGTTGGACCGCAGGGCTATGAGCGCGCCGTCGCCCTGATCGAAGCAGGGGTGGACGTGCTGGTCATCGACACTGCGCACGGCCACTCGGCAAAAGTGTCCGAGCAGGTCGCGCGGGTGAAACGGGAGTTTCCGAACGCGCAGGTCATCGCCGGAAACGTAGCCACTTACGACGCCACCCGCTCGCTGATCGATGCGGGGGCGGACGGTGTCAAGGTGGGGATCGGGCCGGGTTCCATCTGTACCACGAGGATCGTGGCCGGTGTCGGCGTGCCTCAGCTTACGGCAGTGGACGACGCAGCCCGCGCCGCCGAGAAGGCTGGCGTGCCTGTGATCGCTGACGGCGGCATCAAGTACTCAGGCGACATGGCCAAGGCGCTCGCGGCAGGGGCCAGCTCCTGCATGGTCGGCAGCCTTCTTGCGGGCACCGAAGAAGCACCCGGCGAGACGTTCCTGTTCCAGGGCAGAAGCTACAAGAGCTATCGCGGCATGGGCTCGATCAGCGCTATGGCGAGGGGCTCGGCCGACCGCTACTTCCAGGCCGATGTGGGCGAGCCGATGAAGCTCGTCCCCGAAGGCATCGAAGGCCGTGTCCCCTATAAAGGCCCCATCGGCGCCATCGTCCACCAGCTCGTCGGCGGCATCCGTGCCTCGATGGGCTATGTCGGCGCGCCCAGCCTCGACGAGATGCGCAAGCGGGCGAAGTTCGTGCGCATCACGGGGGCGGGGCTAAGGGAGAGCCACGTCCACGACGTATCGATCACGAGGGAAGCGCCGAACTATCCCTCGCCGCGGTGATTCCCTCTCCCCGCCGGGGAGAGGGCTAGGGTGAGGGGGCGCCATGGCCAAACGCGAGAACATCGGTCTCAGTAGAGAGCTACGGCAGACGGAGAACCGCGCCGAAGAAGAGGCATGGCAGACCCTGCGCCTTCTTCGCAAAGAGGGCTGGCCCGTCCGTAGGCAACATCAGATCGGTCCGTATATTGTCGATTTTGCGATCACTAAGGCGCGCCTGGTAATCGAAGTGGATGGCGGGATTCATCGCGAACAAGAAGTCGCCGCACGCGATGTGGAGCGAGAGGGTGTTCTTCGAGCTGATGGGTGGAACGTGCTGCGAGTTTCCGCCCAGTTCGCTCGGCATGGGGATCATCTGATCGAAATGGTGCGTGCAGAGATCAAGCGCTGCTGCCCCCTCACCCTTCACCCCTCTCCCCAGGGGGAGAGGGGAACATAGTGCTCCTAGCCTTCAACAAGCCCATGAACGTGCTCAGCCAGTTCACCTCGGAAGGGGGCTGGCCAGGGCTTGCGGAGTATATCGACGTGCCCGGCGTCTATGCGGCGGGCAGGCTGGACCGTGATTCGGAGGGGCTTATGCTGCTTACCGATGACGGCAGGCTGCAGGCGCGGATCGCCTCGCCTAGAGCCAAGACGGCCAAGACCTATCTCGTCCAGGTGGAGGGTGAACCCTCAGGCGACACGCTTGATGCGCTGCGACGCGGCGTGACGCTCAAGGACGGACCCACCGCCCCGGCGGAAGTCGAGCTGATCGAGCCGCCCGCTCTCTGGCCTCGCAACCCGCCGGTCAGGGTGCGCAAGACCGTGCCTGACAGCTGGCTGCGCCTCACCATCACCGAGGGGCGCAACCGCCAGGTCCGGCGCATGACGGCCCATATCGGCCACCCCACGCTGCGCCTGGTCCGCTGGCAGATCGGCGGCATCGGTCTTGCAGGCCTCGCGCTGGGGGCGTGGCGGGAAGTGTCGCCGAACGAGCTCTGAGGTGCACGCCCTTGTGACGGTAGGTGCGGTTCCCGTTCGCGCGGCTGCTCCATATCGTTTATCGTAAGGATGTCGGTAACCAAGGAGGCCCTGACATGCGCGCATTATCGAACTTCGTGCTCTTCACCGGGGCCGCCGGGCTGATGCTGCTGGTGAGCCTGAACTTCTACGCCCTTCTGGCCGGAACGCCGAACGCCGTGTCGTTCTTCAGCTCCGAATGGATGAGCGCCTGGGGTACAGCCTACTTGGGCTTCGGCGCTTCGGTGATCTGCGGCATCGTCGGGCGGTTGTCGGCGGAAGCCACGCGCCAGCACTAGGCGTCTCGCCGAGCCGGAGAGCGAACCTCTGAGCCTCATCCCTGTTGCCCTGCGGGATGAGCAGCGAGGCGACCCAGCATGACCCAGCGTATCTTCGTGACCGGCGGCAGCTCCGGCATCGGCGAGGGCATTGTCCGCCGCCTGGGCCGCGAGGGCGCCTCGGTCGGCATCGGCTACCATAGCGGCGAGGACGAGGCGAAGCGCATCGCGGCGGCTGTCGAAGAGGATGGCGGCAAGGGCCTGCCCATCGGCGGCAATGTCGGCGATGCGGACGACGTGGCCGCTGCCTTCGCGGCGATGAATAAAGCGTTCGGCGGCGTCGATGGGGTCGTCATCAACGCGGGCGTTCAGGCGGATGCCGATGCCGAGGACATGAGCGCCGATCAGTGGCGCAAGGTCATGTCGGTGGACCTCGACGGCTCCTTCTTTTGCGCCCGCGAGGCGATCCGCGCCTTCCAGAAGAAGAAGCGCCTTGAGGGCGGTATTGTGGGCCGCATCGTCTTCGTCACCTCCGTCCACGCCTTCATCCCGTGGGCGGGCCATGTGAACTACGCCGCGGCCAAGGGCGGGGCGGAGATGCTGATGAAGTCCCTCGCCCAGGAGGTCGCCAGCGACGGTATCAAGGTCAACGCCGTGGCTCCCGGCGCGATCAAGACACCCATCAACGAGGATGTTTGGTCGGACGAGGAGAAGCTCGAGAAGCTGCTCCAGATCATCCCCAACGGAAGGCTCGGCGAGACCGAGGACGTGGCCGCCGCCGTCTCCTGGCTCTTGTCGAAGGAGAGCGACTACGTCACAGGGGTCAGCCTGATCGTGGATGGGGGGATGTCCCTCTATCCGGGCTTTATCGGAAACGGCTGACCCTTGAGAGACCCTGGCAGGATCGCGGCGGCGATCGACGTGCTCGACCGCTATGCGCTGCGCCCGCAGCCCCTATCCCTGCTGATCCAGGACTGGGGCAGGCGTGCCCGCTATGCGGGTTCGAAGGACCGTGCCTTCGTGCGGGGGCTGTGCCTCGACGTGCTGCGCCGATGGCGATCTTCGGGAGCGGCGGAGGACCGGCGGCGGGGAATGCTGGTGACCCTGCGCGACCATTGGGGCTGGCCGATGGAGCGCATCGAGGAGGCTTTTTCCGGTGAGCACGGTCCCGGCGCTCTTACGGATGAGGAGCGGACTGCAGGACCGACGGGACTTCTGGACCTACCATCCTTCCTCGAAGGGCTGGACGGCGCTGCGGAGGTCTCCGAAGCCCTGGCTTCGCGCGCGCCGGTGGACCTACGGGTCAACCTTCTCAAGGGCGACCGAGATAAGGCGCTCAAGGCCACTGTCACGTTGGGTGCCGAGCCTGCTCCGCTGTCTCCCACCGGCCTGCGTATCCCGCCCGCGGGCGCTGCGGAGAAGGGACCGGGGGTCACGGTGATCCCGGCCTACGGCAAGGGCCTGGTCGAGGTGCAGGATGAGGGCAGCCAGCTTACCGTCCTCGCGGTGGGCGATCTGCGCGGCAAGCAGGTCCTCGACTACTGCGCCGGGGGAGGGGGCAAGACTCTCGCTCTAGCCGCCGAGATGGGAAACACCGGCCAGCTCTTCGCCTATGACAGCGACCCCCAGCGCCTGGCGCCGATCCATGACCGCGTGCGCAGGGCCGGGGTGCGTAACGTGCAAGTTCTGCCGCCGCAGGAGCCTGAGAAGCTCGAAGCGCTCGAGAGGAGCATGGACCTCGTCTTCGTCGATGCGCCCTGTTCGGGCTCCGGCACCTGGAGAAGGCATCCGGACGCCAAATGGCGCCTCACCGAAGAGCATCTTCAGCGCCGCCAGGAGGAGCAGGACCAGGTGCTCCGCGAGGCTTACCGCTACGTGAAGCCGGGCGGGGTGATGGTCTTCGTCACCTGCTCGTTCCTAGCGAGCGAGAACGAGGAGCGGGTTGCGGCTTTCCTTCGCCAGAACAGCGAGTTCAGCCTCGAAGAGCCGCTGGCCGAAGCGGCCGGGGAGCTCCGCGGGAAGCTCGCGCCCTTCGTCACCGGCTCGGCGCTGCGGCTGACCCCCTGGACCTCCGAAACGGACGGTTTCACCCTCATGCGCCTGCGCCGGATCACGCAAAGGTAAGCGCTCGGGGCAAACAGGGGTTGGACAAGGGGCGCGAAGCGTCTATGTAGGTCTTACGGTCTTGGACGAGAGGTTCAGCCGTCACTCTTCCTCTTTCAGGCTTTGATGACTTCCCGAGCGGGATGCGAAGCTTGAGGACAGACTTTTGAGGGTCCGAAGGGGCGGTACAGACCGGCAGCGCCGCATGGTGCGGCGGTCTCATGGCTAAGGGAGCCTGATCCTGCGGGGCGCAAGAGCGCTCGCGGGCAAACAGCAACAGGACGAAGACCATACGCTGATGGCGCAATACTCGAAACGCGGGCGGAACTCGAACCGCCGCCGCCAGGGGGGTAACAACAACCCCAACCGTTCCATGGACAGCCAGGGCCCGGAGGTGAAGATCCGCGGCACGGCCACCCAGATCCACGACAAGTACCAGGCGCTCGCGCGCGATGCCTTCTCCTCGGGCGACCGCATCCGCGGCGAAAGCCTGATGCAGCACGCCGAGCACTACTACCGCCTGATGAAGAGCATGCAGCCGGACAAACCGGCGGAGCAGAAGCAGCAGGGCGACCAGCAGAACCAGCAGGACGGCTCGGGCCAGGAGGCCGCTTCGGAGGACAAGAAGTCCGAAGAGATCAAGGCCAATGGCGAGGACAAGGCGTCCTCCGAGAATGACGACCAGAACGCCTCCTCCAGCGACGACAGCGACGAGGGCCGCCCCCGCCGCAGGCGCCGCCGCCGCAAGGGTGATGAGGACCAGCAGGTCGAAGCATCTGGAAGCACGGAGGAGACTGGCGACCAGCCCAGCGTCTCCGGTGATGTCACTGCCGAAAGCGACGAGGCTCCAGAAGAAAAGCCCAAGCGGACACGCCGCAGCCGTAAGGCAGCGGCCGAAGAAAGTGAGCAGCCCAAACTCGAAGAAGCCGCTGCGCCCGCTGCTGAGTAGCGAGACTGCGCTTCCTCCCCTACCAGGGGGAGGTGCCCCGAAGGGGCGGAGGGGGACGATCAACGAAGGCCTTCGCTAGCTGCAACTCCCCTCCGGCCGCTACGCGCCCACCTCCCCTGAAGGGGAGGGCACAGTCGAAGGACTGTGCGGTTCTCTTGGAGCAAGCCTGCGATAGGCGCTAAGCCTCCGAGCGCCCTAACAGAAAGCGCTCCATGGCCGATCTTCAGAACACGCTCTTCGACCTCTCCGGCAAGTCCGCCATCGTTACCGGCGCGAGCCGCGGGATCGGCGAGGCCATCGCCCGGCGCTTGGCGCAGCACGGCGCCAAGGTCACGGTCTCTTCCCGAAAGCTCGATGCCTGCGAGGAGGTGGCCGCCTCGATCAACAAGGTGGAGGGGGAGGGCACGGCCAAGGCGGTGGCCTGCAACATCTCCCACGACCAAGCGCTGGGCGAGCTCGTCCGTCAGCATGAGGGAGCTTTCGGTCCCGCCGACATCCTCATCTGCAACGCGGCGGTGAACCCCTATTACGGGCCGTCGGGCGGCATCTCCGACGAGCAGATGGACAAGATCTTCGACTGCAACATCAAGGCGAACCACAAGCTGAGCCACCTCGTCCTGCCCAAGATGGAGGAGCGAGGCGGCGGGGCGATCGTCATCATCTCCTCGATCTCCGCCTTTGTCGGCAATCAGGGGATCGGCATGTACGGGGTCTCGAAGGCCGCGGATCTGCAGGTGGCGAGGAACCTGGCGGTCGAGTTCGGACCGAAGAACGTCCGTGTGAACTGCATCTGTCCGGGCGTGGTGAAAACCTACTTCGCCGAGGCTCTCTGGAAAGACCCGAAGATGGAGAAGATGGTCACGGAGAAGATCCCCGCCCGCCGCTTCGGCGAGCCGGACGATATTGCAGGCGCAGCGGTGTTCCTGGCGTCGGATGCCGCCGCCTGGATGAACGGGCAGCACATCACCATCGACGGCGGTACACTGATCGGCTTTGGCGGGATGTAGGCCGTAGGGCGGCTCGCGTAGCGTGCCGCCGCTTCAACGCCCCACGCCGGAAGGCGGCACGCTATGCGAGCCGCCCTACGTTGCAGTGATCCGGAAGCCAAACCCCATCCCACTACTGAAGCGAACCAACTCTTCGCCTTCCGTTTCGGGCAGTTCGGCAGCACCCTCCTTGGTCGCCAGCCAAACCTCGCAGCGTTCGCCGCTATCGAGCGTCCGCGCGAAACCCAGCAGCCCCTTCTGATCGTCCGCTTCCAAGACGTCCAAGCCGCCGTAGCGCAGCGCTGACGTCTTCCGCCGTAGACAGATGAGCTCTCGCCAGGTCGCTAGTGGCTCTTCCCGTTCGGCATGACAAGCGGTCACCTCGTCTCTCAGCGTCAGCCAAGCCTCGCCCTCGGTAAACCCAGCACCCGGTCCGTCGGACCACGGAACAGGATGGCGCACCGGGTCGCGACCGCCGCCCTTGGGCCAGAAGCGGATGCCTTGGGGGTCCTTCAGCTCGTCGAAGCCGTAGGGCGCGTTGGGCAGGCCTAACTCCTCGCCCTGGAAGAAGCTGATCTGACCGGGCAGGGTACAGACAAGGGCGGCGGCCATCTTGGACAGCGCGATGCGCTTCTCGTCACTCATCTCCTCACCGCCCCAACGGCTGACCATCCGTTTGGCGTCGTGGTTGGTCAGGGTCCAGACATGGCTCCCCTGACAGCTATTCCGGTCGATCTCGCCAAACACCCGAGCGATCTCCGACGGCTGAAGCGCGAGCTCCATGACATCGGGCGTATACGCACCATCGAGCATGCCCTCTTGCGTGTAGCGCGCCAGGTTCTCGTAAGCCTGGTAGCGCACGTCGAGCTCGGCATAGGTGTAGGTGCACCCGGCGCATCGCACCTGGTCCACGAGCTTCTCCAGGAAACCCTCGATGCGCTCGTCGTTGCAGTCGTAGAGATGCTTCTGGTGGGCGAAGGTCGAGTAGCTGCCCACCGGTGAGATATCATGATCTTCGGGATCGGCAGGCGGGTTGTCACGCATGTGCTCGTCGGCGTGGTACTGGGTCACGGCGTCGAAGCGCATGCCGTCCACGCCCTTGTCCAGCCATTTGCGCATGAAGGCGAGGCGCTGCTCGACCACCTCTTCGTTGGCGAGGTTGAGGGCAGGTTGCTCTTTCATGTACTGGTGGCGGTAGTACTGTTCGCGCCGCGGCTCCCAGGTCCACTGGCTGTCGGCGAAGCGGCTGATCCAGTTGTTGGGCGGCGAGCCGTCAGGCTTCGGGTCGCACCACTGGTACCAATCCGCCTTCGGATTGTCTCGGCTCTGACGGCTCTCTTCGAACCACTCATGGTCGATGGAGGTGTGGTTGAGGACGGCGTCGATGATGACCTTGAGGCCTAGATCGTGAGCCTTACCCACCAGCTTCTCGAAGTCATCCATGGTCCCGTAGTCGGGGTGGACGTCGCAGTGCGCCGTGATATCGTAGCCGAAGTCACGCATGGGGGAGGGGTAGAAGGGGGACAGCCAGACGGCGTCCACGCCCAGCTTCGCCACATAGTCCAGCTTACGGATGATCCCCGGCAGATCACCGATGCCGTCGCCATTCGTATCGAGGAAAGAGCGGGGATAGATCTGATAGATCACCGCGCCCCGCCACCAGGGGTGTTGTGTCATGTACTCTCCCACCTCTCCCGCCCGCGGGAGAGGTCGAAATCTTCCATTTCGGGTGAGGGGATCGGCGAAGCCGTGATGTTGGACCTACGACGAACGTCTGCGCTCAGAAGCCCTCACCCCCGGCCCCTCTCCCCCGGCCCCTCTCCCGCAAGCGGGAGAGGGGAGAGAACTAAATATCCAAGCTCGCCACGGCGCCGCCGTCCACGCGGTAGTTGGACCCCACCACAAAGCTAGCGCGCTCCGAGCAGAGGAAGGCGATGGCGGCGGCCACCTCTTCGGGTTTACCTCGGCGGCCTAGCTTGAGATAGGGGCGCTCCTCTTCGAGGAAGGTCTCGACCGCCTCTTCCATGCTGTCATAGCCCTTCTCCTCCATGCGCTTCTCCATCATGCCGTCGGTCATGTTGGTCTCGATGAAGGCAGGCGCCACGGAGTTCACCAGCACGCCTTTCTTGGCGTAGGGCATGGACAGGCCCTTGGCGAAGGAGAGAAGCGCGGCCTTGGCCGAGTTGTAGACCACCTCGTCCGGGTAGCTCTGCGCCACGTTCTCAGAGGTCACATAGACGACCCGGCCCCAGCCGCGTTCCGCCATGGCGGGCACGAGGTGCCTTGCCATGCGCACGCCGGAGAGAAAGTCGATCTGGAGCGCCTCCATGAAATCATCCTCCGTCACCTCCAGAGGATCGCCCTTGGCGCCGGTGATGCCGGCTGCGTGGACCAGAATGTCCGGGCTCGCATCGAGCTGGGCTGCGAAGGACTTCGCCCCTTCGGCCGAGGATAGGTCGGAGACGTAGCCTTTCGTGTCGCCGCCGATCTCGCGGACGGCCTCGTCGATATCGTCCTGGTCGATATCGGTGAGGATGCAGGTGACGCCTTCTTCGGCGAGTATCTTGGCCGTGTGACGACCGATCGTGCCGGCGCCGCCGGTGATGAGGGCGGTTCTGCCTTTGATGCCGAGATCCATGGGGAACTCCAATCCGTTCTACCAACCGCTAACGCGGGCGCAGGCGGCTCGGTTCACCCTGTGACGCTAAGTGCCCCCGCGACGAGGTAGAGCACCGTCGCCGCCCCCGCTGCCGCTAGGGCGTAGGGGAGCTGGGTGCGCACATGGTCCACGTGATCGCAGCCTGCGGCCAAGCTTGAGATCACTGTCGTATCGGAGATCGGCGAGGCGTGGTCGCCGAAGACGCCTCCGCCGAGGACCGCCGCCAGCATCAGGCTCGGCGGAATGCCCGACGCCAGCGCCAGCGGCATAGCGACGGGGATGAGGATGCCGTAGGTACCCCAGCTCGTCCCCACCGAGAAGCTGGTTGCCGCCGCCGCCAAGAAGATCAGCGCCGGAAAGGCGAAGGGGGCGGGGAAGGCGGTGGCGAGCTGGGCGATGAACTCTCCGGTGCCGAGGGCGCGGAGGCTGTCACCGAGTGCCAGAGCGAGAAGGATGACGGTGGTGGCGGGCAGAAGCTCGGCGATGCCGTCGAAGGTGATCTCGCCGAGCTTCCGGCCTTTGAACGTCGGTGACAGCGTCAGCATGATGAGCAGGACGGCCACGGCCAAGCTGACCGACAGCAGCACGGACTGGGCGCCGTCCCCCTCCAGTAGATTGCCGCCGCCCGACCACAGCATGAAGCCGACGGCGCCGAAGACCATGACGCTCGAGGGGATGATCATGTAGCGGGCGAGGGTCGGCTCGGCCTGACCGTCGGCGCTCACCGGCGCGGTGGTGCTCGCGGTCTTCAGCGGGCCGAAGAGCCTGCCGCTCCAGGCGGTGAAGAAGACCAGCACCAGGGTCAGGATGGCGTAGAAGTTGAGGCCGATGGAGCCCGCCACCACGCCGACTGCGCCATCCTCCACATACGGGCTGACGAGGCCGAGGGCGTAGGCGCCCCAACCGTTGAGGAGAATCAGCACACTGACCGGCGCGCAGGTGCTGTCGATGATATAGGCGAGCCGCTCGCGGCTCATGTTCAGCCGGTCGAAGAGGGGACGCCCCAGAATGCCGGAGGTCAGCAGGCTGACATTGGTCTCGATGAAGAGCAGCACGCCCGCCAGCGCCGTCGCCAGGCTCGCCCTTCGCGGCGTCGAGGCGGCACCCGAACGCACCAGCCTTTCTACCGTTGCCGCAATGCCGCCCGAGCTGCGCATCAGGCCGATGAGACCGCCCACCAGGAGGCAGAAGAGGAGGATCTGTGCGTCGCCCGGCGAGGTCACCACCTCGACGATCCGCTGCACCAGCGCCGGAAAGGTCAAGAGGGGGTTGCCCTGAAGGATCAGAAGCTCCGACGCCGCCAGCCCGGCGATCAGCGACAGGACGACGTTCCGGGTTGCGAACGCCAGCGCCAGCGCGAGGAGAGGAGGCAGGAGGGTCAGAAGTTCCATCGGGTGCCGGTCGTGCCCGCGCTCGCGGCGGCGTGCAAGTGGGGAGGGCTGGGCGCGTGTTCCATCGTCGCGCTCTGAAAGGGCACTTGTCTCTCTTGCAATCGGGAGCGGCCCCCTCCGCCCTTCGGGCACCTCCCCCACCCGTGGGGGAGGGAAGATACAACCGACGCCTGCTCTTTATCGCTCCCCCTCCCTGAGGGGGAGCTGCCGGTAGGCTGAGGGGGAGGAGCCAGCAGCGCTTGCGTTTCCATCTGTTTGCAAAGGCCCCGAAAAGGCATCCGCAGCGCCCTTCCCGAAGGAAGAGGTGAACAAGCTAGAACCGCGCTTATGGGCAGTTCCCGCCAACGAAGTCGCCTCGACTTTGGCGCNGAGCCAGCAGCGCTTGCGTTTCCATCTGTTTGCAAAGGCCCCGAAAAGGCATCCGCAGCGCCCTTCCCGAAGGAAGAGGTGAACAAGCTAGAACCGCGCTTATGGGCAGTTCCCGCCAACGAAGTCGCCTCGACTTTGGCGCTCAGCTCGGACTTCTCCGCCCCCAAATCGTGGGCAGGAACCGCTTATACCGAGACAACCGACCTACCGCTCCGCCTTCACCTCGTAGCCGTGCCGCTCGAGCGCTTCGATCAACGCCTCGCCGTGGCTGAAGGCGTAGCGGTTGAGACGCAGCTTTTTTCCGCTGCGTAGCACGATCACGGCCTCCTCGTCCCCGATATCCCCTCGCGTGTCGACCTCGACGAGCGAGATCTCGTCTTTGGGGATGATCCGTTCACGGCTGAGGGTGCAGTAGACGATCTCCTGATCACTGATGATCAGCGTCATGCTCGGGTCGAACAGCACCAGCCACAGAAAGATCGCCAGAGCCGGGGTCGTCGCGGTCCAGACATAGCTTCCCGGCGCCAGCGTCGCGAGCCAGACGGTGAAGCCCACCATGCCGAGGAGCAGCACGACGAAGAGGGGGCTGCGCCCCCTCCAGGCGTTGACCGTCCTGCCGTCCTCGACCCTCATCAGCGATCAGTTGGTGATCGCGTCGCCCCAGAAGTCGCCGCCTCCGCCGGAAGCTACGGTCTCCAGCTTGGTCGCCTCGATACCGTGGTCGGCGGGGTTGTAGCCCTCGTCCTGGGGCTTGGTGATGAGATCGCCGCCGGGGACCTGCCACACATCCATATCGGTGCCCTCGACCGCGATGTCGTGCCCGGCGAAGGGGTTGTAGACCGTGGTCGTGCCCATCATCGTGTCGCTCGCATCGGCCGACATCCTGTCCTGGGCGTTCATGCGGTCGTTGAAGCTGTCCCAGCTATTCGTCAGCACGGTGTTGCCGCCGGGAGCGCCGCCTGCCGACCCTCCTTGGACGTTGTAGAACCTGCCCGACTGGCGCTGGCGCTTATTAGCGGCGTAGCGGGCCTGGGCCTGCTGCCTGAACTGAGCCATCTCGTTCGCCTGGGCACGTTCGAGCTGCAGGTCCTTCTGAAGCTGGTGACGCTGATAGGCGGGGATCGGCTGGGAGCTCCTCCAGACCCGATCCAGCACGGACTTGTCGAGCTGCCCCTGCGGCGCGGTCAGGGACATCACCCCGCTGACGAACTGGGCCGTCACCGGGAACGGGGTCTGGGGAATGGGCACCGTGCCGAGGGCGGTGAGCATCACCTCCTCCACCGGGCCGTTCGGTCCGTTGTAGCTGAGGACAAGCTCGGCCGCCTCGAGCCTCGCTTGAGAGATCGCCTGCTGGGCCTGCTGGGTCATGTAGACGCGGTCGCGCTCCAGCTCCTGATAGGCGTGCCGAACGATGTCCGGCCTCGCCCGCTGCGAGACGACCCGAGCGCCGGGCCGGGTGCGCTGCGCCACCTGCTGTAGGTACTGGGCCGCATTGGTGAGGGGTTTGTCCGGGCAGTTCTGCATCTGCGTGGGAACCTGCATACCCTGTTGCATGAACATGCCGCGCAGGCGGTCCACACCGTTGACCCAGCCCTCGAGCCCGCCGGAGCGGATGAGCTGGCCGTTGGGACCGGAGAGGCGCAGCCGCTCCATCGGCATCATGCCGGTGCAGGGCTGCTGCGACCAGGCGATCACCGCCTCGTCGATCCTGAAGCCCTCGGGCCGCTCGAAATGGTACGCGGGCACAGGCTGGCCGAAACCGTTGATGTCCATCATGGCCAGGCGGCCCTGGGGGATGTCCGCCATGGTGGGCAGGGGGCCGGGGTTCTGCTGCTGGCCGAAGCCGTTCTGCTGACCGCGATAGCCCTGCGGCGGGTAGTACTCCTGCGTGTCGTAAGGTTGCTCGTCGGGATAGGGGCTGGGCATGCCGTAGGGCACGTCCTCTTGGCCGCCATAGTCCTGGTCGGGATAGCCGCCCTGGCCGCCCCACTCCTCGTCCCCGTACTGCTGGGCGGCCGAGGCCGTCGCCGTGCCGAGGAGGAGGAGCGCTGCCGCGCTTACGAGGGTGAAGCTTCTACGCCGCTGGTCGTTCATCGGTCTCTCCCTGAAAAGGGGGCTTCTCCCCCCTAGAAAGAGAGGCGCGATGCGACCGGAAACTCCGTCAGGAGAAATGCAGCGGCTCAGCGCTCGGACGGGGAGGGCGGGGTGAAGACTTTAGCCCCCGCGACCTGCTCGGCATGGGCGGCGCTGCGCTCGCGAAGGGTTTCCGCGCGGACCGGCCCGCCGTCGCTCATGGCATCAGGGTGCATGCGGCGGACGAAACGGCTCGATGTGTAGTCGTAGACGGGCAGCGGCTCGGCAGGGACGCCGCGAAGGTAGCTGCCCGGCAGCCAGCTCACCCCGTCCCGGCCATCGAAGCGCCACTGCACCCCGATCCGGAACCGGTAGACATAGCCGGGTACGAAACCGAGAGTCAGGAACGCCTCCTCCATCTCACCGGGGGAGAGGGTGAGGTAGTCGGCCCCGGCATAGCCGCCTTCGCCGTCCATGAGCGGCGCTGCCTGCAGTCCCTCTTGCGGTAGGAGTACACCGTCGAACTCGCGCACCGCTCCTTCCGCGCCCCGGCCGCCGTCGAAGATCGCGGCGAGCTTGTCCGGAGCCAGACGCGAGACCTGCTGCACGTCGATGAGAAGGTAGGGCGCGAGCTGGACGAAGTTCCTGTCCGCAGGGGAGCGGAGGGTGAACCAGAGGTCGGGGGTCGAAGAGAAGTGCCGCTCCTCCGCCTCGATCCGCTCCATCCAGGAGGTCGCGTCGTCGGCCGACAGCTCCAGCCTGGCCAGGCTCTCCTCGGCGGCTTGGAAGGTGACGTTGTCGATCACGTCCCTGACCTCAATGATGAGAGGGTCAGCGAGCCCGGCATCGCGGCGGCCAGGGTCCTGGCGAGCCACCTCCTGCCGCACTTCCTCGATGGCGGCGTCCAGGGCCTCGATCTGCTTGGTACCCTCGGCGCTCTCCTGCCGATCGACGCCGTAAGTGTAGAAGGAGAAGACCAGGCCGAAGATACCGAGAAGCGCGAACAGACCCGTGGCGAAGGGGTGCCTGCCGCAGGCCTCCACCATCCGTCTCGTAGCGGCGGCTGCCTTCGCGGCAGGTTCGTAGGCTACCTTCCTAGGTGACGCCGCCTCATTGTCGGCCAAGGCTCGTTCCTCCGAAAAGCGGTCATCCTGCTGCGCAAACGCGGCGTTCGCAACGGGCGGTGTTCGGTCTGAGCACCATCCGGACGACGAGTACCGACTCACCTCTCCCTCCGGGAAAGGTCGAAGGCTATGTCAGTAGGCTTGGGGTGAGGGCGTTCGATGACCAAGCGTTGCTCTTCGATCGCCCCCACCCAGCAAAGAAAAAAGCCGCTCGGTTTCCCGAGCGGCTTCGTTCTTGCCGGCCTACGCCGATCGCGAGCGATGCTTACTCTTCGGTCTTGGCTTCCTTGGCTTCGGCCTTGGCGCGTTTTTCGAGGTTCTTCATGATCTCCTCGATACCGGCGTCGAGATCCTTCTTGCGCACGGCAGCGACTTCGCGACCGAAGCGCTCGCGGGCCTGCTCGAAGAGCTGGCGTTCGGAGTAGGACTGCTCGGGCTGGTCGGCGGGGCGGAAGAGGTCGCGCACCACCTCGCAGACGGCCTGCAGGTCGCCGGAGTTGATCTTCGCCTCGTACTCCTGGGCACGGCGGGACCACATGGTCCGCTTGATGCGCGGCTTGCCCTGGATGAGGGTCATCATCTCGTCGATGCGCTTGGCGGTGGCAAGGTTGCGCATGCCGGCGGCAGCGGCCTTCGCGACGGGGACGCGAAGCTTCATCTTCTCGTGCTCGAACTCGATCACGAACAGCTCGATCTCCATCCCGGCGATCTCCTGCTTCTCGATCTCGGTGATGTAGCCGACGCCGTGGGCGGGGTAGATGATGTTGGTGTCAACCTTGAACTTCTGGTTCTTGTCGCGGTTGGCCTCGGCCCGCTTGGCCACTTTCAGGGCCGGACGGAGGGGAGCCGGTGCGATCTTCGGCTTCTCGCCTTCGGCCTCGGCCTTCTTGGCCTTGGACTGGGCGGGAGCGACCTTGATCGCTTTCAGAGCGTTCGCTGTGTTCGATGTTGCCACGTTTGCCTTCTCAATTATCAGTCGCGGGGGTGCAGAGCAGGGGGTCAGCGGGCTGCTACGGCCTGGCGGGCAGGGCGTAGAGACTGCCGAAAACCTGTTGGTGTTCCGCGCGAGGGGCGGTTGACTGGAGCGGCAAAGTCGTGATCCTCTCTTCCTACGCGAACCTGCCGAGACCTGTTCACCCTAAGGTTCGGGAGAGTTTCCAACACGACCCCAGCGTGCCTTTCGGCAACGAGGGTCGCCTCTGCCGCGCGCCCAGTCATCATCCGGTGTGCATAGCACAAAGTTCCAAGGGTTACCAGCTTCTTGTCTGTAACCTTTGCCTCACGCGCCGAAGGCGCTCCGGCGGGGCGTGCCATGCGGCCCGGACACCCGGTCGGGTGCCTTCCCGTTCCGGCGTCGCTCTCAGAAAAAACAAAGCCCCGTTCGGAGACTACCTACTGGTGCAGAACACCGCCTAGACGTCGCCCTCGCCGGGGTTGGGGCTGAAATGGGTCTCTAGCTTGTTCTCCACATCGGCCATCTTGTCGGCTTCGGGGAGCTTCTCCTTGGCGACGGTGATGTTGGGCCAGCTCTCGGCGTATTTGGTGTTGATCTCGAGCCATTTGCCGTCGGGGTCCTCGGTGTCGGGCTTGATGGCGTCGACGGGGCATTCGGGCTCGCAGACGCCGCAGTCGATGCACTCCTCGGGCTTGATGACGAGGAAGTTCTCGCCCTCGTAGAAGCAGTCGACGGGGCAGACCTCGACGCAGTCGGTATACTTACAGGCGATGCAGGCGTCGGTGACGACATAGGTCACGGGCGGGGCTCCTTCGGGGACTTCGAACTAGCGGGTATGGTGCGGGTGGCCTTCGCTGGCAAGCACCCGGCTTGCCAAAGGGGACTTCAGTGGCAAATGGGTCGCAGCGCGGCCCGGCGTCAAACCCTTTATGCGAGTGACCATGTCAGAAGAACTGAGCGACGAGAAGAAGCGCCTCCTCTACCGCGCCAAATATCGCGGCTTCAAGGAGGCGGACATCGTGGTCGGCAAGTTCGCCGAGAAGCACTTGGCCGGTCTCAGCGAGGAGGAGACGGAGGAGTTCCGCCTTCTTCTCGAAGTCCCGGATCAGGAGCTCTACGGCTGGATCATCGGCAGGGCCGAAGCACCGGACAACTACAAGGGCCCGGTGCTGGAGAAGATGCAGGCCTTCGACGTCGCCGCCGAGATGCCCCGCTAGGCAGCCGACTGCCTTCGCCAAGGTGGTACAGGCTTCAAGCAGCGCGCGATTTGGGTTTCATTCGCCTCCTGATCAGCGGCGAGGTGATCGCCGTCGCGTTCATGAAGAAGCCCGCAAAAGCACCGAGCGGCGTGGTGAGCGCGAGGATGCACGAGAGGAGTGCCCAAGCCGCACCCATACCGACGATCCAGATCGTCACCCTGGTGAGCTGCCGTTCGCGGTCGGTGAGGCCAAGCATCTCCGCCTTTCGCAGCGCATGGGCGTAGAGCGCCGCGATCAGTAGTCCCGCCAGCGCGTAACCGGCGGTGAAGTACCCCATGATGATGCTAGCGCGCCTGTAGTTGACCCGCAGATCGGTCACGTAGTCCTCGTACCCGAACTGGTAGAGAATGAACCCGTAGAGTGAATCGAAGATGAAGCGCAGCGGGTAGGCGATCACCAGCACCAGTAGAAGAAGCGCGGCGTTCAGGAACACCACGCCCCGGTCAGCCAGCGCATAGCGGCGGAAGAAGAGGAAGTGGGCGTTCCAGATCTGCATCATCATGATGAAGGCGAAGGTGACGGGGACGAGGCTCAGGAGGAACCGGTTCAGCCCTTCAAAGGTGCGAGGTGCATCGCCGCTCATGATCAGCATGCCGAACGCGATGGCGAAGACGATGTCGGAAAGGTTCTCGATGCGCGTGACGTCGGTGCCTCGCCACTCGAAATCAGGGTCGTGATCGACCGATCGACTCAGCTCTTGCCTCAGCACCGCAAGCCCCCGGTCTGCCCGCTACATGACGAAGGCTAAACAGGAGCATCTCCGAAGGAAAGACGGCCTCGCTTCCGACAGCTCCTTGAAAACAGGAGGCCGCTGCAGAAGGCGAGGATCACCTTTGCGGGAGGAGTGCCTTCATCGGTTGAGGCCGCGTCCGGGCGGTTCCTAGAACGTTCCAAAACGAGGAGGAACGTTCGTGATCAAGACCTGGAAGGCAGCCCTCGGCGCTGCCGCACTGACCCTTTTGTCCGCCCCTTCGGCGCTGGCAGCGCCTTTCGTCGTGTTCGGCGACAGCCTGTCCGACGCGGGCTCGGCGCAACTTGCCTCTGCGCTGGCCGGTTTACCGGACCCAACACCCCCTGCGCTCGGCTATTTCATGGGGCGTTTCTCCAACGGCCCCGTGGCGGCCGACTATGTGAACCAGACGCTGAACGGCTCGCTCACGACGAGCTTCCTCGATGGCGGGGATAACTTCGCTTTCGGCGGAGCCGCGATCATCACGGATGTGAACCAGGTTCCCGGCGGCCTACCCACCACCATTCCGGATTTCGAGGATCAGGTCAGCGCCTATCTCGCCCGCGGCGCCATCGAGGCCGGCACGGACTTCTATGTCGGCCTAGGCGGCAACGACTTCCTCGCGCTCAGCGCAGGGTTGGTCACCGGACCGGACCTGATCGCGCAGGCTATCCCGATCATGGAGACGCAGCTCTCGCGCCTCGCCGCGGCCGGGGCCGAGCGGGTCGCCGTCTCCAACGTCTTCGGCGGCGGAGAGACCGGCGCGGCCTACAACGCAGCGCTGAGCGAGCTTCTGGTGAACCTCACCATGAGCACGGGAACGGACTTCGTGCTGGTGGACAGGAACGAGCTCTTCACGGAAATACTGTCCGACCCCCTGTCCTTCGGCTTCGACCCGAGCCTGTTCGGCACGTCCTGCATCGAAGTTCCCGGCGCCTCGCCGGTGTGCGACGGTTTCGTCCTGTTCGATCCGGTCCACACCACAACGGCCATCCAGCGCCTGGTGGCGTTCGAGATCGAGGCGGCGCTGATCGACTCGTCCGAGGTGCCGCTGCCGGGCGCAGCCCTTCTCTTCGCGTCCGGCGTGATCGGTGCCGGTCTGCGCCGGAAGGCCAGTCGCGGCTGATTGCATGATCCGGAGCTTTCGCTATGCCCCTGGCTAGCGTTTCTCCGGAGCTCCCATGAGCAGCCCTGCCTTCACCATCGTCATTCCATGCTTTAACGAGGCGGAGAACATCGCGGCGGTGGTGGAGGAGGCGCTAGCCGTGACAGAAGCGGCGGGCACAAGCGTCATCGTCGTCGATGACGGCTCCAGCGACGCCACCAGCGAGGCGGCGCGGAAGGTCGCGAGCGACCGGCTGACCGTCATCACCCATCCGAGCCGCTCAGGCAAGTCGGCGGCGATCAGGACCGGAGCCCTTGCCTGCCGTACCCTCTGGTTCGGCACCATGGACGGCGACGGTCAGGACGATCCGGCGGACCTTCTGAGGATGAGCGGGGAAGTGGACCTGAGCACGGTCGGCACGGTCGGCCTCGTCGGCGGGTGGCGCAAGAACCGGACCGATGGCGACAGCCGCCGGATCGCCTCGCGCCTCGCCAACGGTCTGCGCAAGAAGATGCTGCACGACGACTGCCCCGACACCGCTTGCGGTCTGAAGCTGATGCCTAGGGCGCTGTTCCTTGCCATGCCCTTCTATGACAGCCTGCACCGCTACTTTCCGGCGTGGACGAAGCATTTCGGCTATGAGGGGCGCTGGGTGCCGGTGACCAACCGTCCGAGGGCGGCGGGCACGTCGAAATACTCCAATATCGGCCGGGCGGCGGCTGGCTTTTTCGACCTCCTCGGGGTGAAGTGGCTGATGAAGCGGACGCACATTCCGTCCCAGGAGCTCCTCTTCCCGCCGCAATCCCTATCCGCTCCCATCGGCTATGGCAGCGACGTGCAAGAAACCGCGAGGCAGGCATGACCCCGCTCGGCACAGGCTTCCGCCCGGCAGGCAAGCTGGGCATCGCACAGGGGCTGTTCGTCCTATGGATCTGCGCCCTCGCGCTCTTCCCCGGCCAGTGGACCATGCCGGTCACCGACCGCGACGAGGCCCGCTACAGCCAGGCCGCGACCCAGATGATGGAGACCGGCGACTATGTCGACATCCGTTTCCAAGAGGACCCCCGCTATGTGAAGCCAGCGGGCATCTACTGGATGCAGGTGGCATCAACCCAACCCTTCGGCGGGCCGGACGCGCCCATCGGTGCCTACCGCATACCGAGCTTTCTCGGCGTCCTCCTCACCAGCCTCGTCACGGCGATGATCGGGGCCAGGGCCTTTGGCGGCGCGGCGGGCGCACTCGCCGGGGTTCTCTTGTCCCTGACCCTCCTCGCGGGCGCGGATGCACGCATGGCCAAGACCGACAGCATGCTGATGCTCACGGGCACGCTGTCGAGCCTTGCGCTCTTTCAGATCCTCGTGCAGCCCAAGGGATCGCCCGCGCGCCAGTTCAGGGGTTGGCCGCTGGTCTTCTGGTTGGCGAACGGTTTGGCGGTGCTGATCAAGGGGCCGATCATCAGCATCATGACGGTGCTGACGATCCTGTTCTATGTGGCGTTCACCAGGGACTGGCGCGCGCTGCGGCGGCTCCGCCCGCTGCCCGGCCTCCTGGTATTCGCCCTGGTCGGGTTCTCCTGGATCGCCCTCATCACCTTCCAGACCGAGGGCGAGTTCCTGCGCGAATCGGTCGGCCACGCCTTCCTGGGTAAAGTGGCCGAGGGGGATGACGACCACGGCGGCTGGCCCTTCTACCACACCTCCATGCTGGCGGTGATGTTCTGGCCGGGGACGGCGCTTCTGGGGCTCGGCGTCGCCGCTGCCTGGGTCAGGCGCCGCGAGCCCGCCATGGTGTTCCTTTTGAGCTGGCTGGTGCCGTTCTTCGTCGTCTACGAGATCGTCGGCACCAAGCTTCCCCACTATGTCCTGCCGGTCTATCCAGCGCTGGCGCTTCTCTGCGGGCTGGGGGTCAAGGAGGCGCCGAGGCTTCTTTCGGGGTTCGGCGGGAAGCTGGTGCACGGACTGTTCCTGCTCATCTTCATCCTCGGCTGCGCCGCCCTCGCCGGGGGGCTCTGGTACGGTGTTCAGGACCTCGAGGGTGAGATGACCGTCTGGATCTGGGCAACCATCGGCACGCTCATCGCCGCAGCGCTTGCCAGCATCCTCTTTCTCCGCAAGCCGAGCTTTTCAGGGGCGACCTACGCCGCGCTGCCCATCGTGGCCTTCTACGCCGTCTTCGGCGGGGTCGCGCTGCCGCGCTTCGAACCCATGTGGCCCTCGCACGGCATCTGGCAGATCGCCCAGCGGATCGAGGGATGCGAGCGGATCAACGCCGCCACCGCCGGCTACCGCGAGCCCTCCAATGTCTTCTATCTCGGCACCAAGACGGAGCTGACGGACGGGGAGGGGGCAGCGGCCTTCCTCCGCCGCAACCGCCGCTGCGGGCTCGCCGTGGTGGAGGCCCGCGAGATGGAGACGTTCACCGCAGCCTATGGCAGACCGGTCCGGTCCCTCGGCACGGTCCGGGGCACCAACGTCTCCAAGGGCCGCGCGATGGAGCTGCAGCTCCTCGTCGCCGAGGACAGCCCGCTGAGGCTGGGCGACACGAGGCAAGGCAGGCTCTGAGGGCTGCTGCTTGGCCGCGTTGCGGGCCGTGGAGGGGGCGGGCTAAACCCTTGGCCATGCGGAGGAACGAGCATGCGAGCACTTCTCACCTTGATCGCCGGTCTGGCCGGAGCGCTCACCATGGCTGACGCCCAGGAACTCGGGCCGGGAGGCCGCCCCGTCGGGGAGGCCTGGTCGCGCAGCCCCGTCTACGCCCAGAACGGCATGGCGGCGACGGCTCAGCCCCTGGCGAGCCAAGTCGCGCTGGACGTGCTCAAGGATGGCGGCTCTGCCGTGGACGCCGCCATCGCCGCCAACGCAGCGCTGGGCCTCATGGAGCCGACGGGCAACGGGATCGGCGGCGACCTCTTCGCCATCGTTTGGGACCCTGAGACCGAGAAGCTCTACGGCTATAACGGCTCGGGCCGGTCGCCCATGGGGCTCTCCTACGATCAGCTTAAGGAGCGTCTGAGCGAGGCCGATGGCCTTCCGCCCTTCGGCTCGCTGCCGGTCAGCGTACCCGGCGCCGTGGACGGATGGTTCGCCCTCCATGAGCGCTTCGGCAGGCGTTCCATGGCGAAGAACCTCGCCCCGGCCATCCAGTATGCCGAGGACGGCTTCCCCGTCAGCCCGGTCATCGCGCGCTATTTCGAGATGAACCTCGCCCGCTTCGAGCAGGACGGTCTCAAAGAGCAGATCGAAGAGTTCGACAACGCCCGCGCCACTTATTTTGAGAACGGCGCACCGAAGGCAGGCGAGCTGTTCAAAAACCCTGATTTGGCGAAAACCTACCGCACCCTGGCCAAGAAGGGCCGCAAGGCGTTCTACGAGGGTGAGCTGGCGCGGACCATGGACGCTTACATGAAGCGCATCGGCGGGGCGCTTCGCTACGAGGATTTGGCCGCCCACAAAGGCGAGTGGGTCGAGCCTGCCTGCGTCTCCTACAAAGGCGCCGAGCTCTGCGAGCTGCCGCCCAACGGTCAGGGCTTCGCCGCGCTGCAGATGCTCAACATCCTGAAGAACGCGAACCTCGCCTCCATGGACCGGGCGGGTCCTGAGCTCTTCCACCTGATGGTGGAGGCCAAGCGCTTGGCCTTCGAGGACCTCGCCCGCTACTACGCCGACCCGGAGACGTCCGAGTTTCCCAGAGAGCTTCTATCGGACGAGTACGGAGCGGAGCGCTTCGCCCTCATCGACCAAGAGCGGGCGCTGGAGAACCCCGGCCCCGGCGGCCCCTTCGAGAGCGACGGCGACACGACCTACCTCACCGTGGCGGACAGCTCCGGCATGATGGTCTCGCTGATCCAGTCCAACTATCGCGGCATGGGGTCCGGTTTGGTGCCGGACGGGCTGGGCTTCATGTTCCAGGACCGAGGCCAGCTCTTCAGCCTCGACCCCGAACACCCCAACGTCTACGCCCCTGGCAAGCGGCCCTTCCACACCATCATCCCAGCCTTCGCCATGAAGGACGGCAAGCCCTGGATCAGCTTCGGCCTCATGGGTGGGGCGATGCAGCCCCAGGGCCATGTCCAGGTGCTCGTCAACATACTCGACTTCGGCATGAACCTCCAGGAGGCGGGCGATGCTGCCCGCTTCAATCACAATGGCGGCGCGAGGCCCGTCGGCATGCTGAACGAGAAGCGCCCCTACGGCGTCCTCAGCGTCGAGCCCGGCGTGCCGAGCGAGACGGTGGAGGCGCTGAGGGCGCTAGGCCACAACGTCGAGGTGTCGGACAACGGCATCCTCTTCGGCGGCTACCAGGCCATCATGCGGCAGGACAACGGGGTGTATGTGGGCGCGACGGAGATGAGGAAAGACGGCACGGTGGCGGGGTATTGAGAGATGTTGGCATGGGCAACGGCGCGGCATTTGGCGACCAGTGCGCAAGTTACTCTGTTGGTCGCGTTCCTACTTCAACTTACTTCGATCCTCATTGGATTCGACGAGTTCTTATCTAACCGCGCTGATCTAGGCGGGGGTGAATGGATAGTGCGCTACGTAGAGCTAGCGCTTCCCGAACTTGCATACGCTGCTATCTATCCAGCGTACGCTGTTATGATTGAAATCGGAGTTCGCATACTCACGCAGTTACGCAACTAGGCGGCTTCTCGTGTAAGAACCAAACTTGCAATCGTATCGTCGAGCTTGAACCCCGCCGCACTGGCCTTCTCCGCAACCGCGCCGGGCAGCTTCCCCGCCTTCAGATCCGCCGCCGCCAGCAGCGTCGCGCTACGCTCGCCGTCGGCGCACGCCACCAGCACTTTCCTCGCCGGGGTCGCCACCGTCAGGAACGTGTCGACATGGCCCGATGTCAGCTCGGCCAGGGTGAAGGGGATGTCGGCGAACATGATGCCTGCTTGGCTTAGGAGGTGACGCAGCTCGTGGGATGTCAGTCCGCCGCGCACTTCGTGGTCGGGTCCCGCATTGACGACCAGCGTGATGCCCATCTCCTTCAGCGTCGGAATGTCCGCTGGCGTCAGACTGCCCGCGATCCGGTACTTGCCGTCATAGGGGAAGGGACCAAGCATCGTCGTCACTCCTTTGTCTTCATCTTCGAGTTCTAGCGAAGAAAAGTTGCCGGGCGGGCTACGCGGCGAAGGGGTTTCTCGTCGCCCGCGCAAGGGAAGGTTAGCCAAACCTCTCCTGCCTCGCGGGAAACTTGCTGCGCTGCACAAAAGAGGCTAGGGGCGCCGCTTCCGGATCACAGACCGTGGGCAGACCATGACCTCGAACACCACCGCGACCCTGTTCGCGGACGGCTTCTCCGCCGTTCGCAGCTATGCCCAAGCGGCGGCGCAGGACTACTCCAAGCTGACGCCCGGCATCCTCAAGACCGAGGTGCTGGCAGGGCTCACCGTGGCGTTGGCCTTGGTGCCCGAGGCCGTGGCCTTCGCCTTCGTCGCAGGGGTGCACCCGCTGGTGGGGCTCTACGCGGCGTTCATCGTCGGGCTGGTGACGGCAGTGTTCGGCGGTCGGCCGGGCATGATTTCCGGAGCGACGGGCGCGCTGGCCGTGGTCATGGTCGAGCTCGTCAGCTCCCACGGGGTTCAGTACCTCTTCGCGACCGTCGTCCTGATGGGCATTCTGCAGCTGATCGCGGGGGCGCTCAGGTGGGGCAAGTTCATTCGCATGGTGCCCTATCCGGTGATGCTGGGCTTCGTGAACGGCCTCGCCATCGTCATCGGCCTGGCCCAGCTCGAGCAGTTCCGCCTGCCCACCGAGGATGGCGGTCACGAGTGGATGGCGGGCACGCAGCTCATCGTCTCGCTGGCCCTTGTCGGCCTGACCATGGCGATCATCTGGGGCCTGCCGAAGGTCACCAAGGCGATCCCCGCGCCGCTTGCCGGTATCGGCATCGTCGCGGCCATCGTCATCCTTTTCGGCATTGACGTGCCGAGGGTGGGGGACCTCGCCTCAATCGAGGGAAGCCTGCCGCCCTTCGCCATTCCGCAAGTGCCGTTCAACCTGGAAACGCTGCAGATCATTCTGCCCTATGCGGTGATCCTCGCGGCCATCGGCCTGATCGAGAGCCTCCTCACCCTCAACCTCGTCGGCGAGATCAAGGGCGAGCGTGGCGGCGCCTCTCAGGAATGCGCGGCGCAGGGCGCGGCCAATGTCATCACCGGCTTCTTCGGCGGCATGGGCGGCTGCGCCATGATTGGCCAGTCCATGATCAACGTGAAGTCGGGGGGCCTGCGCCGCATCTCGGGCATCGCGGCGGCCTTGTTCCTCCTCAGTTTCATCCTCTTTGCCAGCGCCCCCATTGAGCAGATCCCGCTGGCGGCGCTGGTGGGCGTTATGTTCATGGTGGTGCTCGGCACCTTCGCCTGGAAGTCGCTGCAGATTCTCGTCCGTGTGCCGAAATCCGATGCGCTGGTCATCGTCATCGTCACCGTGGTGACGGTGATGGAGGACCTCGCCGTCGCGGTGCTCGTGGGCGTCATCGTCTCGGCCATCGTCTTCGCCTGGAAGCAGGCGACCAAGATGCATGTGACCTCCCGGTTGGAAGGCGACACCAAGATCTACCGCGTCGAAGGCCCGCTCTTCTTCGGCAGCACCGAGAGCTTCGCCCGCCTCTTCGAGCCCGAAAGCGACCCCGAGCACGTGGTCATCGACTTCGCCGAGGCGAGGGTCGCGGACCATTCAGGCCTCGCCGCCATCGACGCCCTGGCCCAGAAATACGCCCGTCAGGGTAAGGACCTTCGGCTGAGGCACCTCTCCCCCGACTGCCAGCGGCTTCTGACGACGGCAGGCCAGCTCATCGAGCCCGCCGAGGACGACCCCCGCTACGGCATCGCCGCCGATTACGGGGTGAGGGTCGGGCGGACCGATACGGGTCACTGAGCCCGTAGGGCGGATTGCGAAGCCATCCGCCGCGCGGCCCGAGCGCTTGGGGAACGGCGGAAAGCTTCGCGGTCCGCCCTACGCGGCGAGCTGCAATTTGTGCGCCGCACACTGCAGGCTCTTCTGGCCATCTGAGTGAGCTTCTCTAACACCGCTTCCATCATCTGACGTGGAAGGGGATCTATCATGCGCACATCACTCCTGGCGGCCGCGCCGCTCGCCCTGGCAACAACGGCTTTGGCTTTGGGTGCGGCCCATGCCGGCAAGCCTGGAAAGGGCGAGGGCGGCCAAGGCTACGAGGTCTGGGCGTCCGACCAGTCGAACTCGGTGGCGGGCGTCGCGGGCAACGGGCTTCGCGGCAGCTACCTTTGGATCTGGGACAGCCGGGACATCGAGCGGCAGCTGGCGGGCGGCCCCGATGCCGAGCCGCTCTCCTGCGCCCGCAACAATAACGGCCGCGCGCCGCGGAATGTAGGCCCTTGCGACCTTCTCGAGGTCTTCCCGCAAGACCTGCGCGAGTTCGGCGCCGACGGGCGGCCCACGGGCAACCGGCTGAGCGACCTCAGCGGTTTCGGCAGGCTGCACGGCATGCTGCCCGACCCGCAGAACCGCTACGTCACCGCCAACATCTTCGCGCCGGGCGGCGGCTATGTCGGCATCATCGACACCGAGACCAAGGAGGCGGTCGGCCTCTTCCGCGTGACCGGCACCAATGTCGGCGGCGGCACGGATGTGCGCTCGGTGCACATGTCGTTCTGGGACTCGACCGGCTCGGCGGTGATCATCGCCAACCTCAACGGCAAGGTGCTCGAGCGGATCGACGTAACCCGCAACGGATCGGGCAAGATCAAGTCGCTGACCTTCAACAAGTCCGCCTCGCTCGGTGTGGGCAAGGGCATGGAGATCACCGCCGAGGCGACGGTCTTCCGCGGCAGGAACGCCCACGGACGCAAGATGATCGGCGAAGTGGCCGGCTCCTATGACGAGCAGGCCTTCGCCGACCTCACCCCCAACGGCTTCTGCAAGGAGAACGGCTGCGCCGAAGGCCCCGACAGCCCCCTTGGCGGCAGGCCGAACAACGTCATCATCTGCCCCATCCCGTCCGAGAACCGCAAAGCCTACATCACCATGGGCGGCGGGGGACTACTCGTGGCCAATACCGACGCGACGCCGATGGCCATCGTCGGTGAGTACGACAACCAGGTCCTCAACGGCGCGGGCTGCGGCGGCGGCCAGGCGGACGGCTCCATGTTCCTCAACGCCGGGGTCTCGGCGTCAGGGGCGGGGGCGACCTGGTCCACCTTCACCATGTACAAGCTCGACGACAGCGCCTTCTCGCTGAGCCCGAACCTACCCAACTCGCCGTCGCCCGAGCTCGTCTTCGCCGATCCGGGCAACACCGCGACCGGCGGCAACCAGTCCGGCCCGGCAGCCAACACCAGCGGCCAGCTTCCCGGCGTGACCACAAGGCGCGACGCCCACGGCGTGGCGGTGACGACGGATGGCGGCTACATCCACAATGTCGACCGCATCCAGAACGTGGTCGAGGTCTTCGACACCCAGACGGGCACCAGGACCAGCTACGACCTCACCTCGGCCAACGGGCAGGGCAGCGGCTTCGGCGCCTGCTTCGAGAAGTCCGTGCGCGATGATGCAGGGCTACCGGTGAACGACCCGGCGCCCGACCTTCTGGAGCGCACGCCGGACGGCAAGTACCTGATGATCGCCCTGCGCGGCCCGGCGCCGGTCTCGGTCCAGCACTCCGCCCAGGGCTCGTGCCCCGGCGTGGGCATTGTCGAGCTCCTGAACGGCGGCTCATCGGGCAGGCTGGTTGGCGTGCTGCGCTCGACGAACAGCGTCGATGACAGCCCGCAGAACGCCCCCGGCGGCTACCCCTATGCCGGCGCCGAGCGCAGCGACATTCATGGCGCCACGGTGGTCACCAAGGGCCGTCGGCCCGCTCGCGGCAAGGGTCTGAGCCGGGGTAGGCGCTAAGCGCTCTCGCGAGGGAACCTTTCGGCAGGCCGCCCCTTAGCCGGGTGTGACCTGCCGACTGATTGCTGCCCTCGCCGCTCTGTTCGCCCTGGCCCATGCCCAGCCCCCTGCCGAGGGGGAGGGGCCTGCCGCGCCGCCCGGCGATGTGCTCACCGTCGGCGTGGTCAGCAACCCGCCCTATGCCAGGCGGGAGGATGACGGCACCTGGCAGGGCCTTGCCGTCAATGTCTGGCGCACAGCGGCCGAAGAAGCAGGGCTGTCCTACAGCCTCACGGAAGTGCCGCGCGGAGAGCTGACCGCCCGCGTGGCCAGCGGCGAGCTCGATGCGGGGCTACCGGCGGTGGCCGATCCGACCATGGCGGCGGAGGTGGACTACAGCTTTCCGTTCTACACCGCCACCTTGGGTATCGCCGAGCAGCGCCAGAGCGCCGTGGTGAAGACAGCGCTTCGTCTGTGGTCGGTGGAGTTCGGGCGCATCATCCTCTACCTCTCGGGGCTGCTCCTGGTCATCGGCGCGATCATCTGGCTCCTCGAGCGCTCCAGCAATGGCGACCAGTTCCACCGCAGCCCGCTAAAGGGGCTCGGCGACGGCTTCTGGTGGGCAGGGGTGACGCTCACCACCATCGGCTATGGCGACAAGGCACCGAGGTCGTTCCTAGGACGGGCGGTGGCGATGCTGTGGATGCTGATCGGTCTGGCCGTCAGCGCGACGCTCACCGCCGCCGTGGTCTCGGCCATGGACCTTTCGAGCGAGGGCAGCACGCTCTCGAACGTCGGGGACCGGAGCATTGGGGCGGCGGAGGGCACGGGTGCCTATGCCTATCTCGACGCCAGAGGTCTCGACGTACGCGCCATGCCGAGCCTCGAGGCGGGACTTCGGGCGGTGGAGGAGGGCGAGCTCGATCTCTTCGTCCACAACGCTCCGCCCCTTCGGGTGAAAGCGAACGACATGAACCTCAATCTAAGGATCAACACCACTAAAGCCGACCCGGAGCCGGTGACGATCGTCCTCCCCAAAGACTCACCCATCGAAGAGACCCTAGACGCCGCTATCATCAAACGCACCACCGCGCCGGGCTGGTGGGACCAGGTCAGAAAATGGATGCCGGAGGAGTAGGGTGGACGCGTAGGGCGGGTGCGCATCGATGGCGCTGGCATAAAGGCAAGACGGTGCCCGCGCCCGCATGCAACGAGAGCAACCGCGGCAACGCGGCTGCCGGAAACGTTGGCGCCCCGGACGATCATCACGCAGGCAGCCGCCCTACGGCATGGAGCGCCTTGCTAACCCGTTCCCCGCCTTGCATCCCCCACCAGCACCCCGTAACCGGGCGGGCCACCACCTAAGGCCCTGACCCATGCGCGCTGAAATCTCTCATGCTTCCGACCAGGTCCAGCGTTCGCTGGAGCTTTTGCGGCGGTCCCTGGACTGGGACGTGGCGCAGGCGCGGCTGAAGGAGCTGAACGATAAGGCCGAGGACCCGACGCTTTGGGACGATCCGCAGGGCGCGCAGAAGCTGATGCAGGAGCGCACGCGGCTCGAGAACGCCATCACCGCATTGGTTGAGATCGAGCAGGAGCGCTCGGACCTCGTGGAGCTGGCCGAGATGGCGGAGGCGGAGGAGGACGGTGCTTCCGTGGACGAGGTCGAGGCCTCGATGAAAGAGCTCTCGAAGCGCGCGCAGGCGGCCGAGCTCGAGGCGCTGCTATCCGGCGAGGCGGACGGCAACGACACCTATCTCGAGGTGCATTCGGGGGCAGGCGGCACCGAGTCGAACGACTGGGCCAACATGCTCCTGCGCATGTACACGCGCTGGGCGCAGCAGCACGGCCACAAGGTGGAGGTCCTGGAGGAGCAGTCCGGCGAGGAGGCGGGCATCAAGTCGGCCACCATCATGGTCAAGGGTTTGAACGCCTACGGATGGCTCAAGACCGAAAGCGGCGTGCACAGACTGGTGCGCATCAGCCCCTACGACTCAGCCGCTAAGCGGCATACGTCCTTTGCCAGCGTCTGGGTCTACCCGGTGGTGGACGACAAGATCGAGATCGAGATCAATGAGAGCGACTGCCGGGTGGATACGTTCCGCGCATCTGGGGCAGGGGGGCAGCACGTCAACACTACCGACTCGGCGGTGCGCATCACCCACGAGCCCACGGGCATCGTGGTGCAGTGCCAGTCCCAGCGCTCCCAGCACAAGAACCGGGCCGAGGCCTGGAACATGCTCCGTGCGCGTCTCTACGAGCTCGAGCTGCAGAAGCGCGAGGAGGAGGCCAACGCCGAGGCGGCGACCAAGACCGACATCGGCTGGGGCCACCAGATCCGGTCCTACGTCCTGCAGCCCTACCAGATGGTCAAGGACCTGCGCACCCAGGTGGAGAGCCCCTCGCCGGATGCGGTGCTCGACGGCGACCTCGACCGCTTCATGGCCGCGGCCTTGGCGCAGAGGGTGGCGGGGGAAGAGTAAGGCGCTTGCACAGAACTGTCCTTTTGTTCATGCTGGACGGGCAGCAGCGCGGCGGTTCCCATGGCGGTCCTCTACTACCTCTTGAGCTTCGGTTTCGTCGTCTACGGGTTCTTTCGCCTTCTGGGGGCGGGCCTTCTTCTTGCACTGACCTCGGGCCGGTGGGGCGGTGAGGAGCTGCCGCCGGAGGTTCTGACGCAGCTACAGGACGGGGTGGCCAAGGTCGAAGGCTTCCTCGCTGCGCATCCGGGAACGCTGCTGATCGACCTCTCGCTACCGGGCTATTTCGGCTACAGCGCGCTGATGGGGGCGGTGCTCTTTATTGGCGGGGTCCTCAGCCTCCTGAAGAAGACGAGCGGGTGGTTCCTGATCGCTCTCTACCACATCCTCTTTGCCCTGATGTTTCTGAACTACGGAGCACTGAACGCGAAGCTCCTCCATCTGGCGGTCAGCTTCGGTCTGTTCCTCATGTTGGTTCTTCTCGGACGAAAGCGCCTGCGGCACTGATAGCCCCTTCATGAGGGCTGTGGTCAGTAGACCTGCTGCACCGGCACGGGTGAGGCCTGGGCGTCGGTGACCTTCCGTGGCGGCCAAATCTTCTTCGCCATCCGCCGCGCCCACTCGTTCGAGTACTTCTCCAGCGTCTCCGTCGACAGCCAGGCCAGACCGAAGGTCAGGGCGAAGGTGAGTGGCCGCTTGAGGAGGTAGACCTCCCACTTCTCGCCCTCGCTGAACCAGCCGATCCGCATCAGGCTATGGATGGCGTAGAGGGCGAAGGAGATTTTCGCGATGAAGGCCAGGGGCTTCGAACAGAGGATCAGCGACGCGTAGGTGGGCGGCGCAACGATGCAGAGGCCCACCAGGAACGCTGCAGCATAGGGGCGCAAAATCCCAAGCGGCATGAGCGGTTCGAAACAGGTGGCGAGAAGCAGCGCGGCTGCAGGGTAGACCAGCAGCGACAGTCTGGTCTTCGTCTGCTCCGAAAGGCTGCCCCAGTCATAGCGGGTGATGACCAGGGCCAGGATGCAGCCGGACAGGATCTCGTCGATCCGCAGATGCGTGTTCACGCTGGCAAAGGTCTCTGTGTAGAGGCGCCATCCTGTGAAACTGACAGCGGCGACGGGCAGAAGGTAGAGCGCAGACTTTCTGAATACGGCGATTAGAAGGGCGATACTGATGTAGAAATGCGCCTCGACACAGAGGGACCAAAAGGGCGACAGCCCCTGGCCATCGTTCACCGTGTAGTTGCGCGTATAAAGGATCGTGCGTGCCAGTTCGTCCGCTTCCACGGTACCGAAAAGAAAGGCGCCGCTCGCCACCACGAAGGTGAGCGGCCAGATGCGGGCGATCCGCTTGAAGAGGAACGGTGCGGCGCGGTCGTCTCGGAGAAGCAGCGAAGTGATCAAGAAGCCGGACAGGCAGAAGAAGAGCGCCATCCCGAGGAACCCGGAGACAGAATTCAGCCCCCACTGGCTGGGACCTAGAGGGAGCAGGTGGGCCGCCAGCACGGCGAGGATGCTGATGGCCCTGACCCCGTCGAGTTCCCTGATACGCTCCATGTCAAAGGCCTTCCCTGCCGCGCCCTGCCTATCTAGGGCGAAAACCGTTATCGGGTGATGTTTTTATGCCGCTGAGCCGTTTCGAACTTTTCGCCGCTTGCCCGCCGGGCCTGGAGCCCGTGCTGCTGGAGGAGGTGCGCGAGCACGGTTGGAGCGCGGCTAAGCGTCAGCCGGGCGGTGTCTCTTTCACCGGCTCTTGGCCTGATATCTGGCGTGCGAACCTTCTTCTGCGCGGGGCGAGCCGGATACTAGTGCGGCTCGGCTGCTTCCGTGCGCCGAGCCTCAACGTGCTGCACGGCGCGGCGAAGGAGCTGCCCTGGAGCGAGTTTCTGCGTGAGGGGCAGGCGTTCCATGTCGAAGCGGCCGCGCGCAAGTCGCGCATCTATCACACCGGTGCGGCCGAGGAGCGGGTGGCGAAGGCGGCAGCCCAGCCGACCGGCGCCGAGGAGGCTGCCGGGGAAGGGCTGAAGGTCCTGGTCCGTATCGACGGCAACGAAGCCAGGGTCAGCGTCGATAGCTCGGGCGAGCTTCTTCACCGGCGGGGCTTCAAGGAGAGCGTGGCCGGGGCGCCGCTGCGCGAGACCATGGCGAGCCTGTTCCTGCGGGCAGCGGGGTATGATCCGTCGCTGCCACTGCTGGACCCCTTTTGCGGTTCGGGGACCACCCTGATCGAGGCGGCGGAGATGGCTGCCGGTCTGGCGCCAGGCCGGGGACGACGGTTTGCGTTTCAGAACTTTGCCAGCTTCAGGCCCGATGCCTACGACCGAGCGCGGACCAAGGCGCTGGCTTGTACAGTGCGAGGCACGGGGCCGATCGTCGGCAGCGACCGGGCCAAGGGGGCCATCGAGGCTGCGGTTGCCAACGCCGAGCGGGCTGGGGCGGCAGACCGAGTTGCACTGATGGTCCGGGAGGTGAGCCGCATCGAGCCGCCTGAGGGACCGCCGGGGCTGATCCTCACCAACCCGCCCTACGGTAAGCGCCTTTCGGCGGGCAGAGAGCTCGAACCGCTCTACGCCGCCTTCGGCGGGGTACTGCGCGAGCGTTTCGCCGGGTGGCGGGTGGCGCTGATTACCGAGAGCGACCGGCTGGCCAAGGCCACCGGCCTCAAGCTCGAGCCCGGCCCGCCCGTGCCCCATGGCGGGCTCAAGGTGCGACTCTGGCAGGGGACAGTGTAGAGCGGAACGCAGAGCTTTCCGCCGTCCGAGCGTCAGAAGAAGGATGGCTACGTAGTCCGCCTAACATACTTCCTGCGTCATCCCGGAAAGCCGCTAGGCTTATCCGGGACCCATGGACAAACGTTGCTTCAAATCTGATCCGCTTAGGCCATGGGTCCCGGCTCTACGCTACGCTTCGGCCGGGATGACGGTGGGAAGGTATCTCGTTCGTCGTCTTCTTTTCTAGGGGAACAACGCCACCTTACCTCACCGTTCGTTGACCTAGGTTTCAACCGTGCCTTAACCTTACCCCTGGGAAGGAGGCGGCAGGTCTCTCCCCTCAGGCAGGGTTCTTCGGCATATGAGTTTCAACGCACCGCGCCTCCTCGCGCTCTCGCTTCTCGCGCTGGCAGCGGCCTGCGCCACCGCGCCCGACAAGGGCGGCCAACAGAGCAGGGGGCCGTTCGCCTCGAAGCCTGTGCCCAACCCACACGAGAAAGTTGGCAAGCCCTATCAGGTGAAGGGCGTCTGGTATGTGCCCAAGCCGGAGCCGGACTACGACAAGGTGGGCCGGGCGAGCTGGTACGGTCCCGGTTTCCATGGCCGTTTGACCGCCAATGGCGAGGTCTTTGACGAGAACCGCCTGACGGCGGCGCACCCGACTTTGCCTCTGCCCTCCATTGTCGAGGTGACGAACCCGGCCAACGGCAAGCGGCTGACCCTGCGCGTCAACGATCGCGGGCCGTTCGCCAACGACCGCATCCTCGACCTCTCCAAGGAGGCCGCCCGCCGCCTCGGCACCGAGGCGAAGGGCGTGGCGAATGTCCGCGTTCGCTATGTCGGCCCGGCAAGGCTCGACCAGGCCATCGTGAAGGTCGGCCAGGCCGAGCGAGGCCAGTCCCTCGCCGCAGCTATGCCGAGACCGCCGGTCCTCAGCCCGCTGCGCGAGCCACAGCTTCCCACCGAGACCGACATCATCCTCGCCGATCTCGACCCTTCGGTTCTCGACGGCATCAAGGTGAACCCGGTGAGGAACGCGGCCTTCTTCGTGCAGATCGGTGCCTTCTCGACCTCCGGCAACGCCCGCGCTGCCGTCTCGCGCCTGCCCGAGGACAAACCCGTGAGCCTGCACATCAAGGACAGCGGACCGACCCAGCTCACCCTTGTCCGGATGGGGCCGTTCAGCCATCCTCTCTCGGCGCAAGAAGCGCTCGAAGAGGCCAAGACCCAAGGCTTCGGCGACGCGCATATCGTGGAAGAGGTCGCCCGTTGAAGAGAACTGCACTCGCAGCCCTCAGCCTACTGACACTGACCGCCCCGGCTTTCGCCCAGAATGAAGGCTTGGTGCGGACCAAGGCGAGCCATGCCGTCATCATGGATGTCGCCTCCGGGGAGTTCCTCTACGGCAAGGACGCCGATACCCCTGTGCCGCCCGCCTCCATGTCCAAGCTGATGACGGCAGCGGTGGTGCTCGACCTCATCAAGCAGGGCAAGCTGACGCCGGAGACGCCCTTCACCGTCTCGGAGAAGGCGTGGCGCACGGGCGGCTCGAAGATGTTCGTGCTGGTGGACACCGATATCACCGTGGAGAACCTCCTCAAGGGCATCATCGTTCAGTCCGGGAACGATGCCTGCATCGTGGTGGCGGAGAACATCGCGGGCAGCGAGGAAGCCTTTGCCGAGCTGATGAACGCGCGGGCGAAGGCCTGGGGTCTCGACCAGTCGAGCTTCGGCAACCCCACAGGCCTTCCGCACCCGGAGCAGCGCATGTCCATGCGCGACCTCGCCAAGCTCGCTCGGCACATCTGGTACGAGTATCCGGAGTACCGCTATATCTTCTCCATCCCCGAGTTTACCTGGTCGAAGATCACCCAATCCAATCGCAACCCGCTGATCGGCGCCATGGAGGGCGCGCGGGGCATGAAGACCGGGCACACGGACGAGGCAGGCTACGGCGTTGTCGGCCTGGCCGAGCGGGACGGTGAAGCACGCATTGCCGTGGTCACGGGGCTCGATTCCGAAGCGGCCCGCCGATCCGCCGCCATCGACCTCATGGACGAGGCATTCGACAGCTTCGACGAGGCGACCTTCTTCGAGGCGGGCGACCTCGTGGGCTATGCGGATGTTTTCGCGGGCCGTGAGGAGAGCGTTCCCCTGCGGATCGACCAGGAGGTCCGCTTCCTCCTCCACAAGCGTACCTTGAGCGGCGCTGAAGCGGAGGTCTCCTATCAAGGTCCCCTCCGTGCACCGATCAAGGAGGGTGAGCAGGTGGCCGTCCTGACCCTGACCATGCCGGGGCAGCCGACGCGGGACTACCCCGTCTATACCGCGGGTGAGGTGAAGGGGCTGGGCTTCTTCAAGAAGGTGCAGCTGGGCCTGCAGCAGCTCCTGACGCCCCCCGGAAGCGACGGCGCGTGACGTTCATCACCTTCGAAGGCCCCGAGGGCGCCGGTAAGAGCACCCAGGTGAAGGCGCTTGCCAAGGCGCTGAAGAAAGCGGGCCGCGACGTCACCACGACCCGCGAGCCGGGCGGCGCGCCGGGGGCGGAGGCCTTGCGCAGCCTTCTTCTGGATAAGGACAATCACTGGTCGCCCACGGCGGAAACCCTGCTGATGAACGCGGCCCGCGACACCCACATCCGCCATACGATCGCCCCGGCCCTGTCGCGCGGCGAAGTGGTGCTCTGCGACCGCTTCTGCGATTCGACCGAGGCCTATCAGATCGGCGCCGACGAGGCCTTGATCGCACAGCTTCGCGAGAAGGTGGTGGAGAGGATGCCGGACCTCACCCTCCTCTTCGATCTCCCCGTGGAAGTGGGCCTCTCGCGCGCCAACGAACGCGGCGCCGCCGACCGGTTCGAGGCGAGGGGGCTCGACTTCCACCAGGCGGTGCGCGAGCGCTTCCTCGCCATCGCCGCCCGCGAGCCGAGCCGCGTCGTCCGCATCGACGCCAATCAGCCGCAGGAGGATGTCGAAAAGGAAGTCCGCGCGGCGGTTAACGCGAGGCTGCCTGGTCTGCTATAGGGCCGCCATGGACGCCCTTTCCCCGCCCGAAGAGACCGAGGACTTCCTCGCTCACCCCTCCACCCTCCTGGCCGTCGAGCAGCTTCTCGAGTGGGACGCCATGACCGGCGGCTTCGTCATCAGCGGGCCGGAGGGCATTGGCAAGGCGAGCCTAGCCTTCCTGTTGGCGGCGACGCTTCTGTCGGGCGGCGGGAGGCTGGGCGAGAGCGACCCGGCGGTGAGGAACCTCATCACCTCGGGCAGCCACCCGGACCTTGTCACCGTCAGGCGGCAGGAGAACGAGAAGACCGGCAAGCTGCGCCAGGAGATCGGCGTCGATCAGATCAGGGCAGCGAACCACCGCCTGCAGCAGGCCTCGATCACCGGTCGCCGGGCGGTCGTCATCGACCTCGCCGACGAGCTCGGCCGGGAGGCGGCCAACGCCTTTCTCAAGAACCTCGAGGAGCCGCCCAAGGGCACGGCGATCTTCCTTCTCTCCAAGTCGCCCTCGCAGCTCCTCCCCACACTGACGAGCCGGTGCAGGCGGATCATGATGAAGCCGGTCGCGACCGAACCGCTGACCGAGTGGCTGGTCTCGCGCACGGACCGTAGCAAGGAAGAGGCGGCAAGGCTCGCCGAGGCCGCCGAGGGCAGGCCGGGTAGGGCACTCAAGCTGTCGCTCAGCGAGGGCGAAGATGCCGCCAAGCTGGCCGAAAGCTTCCTACGCGCCGTCGCTGGCAAGGCCGACCTTCAGACCGCTGCCAGGAAGTTCGCGGCAAAAGGGGCCGAGCTTCAGACGGAGGAGGCGCGGGAGATCGTCCTCACCCGCCTCCGCCGTGCACTGAGCGCTCCTGGCATGGAAGCTTCCGAGCGGGGCAGGCGGCTTGCGGCCTATGAAGAGGCGCGCCGAACATTTCGCAACGCCGGTACCGCCGACGTCATCCAGACGGCGCTGATCGCGGGTATGCGGATTAGGGACGCGATGAGGGGGGCAGGGCATGTTCGTTGACAGCCACGTCAACCTGCACGGCGAGCGCTATGAGGAGGATCTCGACGAGGTTCTCGCGCGCGCGGATGCAGCAGGCATCGGGGCCATGCTGCTCATCTCCGACCGGCTGGAGCATACGGAGGAGATCGCCCGGATCGCCGCTCGGGATCACCGGTTCACCCGGTCCGTCGGCGTTCACCCTCACCACGCCAAGGACTTCGCCGAACTGACCGCTGACCGCTTGATCGAGCTGGCGGCTGGAGCTGACGTCGTGGGCATTGGCGAGTGCGGCCTGGACTACCACTACGAGTACTCGCCGCGGGAGGATCAGCGCCGCGTCTTCGCCGCCCATATCGAAGCGAGCCAGCGGACCGGCCTGCCGCTCATCGTCCACACCCGCGAGGCCGATGCCGACATGCAGGCCATGCTGGAAGAGGGGTATGGGGACAAAATCTTCCCCCTCCTGCTGCACTGCTACACATCGGGCCGCGAGCTGATGGAGGCGGGTCTCGCTATGGGGGGCTACGTAGCCTTCTCCGGCATTCTGACGTTCAAGAAGGCCAACGAGGTGAGGGCGCTTGCCGAGGCCGTGCCGATGGACCGCCTACTGATCGAGACCGACTGTCCCTTCCTCGCGCCCGTGCCTTACAGGGGCCGCCGCAACGAACCCGCCTACATCATCGAGGTGGCGAAGAAGCTGGCTGAAGTGAAGGGCGTGTCTGTCGAGGAGATCGAAGAAGCGACCACGGAGAACTTCTTCCACCTGTTCGATAAAGCGCCCCGGCCGTGAAGGTTCGCGCCATCATCCTAGGCTGCGGCAGCTCCGGCGGTGTACCCCGTATCGGCGGCGAAGACGGACGCGGCAATTGGGGCGACTGCGACCCGAGCGAGCCGAGAAACCGACGCTCCCGCTGCTCGGTGGTCTTCCAGCGCGCCCATGAGGACGGCAGCTTCGAGGGCGAGCTGACGACCCTCCTCATCGACACGGCGCCGGAACTGCGTCTTCAGCTCACGGATAACGGTATCGGCCATGTGGATGCCTGCGCCATCACCCACGACCACGCCGACCAGACCCACGGCATCGACGACCTACGCGCGGTGGCCATCAACCGGATGCAGCGTGTCCCGGTGTACCTATCCGAAGTGACCTCGCCCAACCTACCCAAGCGCTTCGCCTACTGCTTCGAGAGGCCGGAGGGTAGCTTCTACCCGCCCATCCTCGACCGCCGCGAGCTGCCGGCAGAAGGGGCGGCTTTCACAGTGGAGGGGCCGTCTGGGCCGCTGCCCTGCATCCCGTTCCTCCAGCACCACGGCAACGTGCCTTCCCACGGCTTCCGGGTAGGGCCGATCGCCTACTCGGCAGACGTCAACGATCTTTATCCGGAGAGCTGGGAGGTCGTAGAAGGCACCCACACCTGGATCATCGACGCGCTGCAGTACAAGCCCCATGTCAGCCATCTGCATCTTGAGAAGTCGCTTGAGTTCATCGAGCGGGCAGGGTGCGAACGCGGCGTGCTGACGAATCTGCACGTGGTGATGGACTACCGCACCGTCGCCGACGAGACACCGGGGCATGTCGAGCCTGCCTATGATGGCATGGTGGTGGAGGCATGTAATTGAGCCGTCATCCCGGAAGCCGAAGGCTATCCGGGACCCATGGCCAGTACGCTCTCAAGCTGATCTTTCCGGTGGGAACAAAGTATGGTCCATGGGTCCCGGATAAGCGCTTGGCGCTTTCCGGGATGACGGACTTAAATTTCAATATCCTTCGCCAGATCGAGCGCCTCGCGCTTGTCCACGCCTAGATACTCCGCCGTCGAACCGATGCTCTTATGTCCCAGAAGGTGCTGGCAGGCGCGCAGGTTCTTCGTCTCCTTGTAGATCAGCGACGACTTCGTCCGGCGCATGGAGTGGGTGGAGAAGCGCCGACGGTCCAGCCGCGCCATCTCGGCCCAGGACTTGACCAGCCGCGAGTACTGCATGCGCGAAAGCGGTCCCTCGGAAGGCCGCGGCCCGATGGAAGTGAAGACGTAGTCGCCCACATCCTTGCCGGACATGTCGATCCACATCTGCAGACTGTGCCGTGCTTCGCGCCCCAGGGTCACCGTCTTGGAGCGCCCGGTCTTCTCCTGCAGCACGTCGAACTCCTCGACCACGCGGCCGAGATGATCGGTCATGTGCTCGACCTTGAGGGAAAGAAGCTCCGACGCCCGGCACATGGCGTCGAGACCCAGATTGAACAGCGCCAGATCCCGCGTCCGGGCCGGCGTCTTCCGAGCCTCGACCTCCAAGCACTCGCGCACATGCTGCGCTTCCTCGGGATCGAAAGGCTTCATCTGACCCACGGCCCGGTCCTTGTTCCAGGCAGGGCGCGGCGGTTCCTGATTGGCAGCGTCACTCATGGTGAACGGTTTGCCGCCCGAAGCCTTAGGGAATGGTTGCCGTTCGAGGAGGTAGAGGCGCCTGCCGTATCGGCGCAGCATGTCCTTCATCAAATAGCCAATGTTCGCTTCCGGGAGAAGCGAACATTG
>NZ_JANIBC010000015.1 GCF_024505085.1 Parvularcula maris
GCGACGACGTACCGCCCGCTCCAGCCTCCACCACACACAGCCGCCCACGGGCGGTCCCTGGTGCTGCCCCGCTCATCGACAGGAGCTCACCTCTCCGTTAGATTGGCTGCGCCAGAGGCAGGGGAGAACGGCATATGGATCACGGTTTCTTCGAGTTCGGTCAGATCGGGGTGTTCACCTTCGTCATCCTGATCGTCTTCATCGGCGGGTTGTTTCAGTATCTCCGGGTCCGCTCCACCAACGAGACCCTGCGCAAGCTGGCTGAGAGCGGCCAGCCCATCGACCGGGAGCTCCTTGGCTCGGTGCGCAGCACGGAGAGCGATGGCGGCCCGTCGAGCTACTTCGTCGGCGGCATCGTCACCATCGCGGCGGCCGCGGCGCTTTACGTGTTCGGCCAGCAGCTCGGCGACATCACCGGCGATCCGCAGCTAGGCCCGGTCATGCGGGCGGTGGCGGTCTTCCCGGCGTTCATCGGCGGGGCTCTCCTCGTGGCAGGTCTCGTCGTCGGCCTCACCCGCAAGGGCCGGACCGAGTAGGCGCCGTTTCCCCGCCGCAGCATTCGGTGGTATGAGCGTCTTGCCGAAAAGCAGGAGGCACCATGCGCGACTACACCAGTTTCGAGCAGTTCTGGCCGCACTATCTGCGCGAGCATGCGGATAAGGGCACGCGGATGCTGCACTATATCGGCACCGCACTGACCCTCGTCGTGGCTGCTGCGGCGATCCTGACCGGCAAGCTCTGGATGCTGCTCCTGATCCCGGTGGTGGGCTACGGCTTCGCCTGGGTCAGCCACGCCTTCGTCGAGCGCAACAAGCCCGCCACCTTCACCTATCCGCTCTGGTCGCTTCTGAGCGACTACCGCATGTTCTTCCTGGCGATCACCGGGCGTCTTGCGCCGGAGCTCGAGAAGGCGGGCGTCACCGGGCCTGAAGCGAGCGCTCCGCCTCGGCCTTCAGCCACCCCGTAAAGGCGGAGACATCAGGCAACACCGCCTTCGCCTCGGGATAGACCAGCCAGTAGGCGAAGTCCGTCGGCGTTTCGTGGGCGAAAGGAATGACCAGCCGCGCGGCTTCCAGGTCTGCCACGGCGAGCGCGTAGCGGGCCAGCGCCACCCCCTTGCCAGCCACCGCCGCCTCGATAGCGAGGGACGACTGGTTGAAGCGCGGGCCTCTCGTGCCGGAAGCGGCCTCGATGCCCGCCGCGCGCAGCCACATCTCCCAGTTGGGCATGCCGTCCTTGTCGCTGTCGTCGTGGATCAGCGTGTGGTGGGCGAGGTCCTCGGGCGAGCGTAGGGCGTTCTGTCCCTTGGTGAGGGCGGGGCTGCAGACGGGGACGATGGTCTCCCCCATCAGCCGCTCGCTCACGAGCCCGTCATAACCGCCGCGCCCGAACCGCACCGCCACATCCACATCGGCCGAGCCGAAATCGACGATCTCCATATCGGCGTGGACATAGATATCGGTCTCGGGGCGCTGCTGCTGGAAGTCGTCGAGCCTGGGCACCAGCCATTTGGAGGCGAAGGAGGGGGCGACCGAAACGGTGACCTTGGAGGGGCCTGTTCCGGCCTGCATCAACCTCGTTCCGGCAGCGAGACGGTCGAAACCCTCCCTCATCTGCGGCAGGGCAGCGAGGCCCGCTTCGGTGAGCTGCAGGCCCTTGGGGTCGCGGGTGAAGAGGGGCGTGCCGAGCCAGTTCTCCAGGATCCGCATCTGCTGGCTGATGGCACCGGGGGTCACTGCCAGCTCGTCGGCCGCTTTAGAAAAGCTCAAATGACGTCCGGCGGCCTCGAAGGCCCTGAGGGCGTTGAGGGGCGGTAGTTTTCTCATCTTGTCCTCCTCAGTGAGGAAACCTAATCGACTATCGGACGAACATTCGTTTGCTAGGCAGCTTTGGTGACACCAGATAGGCCTGACGCCGAAGTTGGATAGGTTTTCTTAAGATCATGCGCTACTTCCCCGCATTCATGGACCTCCAAGGCCGCGACGTTCTCGTTTCCGGTGCCGGCGAGCTCGCCGTTCGGAAGGCTCGTTTGCTGGCTCCTTCCGGTGCCAGGCTCACCTTCTTCATGGCCAGCGACCATACGCTTGCTGCTGATGAGTTCGCAGACCAAGCCAGATTTGTTGCAGGCCCCATCAGCGATTCTGCTTTTGAAAACAGCCCCGCCCTTCTGATCGCCGCAACCGGCGATCCGGGCGAGGACGAGCGCGCCGCAAAACTCGGCCGAGCCTACGGCGTGCCGGTCAACGCCGTGGACATGCCCGAGCTCTGCGACGTGGTGATCCCCTCGATCGTCGAGCGCGGCGACCTCGTCGTCGGCATCTCCACCGGCGGCGCTGCGCCTGTTTTGGGCCGGAGGCTGCGGGAGCGGCTGGAAGCGATGCTGCCCAGCCGTCTGGGCGATCTCGTGGCCTTCGCGAAGGAGCGCCGCGACATCGTTGCAGCTAAGCTCTCCCCCAAGGAGCGCCGCGCTTTCTGGGAGCGGTTCTTCGAAGGCCCCGCCCGCGATGCAGTGCTTTCAGGCAACCGGGCAAGGGCCGAGCAGGCTTTCGCCGACGAGCTGCAGGGCAGGACCGAAGGCCATGTCTTCATCGTCGGCGCAGGACCGGGCGACCCCGAGCTTCTGACCCTCAAAGCCCTGCGCGTCTGCCAGGAGGCCGATGTGATCCTGCACGACAACCTCGTCTCGGATGAGATTCTTGCCCTCTGCAGGCGGGATGCCGAGCGGGTCTATGTGGGCAAGAAGCGCTCGAACCATTCTCTGCCGCAGGAAGCCATCGGCCAGCTCATGGTGCGCCTCGCGCGTGAGGGCAAAAGGGTGGTGCGGCTCAAGGGCGGCGACCCCTTCATTTTCGGCCGCGGCGGCGAAGAGCTTGATGCGCTCAAGGCCGCTGGCGTGCCTGCCACGGTGGTGCCGGGCATCTCCGCCGCCATGGGCTGCGCGGCCAGCGCTGAGCTGCCGCTGACCTATCGGGGTATCGCCCAGTCGGCGACCTTCGTGACCGCCGAGGCCGGGAACGGCGCGGAAACCGGCATCGACTGGCAGGCGCTGGCGAGGCTGGGCGGCACGATCGTCGTCTATATGGGCGTGCGCAAGGCGTCGGGCGTGGCCCATGATCTGATCCAGGGCGGCCTCGCCCCCCAGACCCCTGTCGCCGTCATCGCCGACGGTACGAGGGATACGGAACGCGTCATCAGGGCCGATCTCGGCTCGCTGGGCACAGCGGCGGCGCAGATCGAGGCGCCGGGCCTTCTCGTCATCGGCGAGGTGGCCGCCATGGCGCGCGGCGAGGAGCTGATCGCGCTCGCCGAAGAAAGGAGCGCGGCATGAGCGACGCGAGACCAGACCCCAACCGCCAGCCGGTCAAGATCCAGGCCGGCGGCGTCAAGAAGGGCAAGAACCAGGGCCTGAAAGTGGTCACTGCTAACGACCTTCTCACCGGGGAGGTTATATACTTCACCATGGATCGTCAGTGGTCGGTCAGCCTCGACGAGGCCCATGCGGTGGAGGGGCAAGATGCGCTGAACCTTCTGACCGAGGCGGCACTGGACGAAGCAACCGCCGTCGGCCCTTATCTCATGGATGTGGAGGAGGACCTCTCCCCCTCCGGCCGCGGGCGCCTGCGCGAGCTGATCCGCGAGACCGGCCCGACCATCCACCCCGAGTTCGCTCGGGCGAAAGGAACGGTGCACTGATCATGTACGTCTATGACGAATATGACCGGGCCATGGTGCTCGACCGGGTGGAGGAGTTTCGCGGCCAAGTGCAGCGGCGCCTCTCCGGCGCGATCACCGAGGACGAGTTCAAGCCCCTGCGGCTGATGAACGGCCTCTATCTGCAGCTTCACGCCTATATGCTCAGGGTCGCGGTGCCCTACGGCACGCTCTCGCCGCATCAGCTTCGCGTCCTCGCCTCGGTAGCACGGGACTACGACCGCGGTTACGCCCATGTCAGTACGCGGCAGAACTTCCAGTTCAACTGGCCGAAGCTGAAGGATGTGCCGGACATCCTCGCGCGGCTCGCCGAGGCCGAGATGCACGGTATCCAGACCAGCGGCAACTGCATCCGCAACACCACCACTGATCCTTTCGCCGGTGCTGCCAAGGACGAGGTCGAGGACCCACGCGTCACTTGCGAGGCGATCCGTCAGTGGTCGACCTTCCACCCCGAGTTCTCCTTCCTGCCTAGGAAGTTCAAGATCGCCGTGACGGCGACGGCCCATGACCGCGCGGCGATCCAAGTGCACGATATCGGCCTCGAGATCGTTCGTAACGAGGCTGGCGAGGCAGGCTACCGCGTCCTGGTCGGCGGCGGGCAGGGGCGGACGCCCCATATCGGTCACTTCATCCGCGAGTTCCTACCGAAGGCGGAGCTTTTCTCCTATCTCGAAGCGATCCTGCGGGTCTATAACCTGCACGGACGGCGCGACAACCTCTATAAGGCGCGGATCAAGATCCTCGTCAGCGAGATGGGCGTCGAGGCCTTTGCGAAGGCTGTCGAGGAGGAGTTCGAGCATTTCCGGACCCTCGGGCCGGGCGGCTCGGTGGACCTTCCGCCTACCGAGTGGAAGCGGATCGCCTCTCATTTCGAAGGACCGAACCTCAGCCCCCGCGATACCGACAGCGCAGCCTTTGGCGATGCTCTTGGGCAGGACAAAGGCTTCGCCCAGTGGGTCAGGACCAATGTCCACCCCCACCGTCAGCCGGGCTATGTCTCGGTGACCGTCTCCCTCAAGCCGCAAGGCAAACCGCCGGGGGACATCACGGACGACCAGCTCGAAGCGTTGGCGGACATCGCCGAACGCCACGGCTATGGCGACGTGCGCACCACCCACGAACAGAACATGGTGCTGCCCCATGTAGCGCTGGACGATCTTCATACGGCCTACCAAGCGCTTAGCGAGGCGGGGCTCGGCACGGCCAATCACGGCCTCGTCTCGGACATCATCGCCTGTCCGGGGCTCGACTACTGCAACCTCGCTAACACCCGCTCCATCCCGGTGGCGAACCGCATCCAGGAGCGCTTCGCGGACATCGAGCAGCAGCAAGCGATCGGTGAGCTGAAGGTCAAGATCTCCGGCTGCATCAATGCCTGCGGCCACCACCATGTGGGTCATATCGGCATCTTGGGTGTCGATAAGAAAGGCGAAGAGTTCTACCAGCTCACCCTGGGCGGCAGCGCCGATGAGAACGCCGCCATCGGCGACATCGTCGGGCGCGGTCTGTCCACGGAGGAGGTGGTCGACGCCGTCGAGCGCGTGGTCGAGCGCTATCTCGAGCTACGAGGCTCACCGGAAGAACGCTTCATTGAGGCCTATCGCAGGGTCGGGGCGGAACCGTTCAAGGAGGCGCTCTATGCCGACGCTGTTTGACCTGCGCGAAGGTGCTGTCCGCCAGGAGGGCATTGAGCCATCCGTCAGCATACCCTCGGGCCGTGACCTGGTTGCCGAACCGCTCGACCTGGAAGGCGTCACCGCCATCCGCCTCGACATGCCCGGTTTCAAGGACGGGCGCGCCTTCAGCCAAGCGAGGCTGCTGCGCCAGCGCTTCGGCTTCGAAGGCGACCTGATCGTCGGCGGACACGTCCTGCCCGACCAGGCGCAGGCGATGCTCCGTGTCGGGGTGAACCTTGTCGAGCTCGCCGATGACGTGCGCGTCGACGCTTTCGCCCAAGGCGTGAAAGCCTACCGCTACGCTTATCAGCGCCCTGCGGAAGGCCGTCCGGTCTTCGAGCTGAGGAGGGAAGAGCGATGACTGCCGCCGTGCTTCAGATGCCTGCTCAGTCCCCTGAGGAACGTGTTCGCGCTCTATCGAAGGAGTTTTTTGGCGCCTCCGCCGAGGATATTCTCGAACGCGCTATCGCCCACGAGTTCGCCGGGGAGATTGCCCTTGTCAGCTCGTTCGGGGCGGAGTCGGGGGTGCTCCTGCACCTCGTCTCGCGGGTGGCGCCGGACACGCCGGTGATCTTCCTCGACACCCAAAAGCACTTCGCCCAGACCCTCACCCACCGCCGCAAGCTGGCAGCGAGCCTGGGGCTGACCGATGTGCGCGACATCACACCGAACGAAGAAGAGCAGCAGGCGGAGGACCGCACCGGCGACCTTTGGCGCCGCGACCCCGATGCCTGTTGCGACCTGCGCAAGGTCCGCCCGCTGAAGGGTGCACTCGACGGCTTCGATGCCTGGGTCACCGGGCGCAAGGCCTTTCACGGGGGCGGCCGCGCGCATCTTCCGGCGTTCGAGTGGAACGGCACCCACTTCAAGGTGAACCCGCTGGTAAGTTGGGCGCAAAGCGATGTCAAAGCGTACACGGAAAAGCACGACATCCCCGCCCACCCGCTGGTCGCACAAGGCTACCCCTCCATCGGCTGCTGGCCCTGCACCATGCCGGTGGAGGAGGGCGAGGATGTCCGCGCGGGCCGCTGGTCTGGCTCCGGCAAGGTGGAGTGCGGCATCCATACGAGATAGGCGGCTGCACAAAACTGGCGTCCGTCCCTTGCGCTTCGTTCATTCTTTCCCAGTTGGTACTCATCAATGAGGGAGGAAGAGACGTGCTACGATCACTGATAGGCGGCGCTATCGCCGCGGTCATGTCTTACGGCCTGGCTGCTGCAGAAGATCAGTCCAAAGACCTTCTGCATGAGACCATGCTGCTTCTCGATGGGCAGGTCTTCAGGGCCGCGTTCGAGACCTGCGACGTGGCCGTTCTCAAGCGGCTGATGACGGAGGATCTCGAGTTCTACCACGACAAGGGCGGCAAGACCGACACCCTGGACGGCTTCATCGAAAGCGTCGTGCCTGGCTGCAAAGAGCAGCGCGCAGGGAAAAGGCCCAAGGTCGATCGCGTCCTTTATCCCGAAACCGTCCAGGTGCGGACCTTGGGCGATTGGGGCGTGATGCAGACCGGCAAGCACGGCTTCTACGGCCCGGACGAAAAGGGGGAGAGGATCCTCTACGAGACGGGTCTTTTCACCCACCTCTGGAAGAAGGACGGAGACGGCTGGAAGATCGCCCGCGTCATCAGCTACGACCATCTGCCGCCTGCGAAGTGAGACCAGGCCACGTGCACGGTTTTCACGCCGCCCTGGTTCGTGTCCAGAACGGCTGCTGGCAAGGCGCGGAGCCGCCGGAAGGGCCATCCCCTTGTCTGGCTTCGCAACGAAGCCAGGGGCCGTTCTGGCCGAACCCCGAAGGGGTCGCGGCTGAAGACCGCCGCTGCCGCGTCAGTCCTCCTCGAATATGCCAGCATGTCCTTCGTCGTCCTTCCTAACATCGCCCGCCTTCAGCCTTGACCAGGGCGGCGTGAAACCCGTGCACGGGGCCTAGCTTGCTAGGCCCCGCCGCCGGCCCTACCTCTAGCGGATGTCCAGAAGCCGCCACACGACCAAAGCCCCCTCCCAGCGCCAGCTTCGCGCCGGTGAGCTGATCCGTCACGAGCTCGCGCAGATCCTCCAGCGCGAGGAGGTGCATGACGACAGCCTGTTCGGGCTCAACGTGACGGTGACCGAGGTGCAGGCCTCGCCCGACCTGCGCAACGCCACCGTCTACGTCACCACCCTCGGCGGGCAGGAGACCGACGATGCGGTGCGGCGACTTTCGGTTGCGTCGGCGAAGATCCGCCGCGTGCTGGCGCCGAAGCTCGCCATGAAGTTCATCCCCGACCTTCATTTCAAGCGCGACGCCAGCTTCGACACGGCGGACAGGATCGACCAGCTCCTGCGTCAGGGCCGCTAGTTTCGACCCTGCCCAAGATCGGGTCTAGCCGGACCCGTTCTGAATTGTTAATGAGACGTTAGAGAAACCAGTACGCAGGGCGCCAGGGAGCCTCGCGGACCTTTGGAGGGTGGCATGTTTTTCCGGCGGAAGAAGAACGAGGACGAGTTCGAGCAGAGCTTCGGTGACGAGCCGAAGGTCGAGGGCAGCCTTCCCGACCTCGTCGAGGAGGAGCCTCAGCAGTCGCTCGCCCCCGTGCCGGGACACACCGCACCGGCGCTGGCCGGGGAGACCACCATCCGCCTCTTCCCCGGCTTTGAGACCGAGGACTTCGAGGTTGGTTTCGCCACCGAAATGGGTGATCCGAACTTAGTGATGCGCTGGAAGGACGGCGGCGAGTGGTTCACCGTGCCCGCCATGTTCAACCGCGCCGTCCTGTCCTCCATGGACGAGCGCGAAAGCGCCAACGACCTGCCTCGCCTCCTGCGCAGCTACGGCTACGACGTCGGTGGGCATTGATCCTTCCAGCGTGGCTTAGGGTACGACTTTCCGATCAGCCCAAATAGATCGGGCTCGACGGGTACCTCACCCGCGGCGGCGTCTTGGTGGCGAGGAAGAATCCCAAGGTCAGCGGTCCGACCCGGCCAATGAACATCAAGAAGCAGATCACCGCGCGACCCATCTGGGACAGCTCGCCGGTCACCCCCTGGCTGAGCCCTACCGTGCCGAAGGCCGATGCCGCCTCGAAGAGAAGCTCGAGGAAGTCACCGTCCTCGCTCAGCACCAGCACGAAGAGAGAGCCGACGATGATGCTGGCGCCGATGGTGATCAGCGCCATGACCTTGAGCACCTGATCGAGGGCGATGCCGTGACCGAAGGCGTTGAGCCGGTCCTGCCGCCTGAAGAAGGCGGCGGTGGCCAGCATGGCGAGAAGGAAGGTCGTGACCTTGATCCCGCCAGCGGTGGAGGTCGGGCCGCCGCCGATCACCATGAGGACGATGGTCAGAAGGGTAGTACCGTCCCTCATCCCGGCGGTGTCGGTGGTGTTGAAGCCCGCCGTCCTCGGCGTCACCCCCTGAAACCAGGACACCCAAAGCCTGTCCCCTAGGCCCGGCAGGCTGCCGAGGGTCTGCGGGTTGTTCCACTCGAGAAGGGCGAAGCCCCCCGCGCCGATGACGATCAGAAGCGCCGTCCCCGCCAGCATCAGCTTGGTATGCAGGCTGTACTGCCGCCACCCCCTCCGCCGGGACAGGTCGGACAGGACAGCGAAGCCCAGACCCCCGACAATGAAGAGGGCGGTGATGACGATGTTGACCAGCGGGTTCGACGCGTACCGGGTCAGACTGTCCGGGTTCAAGGAGAAGCCTGCATTGTTGAAGGCGGAGATCGAGTGGAAAAGCGCGTGCCAGAGCCCCTCGCCGAACCCCATCTCGGGCACCATGACAAAGGCCAGAAGCGCAAAGCCGAGAAGGACCGCGACGAGCACCACCTGAAAGATGACGGTGACGAGGCGCAGAAGCTGGTGAACCGAGGTCTGACCGAGATCCTCCTGGAGGAAGAGCTTCTGCGGTAGGCCGATGGGCAGCCCCAAGGAGGAGAGCACGATAACCGCAAAGGTCATCAGGCCCAGGCCGCCAAGCTGGATGAGTGCGGCGATCACCGCCTGGCCGAAAACGCTAAGTTCGCTACCGGGGTCGATCACGACGAGACCTGTCACCGTCACCGCCGAAGTGGCCATGAAGACCGCGTCCGACCAGGTGATGACGGTGATGCTGGCCACGGGCAGACGCAGCAGGACCGCCCCCAGACCGATCAGCCCCGCATAAAGAAAGGCGAGAAGGGCAGGGGGAGGCAGATGGATCGTCCCGCCCCGGACCAAGCTCGCTAGGCCTCTCGCTCTTGCCACGACCGCCTTGCCTAGTTGCGATCCACGAAGGACCGCATGGCCGGTCGCGTGCCGATGAGGAACAGGCTGTCGCCCTCGGCGACCTCCTCGTCCCCGCCGCAGGCCACGGGCACCTTGCCGCGTAAGAGTCCGAGGCAGCGAAGGTCGTAGCGACGCTCGAAGGGTATGGCAGCGAGCTTCTGGCCGTGCACGCAGCGCGGCGCCTCCACAAAGGCGAGGTGCAGCTCGCTGGTGAGGCGGACCGAGCCGCGCATGAGGGGGTTATGGAGGGACTGGGCGACGAGCTCCCCGAAGCTCTCCTCGGGGGTGAGTATCCGGTCGATCCCCACCTGCTGCAGAATGCGGTGATGGGTGGAGGATGCGGCCTTCGCCCAGACCTCGGGCACGCCGGTATCCTTGGCGTTCATCACGGCGAGAAGGTTGGCCTCGAGGTCGGACGCCATGCAGATCACCGCGACGTCGTAGGAGCCGAGCCCCGCCTCGGCGAGTGCCTTGGGCTCCCGCGCATCGAGGATCACCGAGCGGGTGAGGTCGTCGGCGAGCCTTGCGACCACCGACTCGTCCCTGTCGATGCCCAGCACATGGTCGCCGAACCTGGCGAGGTGCCTCGCCATGGCGGCCCCGAACGTGCCGAGCCCTATCACTGCGATACTGCGCGCTGTCATGCCGCCCCGTCCTTCAAAAGCGATGGAGTAATGGGGTGAGACGCCGTTTGGTTCGTTCGCGCAAGAGCGCTTGACCGGCGCGCGTCAGCCTTTATGCCCCTCCGCCATTTCTAAGTTCTAGCGGAGGCACGGCGGATGGCGCGGCGTAAGAAGGGCCGGAAGGTTCATGGCTGGCTGATCCTCGACAAGTCCTATGATGTAGGCTCGACGGAGGCGGTCTCGCGCATGCGCTGGTTCGCGGAGGCGCAGAAGGCGGGACATGCGGGCACGCTGGACCCGCTCGCCACGGGCATCCTGCCGATCGCCTTCGGGGAGGCGACCAAGACCGTGCCCTTCGTTCAGGAAGGGCTGAAGACCTACCGCTTCACCGCGCGTTGGGGGTTGCGGACCTCCACCGATGACCGCGAGGGCGAGGTGACGGAGGAGAGCGCTAAGCGTCCCTCTAGGGAAGAGATCGAGGCGGTGCTGCCTCGTTTCGAGGGCGAGATCGAACAGGTGCCGCCTCAGTTTTCAGCCGTCCTGGTGGACGGCGAGCGCGCCTACGACCTCGCCCGCGACGGCGAGAAGGTGGAGCTCAAACCCCGCATCGTCGACATCGAGGAGCTGCGCCTGGTCGAGCAGCCGGACGAGGACCACGCCGTCTTCGAGGCGGTGGTGGGCAAAGGCACCTATGTGCGCGCCCTCGTCCGCGACATCGCCGAGGCGCTGGGTACGGTGGCTCACGTTTCCGCGCTGCGCCGCACCCGCGTCGGCCCCTTTGGCGAGGAGCAGGCGGTGACGATGGAGGAGGTGACCGGCCAGCCGGACGAGCTGCGCCTGACCCCCGAGCACCGCGACCATGAGCGCTTCGACGGCTTTCTCGTCCCCGTCGGCGAGGCGCTGGCTGACTACCCTAAGGAGAAGGTGGCGGGCTTCGAGGCGGACAGGCTCCGCTCCGGCCAGGGCATCGTCCTCATCCCGCCCCGCGCCAAAGCACTGCGAGCCGGGGAGGCAGGTGAGCTCGACGTAGTGCTGGCAGAGGATGATCAGGGGGAGGTGGCGCTCTGCCGCCTGGACGGTCTGACGCTGCAGCCGACCAAGGTGTTCGTTCACTGAGAGAACCCGAGCCGTATGGTAGGTCAGGTAAGGCTCGTGTAAGCGGTAGGAACGACGAAGAGGAGTGTCAGCGTTATGCGTGGTTGGTCGAGGGTTTGGGTTTGTTGTGCTCTACTGATGGGCTGCGCCTCAAGCGGTTCCGGTACCGGTACCATGCTTACCAGGGCCGATTACGAGGCTGAGGTGGATTGCGCCGACTATGCGAGCGTTGAGCAGTGCTCATGTGTCAAGGAGACGGCGTATCGAGGCCAGGGCGACGTTCCCCTCTCCACGCTGACCGCAGGGCGTCTGACCCCCGAACAGCAGAAGCTGGCCGACCGAAACGTCAAAATCCTAACCTTGGCGATGTCCGTCGGGGCAGCCGAGACGTCTTGCGGTGTGCCCAAGGCGGAGACGCCTGATCAGGATTCCGATTAGTAGGGATGGCGGACTACCGGACATTCCGGGGCAAGACTGAGATGTAGAGAGTTCCGGAAAGAGGTGGGCGGCCAACCATTGCAGGATCAGCCGCCTTCAATGGTCTACTCTTCCTCTTCGCTCTCGCGAGCTTGGTCCTGGGCTTTCGCCTGGCCGGTCTCGTCCTCGACGGTGGCTTGGATACGCTGGGCTTCGTCGGTGGTCTGCTCGCGGTAGCGGTCCATCGTGCTGTCGTCGGTCATGGGTAGCTTGCGCATAGGGTTCTCCTCCTGAGTGCGGCTTTTCGAACTAGTGGTGGTCGCCGCCCTCATGGCGGTCGATGAACTTGACGAAGCGGCTGGTGCTGCCGTCGGCGGTTTCCTCCTGGAGGAGGGCGGCCAGCTCGTTCTTCTCGAAGGTGTTGAAGAAGCTGTTCCAGTCGGTGGTGGCGAGGTCGCCCTCCTCGTCCTGGAACTTGATGCGCAGGACGCCGCCTGCCTCGCCCTTTTCCTGGGTGTCGGCCACGAAGGCGGGCTCGCCGCCGCGCGCTTCGGCCCACTGCCTGATCGTGTCGTGGTCGGTGGTGGTCTGCGTGTCGCCCATAAAAGGCACCTCCTCTTCTACCCGTCCTGACACGCCGCAGATGAGCCGCGTTCCCCTGTTGCCGATGGGTCAGGGTTCCGTCAGAGAGGCTGTTTGACGGTGAATGGCAGCCTGGAGGAACGCGATGACGATGAGACGGCTCTTGATGGGGATCGGCCTTGCGGGCCTTGCCGCCTGCGGTTCCGGGGAAGACGGACGAAGCGCCTATCCCAACCCCGACCCCTTCCCCTCCACCTACGAGCCCTACCCGTCGGAGAACATGGTCATCCAGGGTGCGACGATCCTGACCGGCACGGGGAAGCGGATCGAGAACGGCTCCGTCCTGGTCCTCGGCGGCAAGATCCAGGCCGTCGGCGAGGCGGGCGAGCTCGACGTGCCGCGCGGCTTCACCGTGGTCGATGCGGAAGGCAAGTACGTCACGCCCGGCATCATCGACCTTCACAGCCATCTCGGCGTCTATCCGAGCCCCTCCAACGCCTCGACCTCGGACGGCAACGAGGCGACCTCACCCAACACCGCCGGGGTCTGGGCCGAGCACTCGATCTTCCCCCAGGACGCAGGCTTCGGCAGAGCTTTGGCGGGAGGGATCACCTCGCTCCACATCATGCCGGGCTCGGCGAACCTCTTCGGCGGACGGACCGTCACGGTCAAGAACGTCCCTTCACGGACGGTCCAGGGGATGAAGTTCCCCGGCGCCCCCTACGGCATCAAGATGGCCTGCGGCGAGAACCCCAAAAGGGTCTACGGATCGCGCGGCGGCCCCGCCACCCGCATGGGCAATTTCCGCGGCTACCGCCAGGCCTGGATCGACGCCAAGGCGTATAAGGACGAGTGGGACGGCTATGCCCGTAGCGTCGAGGCTGGCGAAGGCGGGAAGGCGCCGCGCCGCGACCTCGACAAGGAGACATTGGCGGGCGTTCTCGCAGGCGACATCATCGTCCACATGCACTGCTACCGGGGCGACGAGATGGTGCAGGTCCTCGATATGGCCGAGGAGTTCGGTTACGAGGTCGGCACCTTCCACCACGCCATCGAGGCCTACAAGGTCGCCGACATCCTGGCCGAGAACGATGTGTGTGCCGCCGTCTGGGCCGATTGGTGGGGCTTCAAGCTCGAAGCCTATGACGCCGTGCGCGAGAACGCGGCCCTCGTCGCCAACCAGCCGAACGGCTGCGTGGTGATCCACTCGGACGATCCCAACGGCGTCCAGCGCCTCAACCAGGAAGCGGCCAAGGCCATGGCTGACGGGCGGGCTCTCGGCATCGACATCGCGCCGGAGGAGGCGATCACCTGGATCACGGCGAACCCGGCCAAGGCGGCGGGCATCCTCGACCGCACCGGTACGCTGGAGAGTGGCAAGGACGCCGATCTCGTCATCTGGGACCAGGACCCCTTCTCCGTCTACGCACGGCCTGAGAAGGTCTTCGTGGACGGCGCCTTGATGTTCGACCGCGAGGACGAGACCCGTCAGCCGGTCTTCGACTACGAGCTCGGCCAGTCCGCGCTGGAGGATGCATAACATGCTGAAACGTACCCTGATCGCCTCGCTTCTCCTCACCGGCACGGCCCTCGCGCAGGAGGGGCCTTTGGTCATCACCAATGCCGAGCTGCACATGACGTCCGAGGACGGCGACGTCATCGAGAACGGCCAGCTGGTCATGCGCGGCGGTAGGATCGTTGCCGTGGGCGCGAATGTCTCCCAGCCGAGCGGCGCGACCGTCATCGACGCGGGCGGCATGCCGGTGACGCCCGGCTTCTTCGTGCCCATGTCGGGGATCGGGCTGACCGAGATCGGCGCCGTGCAGGAGGCCAACGATGCGTCCACGGACAACGAAGCGCTCTCGGCGGCGCTCGATGCCCGCGACGGCTATAACGAGGACACGAGCGTCATCGACGTGACCCGCGCGGGCGGCATCACCCGCGCCTATGTCACCCCCGATGCGGGCGGCACGCTGTTCGGCGGCTGCGGCATGGTGATCGCCATGGAGCGTGGGCCGGGCTCGATCATGGAGGGCTGCATCGGCCAAGTCGCCACCTTGGGCGAGGGCGCGGCGAGAAGCGCCGGCGGCAGCCGCCAGGCGGGCATCGCCATGTTCCGCCGGGCGCTCGAGGACGCACTTCTCTACGATGAGGACCCAGAAGCCTACGCCCGGTCCGACCACCACAACCGCCTGTCGGTCGAGGACGCCCGCGGCCTCGCTCCGGCGGCGACAGGCGAGCAGCTTCTCCTCGTCGACGTCAACGGCGCTTCGGACATCCGCCGGGTGCTGAGCATGAAGGACGAGTACGAGCTGGACCTCGTCATCGTCGGCGGGGCGGAGGCCTACAGGCTCGCCGAGGACGTGGCCGATGCGGATGTACCGGTCATCATCAACCCGATCGCCAACCTGCCCTCCAACTTCGAGCGCATGGGCTCGACCATGGAGGCGGCTTCGAGGCTTGCCGATGCCGATGTGACGGTGGCGTTCTACGACACTGGTACGGGGTACACGCACAATGCGAGGCTCCTGCCCCAGCTCGCGGGCAACGCGGTCGCCTCCGGCATGGACCACGCCGAAGCGATGCGTGCTGTCACCCTGGGCCCCGCGACGATCTTCGGCGTCGAGGATGCGCTGGGCACGCTGGAGCGCGGCAAGCTGGGCGATGTGGTGATCTGGGACGGCGACCCCTTCGAGGTCACCTCCCGGCCTCTTCATGTCTTCATCGAGGGCGAGGAGAAGAGCCTCGAGAACCGTCAGAGCAAGCTGGCCGAGCGGTACAAGGACCTCGGCCGCGGCGACAGGCCTTTTCAGTATCGGAACAGGTAGACACCTGCATTCCAGCGGCCTCCCCCTCAGCCTGCCGGCAGCTCCCCCTCACGGAGGGGGAGCGTTCCTCAAACCAACGCTCGTTCTGCTTCCCTCCCCCACCAGTGGGGGAGGTGCCCGAAGGGCGGAGGGGGCAGCTACTCCTCCTCGTGAAAGCCCGCTTCGATCAGCTCACGGACGGCCTTCACCGCTTCCTCCGCATCGGGACCTTCGGCGCGCAAAGTTACCTTACTGCCCTTTCCTGCGCCGAGCATGAGGAGCGCCATCAGGGAGCGGGCACCGACGGCTGTGCCGTCCTTGGACACCTCGATGCGCGACTGGAAGGCGCTGGCGGTCTCGCATATCTTGGCGGCGGCGCGGGCGTGGAGGCCGCGCATGTTGACGATGGTGACCCTGGCCGAGGCCTCGCTCACGCCGCTCCCTCTTCGCCCTTCAGTACCCAGGAGGCAACGGAGATGTATTTCCGGCCCGCCTCGTGGGCGCCCTTGACCGCCTCGTCTCGCGGCGTCGCGGTGCGGTAGTTTTCCGGCGCGAGCTTGATCAGCATGGGGAGGTTGACGCCTGCGATGACCTCGGCATTGGCCTCCTCCATCACGGCGATGGCGAGGTTGGATGGGGTGCCGCCGAACATGTCGGTGAGAATAATCGCGCCTTCCTCGCCGCTCGCCTCGGCGCAGGCGCGGACGATGTCCCGGCGGCGCTTCTCCATGTCGTCATCGGCCTCGATGCAGACGGCGCGAAGCCCCGGCTGGGGTCCGACCACGTGAAGGGCGGCCTGGAGTAGCTCCTTGGCCAGCTGCCCGTGGGTGACGACGACGATCCCGATCATGAAGACGCTCCGTGGTTTGACGGCCCAGGTTCGAATCCGCACCACAAGCTCTCGCCGGATGCAAGGGAGGAAAGTTGAAGGCGCAGGGCTGCTGCCGCGGGAAAGGCAGGGACTTCGATGACGGATGCCTCCGGGAGCTCGGGCGCGGGCGCGCCCACGCTGACAGCCCACCTGATGGATAGCGCTTCGCACCCCCTGACCCGCGCGATGCCCAGGCCGCGCAGGTGGAGGAGGGGGCCGAGCTCGCCGAGTAGGGCGCGGCCATCGCTATCGAGGCGGACGAGGTCGTCGGCGATGAGGGCGGTGCGCCGGTAGGGGCAGTGGGCGATCAGCTCGGCGGCCAGCGCCGACTTGCCGGAGCCTGGAGGGCCGCAGAGGAGAAGGCCTTGAAGGGGTTCTTGTTCGGTCAGCGCGATGCCTAGAGCCGTGCCGTGGAGGGCGGTCACTCGGTCGCTACGGGCCGCCGCAGCCCCCTCCGCCCTTCGGGCACCTCCCCCACTAGTGGGGGAGGGAGACAGAACCGGCGCTGCGATTGACTTCGCTCCCCCTCCCCGAGGGGGAGCTGCCGGCAGGTTGAGGGGGAGGGGCCGAAGCGTTCGCCACAAAAACGAACGCCGAGCCTCTTACGCTTCCCCGCCCTTCTGCACCGGTAGCTCCACCAGGAACCTGGCGCCTCCCGGTTGGTCGCTGAACTGGGGGTCGAGGGGCGGCATGTTCTCGCACCAGATGCGGCCGCCATGGCTCTCGCAGATCTGCCGGGCGATGGCGAGGCCGAGGCCTGAATTGGCGCCGAAGTTCTCGCCATTGCCGCGCTTGGTGTAGAAACGGTCGAAGACATGTTCGAGGTTCTCCTCCGGCACGCCCGGCCCCTCATCGGAGACGGTGATGACGAGGGGTGCACCCTGGCGAACCGGTTTCTCGAGCGCAACGGTCACGGCGCCGGTGGGCGGGGAGAAGCTGACGGCGTTGTCCACCAGGTTGCGGATCACCCGGCCAAGCGCGGAGGGGGCGCCATAGACCTTCAGCTTGCCGTCCGTATCGTCCCAGAAATTGACCCTGGGGCCGCCCGCCTTGGTCACAGCCCCGTAGCTGCCCGCCACATCGCCCGCGAGCTTGGACGCGGAGAGGGTGGTGCGCTTCTCGGTGGCGAGCTGCGCATCGAGGCGGGAAGCGCCAGCAATGTCCGAGATCAGCCGGTCCATGCGCTCGACATCGGAGGCGATGACCCGGAAGAGCCGCGTCTTTTGCTCGTCGGTCTGGCACTTCTCGAAGGTCTCGACGGCGGAGCGGATCGAGGTGAGGGGGTTTTTGAGCTCGTGGCTCACATCGGCGGCGAAGTCGTCGATGCTCTCGATGCGGTGGGTCAGCGCCTCGGTCATGGCGCGGAACGAGCGCGAGAGGCGGCCCACCTCGTCCTGGCGGTGATCGAGATTAGGAAGCTTCACCTGGCCCGCCCGCCCGACGCAGGAGCGCACCTTGTCGGCAGCGTTCGCAAGCTGGCGGAGGGGCTGGGTGATCGCGGCCGTCAGGGTGACGGCGGAGAAGCTCGACAGGGCGAAGACGGTGACGAGGAGGGGCAGGAGCAGCGTGCCGAGCCTGGCGCTGACGGCCTCGACATCGGTGCTTTCGGCGATGACCAGCGCCTGGACCTTGCCGTCCTGAAGAAGCGGTAGGGCCGCCGCCGCGTGGAGCGCGCCGCCCTGATGGTAGCGCAGCCTCGTTCCGCCGCGGCTGTCACCGCGCAGGATGCGGACGGCATCGGTCTCCGGGGGCAGGGTGCTGATGCGCTCCTTGAGGGGCAGCTCGAAGAGGAGCTTGCCGAGAAGACCGCTCGCCAGCGCCTGGCCGCGGGAGACGAGGGAGGCTTCGGGTATGGCGGCGGGGATGGGGACGGCCTCCGGCTTGACCTCGGCCGCGCTGCCGCTCTCGGCCACCTGGCGCAGCTTGCCGCCGTCGAGGACGTAGTAGGAGAGCCTGCCGTCGAAGCCCTTGGCCGCCTCGGTCAGCACCAAGGTGGCGGTGATCGGGTCGCCGACGCAGCTCCCGTCGCCGCAGATGCCGAGGGCTTCGGAGGAGAGAGCAGCGCGAGCGAGGGAGGCCTGCCGCTCGATGGTCTCGAGCCGGGCCTCGATCAGCCCGTCGCGATAGGCAGAGAGCCCCAGCCCGGCAAAGACGAGGAGGATCGCCGCCAGCGTGTTGCCGATGAGCAGCGCGCCGCCGAAGCGGGAGAAGACGTTGCGGCTCCGGCGCACCTTGGTGGCTTTGGGGAAGGCAGCACGAGCCTCCTCACGGCTGCGCGCAGCCGCTTCGGCAGCCTTGCGCAGCGCGTTCTCACCGGCCTTCTCGGCAGGCTCCCGTCCCTCGGCATGCTCCTTCGCGCGAAGGCGAAGGAGGCTTGCGGGGTCAATCCGTTTTGTACTTGTAGCCGACGCCATAGAGGGTCTCGATCCCGTCAAAGGCAGGGTCCACCTGCCTGAACTTCTTGCGGATGCGCTTGATGTGGCTGTCGATGGTGCGGTCATCGACATAGATCTCGTCGTCATAGGCCGCGTCCATCAGCGAATCGCGCGATTTGACGAAGCCTGGCCTGTTGGCCAGCGACTGCAGGATCAGGAACTCGGTCACGGTCAGGGTCACCTCCGATCCCTTCCAGGCGCAGGCGTGGCGCGGCGCATCGAGGGTGAGGCTGCCGCGGCGCAGGACCTCCGAACCGCCCGCCTCCTCCTGCGGAGCCGAGGTCGCCCGGCGCAGCACCGATTTGATCCGCTCCAGAAGAAGCCGCTGGCTGAAAGGCTTCTTGACGTAGTCGTCGGCCCCCATCGTCAGGCCCAGCATCTCGTCGATCTCTTCATCTTTGGAGGTCAGGAAGATGAAGGGCACCGAGCTCTCGGCGCGCAGGCGGCGCAGAAGCTCCACCCCGTCCATGCGGGGCATCTTCACATCGGACAGGACGAGGTCGGGGCTCTTGGCGAGGATACCGTCGAGGGCGGAGGAGCCGTCGGTGAAGGTCCTGACGCCGTAGCCCTCTGCCTCGAGGGCGATCGAGACCGAGGTCAGGATGTTCTCGTCATCGTCGATCAGCGCGATGGACGCAGTCATCAGCCGTCACTCCCACCTTCCCCAGCGGACACTAGTCCTAAGACGCAAAGGTAGGAGGGCGGTGAAAAGGGCGGGGCAAATTGCAAGGATCGGCTGCACATGCGAATGATTTTCATTTACGCGGAAGTCAGTTCCCTCTAGGCCGCCCTGGCAGTTTCGAGTTTCCCCGCCATGCCGCCGCAAAACCGCGCTTTTCTTCTCAGTCTGAGCCTGCCCGCCCTCATGTCCGCCATGGCCCATGCCGAACCCGGCGGCGCAAGCGACCGGCTCGACGAGATCGTCGTGACCGGGGAGCGGACCGATAGGAGCCTTAAGGAGACCGCCTCCAGCGTCGCGGTGACCACGGCAGCCCGGCAGGACGCCCTGGCGGGTCTCGATACGCTGGAGCAGATCATCAGGCAGACGGTGGGTGTGAACCCGGCGAACGAGGGCAACCAGGGGCCGACGATCCGCGGCGCCAATACGAGCGGCGTGCTGACCAGTCTGGAGTCCTTCTTCGGCGGCTCGCAGCCGCGCACCACGATCACGGTAGATGGCCGCCAGCTCACCTTCAACGAGTTCGTCTTCTCGCCCGCTTCCACCTGGGACCTCGATCAGGTGGAGATCTTCCGTGGACCGCAGACCACGACCCAGGGGCGGAACGCGATCTCGGGGGCGATCCTCATCGAGACGGCGGACCCCAACCACGATGTCCTCGAGGGGCGGGCGCAGGTGGTGGTAGGCAGCCTCGATACGCTGCGGACCTCCGGCGTCATCTCCGGTCCCATCGGTGACGGCCAGCTCGCCTTCAGACTGGCGGCCGACTACCTCGAGGAGGAGAGCCCGGTCACGCCCCTTGGTGTCGAGGAGGATATTGGTGCCGACCTGCGCGCCATCGAGACGTTGAACCTGCGCGGGAAGCTCGGATGGAAACCCGATGCGCTAGAAGGGTTCGAGGCGCTCTTCACCGTGACGCATACGGACACCCAGCGCCCGCAGACCGACAGCGTCGACCTCCCCTTCGAGGACCGCGAACGCTTCAACCCCGGCTTCTCCGTCTTCACCACGGGCAGCACCGGCGGCATTTTGGAGACGGGCCTGACGCTGTCGGACAAACTCAGCCTACGCAACACCGCGACCGTCACGACCATCGACGTGGAGCGGCTGGCGCCTGTAGGCACGGGCAATGCGGACATCGAGAACGACGAGTTCAGCAACGAGTTCGTAGCCGAGTTCGGCGGAGAGACAATGCTGAGCGGCCTTTTCGGGGTCTATGTCTGGGAGCTGGAGAGTGACGAGCGGCTGGACCTCTCCGCCTTCGGTATCGGCACGGGTACGTTCACGGACGAGCGCTCCAGCCTGGGCGTCTTCGGCCAGACGACATGGTCGCCGACGGAGGCTCTGCACCTGACCCTTGGCGGGCGTTACCAGCGGGATGCCCAGAACCGGGAAGGCGGCTTTGACGGCATCATCCCGGTCGATTTTGATGAGACCTTCGACGCCTTCCTTCCGAGGGCGGAGCTTGCCCTCGACGTGACGCCCCGGACCCGCATTGGCCTGACGGCGGAGCGCGGCTTCAACGCCGGCGGCTTCACCTTCAACTTCGATACCTTCGCCACCGAGCTGTTCGAGGAGGAGACCCTCTGGAACTACGAGGCTTTCCTGCGGAGCGATCTGGCGGGCGGCACGGTCAGCATCGCGGCCAATCTGTTCTACACGGACTTCGAGGACCTTCAGATCGCCACCCTGGTCGAGCTGGGACCGGAGTTCTTCGCCAATGTCTTCAGCAATGTGCCCGAAGCCCGCTCTATCGGCGCCGAAGTGGACGTGAGTTGGTCGCCGTCCGATGCGCTGACCCTCACCGGCGGTGTGGGCCTGGTCGATACGGAGTTCACGAGCGATTCCGTTGCGGGGGCGGAGCTCGACGGCAACGAGTTCCAGCGCGCCCCCGGCGTGACCGCTATCGCCAGCGCCGTGTGGCGTCCGCTGCCTCGCTGGACCCTCAGCGCCTTCGGTCGCTACACGGATGGATTCTTCAGCGACGACTCCAATCTGCCCGAGAACGAGGTGGACAGCTTCTTCGTCGCCGACGCGCAGGTCAGCTACGAGCTCGGCCGAGCCCGCCTGTTCGTCGACGCCACCAACATCTTCGACGAGACCTTCGAAACCTTCGTCTTCGATAGAGGCAGCACGGCCAGCCTCGGTGAGCCCCGCCGCGTCACCGGCGGGATCGATGTGAGGTTCTAGAGCGTGGATGTCGCCAGCCCCGTCGCGGTCAGGCTGAGGGCGAAGAGGACCTCTCTTCGCCGCCTGGTCCACGCCGTCCATGGTTGGCTGGGCGCAGCGGCGTCACTGTTCATTCTCCTCGTTGCGCTCAGCGGTGTACTGATCTCCTTCTCCGGTCCTCTCATGGGATGGGAGACCGGCGCCTATGCCGTCTCCAGCCCCCGCCCCGAAGGTTCCTCCGCCGACCTTTCCGAGATGATCGCTGCGGCGAAGGCCGAAGCGGGTCCTGGTTTCATACCCCTCGGCTATCTCGGTCCGCATGCGGAGATCGTCACCGAGGCGGAGATGGTCTACGGCCTCTCCGCGCCGCCTGACGAGGGAGGGGAGGTCGAGATCGTCGCCTTCGATCCCGGAACGGGCGAGACGACCGGCACCTTCCTTCTGGACCGGACGCTGACCCACGGTCTGATCGACTTTCATACCAGCCTTCTCGCAGGTCCGGCAGGGGCGGTTCTCGTCGCTATCGTCGGTCTACTGATGAGCCTTCTCGCGGCGCTCGGCCTGTGGCTATGGTTGCCGCGGACCCTCAGCCAGGTTCGAGGCAAGGCCTTGAGCTTTCGCGCGGCACGCAAGCTTCTGCGCCAGAGCCTCAGCATCCACAGCCTGGCCGGTTTCTGGCTCGGGGCGGCAGTGATCCTCTGGGGGCTGAGCGGTACCTACTGGTCGAAGCCTGACTGGTTCGCGTCCGCCCAGACCGACCGTGCCGGAACGGACCTGCCTCAAGCCTTCGAAAGCGAGGGTTGCGGCGAGAGCGTTTCAGCCTCCGAGGCCGCCGCCTTGGCCCTCTCCCTCCACCCAGGCAAAACGCTTCTGGAGGCCGAGTTCGCCGCCCCCTGGCAGCCCTACCATGTTCTCTACCTCACCAAGGAAGGCGCTATAGACAGGGACGATGGCGACACTCGCGTCTGGGTCCATGCTGCCTGCGAAGCCATCTCTTATACCGTGTCGAACGGAGGTGCAGGTCATGCGGCGGGGCTCGCCAAGGCATTCCATTCGGGCCGCCTCTTCGGCCCGCTACGGACTGTGGTTGTGGGCCTTCTCGGCGTGGGCCTAGTCCTTCTTTCGGTGACCGGCCTGCATCTATGGTGGGTGAAGACCGCCTCGCCGATGATCGCGGCCAGCCGAGCGCGCCGGGGATCGAGATAGAACGGCGCAGGTCTTTTCTCTGCCTTTGTGCGCTGCAACGGCCTTCGACACAGGCTAGGCCCGTCCCATGAGCCAGTCTTCCGAGCCGACCCTTCGCCAGCTTCGCTACCTCGTGGCGCTCGGCTCGACCTTGAGCTTCCGCCGGGCGGCGGCGATCTGCGGCATCACCCAGCCCTCCTTCAGCGCGCAGATCAAGGCGCTGGAGGGCAGCCTCGGCGTGCTGGTCGCCGAGCGGGGCACGGGGGCGGTGACCATGACGCCGATCGGGCGCGAGCTGGCGGCGGCCGCAGTGGAGATCCTCGACCGGGTGGATGGGCTGCGAGCCAAGGCCGCCGAGGGGCCGGTGGCCGGGGTGCTGCGGCTAGGGGTCAAGGCGACCCTCGGCCCCTATCTTCTTCCCAGGGTGATCGAGAACCTCCACCGCACCCATCCCGAGCTCAAGCTCTTCATCCGCGAGGGGGCGCCGGTGGACCTCGAGATGGAGCTGGCTGCGGGCCTTCACGACATGCTCCTGGCGCAGCTTCCCATTCTTTCCCAGGACATCTCCTCGGCGAGGCTGTTCCGCGAGCCGCTCTTCCTTGCGGTCGCCGGGGACCATCCTTTGGCCTCCAAAACGAGCTTCGAGCCGGAGGACCTTCGCGGCCTCGACGTCCTGACCCTCTCCCCGCGCTACCACCTTCACGAGCAGGTGCTGCGGCTCTGCGAGGAGCATGGCGCCAGGATGCGGCGCGACTACGAGGGCACGAGCCTCGACGCGCTGCGCCAGATGGTGGGGATGGGGCTGGGCGCGACCTTTCTGCCCGGCCTCTATGTCGCCTCCGAGGTGCACAACACGAAAGACGTGGCCGTGCTGCGCTCCTCGCGGCTGCGCATGTCCCGCACCATGGGTCTGGCCTGGCGGCGAGCCTCCGCCATCGACCCGGCCCGCGAGGCCATCACCCAGGCGGTGGGCGAGGTGCTGAAGGGCGGCAGCGAGTACGCGATCCTCGACCGGAGCTGACGAGGGCCACCTCTGCCCATGCCGGTTACCACCGCCGCCGATAGGATTGCCCTATGCGGATTGCCCGTGAGATCGGCGCCGTGCATATGAGGGGTGCGGACGAGGAAGCCCGTGCCTTCTGCCCCTGAGGCCGGTTTTGCCCTCCCTGCCTTCTTGGTCCGCCACTGCTGGGACGACGCGGCACTCCCGACGCCGCCCTCCCGGTTCGGAGGCAGCGGCCGTCCTGACCTGAGCCGCTGCCTCCGCGATTTTTCAGAGCGTGCCGCCGAGGGAAGGCGCCGGAAGGTCGATGAACTCGGCCAGGCTTCGGGTCGCCATGATCAGCTCTTCTTGGGCTTCGAGCTCCAGTCTCACGCGATCCACGACGCGGCGCCCCTCCTCCGATGCCATCAGCTCGCGGAGATAGGGGGACTGCTTCAGCCAAGCGATATCGCGCCAGCCGAGGTCCACCGCCTGCGAGAGCGCGTCGAGGGCTTCGACCTCCCTGCCGAGACCGGCCATGATTTCGGCCAGCGCCACCCTCGACCAGGTCGACATCCTTTTCTCCTCAAGGCTTAGCGTCGACGCAGCGAGCCAGGCTTCGGTCGGCGGGTTTTCTCCGGTACCTGCCTCCAGGGCTGCAAGGTCCCATGCCGCCCAGGCGCCCGCCGCTTCGAACGACCGCCGGGCCTCATCGTGCCTACCCAGCATCAGCGCCGCTCGGCCCCGAAGCTGCAGAATGATCGGCGCCGAGCGGTCCTCTCCCCTGGTCTGATCCAGAACTTCGAGAGCCGCCTCCGCCTCGCCCCGGCGTAGGTGCGAGCGCGCCAGCTCGCTCAGCACCACCACTTGCCCTGGGTTCATCGACAGCGCCCTCGCCCGCCAGGCCTCGGCGGCGGGGTGGCCGATCAGCTCCAACGCCTGGGCGATCTGAATCTCGGCGTAGCGTGATGCTCCCCCCGCCTCCTGCGCCTGCCGTTCGAGCATCAGCGCCTGGTGGAGGTCCCCCTGGATGAGGTGCACATAGGCCGCGCTCGAAAGAGCCGAGGCGTTGGTCGGGTCCAGCCGATAGGCGTAGCGGTAGGCGGTCAGGCCCTCATTCGATCTTCCTTGGGCGTCGAGCGAGTATCCGAGGGAGGACCATGCGCCGCTGCTCTTGGGCTCGGCGGCGATCAAGGCGCGGGCCAGCGCCTCGGCCTCTTTCTTCTCCTCGAGGCCGCCGCCGAACTTGGTGGCTTTCGTGGTCAGGGCGAAGCTGAGCGCCAGACGCGCATCGAAGTTCTCCGGTTCCCTCGCGACCGCCTCTCTCAGGAGGGCCAAGGCGCGATCGGTCTCGCGGAACTGGTGAAGGGCGAGCTGCTGCTTCGCACGATGAACGAGGATCGCCGTCTCCGACTGGGGACCGGTATGGGCGGCGCCTGGCGTTTCCCGCTCGCCGCCCAGCGCACCTAGCGTTACCGCGACCGCCGCGATGGCCAGGCTAGCAGCCGCTGCCAGACGGGACGGCTGGACCTTCCACAAGCTCGGCGGCGGCGTGTCAGCTTCCGCTCGGGCGACGCTCGCGGTAGCGGCGTAGCCCGCCCCGCGGACGGTTCTGATATAGCGCGGCCTCTTCGGGTCGTCGCCAAGGGCTTTGCGCAGCAGCGCGATGCGCTGCGCCACCGTCTCCGCGCTCACATGCTCCAAGCGCCAGACCCGGCGCGCGAAGTCATCGACACTGAGAGGATGAGGTGCGGCCTCGAGGAGCGCCAGCAGGGCATCGAAGCTCAGATCCGGCAGCTCGACAGGCTCGCCGCCGCGGCGCACGGACCGCGCTTGGCTATCGACCGACAGATCATCGAGCATGAACCGCATGACGCTATCCTAAAGCCTTTCTTGAAGACGCGCTTCAAGAAAGTTCGGGCGTCTTCAAGTGACGCCGCACCAGCCTCCCAGCAGGATCTCCTCGTTTCGACGATATCAAGGGAGCGATCCATGAAGACATTCCTCATCGCGGCTGGCGCACTGGCCGGCAGCGTCACCCCGCTGGCGGCCCAGGGCCGCTGGAGCGATATGAGCACCCTCGAAGAGGCCATCGGTAAGGGTGAGTACGGCACCGTCACCAGCGTCCTGATCATGGAGCGGGGGCGCACGGTCTATGAGGGCTATTTCAACGGCGCCGATGCGGAGACCCTGCACAACACCCGCTCGGTGACCAAGACCATCACCGGCATGGCCGTCGGCGCCGCCGTCGATGAGGGCCTGATGACCGCGGACACCGCAGCGGCGACCTTCTTCACCGACATCGCGCCCTTCGACCATCCCGACCCGCGCAAGCTGGACGTGACCATGCAGGACCTTCTCACCATGAGCAGCATCCTCGAATGCGACGATAACGACAATTTCTCCCGCGGCACCGAAGCAAGGATGCACAATGTCGAGGACTGGGCCTCGTTCTTCTGGGACCTGCCGATCAGGGGCTACCCCTCCTGGTCCGAAAAGCCCGCAACCGCCAAGTATGGCCGGGTCTTCGCCTACTGCTCCGCCGGGGTGGAGATGGCCGGCTGGGCGGTCGAACGCGCCAGCGGCGAGACCTTCCAGAACTATGTCCAGGCGAAGTTCTTCGGCCCCATGGGGATCGAGCGTTTCGAATGGCAAGAGAACGGGCTCGGCCAAGCCCATAAGAGCGGCGGTCTCGGCCTGACGACTAGGGGGCTCGCCAAGTTCGCGGAGATGCAGCGCCGCGGCGGCCTTCACGGCAGGCGCCGCATCCTCTCGAAGAGCTGGACCGAAGAAGCCGTCAAGCCCCGCGTGGTCGCCGATGCCGAGCGCGACATCGAGTACGGCTATCTCTGGTGGCTCGACTCCTACGAGACCTCAAACAATCGGTACACGGTTCAGTATATGAGCGGCAACGGCGGCAACCGCGTCGGCGTCATGCCGGAGCACGAGGTGATCTTCGTCATCACCAAGACCGATTACAACCAGCAGGACATGCACCCGAAGACGAACGATCTCATCGAGAACGAGATCGTCCCCCGTCTGACGAAGCGTCGGTAGGTCCGGACCCTAGCCCCGTATCCGGTCGATGAACGCCGCCATCTTCTCGTCGCGTTCGGACAGGCCGCCTGCGTCGTGGGTGGTGAGGGTGATCTCGACGCGGTTGTAGACGTTGAACCATTCGGGGTGGTGGTCGTGCTTGTCGGCATAGACCGCCACCCGGCTCATGAAGCCCCAGGCCTCGTTGAAGTCGGCGAAGGTGAGGGTGGTTTCGGCGGCGTCCTTGCCTTCGGCCTCCTTCCAAGCGGGATGGTCGGCAAAGAACTGCTGGCGGGCCTCGGCGGTGAGTTTGTGAACCATGGAAGCCGGTTAGCCTTGCCGGACGCTCCCGCCAAGGACCTGGGTGCCGGGCCGCTCATCTCTCACATCGGGAGAGATCGGCATCTCTGATGCCGAGTGGGGGCAAGCTGTGTGGGAGCTCAATCGAGTAGGGGACGTGAGAGCCTCAGAAAGCCCTCACCCAAAACCCTCCTGTCGTCAGGTTTTGACCTCTCCCGAAGGGAGAGGTGGCGGGAGGAACCAGCTCCCAAACCGCTGCCTGGTAGTGGGTCAGTTTGAATTTTCTTTCTTGCGGTAGGCCTTCGGGCGGTTCGGCTTGGGTGCCCGCTCATCGACCAGCTTGATGATGTCTTCCACGTCCCAGATGCGATCCGTGAGGCCAGCCGCCATCGCTGGCGTCCACTTGTTGAGCGACTTGTGCTGACGGCAGAAGTTGTAGTTCATGAAGTGCAGCGCGCCCGCCAGAGCGTGGTTCTCCACTTTCTTTGAGAAGGCGTTCGTTAAGCGCGTGAAGCGGCGCATGTTCATCCGCATGGTGAGGTTCTGACGCTCTACGAACGACGTGGAGACCTTCGCCATATCCGGCTCGCCTTCGATGACATCCTTGCGTGTCTTGCAGCACTCGCCGGGGCTGTAGCGGCGCTCCTGCGGCTTGCCCTTGGGCTCTTGGAACAGCTTCACGAGCTGGGCGTAGTCCACGTCTGCGCCGAACGCTTCTTCGATGGCTTCAAGGTACGGCTTATGACCATCGGTCGTGATCTGAACCCGCGAGGCGAGACGCGCCGCCAGATCGGAGATGAAGAGGCGAGCGTAGGAGCTGTCGCGACCGCCGATCAGGTATGAAATGCAAAGCTTGCTGTCGGCGTCGATTGCCGTCCACGTCCACACGTCGCCAGCGTCTTCGGGAGCGGCCTTCGCATCGGCGACGTTCTTCGCTTTGGCGTAGCAAAAGGACCAGATTTCATCGCACTGGACGCGCTCGGCTTCGACCTCGCGCACCATTTCGTTATGAAAGGCAGCGCAGGCTTCACCCGCTTCCACTAGCAGCTTCGAAACCGTGTTTTTGGAAACTTCGGCGATCCGCGCCGTGCCCCGGATCGACATGCCATCGAGAAGACACTTCAAGATGGTCTTGCGGGTATGAAGGGGCAGCTTGTTCATGCCCCTTCATATTGACCTTTATGCTTGAGCGTCAAGCATCAATGGTCAGTTTGCTGCTTCTTCCTCTGCCGATACTCTGCAAAGAGTTTACTGATCTGATTATCGAATTTGCCCATAACCTCAGCTAGTTGCGGGCTGGGTGGTGCAGGCTCGTGGCGGTTGGCGTTGCTTTGACGAAACCCGCGTCCTTGTCGATCAAACGCTCGCTGCATCGTCATCCTCCTGAGGCGCATCCCGAGATATAGCTATTCGCTCGAAATATCTAGCGTTCAAATCAGGTGGAAAGTAATGTTTTCTCTTAACCCAAACGAAACCTTCAGTTTTCGAGATAACAGCAACGTCAATAGGCCCGCCGACTGTCTCAAACCCCCGCGAGACTTTCCGCTTCGTAGAGGTCAGATCTACTAGTGCTTCTGCTGTCTTTGCCATCTCAGGCTTCGGCATGAACTCAATCATGGATATTATATCACTTCGAGCATCGGTCTGGATGGCCTCAAAAGCCTCTTTGTCAATTTGCTCTTTGAACTGACTGATTGCTTCTTCAACGGTCGTCTTGAGGTCGTCATATGCCCCATCGGATGGGAGGGACTCAATGACTTCCGAGAGGACTTTGTTCACAGCGTTCGAGCAATATTGAGACAGTTGGTCGCGCACCTCCTGGTCGAGACCATCCACGAAACGGTCCACAACATCTCGCTGCGCGAACGGAACAATGTCTGCCCTCGGCTTGGAGCGGTCAATATCGCAGGTGTAATCACACTCGTATTTGAGTCGGTCACCGATCATCCCGCCGATCTTGAAACTAAGCAGAGATGGAAAGCGTTCCTTCTTGCCAAAACCAAAAACAACAAGTCCGGTATATCCGCCAGCGAAACTTCTCAGTAGAACAAGCTCGAGTACGCGAACGGCTTTTCTCTTTACCTCATCAGGAAGGGGCAACATTGCAAAGTCATTGACAAAACTCTCAAGGTTTTCGATATCGGCAGCCGAAAGCTGAGGTTGGCTCTCCGACCCGAAGAACCGAAGCTCGGGATCGGACTCCAATATTGAAATACGTTCGTCTAGCTCTTTGCTGTATAATTCCTCGTAGCGTGCCTGGGACCGTTCCCTAAAGTCTTTGATTGACTGGTCAGGCTCCCCGTTCTTACTGGCCTCAACCGCTTCGCGGGTCATTGTATACGATACCTTGTGCTGGATGCTGTCCCACATCTCGCCCAAAGTGGCTTCAATTTCCTCGTTGATTAGCTCCGACGCTGCCCCCTTCCCCTCGTTGTTCAGAAATTCGAGAAAGGCGAACGCAGCATTCTCAACCTTGTCGAAAGCACCTGCTTGATCACGGAACTCGCGAACCAGGGATTGGAGAGGAATGCCGAGAAAGTGCATCCCGCTATAAACCATGATGCCGATCGGCTGGGCCGTAGTCAGCTCGAAAATTTTGTCGGCGCTATCGTATGTCTTGGAAAAATTTGCGCCATGAGTGATTGTCACTGCGCTGTCGGCCGCCACGGCAACGGCAGTTTTGTTCAAAATCGCAACTTCAGCTGTCACACTTCCAGCGCTCCTTTGCGGCAATCCGAGCAATCTCTGCGCGCCGCTCAGGAGACAGTTTGCGGGCTCGGGAGACCCCGCCCTTCAATCCACCCTCGCGACCGAGCTTCACTTGCTCAGTCTCATTTGATTCGCAATCTTCAGACTCAGCCCCGGTAGCTAAGTCAACAATCCGCTTAGCCAGCTGGTTCGCATCGCGAGGGCGCTTGGGGTTCTTTCCGGTCATGCCCCAAGATATGGCACCTTGCGGGCCCGGGGACAAACCCCCGTCAATCCCGCCGATTTTCAAACTGACCCACTACCCGCTGCCTTCCCGTATCGACACGTAGATGAGCGAGCCGCTACGTGCCCGGCATGGCCGATGTGACGAGCTGCACCGATCCCGCCCGCACCAGGCCAGCATCAAAGAACGAGGCTCGGCCCTGCGCCAAGAGCGACCGCAAATGGGTGCTGACGGCGGCCATCCTCGCCTCGGCGCTCGGCTTCATCGAGGGGTCCGTGGTCACCCTCGCCGTCCCTGCGATCAGGCAGGGGCTCGGTGCGAGCTTCGCCGAGATCCAGTGGATCATGAACGGCTATCTTCTGATGCTGGGCGCCTTCATTTTGCCCGCCGGGGGGCTCGGGGATCGGTTCGGGCAGCGCGACGTGATCCTCGTCGGCATCGTCGTCTTCATCGCCACCTCGGTCTGGTGCGGCCTCGCCCAGTCGCCCGAAGAGCTGATCGCGGCTAGGGTGGTCAAGGGGGCAGGCGCGGCGCTGATGGTGCCGGGCTCCCTGGCGCTGATCGCCAAGAACTTCCCCAAGGAAGAGCGCGGCGCGGCCATCGGCCTCTGGTCGGGCGCGTCGGCGGTGACCACGGCCCTCGGTCCCGTCCTGGGCGGCGCGATCCTGCAGGGGGCAGGGGAGGAGGGCTGGCGGATGATCTTCTTCCTCAACGTGCCCCTCGGCGCCCTGGCCGTGCTGGTCCTTCTCAAGGTGCCGCGCGACGAGGGAAGGCCCGAGCGCAAGATCGACCTGCCGGGCGGCGTGCTCGCCGCGCTGATGCTGGGCAGCCTCGCCTACGCCCTGACGGTGCTGGGCGAGGAGGGCGGCCGCGTTATGGCGGCGGTCGGCTTCCTCGGCTTTGCGGCCGCACTGGCGGCGCTTCTCGCCGCCGAGCACCGCTCGCCATCACCCATGATGCCGCTCGGCCTTTTCGCCAGCAAAAGCTTTTCGGGTGCGAACCTCCTCACGCTTCTTCTCTACCTGGCTCTCGGCGGGGTCCTGTTCTTCGCGCCCATGACGCTGATCGAGATGCATGGCCTGTCGGAGGGGGCGGCGGGGCTTCTCTTCGTGCCGTTCTCCTTGGTCATCGCCGCAGCCTCACGGCTCACCGGGGGATGGGCCGACAAGGTGGGGTTCCGCCTGCCTCTGACCCTAGGCCCCGTCGTCGCCGCTATAGGCTTCGCCCTGGTGGGCTTCTTCATCATGCGCGGCGCGTTCTATGTCGGCGTGCTGCCTTCCATGGCGTTTTTGGGCCTCGGCATGGGGATCGCCGTTCCTCCCCTCGGCGCTGCCGTGATGGCTTCGGTGCCGGACGACCGGGTGGGCGTCGCCTCCGGCATCAATAACGGCGTCAGCCGGGTCAGCCAGCTCCTCGCCGTGGCGGCGCTCGGTCTTCTGGCGTCTCTGGCGTTTCGCGCCAGCCTGCCCGAGGGGGCCGGGGCGGCGGATTTCGGCGAGGGGAGGGAGGTGCTGCCCGCCGAGGCCTTCGCTTCCGCCATGGGGGCAGGGTTCACCGCCATCACCGCTGCAGCCGTTCTTCTGTCCCTCCTCGCTGCGGCCACGGCCTTTCTCACCCAGGACGGGCGGCCCCCCGCCAACACTGCGACGTGACAGTTTTGTCCGCCTCGCCCGGTGGTGCTTGATCCGTTAAGCTTAATGACGGACAAGAGAAGCTCAGCTGGATAGCGGCGGGGCGCGTCTTGGTCAGGCATCTTCCCATTCTGGGGCTCATCATCCTTGTGGCGGCGGCGTTTGCGGGCGGCTCCTCGGCGCGGGCCGAGTACAGCCTGTGCAACAAGACGAGCTACGCGCTCTCGGCGGCGCTCGGCTTCGTGGAGGAGGACAACCTCCTCACCCGCGGCTGGTGGCGGCTTCGTCCCGGCGAGTGCAAGAAGGTCATCTCCGAAGAGATCCAGGCGGGCCGCTACTACGTCTATGCCGAGGCGATCCCCGGCCACCGGGGCGAGCTCAAGACCTGGTCCGGCGGCACGCCGCTCTGCGTTCAGAACGACAGCCTCTTCACCCTGCGCGACCAGTCGGTCTGCGCCGAGGACCCGTCCCGCCAGCGCGACTTCAACGGCGTCGACATCGCAGCGGAGGACGGCGGCAACTTCACCACCGACTTCACCGACGAGAACAACTTCTCCACCTACCAGGCCCAGGTGGCGGGCATTCAGCGGCTCCTCGCCGATGTGGGTTTCGACATCGGCGCCGTGGACGGCCAGCTCGGTGCCACCACCAAATCCGCTCTTCGCCAGTACAGAAGGTCGAGGGGCATCGGCCAGGACGGGGTGATCGACGACCAGGTGATGGACCAACTCATTACTGAGGTGAACAACGAGGACGCCAAGCTCGGCTTCTTCTTCTGCAACGAGACGCTCTTGCCCGTCTGGTCCGCCTTCGCCCAGCCAGCGCGCAACGGGGAGGGCTACGAGGCGTCCGGCTGGTGGCGGCTTGAGCCCTCGTCTTGCGCCAAGGTCAGGCGCGGCGAGCTCTCCGCCGAGCCCTACTATGTCTACGGCATCATGCAGGCCGAGGATCAGGAGCTGCAGCTCGCCGGCGGCGACACCGAGTTCTGCGTCAGCGCCGTGCAGTTCGAGGCCCGCTCCGACGTCGCCTGCGCCGAGAGCGGCTTCGACGTGGCCAGCTTCCGCCGCATCGACACTGGCAGCGAGAAGGCCTGGACCTTCGTCTTCCGCCCCGAACAGTTCAACGCCGAGCTGAGCCAGGCGACGCAGTGAGTTCTTCCAAAGGCCTCGCTGGCGCGGACGATGCAGCTTCGCGGCGGTTCCAAACTGCGGGACCTGTCAGCACGTGCAGCGATGCATCCAGCGAGGCCGCCGAAAAGATCAGACAGGACTTCACGCATGTGAAGTCCTGGGTGTTCGACCTCGACAACACGCTCTACCCCGCAGGCTGCAACCTCTTCGCCGAGATCGACCAGCGCATGACGTCCTTCATCGAGGAGGAGCTGGGTCTCCCCTTCGAGGAAGCCCGACGGGTGCAGAAGAGCCTCTATGTCGAGCATGGCACGACCCTGGCGGGGCTGATGCGTGAGCACGACGTGGACCCCCACCACTTCATGGACCACGTGCACGAGATCGACCTCTCGCCCCTCACCGTGCTGCCTGGTTTGAAAGAGGCGGTCGAAGCGCTACCGGGGCGCAAATTCGTCCACACCAACGGCTCGGTGCGCCATGCCGAGAACGTCCTCGGCGCCCTCGGTTTAGAGGGAGTGATGGAAGATATCTTCGACGTGGAACTAGGCGGCTGGGTGCCCAAGCCCCACGCCTCGAACTACGCGCTCTGCAAGGACCGTTTCGGCCTAGACCCCAGCTCCGCTGCCATGTTCGAGGACATGGCGGTGAACCTGGAAGTACCCCATGAGCTCGGCATGCGGACGGTCCTGGTCACCTGCCCCGACGCCCCGTGGATCGCCGACGAGCCCGAGGAGAAGCGGCCGGGGCTCGCAGTAGAGGGGGCGGAGCACATCCACCACGTGACGGACGATCTGGTGGGGTTTTTGAGAACGGCTTCAGGCTGACCCGTAGGGCGGAACGCGAAGCTTTCCGCCAATACCTACGCGCCTACTCAAGGCGGAAAGCTTCGCGTTCCGCCCTATGCTTCTTGTTCAAATTCACCGCTAGGCGCGACGGCTTCCCGCCGCTATGGCGCGCCCATGGATACGAACACGGCCCGCACCCTTATCGACGACGGTTTTGACCAAGGCTCCGACACGAAGGAGCTGCGCGAGGCGGTGAGCTTTGCGCTGCGGGGGCTCGATGCCGGGCGGTTCCGGGTTGCCTCGAAGGGTGAGGGCGGCGAGTGGGAGGTGCATCAGTGGCTGAAGAAGGCCGTGCTGCTCTCCTTCCGCCTGACCCCCAACGCGGTGATCCCCGGTGGACCGGGCGAGGCGTCCTGGTTCGACAAGGTGCCTTCGAAGTTCGAGGACTGGTCCGAGGCCGAGTTCAAATCCGCAGGCTTCCGCGCCGTGCCGCCTGCCGCGGTGCGCAGGGGCAGCTTCATCGGCAAGGGGGCTGTGCTGATGCCGTCCTACGTCAATATCGGCGCCTATGTGGGCGAGGGGACCATGGTCGATACCTGGGCCACCATCGGCTCCTGCGCGCAAGTGGGGGCGAACTGCCATATCTCCGGCGGGGTCGGCATCGGCGGCGTGCTCGAGCCGCTGCAGGCGAACCCGGTGATCATCGAGGACAACGTCTTCATCGGCGCCCGCTCGGAGGTGGCCGAGGGGGTGATCGTGCGCGAGGGCTCCGTCATCTCCATGGGCGTGTTCCTCGGCGCCTCCACCAAGATCGTCGATCGCGCCTCGGGCGAGGTCCGTTACGGCGAGGTGCCGCCCTACTCAGTCATCGTCCCGGGCACGCTGCCCGGCAAGGATGCGGCCGCTCCGAGCCTCGCCTGCGCCGTGATCGTGAAGACCGTGGACGAGCGCACGCGCTCCAAGACCGGCATCAACGAGCTCCTACGCAGCTAGCCCCGGCTGCTCTTTCCAACCTGTCAAGTCTTTCAATGCCTTGCCTGTTTCGCTATCGAAACAGGGCGGACGGCAAGGATTCCCGATGAGCCAGAACGATCTTCTGACCCCCTGGCGCGAGGTGATGGTGGAGATGGTGCGCGGTGACCAGCCCGACCTCTCCATGCGCCAGTGGGCGCTGCTCCTGACGGTCTATCTGACGCCTGGTCCCCACACGGTGCGGCGTCTGTCGGAGGACCTGGAAGTTCCCAAACCCGCTATCAGCCGGGCTCTCGACGCGCTCTCCATCCACGGCCTCGTCAAGCGCGAGCGCCATGATGCGGACCGCCGGGTGGTGCTGGTGCGCAAGACGGCTGACGGCTCGGAGTTTCTCGACCGCTTCGCCGAGGCGGTGGACGCCTCCGAGCGCTCGGCGGATCTGGGGTATTACTAAGAGCCTGCACAGCGACCCAAAACGGGCGTTTGTATCGTTTGCAAAGAGACGGGGACATAGGCGCTGCTGGCTCCTCCCCCTCAGCCTACCGGCAGCTCCCCCTCAAAGAGGGGGAGTGAAATGGGTAGCCAACGCCTTTCAGCTTCCCTCCCCTACGAAGTGGGGGAGGTGCCCGAAGGGCGGAGGGGGCGACCTGCGTTTGCGAGAGAGACAAACGCAAAGAAGGCGGGCCGCAGCCCGCCTCCGTAAGCTTCAGATAACCGCGACCTTACTGGCCGCTGCCCTCACCGGCGTCCGGCTCGGGGGCATCGGGGCTGTCGCCGTCGGCGGTGCCGCCCTCGGGCAGGGCGTTCTCGTTGCCGGGAGCGCCTTCGTCGGGGGTGTTGTCCTGGGGCACTTCGCTGAGATTGGCGGGCTGTTCGCGGGTGGCGTCGCCTGGATAGCCGTCATTGCCGGGGTTGTTCACCTGGCTGTCGGGCAGGGTGGCTTCGCCGGGCTCGGGCACTTCGAAGTCGACCCGGTCGGCGGCCTCACCGGCTACCTCCTCCATCGGTGTCTCGCCCTCGCCCTCGGCCATCTCTTCGCCCTCCTCAGCGGGGGGCTCGCAGGTCGGATAGGCGGCAGGCTCGCCGCTCTTCAGCGTGCCGAGATAGGCGAGGATGTCCGCGCGCTTGTTGTCCTTGCGGATCTTCTGCGCCATCTGCGTGCCGCTGATATAGCTCTGGCTGTCGTAGAGATAGGCGTCGAGCTTCTCATAGGTCCAGGCACCCTCCTCGGACTGGAGCGCCGAGGAGTAGCCGCCATAGGCGCCGACCGAGGCGATGTCGCGGTTCACCACTTCCCAGAGGTTCGGACCCGTGCCTTGGGGACCGCCCTGGTCGAAGCTGTGGCAGGCCGCGCAGACACCGGCGGAGCGGGCGCCGCGCTCGGCGTCGGCCTCGGCGAGAAGGCAGCCTAAGAAGATCTCTTCCTCTTCGGCCTGGCCCTCGCCGCCGCCGACCAGCTCTGCGTAGGGGGTGTAGCTGAGCCCGAAGGGGTTCTCCTCTTCATAGTGGTGACCGTGGTGGCCACCGGCCAGCTCCACCACCGTGCCCGCGATCACGGGCAGGCCGATGAAGAGCAGAAGGACAACCAGCACCGCCCCGGCGAGCTTGTTACTGAAAAGAGGATCTTTCATCTGACGGCTCGTACCTTGTACCTAGTGTGTGCGAGCACGCGCGGGCGTGCTCTCAGCATTCGGGCGCCCATAGCGCCCGAGGCTCGTCACCGCAACGCGCGCTTTGATCGCGGGCGCCGCTTTTTGGGGGAAAGACATTGAAAATAGCCTATCAGGGTGAGCCGGGAGCCTTTTCCGAGCTGTGCTGCCAGGCTCACGCTCCCGCCTACGAGCCCGTGCCGCACCCCACCTTCGACGCTGTCTTCGGCGCGGTGACCGGCGGCTCCTGCGAGGCGGCCATGGTGCCGGTGGAGAACTCGCTGGCGGGACGGGTGGACGATGTCTACCGCCTGCTCCCCGACCGCAAGCTCAGCATCGTCGCCGAGCACTTCCTGCCGGTGCACATGCAGCTCATGACCCTGCCGGGCGCCGATCCGAAGGCGCTCAGGACGGTGCGCTCCCACCCCATGGCGCTCAGCCAGTGCCGCCGGACGATCAGGGCGAGGGGCCTGATACCCGATGCGGCGCGGGACACGGCCGGGGCGGCGAGGGAGCTGCGCGACGATCACGACCCGAGCGTTGCCGTCATCGCGCCGCGCTCCGCCGCCGAGCGCTACGGCCTCACTATCATCGAGCCCGACTGCCAGGACGCCGACCGCAATGTCACCCGCTTTCTCAGGCTCGTTCCGGAAGCGGAAACGTCGGAGGCCTGGCCGAAACGGGGCCGGAGCCCGATGCTGACGAGCTTCGTCTTCCGCGTGCGCAACATCCCGGCGGCGCTCTACAAGGCGCTGGGGGGCTTCGCCACCAACGGCGTCAACCTGACCAAGCTCGAAAGCTATCAGGAGGATGCGAGCTTCGAGGCCACGCGCTTCCAGGTCGAGGCGGAGGGGCACCCGGACGATCCGGCCATGCAGCGCGCCTTGGAGGAGCTCACCTACTTCACCGCCGACCGGAAGATCCTAGGCGTCTTCGCCGCCGATCCCTACCGGCTGCAGCGGATGGAGGGGGAGGGGGTTTAGACTTGCGGGCAAGCGCACCACTAGTCGCTCCCGGCCCCCTCAGCCTGCCGGCAGCTCCCCCACTCGTGGGGGAGCGAAATAAGAGCCCGACATGGGTACTGCTTCCCTCCCCCACCAGTGGGGGAAGTGCCCGAAGGGCGGAGGGGGCTTCGGGCCGTCAGTGAACGGCCTTCTCCAGTGCCAGCCTGTAGCCGCCGCTCTCGGTCAGGAGGAGCGCGTTCTCGCCTGGCTTGGGCTCGATCTTCTGGCGCAGGCGGTAGACATGGGTCTCCAGCGTGTGGGTCGTGACGCCCGAGTTGTAGCCCCAGACCTCGTTGAGGAGGATGTCGCGGCTCACGGGCTGGCCGCCCGCGCGGTAGAGATATTTGAGGATCGAGCTCTCCTTCTCGGTGAGCTTGATCTTCCGGTCCTGGCCGTCGACCAGCATCTTCACCGCGGGCTTGAACTCGTAGGGGCCGATCTTGAAGACCGCGTCCTCGGACTGCTCGTGGCTGCGCAGGTGGGCGCGCAGTCGGGCCAGGAGGACAGCGAACTTGAACGGCTTGGTGACGTAGTCGTTGGCACCTGAATCGAGGCCGTTGATGACGTCGTCGTCGCCGTCCGAGCCAGTCAGCATGATGATGGGCGACTTGAAGCCTTGGTCGCGCAGTTTTCGGCAGGCCTCGCGCCCGTCCATGTCCGGCAGGCCGATATCGAGCAGCACCAAGTCGATGTGCTGCTCCTTGGTCAGCCGCTCGATCGCGTCGCCCGCGGTCTCCGCCGTGCTGAGCTGAAACTCGCTATGGGCCGCGAACTGATCGGTCAGAGCCTCACGCAGGAGCTCGTCGTCCTCGACCAACAGGACCTTCGCTGCTCTGGCCATATTCCTTGCCTCCAAGACCCGGGAGGGGTCGCCCCGCCGGCCTTCCAAACTTGTGCTCTACTACCCTGCGGGCTGCCTCGTTCAGGAGCAGGCCCCTTGCGCCACCACGCTTCCTACGTGTTTCGTTAGAAACCGCCAGCTTTCGTGATTTCACACCGTGTTGAACGCAAGAACGCTCAAGCTTCTGACATAGTTCCCGAGTTTGGCAAAACCTCCTGCGACATTCCATCCTGTCGCAGGTGAGCCTTCACGGAGAGGGGCGAGGCCCGAATATCCCGCTGCCCACACGAACCTCCGTCGAGCCGAGGCTTACGGCCGCCTCATAGTCGCCGGACATGCCCATGCTGACACGCGCAAGGTTCGAGCGCTCCGCCAGCCTCCTCAGAAGAGCGAAATGGGGGGCGGGAACGGCGCCCGCGGGCGGGATCGCCATCAGACCCACCACCTCTAGCCCCAGCTCGTCCCGGCAATGTTTGACGAACGAAACGGCCTCCGAAGGGGCGACCCCCGCCTTCTGCGGCTCCTCGCCCGTGTTGACCTGAACGAAGACGGGGAGACTGCGTTCCTGCTTCTCCATCTCGGACGCTAGGACCTTGGCGATCTTGGGGCGGTCCACGGTCTCGATGACATCGAACAGGGCCACGGCATCGGCGGCCTTGTTGGACTGCAGGGGGCCGATCAGGCGCAGCTCGAGACCCCCGAACTCCTCGCGCAGGGCGGGCCACTTGCCTGCGCTCTCCTGCACCCGGTTCTCGCCGAACTGGCGGTGGCCAGCCTCTAGAAGGGGCCGGATGTCCTCCGCCGTGAACATCTTGGAGACCGCCGTCAGCCCCACGTCGCCGGGGTCCCGGCCCGCCTCCTCAGCCGCCTTTGCGATCGCTTCACGGACTTGGTGCAGGTTGCGGATGCGCTCTTCGCCGTTCATGGACCCGCCTGTGGCAGACTTCACCTCCCGTGTCATCGTGCTGAACGAGGCGGCATGGCGTCTACGCCGGGCCGCCCCTAGACCGGCGGAGCTGCCCTTCGCCCTGGCTCTCTTCAGCGATGAGAAGCGGACGCCGGACATCCTGAAGATGGCGGAGGGGCTGCCCGATGGGGGAGAGCCCATCGCTGTGATCTTCCGCCATGACGGTCTGCCCGCAGACGAGCGTCTGCGCTTGGCGGGCGAGGTCCGGGACGTGGTGCAGGCCAAGGGGCATCTGTTCCTCATGGCGCGCCGCCCGCTGCCCGGTGCGGACGGTGTTCACGCGGGGGAGGGGGAGGGGCTGCGCACAGCCCCTGTCCATGATGAGGACGAGATCGTGCGCGCCGTCATGGACGAGGTGGACGCGGCCTTCCTGTCGCCGGTCTACGCCACGCAGAGTCACCCCGGCGCGACCCCGCTGGGCCGCAGCCGGGCGGTCGCGCTAGCGCAAGCGGCTAGGGTGCCGCTTCTAGCATTGGGCGGCATGAACGAGCGCACCGCCGCGAGCCTGGAGGGCGCCCCGTTTCAGGGCTTTGGTGCGATCGGCGCGTTCACAGGGTGATGGGTAGACTGCGGGTTGAAGCCCCAGTGAACCTAACAGAGAGACGAAGCACGCGAGCGAAGCGAAAGCGAGCGGTGGCGCCAGAATAAAAAGCGAGCCTCTAGAACCGGATCGAGCTCTCGAGCATCACCGCCGTGGTGTCTTCCTGGCCGCCAAGAAGGCCGGGGCGGTCGCTGTCCACGAACTGGGCGGCGGCGCCGAGGGTGATGCCGCGGCCCAGCACATAGGCGACACCGGCCTGGGTCGTCTGGGTCTTGCGGTCGAGGGCGAAGGGCAGGTCCACATTGAGCTGCGGGCCGATCAGAAGGCTCGCATCACGCTCGGCATCGGCCTGGCCGTAGCCCAGCATCATCCGCCAGTCGCCCGCGGTGTAGGTGATGCCCGCATCGAAGGCGAGGTAGTCGCTGGGGCCGGCCACGTCCTCATCGATGCCCGTATTGGTGGTCTTGACCGAGCCGCCGATGGTCAGGTCGCCGTAGGCCACGTTGAGGCCGAGGGAGACGGCCTGGTAGTCGTCCAGCAGGATCTCCTGGATCGAGGCGTCGCCGTTCTCCTCGTCGGCATGGACGAAGCTGGCGCCGAGGCCGAAGCTGAGCCGGTCGCCGCCGAGCCGGAAGCCGTTCTCGTAGTAGAGCGCCGCCTCGGACACGTCGCGCCAGCGCTGCTCCTGCAGGAGGACCCGGCCATCGGGGCTGACCGCGAAGCCGCCCTCGGGCGCGCACTCCTCGATGCCGCAGGTCCTGAACTGCGGCGCGTAGGAGATGCCGAGCTGGAGGTTGCCGATCACGCCGCCGAAGAGCCCCGCGGGGGGCATGTAGGTGATCTTGGCTGCGCTGCCGGAGAAGTCGTTGACCGTGTGCACGTCGTTGAGGCCGGTGGGGTCCGCCCGCCAGTCATTGACGCCGAGCGCCCTGAAGATGTTGGGCGAGGTCACCGCGAGCTTGGCCGCGGCCCCCTCATGGGCACCGACGGAGAGGCTGCCGAAGCCGCCGCGGGCGAAGAGGAAGGCGCGGTCCACGAAGAGGTCGCTGCCGTCCAGGGAGAAGCCGCGCGTGCCGCCTGCGCCCAGAGAGGAGTAGCGCCCACCGAGCACCTGGCGGTCGAGCCGGTCCTCGTCGAAGCGGATGCCCGCCTCGGCCCCAAGCTCCAGGCCGGAAGCGGTGAAGGTGGTGCCGCGTACGCTGAGCCGCGCATCCACATCGCCGACGAGCTCGTCATCGGCCAGCCCCGTGGTGGCGACCAGGTCGCCTTCCACCACGATGGGATCATCCTGCGCGAAGGCGCTGGATGCGGCCAAGAGGACCGTGCTGGCGAGAAGCGCTCTCATCATAACCCTAGACGTACTTCAAACTTCACCTTGGAGGGGAAATGGGAACGCCGAAAGCCCTAAACTAGCCGCTAAGCTGCAAAACTGCGTTTTTCGGCCCCCCTGCGGCTTCCCTGCAACCATATCGGGCCGTGGGGGTTTGAAAGGCGGTGTAGGGGTGCTACCTGCCCTCCCAAGATTTCACGGGGTACTCCTTTGCGTTCCGAACACCATCGCCTCTTCAAGATCTTCGGCACGGCTGCCCTGGCTGCCATCCTGGCGGCCTGCGCCAATACCGGGGAGGGCCGCGACCTGAATGTGGGTGCGTCGGACGGGACGAGGGCGGTGACCACGGTCAACCGCTATCTCTGGACGGCCTCGCTCGAGACCATCAACTTCATGCCCATCGACACGGTGGACCCGGTGGCGGGCGTGCTCACCACCGACTGGTTCGCCAGTGCCCAGGCACCCAATGAGCGCTTCCGCACGAACGTGCTGGTGCTGGACACGGCGCTGAGGGCCGACGCGCTCAAGGTCAACGTCTTCCGCCAGGTCCAGGACCCCGCCACGGGCCGGTGGAGCGATGCGGCCACCAACCCCAACACGGCCCGCGAGATCGAGAACGCGATCCTGACGAGAGCCCGCGAGCTGCGCCTCAACGCGGTGAACTAAGCGAAGCGGCCTTTCGACGGGGCGCTTTCCTTCCGATGCGAGTTTACTATGCTGAGCGGCGTCCCTAGGGCGCCGCAATCCTTTCCCCTATCCGCAAGGCTGACGATCCATGGCTCGCTACAACCCCGCCTCCGCTGAACCGAAATGGCAGAAGGCCTGGGACGACGCGAAAAGCTTCGAAGCCAAAGAGACGGGGGCGGAGAAATACTACGTCCTGGAGATGTTCCCCTACCCCTCAGGCAAGATCCATATCGGGCATGTGCGCAACTACGCCATGGGCGACGTCATCGCGCGCTACAAGAAGGCCCAAGGCTACGACGTTCTGCACCCGATGGGCTGGGACGCTTTCGGTCTGCCTGCGGAGAATGCGGCGCGGGACCAGGGCGGGCATCCGCGCGAGTGGACCTACGGCAATATTGCAGTGATGAAGGAGCAGCTCCAGCGCATGGGGCTGGCCATCGACTGGAGCCGCGAGTTCGCGACCTGCGATCCTGAGTACTACGTCCACCAACAAAAGCTGTTCCTGGAGTTCCTGGAGAAGGGTTTCGTCGAGCGTCGCGAGAGCCTAGTGAACTGGGACCCGGTGGAGATGACCGTGCTCGCCAACGAACAGGTGGTGGACGGCAAGGGCTGGCGCTCCGGCGCGCCGGTCGAGAAGAAGTCCATGGCCACCTGGTTCTTCAAGATCACCGACCGGGCCGACGACCTCCTCGCCGCCCTCGACGATGGCCGCCTCGAAGGCTGGCCCGCTCACGTCAAGGAAATGCAGAGGAACTGGATCGGCAAGTCCGAGGGGCTGAAGATGAGCTTCCCTCTGTCGGGGAATGATCTGCCCCAGGACAGCCTGCCGATCTACACGACCAGGCCCGACACGCTCTACGGCGCGAGCTTCCTGGGCGTCGCGCCCGATCATCCGCTGGCGAAGCACTACGCGTCAAGCGATCCCAAGGTGGCTGCCTTCGTCGCCGAGTGCGCGGCGCAGGGCACCTCCGAGGCCGATATCGAGAAGGCCGAGAAGAAGGGGGTGCCGCTGCCTATCACCGGACGCCATCCGTTCACGGATGAGGAGCTGCCGGTCTATGCCTGCAACTTCATCCTGATGCAGTACGGCACCGGCGCTATCTTCGCCTGCCCGGCCCATGACCAGCGCGACCTCGATTTCGCGCGGAAGTATGGGCTGCCGGTGAAGCCTGTCATCTCACCCGTCATCCCGGAAGGCGAAGCCTATCCGGGACCCATGGACCAGGCATCTGATAACGGCTCCATGGGTCCCGGATCTTCGGCTACGCCTACGTCCGGGATGACGGATGATGGGAGAGTGGAGGCCTATACCGGCCCGGGCCACATGATCCACTCGGGCTTTCTCGACGGTAAGTCCACGGACGAAGCGCTGCCCAAGGCCATCGCGAAGATCGAAGAGATGGGCTGGGGCGAGGGCACCACGAACTACCGCCTGCGCGATTGGGGCCTCAGCCGTCAGCGCTACTGGGGCTGCCCGGTGCCGATCATCCACTGCGAGGCCTGCGGCGCCGTGCCCGTGCCGGAGCAGCAGCTGCCTGTCTCCCTGCCCGAGGTGGACCCGGAGGAGTTCAAGACCCCCGGCAACCCGCTGGACCGTGAAGGCGCGAGGGCCTGGCGCGAGACCCCTTGCCCCTCCTGCGACGGCCCGGCCCGCCGCGACACCGACACCATGGACACCTTCGTCGACAGCTCCTGGTACTATGCCCGCTTCGCCTCTCAGCCTACGGACAAGCCGGTGGACAAGGCCGAGGCCGATGCCTGGCTGCCGGTGCAGCAGTATATCGGCGGCATCGAGCACGCCATCCTCCACCTCCTCTACGCCCGCTACTTTATGCGTATGATGAAGGAGTGCGGCTATACGGAGCAGGACGAGCCGTTCACGAACCTCTTTACCCAGGGGATGGTGACGCATGAAGTGTACAAGGGTCGTTACATTACAGGCTTCGAAAGTTTTGTTTTCCCAGAGGATGTTGCTCCAAGAAGCACATTTTTCCGCAGTACTGATGAGGCTGAGAAGTATATCAATATCTGGAAAGAGGTCGTAGAACGCTCGAAAAGAGAGCAATACGAAGCTACTTCTTATTCAGGTGGCACAGATATCGATCCTTCCAAAACCAAATTGGCGAAAGATCATCCCCTACTGAAAGTCGACCTGGACGCCTGCCTTTGGACGTATGACCAACAAAACTGGGAAACGGGGGATGGCAAGCCATACATATGGGCGGGCGTAACACCGGTAGCCCGTTTCCCCATCGAAAAAATGTCCAAGTCCAAGAAGAACGTGGTCAACCCCATGGCCATGGCGGACGCTTACGGCGCCGACGCCGTGCGCTTCTTCATGCTCTCGGACAGCCCGCCCGAGCGCGACGTGGAGTGGACCGAGGCAGGGGCTGAGGGCGCCTGGCGCTTCGCCAACCGGGTCTATGAGACGGTGGAGAAGGGTCGTGGCCTCGCCTCCGCCGGTCAGCCTTCGGACGATCTGCCCGAGGCGCTTCTCGGCATCCGCAAGGCCGCGCACCGCACCGCCGCGGGCGTCACCGCCGATATCGAGCATTTCCGCTTCAACAAGGCCATCGCCCGCCTCTACGAGTTCCTCGGGACCCTGAAGGGCCTGAAGACCGAAGGCGATGCAGCGCCCGTGGCCGCCGAGGCGCTGACCTTCCTCACCCAGCTCACCGCCCCCTTCATGCCGCACCTCGCCGAGGAGTGCTGGGAGCTCTTAGGCCATGACGGCCTCTGCTGCGACGCGGCCTGGCCTTCCGTCAACGAAACGTTCCTCGAGGACGACACGGTCACCCTGCCTGTTCAGGTCAACGGCAAGCGCCGGGGTGAGATCAAGGCGTCCAAGGATGCGTCCAAGGAGGACATCGAGGCCATGGCCCTAGCGCAGCCCGACGTGGCCCGCTTCATGGAGGGCAAGACGGTACGCAAGCTGATCGTCGTGCCCGGCCGCATCGTCAACGTGGTGGCAGGCTGATGATCCGGTTTGCGCTTGCCCTATCCGCCGCCCTGCTGCTTTCCTCCTGCGGCTTCAAACCCCTCTACGCCGAGGTTCAGACGGCGGAGGGGGAGAGCCGGCTGTCCGACATCGATTTCCGCATCGTCCGTGCACCGGTACAGCCGCGCGACGTGATGATCGAGGCGCTGCAGAGGCGGTTCCGGGACACGGCGGCGGAGCCGCGCTACACGGCGAACATCGCTCTGCGTCAGCAGTCACAAGGCGTCGCGGTCAGCATCGACAGCAATGCCAGCCGCTTCAACTACAGCCTCTTCGCCACGGTGACGTACCGTGACAATCAGACCGGAGAGCAGCGCGTGCAGACCCTGCGCAGCATCGCCTCCTACGCGGTGGTGCCGGGGCTCTATGCCTCGCTGGTGGCGGAGGAGGACGCCGTTCGCCGGGCGACGCTAGACCTCACACGGAAGATCGAGACCGATGCTGCGCTCTACGCCGCGGGCCAGGCGCCCCAGACCGCCAACGGCTCGCTGCTGCAGGGCAACGGCCAGACCGACAGCCTGCGCCAACTCGAGAACGAGGCCGACCGCCAGCGCGAGCTCGAAACCGAGGACGAAGACGTCGAGCTGATCACGGACCCGGTGCCGTGACCGCCCTCAAGGGAGCGGCGCTGAAGCAGTTCCTGGAGGACCCGGCGCCGGGCGTGGTCTGTGCCTTGGTCTACGGTCCCGAGCAAGGGCTGGTGGCCGAACGGGCACGGATGATCGCCAAGGCCGTCGCCGAGGATTTGGACGATCCCTGGCGATCGGTGACCCTATCCGATCAGGACGCCTCGGACGCGGCGAAGCTCACCGACGAGGCGGCCGCTCAGAGCTTCCTCGGCGGACGCCGAGCCATCCGTGTGCGAAGCGCCGGGCCGCAGCTTGCAGGCGCCGTGACCTCGCTCCTGACGGCGGCGGAGGCGGGGACGCTGCAGGGCGCCGGGCTGGTGGTGATCGAGGCGGGGGACCTGAAGAAGACCTCCGCCCTCAGGAAAGTCTGTGAGAAGAGCACCGCTGCTGCCGCCATCCCCTGCTACGCCGAGGGCGGGCGGGACGCGATGGCGGCGATCCGCCGTCAGCTTGCGGATGAAGACCTCACCATCGGCGACGAAGCGTTGATGCTGCTCTCTGTGGCCCTGGGGGAGAGCAGGGGGCTTCTGCGTCAGGAGGTGGAGAAGCTCATCCTCTACAAGGGGACCAGGGCGCAGCGCCAGAGTACGGAAGAGGTGACCCCGGAAGATGTGCGCGACTGCCTCGCCGAGGTGGCCCAGGACGATGCGGGCGCGGCGCTGGCGGCGTTTTCGGGGCGCACTGCTCCGCTCTCCGACATTCTCTTCGGTGCCGAGGAGCTCGGCACATCGCCGGTGACCCTGCTCCGCCAGGCCCAGAACCGGGTGCTGCGCCTTCTGCCTGCCGCCAAAGCGATACAGTCCGGCGACAACGCTGCAGGCGCCATGCGCAAGATGAAACCGCCTGTCTTCTTCAAGGAGGAGGCGGAGACCAAGCGCCAGCTCGAACGCTGGACGGCAGGCGGTCTCGAAGCGGCACTGACCAAGCTCTACGAAGCCGAGGCCGCGACCAAGATCACCGGCGCCCCCGCCCGCCTGATCGCCGAGCGGGCGCTGTTCGAGATCGCCAGGGGATCAGGGCGGTGAGCTGGCGGGCGGGGATCGTCAGCCTCTACCCCGATGCCTTTCCGGGACCCTTGGGTGTGGGCGTTTTGGGCCGTGGGCTGAAGGACGGGCTCTGGTCCTACGACGTTTATAACCCGCGGGACTTCGCCGGGGATAAGCACCGCACCGTCGATGACACCCCGGCGGGCGGCGGGCCTGGCATGGTCATGCGGGCCGACGTCCTTGCCCGAACCATCGACGCCGCCGAGAGCGTTCCGGGGCCGAAACTGCTGCTCAGCCCTCGCGGGCGGCCCTTCAGCCAGGCTAGAGCGCATGAGCTGGCCGAGGGGTCTGGCGCCCTCTTCGTCTGCGGCCGCTTCGAGGGGATCGACCAGCGGGTGATCGAGGCGCGGGGGCTCGAGGAGATCTCCCTTGGCGACTTCGTTCTGGCGGGGGGCGAGGTGGCCGCCATGGCCATGATCGAGGCTTGCGTGCGCCTCCTCCCCGGTGTACTGGGCGCCCCGGCCTCGCGGGAGGAGGAGAGCTTCGAGCAGAACCTGCTCGAGTATCCTCAGTTCACAAGGCCTAGGGAGTTTGAAGGGCGGCCCATCCCCGATGTGCTGCTCTCCGGCGACCACCAGAAGATCCACCAGTGGCGACGGGCAGAGGCCCTGACCCTGACGCGCGCGCGACGACCGGACTTGCTCGGGGAGGCTCCCCAAAGGGCGCGGTCCAATCCGCCGAATGAAGAGACGGACGAGACATGAACATCATCCAGCAGCTCGAAGCCGAGCTGGCACAAGAGCTGAAACCCGAAGTCCCCGAATTCGCCCCCGGCGACACCGTGCGTGTCCAGGTGAAGGTGCGCGAGGGCCAGCGTGAGCGCCTCCAGGCCTTCGAAGGCGTCTGCATCGCCCGCTCCGGCGGCGGCATCAATGAGAGCTTCACCGTGCGCAAGATCAGCTTCGGCGAAGGCGTCGAGCGGGTCTTCCCGATCTACTCGCCCCTCGTGGACGCGATCGAGGTCGTGCGCCGAGGCAAGGTCCGCCGTGCCAAGCTCTACTACCTGCGCGGCCGCCAGGGCAAATCCGCCCGCATCGCCGAGAAGGTCGACACCAAGCGCCAGGCAGCAGCCGCCGCCAAGAAGGCGAAGAAGAAGGGCTGAGCCCTTCAGGGCGGAAGGCGAAGCTTTCCGCCACTCCCCCCGGATATCGAAGTCCGCTTCAAGCTCGGGCGGAAGATCGTTTGCGGCAGGGGCCTCACCTACTAGAGCACCGGACTGTTCCAGGGAATCAGTCCGGTGCTCTAGCCGGTTCAACTTACCGGCTGATACCGGCGGTGAAGGTGGTCGTCCTCCAGTGCCCGAACGGCGGAAGCGCCTTCGCATTTCTCGAACCGTAGATGTCTGTTGACTACTCTCAAGACAAAACGTGTTCACCACGAATTATCCTAGAGCGTTTCGAACTCATTACGGTTCTTTTAACCCGCGCTCTAGCTGTTTGTTTTGTCGCATTTTAGAACCGCCGAACCGGTATTCCTTTCGGCTGAAAATATTCTAGACAAAAGATTAATATAGCCACTATGTTCCCCGACGAGGGGGACCGTCCATGATCAAATTCGCATTTGCCGCCGCCGCCATCAGCCTTGCCAGCCTTTCGGCCGCGTCCGCCGCCATCATGTACGACGAAGCCATCGATGGCGACATATCCGGTACGACCGTCTTAGCGCTGAACCTCGGGTTGGGCACGAACGTCGTCACGGGTACGGTGACAGCCAATCTCGACGGCGAGACCGATGCCGACCTGTTTCAGATTTTCGGACTTGAAGATTTTGCGATCACATCTGCGACGTTCGTCGCGACCGTCGAGGGGACGGAAGGCGGCTTCGTGAACTCGAACGCCATTCCCGTGATCAGCGGCGGGACCCTTCAGGACCTGCTTGGCGCCGGCATCTCGCGAACCCTCGACCTGAGCACCCTGGCCACCGCGTTGATCCTAGTCGATGCACAAGGCTTGCCGCCCGGCTCGGACTTCCCGCGGGTCGTCAGCTACACGCTGACGATCAACGCGGCGCCTGTGCCCGTGCCCGCCGCCGGACTCCTCTTCGCTTCGGCCCTCGCGGGCGGCATCGCGGCGCGGCGGCGCAGGCGTCCGTTACCGCAGCCCGCCTGAATGGAGAGGGCGGGTATCACGCCCCGCCGGTCGATCAGCGTACAATATGTTCGCCGTAGGAGCAGGTCATTCCGCTCAGGCATTCTGACGGTAGCAACTCCTTTCTTTTTTCATTCCGGGGCGGCCACCTCTTCTGGGCCGTATGTCTCCTCCCCCCGTCATCCCGGACAGCGAAGCTGATCCGGGACCCATGGACAGGTGGTATTCGTTGTTCGGTCCGTTGCATTAGTGAAAGCTGACCGGTCCATGGGTCCCGGATAGCCTTCGGCTTCCGGGATGACGTGAGAAGGCACACAGCACGATCATCCGCTTGGCGCGGACATAAGAAACAAACGGGGACCCAGCGCGCGGCGCTGCCGCAGCTTGGGTGTGAAACTGTGAAAGGTGCTTTGGCATGAGGGAGGCCCATCTCCCTACGCCGCGCGCCAGCTTGGTAAGGCTCTGAACAGGGGCCAATCCTTAGCTCGCCCTGCTCGGGTCCAGCCTGCGGGTAGACGGTAAGCGGACGCGCCGCCCCCAGGACCACCCGCCCCGAAGCCTCACCAAGGCAGCAGACCGAGGTGGATGGCCACTGCTGTGGCCTTCTTCGCCTATATTCGGTCCCCCCGGACCGAACATTCCGCTGATCGCGGACCGGCTACGAAGCCTCCCGCCCCGTGTGCCTGCTGCGATGGGCGGGGAAGATAAAAGAAGGGGAGAGGGCGGGGATAAGTTGGCCGCCGCCGCTGCCCCCTCCGCCCCTCCGGGGCACCTCCCCCATTCCATGGGGGAGGGAAGCAGTGACCGGCGTTGGCTTACTACTTCGCTCCCCCACTGGTGGGGGAGCTGCCGGTAGGCTGAGGGGGCGGGGGCGCGGCGAAAAGCCTCGCGTTCCGCCCTACGGAAGAACCACCACTTCGTCTTCCCACGGCGTAGCGAAGCGGAGACCGTGGGACCCAGCTCCTGCCCGCGACGCCTATCCTGCTGTTCGGAGATGGGTCCCATGGATCGCTGCGCGACCATGGGAAGGCGTCATTGAGAGCTGTAAGCTTTGAAGGCGAGTGGGGAACTGTAGGCCGGAACACAGTAGGTGATCCGCCGTGGCTCGGTTGCCCCCACGAACGGCGGCACGCTCCGCGAGCCGCCCTACGATGGTGCCGCCTCCGCTAGTACCGCTTCACCTCGTAGCCGCGGCGGCGGAGGTGGGTGGGGAGGCTCTCGTCTCCCACCATGTGGCCTGCGGGGATGGCGACGAGAAAGATGCCCTTCTCGTCGGTCAGCACGCGGTCGAGCTGCTGTGCCCAGGACTGGTGGCGCTCGATGATGACGCGCTCCTTCACCTGGGGCGGGGCGGCGTAGATGGGGCCGTTGAGGAGGAAGTCGAGGCGGTCGAGATCGCCCTCGTACCAGGCGCTGAGGATGTCGGCGTAGTAGGGCTGTCCCAGCGCCAGGCGTTCGAGGAGCGCGAGGAGGTAGGGGGCGTCCTCCTCGTCCCGGCCCGCCGCCTGCACGGCGAGCATATCCGCCGCGCTTTCGAGGTAGCGAAGGCGCTTGCCCCCCTCCACGGCCTCGCGGGCGATGACGATATCGAGCTGTCCTGCGGGATCGCCCCCCGCGGCGACCTGGGCGAGGGTCCGGCTCTGCACGGCGGCGAACCAGGGGCGGAAGGTGCCAAACTCCGACGCGCTGGCGCCGATCGTGCTCAGGGCATCGGTGACCGTCTCCCGGTCGGAGCCCTTGTAGAGCTGGGTCAGGGTCTTGCCGGAGCGCAGCTCGGCGGTCTGGGCGACGACCACGCCCATGGAGCGCTGGCCCTCGCGGGAGATGAAGTCGGCCTCGAGGAAGACCGTGCTCGCCTGGCCGAAGGCGGCGCGCACGCCCTGGTTCTGCCAGTTCGTTCCCGGCGGGATGAGGGGCACCGTGCCGATCATGTAGACGATGGTGTCGGGGTCGCTGACCTCCCAGAGGGGGACGCGGCTCTCCTCGGTGACGGCGGAGGACAGGGTCTGCGGCCGCTCCTCCGCCGCGATGGGCAGGGTTCCTTTCGTCGCCGCAGGCTCCTGCGTGCCGCTCCCGTCGCCGCAGCTCGCAAGCGCGCCGAGAAGCGGAAGGAGAAGCAAAGCAAGCCTGGTCATCACGCCGGTCCGTCTGAAGCGTCCCACCTTGGGTAGGCAAGCATGGTTGTTCATTGATGAACAGGCCCGAAAGACAAGCGCTGCCGGTGACTGCAACGGTTTCTTCGGCTTCGTTGACGCCCGATAACCTTGTGCGTGGGCTGCTTAACAATATCGGCACGACTTGTCCGCTAGAAGGGTGACAGGAGAGAACATCGTGCTGCTTACAAACGCTTCTGCTCAGATCGCGCTCAAGACGCTCCGCGTGGCCAACAGCAAGCTGGACGCCACCCAGCAGCGCATCTCCACGGGGCTCAAGGTGCAGAGCGCCAAGGACAACGCGGCGTTCTTTCTCGTCTCGAACACCCAGCGCTCGGACATCACCGTTCAGGACGGCATTCGCGAGAACCTTCTTTACGCCCTCGGTGCCGTCCAGGCCGCCCAGTCGGCGCAGCCCTCGATCGACCAGTCGATCCTCAACATCAAGAACGCCATCGTGGCGCTGGAGACCGGCACCGCTGAGGCGCAGCTCGAAGAGGTGATCAAGAACCAGATCGAGGAGATCAAAAAGGTCATCCGCGGCACGAGCTTCAACGGCATCAACCTTCTGGAGCGAGAGAACCTCGAGACCCTGATCATCGGCGCGAGCCGCGACGGTGCGTCGGGCTCCTACGACTTCCAGACCTTGACGCTTCAGGGCGCAGGGCTCGGCCTCAAGACGCCTGCGGTCTCGGGGACCGTGCCGCCTTTTCCCGGCGCAGTGATGGACCTCAACAGCCAGGTCATCAGCGGCACGCCGGGGCAGCTCCAGGTCACCAACCCGACGCCGCCCAACACTGCGGGCGTGAATGTCGGCACCAATGGCTCGGGCGGCATCGCCCAGCGGACCTTCGCCATCAGCTTCGAGACCGGCGCCGACATCAACACCACCCAGGTGATCTACGAAGAGGGCGGCAATGTCCGCGGCGTCAACATCTCGATCCGCAACGGCAACCTCGTCTTCGGCGGCTACAATTTGCCCAATGGCGACCCCGGCATTCAGTGGCCCTATAGAGAGGTGACGGCGGGCATCGAGGCCAACACGCGCTACACCGCGCAGCTCGTCCTCGACGGCAATTCGAGCGCCACGGGCGAGTTCAGGGCCTATGTGAACGGCGAGCTGATCGACACGGCCACCGGCGTGGGCATCCTGTTCGACCACCCCGGCGGGATCGGCGTGGGACGGATCAACGGCAACGCGGTGCTCAACGGCGCGGTGATCAATGCCAGCGCCGCCACCCAGTTCCAGGGCCAGATCGACAAGATCGTCACCTACAACCAGACCTTCAGCGCCGCCGCCTTCGACCAGGTGAACACCTATCTCGCCGAGGGCTGGCTGCCGACGGGGGGCATCCAGTACTATGTCGGCTCGCCGGAGCGCCGCGAGCAGGCCACCCTTATCGAGCTTCTGGACTCGCTGATCCCCCTCGACCAGGCGGGCTTCTCGACCACCACCGCCCTCGAAGTGCTGGACGCCGCCCAGTCCAAGGCGAACCGCGCCTTCGCCGAGATCGGCTTCATCGAGGGACGGCTGCAGCGCCAGCAGGACTACCTCTTCAACCTCTCCGGCTCCATGGAGGAGGGGGTTGCGGCCCTGGTGGAGGCGGACCTGGCCGAGGAATCGGCCAAGCTCCAGTCCTTCCAGGTGCAGACCCAGCTCGCCCAGCAGAGCCTGTTCATCTCGAACCAGCGTCCCACGGTGCTGCTGCAGCTCTTCAACTAAGCTGTGACACTATAGCCACAATGGGCGAGCTTCGGAGGTCCCCGGCGTGATCGGCTAGCCCCCCTCGCCAAGGGGTGTTAGAGGGCGGCATGGTCGCAGGGCACCTTCTTCGTTGGCTGCTGCTTGCCTGGCTGGTCGCGGCACCCGCCTTCGCGGCGACGCACGACCTCTCCCACAGCGACGAGAAGGCCTCCGCGACGACGGAGTGCGTGCTCTGTCACCTGGCCGGCGATGAGAGTCTCGAAGGCAGCGAGACGGTGCTGGCCGAAGCGCTCGTCCTGTTCGAGCGCGAGGTCGAGGCCGCCCTCAAGACGCACGAGCCAGCGCCCCTGTTCCGCCGCAGCATCAGAGGGCCGCCGTCCGTCGTCTGAACGACCGACCGACGATCTTCCCTTCTGAACAGTTCGAGCTGGCCTCTTCACGCGCGCTGCGCGGAGCCGCTCGGCGACATGCTTTGCGAGTTCCACCATGGGTTTTCTTCTTCTGACCACGAGCCTGTTCGGCTCGATCTCCGCCCCTGCCGCCACCGCTGCAGTGTCCTCCGCCCTCCACGACCCCGACGAGGACGTCATCATCGTGACCGCGTCGCCGCTGGACCGGCCTAGCGATCAGCTCATCGCTCCCGTCTCCATCCTGGAAGGCGAGGAGCTGCAGCGCCAGCTCCGCGGCACGCTGGGCGAGACGCTGCGCCGTGAGCCGGGCGTCACCTCGACCTCCTTCGGTCCCGGCGCCAGCCGCCCGATCATCCGCGGCCTCGGCGGCGACCGTGTCCGCACCCTGACCAACGGCATCGGCTCCATCGACGCCGCAGCCGCAAGCCCCGACCACGCCACCCCTATCGAACCTGCACTTGCCGAGCGGATCGAGATCGTCCGCGGTACCGGCCTCCTGCGCTACGGCAGCTCGGCCGCGGGCGGCGTCGTCAACGTGCTCGACGGCCGGATCGCCAGCGAGACGCCCGAGGACGGCCTCGAAGCGGCGGTCCGCGTGGCAGGCACCACGGTAGACAACGGCATCGAGACCTCCGCCAGCCTGCAGGGCAAGCTCTTCGAACTCGGCGGCCTCGACGTCGTCTATAGCGGCCAGGTCGCCTATCGCGACGCCGAGGACATCGACATTCCCGGCTTCGCCGAAAGCGATATCCTGCGTGCCCTTGAAGAGGAGGAAGAGCACGAGCATGACGAGGAGCACGAGGACGAGGAAGAGCGCGGCACGCTCGAGAACTCGTTCCAGGAGACCCTGAGCTTCGCCAACGGCCTGTCCTTCATCGGCGAGCGCGGCTTCTTCGGCTTCTCCGTCCAGCGCAACGAGACCCAGTACGGCGTTCCCGGCGGCCACGGCCATGGGCACGGCCACGAAGAGGAAGAAGGCGAAGAGCACGAGGGTGAGGAGCACGAAGAAGAGGAAGGCGGCGTCTTCATCGAGCTCGACCAGACCCGTGTCGATGTGAACGGCCGCCTGGAGATGGACGGCCCCTTCCAGCGCTTCGACATCTTCGCCGGCTACGCCGACTACGAACATATCGAGTTCGAGGGTCCCGGTGAGCCCGGTACGGTGTTCTCGAACGAAGGCTTCGAGATCCGTGCAGAGGCGGCGCAGCAGCAGCGCGGCAACTGGCGCGGCGCCACCGGCGTTCAGTATCGTGGCCGCGAGTTCTCCGCCATCGGCGAGGAAGCCTTCGTGCCGCCCACCGAAACCGATCAGTTCGGTGTCTACACCTTCCAGGAGCTCAGCTTCGGCGAGGGCGTGATCGAGGCCTCGGCCCGCTACGAGCATACGGAGCAGCTCAACACTGTCACCGGCGTGGACCTCGACTTCGACGGCATCTCGGCGGCCATCGGCGGCAGCTACCCCCTCGCCGAGGGTGTGACGGCGACCTTGAACCTCTTCCGGACGGAGCGCGCTCCGACGACGGAGGAGCTCTTCTCCGACGGCCCTCACCTCGCCACCAGCAGCTTCGATATCGGCGATGCGTCGCTTGACAAGGAGACGGCCCTCGGGATCGAGGCTGGCATTCGCTTCGCCAACGACAGGGCCTCGCTCAGCATCAACGGTTTCTACACCGACTATGAGGACTTCATCTTCCAGCAGGCCGACGGCACCACGGGCGCGGACATCCTTCTGGCGCGCGGCGAAGACGACGAGGAAGAGCTCGAAGAGTTCGGTGAGCTGATGGTCCTCAACTTCGTTGCCGAGGATGCCCGTTTCGCCGGTGTCGAGGTGGTCGGACGGGCCGACCTCTTCGAGGCCAACGGCTTCGACGTCAGCACCGATGTGGTGGTGGACTATGTCGATGCCGAGAGCGACAGCGACAACCTGCCCCGCATTCCGCCGCTCGGCGTGATCTGGGGTATCGACGCGGTAACCGGCCCCCTCGCCCTGCGCGCCGAGGCCGAGTACGCCTCCGAGCAGGACGATACGGCGGAGTTCGAGCTGCCCACGGACAGCTTCACCGTCGCCAACTTCTACGCGGACTATCAGATCACGGACCGGGTCACCCTCTCCGGTGCGCTGCTCAACGCCTTCGACGAGGAGGCGCGCATCCACGCCTCGTTCTTGAAGGACGTCGCCCCTCAACCGGGCCGGAACTTCCGCATCGCCCTGCGCCTGACCTACTAGGTCGGGGATCGAGACTTACCTCTCCCGCTTCGCGGGAGAGGCCGAAATCTTCCGATTTCGGGTGAGGGCTTCGGCGAAGCCGTTGCGCGTGCGACGAAGGTTACCGCTCAGGTCCCCTCACCCTCGGTCCCTCTCCCGCAGGCGGGAGAGGGAGGCGATCGCCGCTACCCGTCGCTCCCATAGGTCATCTCGAGGAAGACATCCTCGAGGTCGGCCTCCACCGTCGATAGGTCGCGTACGGAGATNCGCCGCTACCCGTCGCTCCCATAGGTCATCTCGAGGAAGACATCCTCGAGGTCGGCCTCCACCGTCGATAGGTCGCGTACGGAGATGCCGGCGCTGTTGAGGCCGGAGAGAAGGTCCGCCACCCGCGTCTCGGAGGGGCGGTAGTCGATATAGATGTTGCCGTCCGCCTTCACCTGCGCGCCTGGCAGGGAGGCGAGGTCGCCGGGCTGCATCTCGGCTTCGGGCGTCACCATCAAGGTCTTGCGGTCGAGGCTGGCGATCAGCTCGTTCTTCGGCTTCACCGTGACCACCTCGCCCCGGTGAATGATGCCGATCGTGTCGCAGAGCTCCTGCGCCTCCTCGAGATAGTGCGTGGTCAGAATGACCGTCACGCCGCGCTCGTGAAGATGCATGACCTGGTCCCAGAGCTGACGGCGAAGCTCGATGTCCACGCCCGCCGTGGGCTCGTCGAGGATCAGGACCGGCGGGTCGTGGACCATGGCCTTGGCCACGAGGAGCCTGCGCTTCATGCCGCCGGAGAGCTGGCGCACATAGGCGTCGGCCTTGTCGAGAAGGCCGAGGCTCTCGAGGATCGCCATGGTCCGCCGCTTCTCCTTGGGCACGCCGTAGAGACCGGCCTGGATCTCCAGCGCCTCCTTGGGGGTGAAGAAGACATCGGTGGAGAGCTCCTGGGGCACGACGCCGATCGATGCACGCGCCTGGCGGGGGTTCTTGTCGATGTCGAAGCCCCAGATGGAGGCCGACCCTTCCGTCTTGTTCACCAGACCCGCGAGGATGTTGATGAAGGTCGACTTGCCGGCGCCGTTCGGTCCTAGAAGCCCGAACACCGAGCCGCGCGGCACGTCGAGGTCGATGCCCTTGAGGGCGACCTTGTCCTCCTGCCCCTTGGCGCCCTTATAGCGCTTGACGATCCCGCGGGCGGAGATGGCGGCGTCGGGGGAGATGGAAACGATCATTGCGCCGATCCTTCTAACACAAAGCCCCGCCGAAGCGGGGCTCTGGGACATTGACAAGTTTAGGCTACCCTGAGCTTGTCATCGCTCGGTGGGCAACCTGCCTAGATGTCTAGGTCTTAAAGCCCGAAGACCGGGTACGGATGGAGACTTAGGTATTTTCTAACTCGAAAACAAGTCGCCCATGCCAAGACCGAATACCACGCCACGCCTAACCGCGCGTAAGTCGGCATAGGTCATTTCGGGTATCTCCCACTTCCGCCGCCCAACTTTGAATGCGTTCAAGCGGTGCAGCCCGATGTTCAGGATCATGTCGCACTTCGCCCAGGTTTGAACCGAGGGCTCTCCTCCCGGTTTGTAGGAGCGACTGAGCGGAACCACGAAGGGGTAGGGTTTGCGCGGGGGCGTGGTACTAAGCGGTACGATCGTCACGATCCCGCCCCGGTCCGGTAGCCGCGGTGAGATAACGACAACAGGTCTGACTTTCACCATTTCCGGCGGTTTGAAATCGGATAGATCGCAAACCAGCACCTGTCCGGCGCGGGGATGGAACTTGAGCGGCATACACTACCTGTGGCTGCAACCGATGTCTGACGCAAGCTGACCCTAGCAGTCGCTTGCCTCACCAGCCGCCCTCCGCCATATCTCGGCCCATGGCCTCTCCCTTCGCTGACAAGCTGCCCGTCCACAAACGTCCCCGCACCCTCGATGAGGTGATCGACGAGGTGATGCACCGCTCGGACAGTTTGGAGGTGGTGTTCGTCGGGGATCGCCGTGTGGCCTGCATGGGCTCTGGCGGGGCCTTGGGGCATCCCAAGACGTTCTACACGATCGGGGACAAGGGCTATGCCGAGTGCGGCTATTGCGACCGGGTCTTCGTCCTCGACCCGGAGCGTGAGGGTGAGGTCATGGCGGACTTCACCGAAGAGCGCGAGCGCGCCCGGAATGCCACCGCCAAGGCGCTGCCCGGCGACGGCATCACCGAGAGCGCAACACCTCCTCCCGGAGAGAACCTGGGCGTGTCCGGTGGTAGCGGCGCATAACCGCGAAGAAGACCAATACCCAGAAGATCAGTAGCGCGAAGAAGCTGAAGAAGCCGCCCCATCCCTGCAGGATGAGTTGGAGCGCTTCGAGATCGGCCCTCGCCACCGGCCGGAAGCCCTCGGCCGAGACCTGAAGCTGCTGCGCGGCTTCGGCGGGCTGGGGGATGACGCCCGTGACTTCCATCCAGGTGATGACGGTGCTGGTCAGCGCCAGGATGAAGGGCGCGCCCAGAAGGAAGATCGCCATGGCCGCCCAGGTGTAGAGCGGCTGCGCGGGCACCTCGGTCCTGGCGTAGAGGCTGCGGAAGCGGCCCTCGTCCATCCCCTCGACGAGATGCGGCTCGGCCCGCTGGTAGCGGGCGTACTCGACGGCGGCGCCCTCGGCAACATCGGCTTCGGTGCGGCGCTTCCAGAGGAAATAGAGCCCGTACCAGCCTGCGATGACGGCCCCGGCGATGAGGTAGTAGGTGATCAGCATGGCAGGGACATAATCACTTAGTTCCCCTCCGTCACCTCGGCAGGGCGGTGCACCAAGGTGACGAGTACGAAGGACAGGATCATCAAGAGCAACCAAGCAGGGTACTTCTGAAGGCTCACCGGCTTCCAGCCATCCTCCTGACCTGGATAGAACCAGGCCCCGGCCAGGGTACCGAGGTTCTCTGCCAGGAAGATGAAGAGCGCGACGAGGGCGAAGCCGAGAAGCAGCGGCATGCGGTGCTGAAACCGCCAGACGCGGTAGTGCACCCAGCTCCGCCCCCACAGGAGGCCTGTCGCCAGGACTAGCCACCAGCGGATGTCCGGCAGGTAGTGGTGGGCGAAGAAGTTGGCGTAGATCAGCGCCGCCAGCAGTACTGTCATCCACAGCTTCGGGTAGTTCGTGAAGCGGAAGTCCAGAACCCGCGTGACCCTGGCGAGGTAGCTGCCGACGGCGGCGTACATGAAGCCGGAGAAGAGGGGCACATCGCCTAGGCGAAGGACGCTCTCCTCGGGATAGGCCCAGGAGCCCTGCTCCACCTTGAACACCTCCATGGCGGTGCCGACGGCGTGGAAGATGAAGATGACCAGGGCTTCGCGCGGGCGCTCCAGCTTCGTCAGGAGGAACGCGACCTGAATGCCCACGGCCCAGAGGACGAGGAAGTCGTAGCGGGCGAGGGGCGAGCCTTCCGGCCAGTAAAAGGCGGTGGCGATGATGCCGAGGAGCATCAGCCCGCCGAAGAGGCAGGCCCAGGCCTGCTTGATGCCGAAGACGAGGAACTCGGCGGCGGCTAGGGCGAGGCGCCTGCCGAGCAGCGGCTCGAGGAGGCGCTCGAAGGTGGGAAGGTGCCGGGCCAGGACGGCGTCGACGCGCGAGTTCTCGTCCTCAGCCCTTCTCTCGCTGAAGGCCGGCCCACCAGTCGGCGTAGCTCGTGTTCTTGGGGTGCTTGCGGTTCTCATCGGGTGCGCCGTCTTCCCACCACACCGTCCCCCGCTCGCCAAGGGCTACCTTCGCTTCATGGACCTTCGCCCGAGCGACTTTCTCCTCAGCTTCGGTGGAGGCATCCTTGACCGCGCGGCGGGCGTTCATCAGCTCGCGCACCAGGCGCTGGCGCTCGTCTTCCGGGAGCTCAGGGTTCGATTTGCGCCACAGCCGCTCCTTCGCGACGAAGTAGCGCCCGTCAGGCGTCTCTGGGTATTTCAAGCGGTCCTGGCTTTGGCGAGGGCGTCGCCGAGCGCCTCGGCCAGTTCGCCCCGCTCTTTGGGCGAGAGGAAGCTGCCCAAGACCAGGGTGCGGCCCTTCTCGATGAGCTGAAGCTGGGTGTCGTGCTGGACCGGGCGGTCGATGGAGACCCGCGCCCAATAGGGGGAGAGCTTCCAGCGGGTCTCGTGGCCGGAGGGGAGGACGCGGCTGATCCAGAGCGCGTCGTCCGTCAGCATGACCCGCTCGTGCCGCCGCCCCTGCATGTAGCTGAGCTTGAAGGCCCACCAGACGATCAGGATGTCCACCCCGCAGAAGAACGCCACCGGCCAGGCGCCTAGCGTCAGGTAGATCACGGCGTTGACGATGTTCACCCCGACCACCACCGACAGCACCCGCCTGAAGCCGTCCCTGGACAGGGACCGGTTGGGGTAGAGAAGGGCGTGAAAGCGGAAGTCCTCGTCCTCCGCCACCGGACCCATGGGGCGCCCCGTGCTCTTCCCGGTGACGGTGGGCGGCATGTTCTCGATGGTCAGCGTGCGGGCCATGTGCCATTGATGAGGGGCCGATGGGCGTTGCGCAAGGAGCATGGCGTCGCGGCCTGTGCCGATACTTGCGGGCAGTCTGTTGAGAAGCAACAGCGCTTCGTCTGCCGAAGGCGGGACATGGACCTCGAAGAGGCAGGAGAAGCCGGATGGATCGACGGGCCAACATAAGCTTCACGGCCCTCTGCTGCACGCTGCTTCTTCTGGCCTCGGCCTCCGTAGCCAGGGCGGCGGACCGCGCGGAGGACGCTGCGTTCTGTCGCGAGACCATCGAGAACAAACCCAAGGGCGAGCCGCTGCGCTGGACGGTCCCGCCCAGCGATTTCGTCGCCAGGCTCAATGCCGCCTGCTTGAACGTGCTTGAGGGAGGCGCGCCCGCCGAGCGGCGCGAGCTTCTGCGGCACTATCTTCGCAAGAGCCGCCTCTTTCTCGATCCCGACCGGCTCGACGAGGCGGCTGCGGCATGGTCGGCGGCGGACCGCCTGCGGGTCGCGGCGATGAACGCCAGGGTCAGGGAGACCGATCTCTTCCCTTATCCCGAAGACCTCCAACGCCTGCGCAAGGAGGCGGACGCTGTTCCAGGCGACGGCGCGGACCCCATGGCGGTGGCCTGGCTGGCGCAGTTGTCGGGCATGTTCGCATCCGTGGAAGGAGACGAGGACGCCGCCATCGTTCTCTTGAGCCAGGCGGTCGAGGAGGCGGCGGGAGCCGATTACGACCGGGTGGTCCTCGACGCCTCCCAGCGCCTAGGCCAGCTCCACGCCAGGAGGGGCGACTATGTCGAGGCCATCGACGCGCTGACCCTCACCCAGGAAGCTGCCCGAACCATCGGGCAGAGGCAGTTCGAAGCACGGGCCCTGATCAGCATCGGTGTGATCTTCGCCGATCTCGGCGATACGGAGCGCAGCATCGGCGCCATGACCGACGCTGCCGAACTCCTCACCGACAATCTGCGCGACGTCGAGCACTGGAGCCTTCGCAGCGACCGGGCCACGGCCTTCGTCAATATCGGCGAGGCCCACCGCCGCCGGGGCCGCTTCGAGGAGGCGGCGGCTGCCTATGCGAAGGCCAAGGCCGATGCCATGATGGTGCCGGAGAACCGCCGCGCCAGTCGGGTGGCTTACGCGGAGATCGAGCAGGCCAAGCTGGACTACGAACGGCCGGGCGGAGATCGCGAAGCGGCCCTCGCCCAGGCGGCTGCCGCGGCCGCCATCATGAAGGAGAACCGCGGCGAGGAGCTCGCAGGCGCCACCTATGCCTGGATCGCGGAGAAGAGGGTGGAGCGGGGCGAGCTCGAACGCGCTGCTGGCGCGCTGGCTTCGGCGCGGCAGGCGCTCGGCAACGACCCCTTCGAGCCTGAAGCCATCGAGAGCATGTCAGGCAACAGGTGGTATCTGCTGCAATATGCCAAAGCCATGGCCAATGAGGAGCGGGGCCTCGGCGACGCCGAGAAGGCAGCGCGCTACGCCTTGGCAGCCTTACGTCTCAGCGACGACCGCTATGAGGAGGAGAAGATCCGGTCGGTCGCCAATGCCGACCTTCTTCTCTCCCTGGACCGCAGTGAGAGGGAGGTGGAAGCGCAAGCCGCCGAGATGGCGAGGCTGGCGCGGGAAGCCGAGCTCGAAACCCTGCGCGCCGAGGGAGCGGAGGCGCGCGCGGCGCTGACCACGGCCCAGAAGGAGCGCAGCCAGGCTTTGGCCTTCCTCGGCGTGGGCGGCGGCATCGCGGCCAGCGTGGTGGCGTTCCTTCTCCTGCGTGCCTACCGCATGGAGGCTAGGCTCGCCTCCAGCAGGCAGACCTTCCTCTCCGAGATGCACCACCGCTTCGCCAACAATCTTCAGGTCATCATCAGCCTTCTCCAGCTCGATGTCAGGCGGCGTCCGGGCCAGAAGGGCGGGCTTCGCGAGGAGGCGCTGGTCAAGGTCAAGGCCATGGGTCTGGTGCACGACGCGCTGCGGTCCGGCGGCGGGGATGCCGAGGTGAGGAGCGAGGAGTTTCTCGGCGAGCTGCTGCAGCTTCTTCGCGCGGCACTGGGCCGGCCAGGGGTGACGCTGGAGGGGAGGATCGCCAGCGGCAGGCTCGACCCCGACGCCGCCGTCCCCCTCGGGCTTCTTGTCAGCGAGCTGGTCACCAACGCCTACAAACACGCCTTCGGCCCCGAGGGCGGGACCATCTGCGTGGTGCTGTCGGAGGACGGGCGGCTGACGGTCTCGGATAACGGGCACGGGATGAACGCCGCCGGTGAGGATCGCCCTCGAGGCAGCGGGCAGGGGCTGCAGCTCACCACCGAGCTCGCCGATCAGATCGGCGCCAGCGCGAGGGGGATCAGCTCCGAGGGTACGCAGTGGGTGATCGAGCCGGTGCCCCTGCGCTCGGCTGCCTAACCAGGCACAGAAGCGCTGCAGCCGCCGCTTGCCCCAAGGCCCCGGCTTCTTGCAGGCTGGTTCTTGCGTAGAAGACCAAGGAGGCAGGCATGGCCGACCATCAGGAACATCTCGACAAGATCAGAAGCTATGACAGCGGCGCCGATGAAGAGGTGGTGAAGAAGCTCTGGAGCCGCCTGCGCCTCTCCATGCAGAACCGCGACGCGCAGACGGTGGCCTGCTCCGACAAGGCCGAGCTCGAGCATATCCGCGACGGCTACTGCAAGAAGACCCTGGACCTCGGCGACAAGCACTCGGACGAAGAGATCATGGGCGTGCTGCAGAACGTCTGCCAGACCATGTCCGGCGACGGCGGGCGCAAGAGCCGCATGACCTTCTACTACCTAGTCGCCAAGGAGACCGGGACCTTGGAGAAAATCTGAGCGAAGTCGATCGAGGCCGGACGTTCCAACATGTCCTCGCCCCTTTCGAGAGGAAGACGATTGCTTGTGAAACACTCTGTCGTCATTCCGGGGCGCTCGAAGAGCGAGCCCGGAATTCAGAATCGGTCAGGCTTGAGTAGTGTCTCAGTTTGAATTTCGGCCGCACTAAAGACCAATATCAAAGAAAGGCGAGGTTTGGCCCTTTTTCGACCTCGGACGCATTCGCTATATTGACAGAATGACAAAGCTTCCGAGTGACATCATTACGGCCATGCTTGCCCCTCTGGCGCTGTTTGAAGCGAGGTGTGAAGACAAAGCCACGTTGCGAAAGCTGATCGCGCTTGCCGAAGACGGCTCACGTCGAGGAGAAGCTTATGCGCTCTTTTCCGAGATACGGGAAAAGACGCTGGCAGCAGAAAAACGCAAAGATGAGTGCGCTATAGTGCAGTATGCGTTTGAGGAGATTTGCGCTAAAACGCTCTACAATCTGACAGGTCCACGGGCACCCTTCGATCCCGACTCCCCCTTTTGGGTCTTGCCTCTCGCGCTGAATTTGGGCCAGCGGCTAGGCGTCAGCGATCCCGCCAAAATTAGTTCGCTACTCGGCTCGAGATGATGTCCGCTTCTGGCCGATTGTGTTGAAGAAGTCGGGTCTCTGACGGTTTGCTTGGCTCC
>NZ_JANIBC010000016.1 GCF_024505085.1 Parvularcula maris
GTGGGGGAGCTGCCGGCAGGCTGAGGGGGACGGGGCGCGGCGGAACGCTTCCGCGAACCTTCCTACGGATGAACCACTACTTCGTCTTCCCGCGGCGAAGCGCAGCGGAGACCGTGGGACCCATCTCCTGCCGCCTGCGTACTGCTTAAACCGCCCGGTGATGGGTCCCGTGGATCGCTGCGCGACCAGGGGAGGGCGTGGAGGGGAGATGTGGGTCTTGGAGGCAAGGGGGAGACCGTAGGGCGGAACACCGTAGGTGATCCGCCGTGACGCGGTTGCGCCTACGAACGGCGGCACGCTTCCGCGAGCCGCCCTACGGAGCTAGCGCCGTTTGAGGCCGCCGAGTAGGCCTCTGATCAGCTCACGCATGATGGTGCTGGTGGCTGTCCTCGTGGCCTGGGTGAGCATACGCTCCGAGGTGGACATCCTGGTGGAGCGGCGCTTCTTGGTCTTGCGCTCGCGGGACTGCCTTGCCTTTGCGCTCTCGGCCTGCTCAGCAGCCCTGGCGCGCTCCTCTGCCCGTTCGGCGAGGATTTCGTGGGCCGAGCGCCTGTCCACGGGTTTGGCGTAGTTCCCTGCAAGCTCGTCAGCTCGCAGCATCTCGCGCCGCTCTGTCGCCGTCAGGGGGCCAAGGCGTGACGCAGGCGGACGGATCATCGTGCGGGCAGCGGGGGTGGGTATACCCTTCTTTTGGAGGGTCGAGACCAGCGCCTCCCCTACCCCCAGTTCAGTGATCACATCGCCGGTCTTGAAGTCCGGGTTCGGACGGAAACTTTCCGCCGCAGCCTTCACCCGCCGCGCCTGGGCTGGGGTGAAGGCCCTCAGCGCGTGCTGAACGCGGGTGCCAAGCTGTCCCGCCACGCCGTCGAGGATGTCGCCTGGGTCCTGGGTGGCGAAGAAGACGCCGACACCCTTGGAACGGATCAGGCGGCAGACCTGCTCGACCTTCTGAAGAAGCGAGCGCGACGCGCCATCGAAGAGAAGATGCGCCTCGTCGAAGACGAAGACCAGCTTCGGCTTGTCGGGATCGCCGACTTCGGGAAGCTCTTCGAAAAGCTCCGATAGGAGCCAGAGGAGGAAGGCGCCGTAGAGGCGGGGGGCCTGCATCAGACGGTCCGCCTTCAGAACGTTCTGCACACCCATACCGTCCCTGGCGGTGCGCATCAGATCGCGCACATCGAGAGCGGGCTCGCCGAAAAAGAGGTCGCCCCCCTGGTCCTCGAGCTGGATGAGGCGCCGCTGGATCGCCGCCACCGAAGCGGGAGAGACATTGCCGTACATGGCAGAAAGCTCCGCACGCTGCTCAGCAAAGTGGTTCAGGAGTGAGCGGAGGTCCTTGAGGTCCACCACCGGCAGGCCGTCCTCATCGGCCACGCGGAAGGCGATGGCCAGCACACCTTCCTGCGTGTCGTTGAGGTCGAGCATGCGCGAGAGAAGGAGCGGTCCGACCTCGGTCACCGTCGCGCGGATCGGCAGACCGCCCTCGCCGTAGAAATCCCAGAGGCGGACGGGGAAGTCCTCTGGTCCGTAGCCCTCGAGGCCGATGTCGCTGGCGCGCTTCGTCAAAAAGTCCTTGTCAGCGCCCGGTTTGGCGAGACCGGCCAGGTCGCCCTTCACGTCGGAGACGAAGACCGGCACGCCCTCCCGCGCGAAGGCCTCCGCCATGATCTGTACCGTGACGGTCTTACCCGTACCCGTTGCCCCGGCGATCAGGCCGTGCCGGTTGGCCATCTTGAGCGGCAGGGTGACGGGGGCGCCGCGGTGGTCGGCGCCTAGGAGGATGTGGCCGGGGGGAGCTTGAAGCATAGAAGGCCTTCGTAGGGCGGAACGCGAAGCTTTCCGCCAAGCTAGTTACAACGCCTGTGGCGGAAAGCTTCGCGTTCCGCCCTACGGTTCATCAGATCAGATATGCACCACCCGTCCGTAGGCGTCGAGCACGCTCTCATGCATCATCTCGGAGAGGGTGGGGTGCGGGAAGATGGTGTGGAAGAGATCCTCTTCGGTGGCCTCCATCGTCATGGCGATGCCGAAGCCCTGGATCAGCTCGGTGACCTCCGCGCCAATGCAATGGGCGCCGAGAAGCTCGCCGGTCTTCTGATCGAAAACGGTCTTGATGAAGCCCTCCTGCTCGCCGAGGGCGATGGCCTTGCCGTTGCCCTGGAAGGGGAACTTGCCGACCTTCACCTTGTGACCGAGCTCCTTCGCCTTCTCCTCGGTGAGGCCGACGGAGGCAACCTGCGGGTTGCAGTAGGTACAGCCGGGGATGCGCTTGACGTCGAGGGGGTGTACGGAGTTGCTGCCCGCGATCTTCTCGACACAGATGATCCCCTCGTGCGAGGCCTTGTGTGCTAGCCAGGGCGCGCCGGTGACGTCGCCGATGGCGTAGAGGCCCTTCACGCCGGTGGACAGCCACTCATCCACGACGATGTGGTTCTTCTCGATCTTCACGCCTGCCTCTTCGAGGCCCAAGCCCTCCGTGTTGCCCACAATGCCGATGGCAAGGATGACCCGGTCGAACTCCTCCGTGGTGCTCTTACCGTCCTTGCCGGTGATGGTGGCCTTGACCACCTCGCCAGCCTTCTCGACCTTGTCGACTTTCGCCTCGGTAGAGATCTTGATCCCCTGCCCTTCGAAGGTCTTGCGCGCGAAGGTTGAGACCTCCTTATCCTCCGCAGGCAGAATGCGCTCGACCATTTCGACCACATGGACGTCCGAGCCTAGGGCGTTGTAGAAGCTGGCGAACTCGATGCCGATAGCGCCCGAGCCGATGACCAGCAGCCGCTTCGGGAACTCGTCCGGCACCATTGCCTCTTTCGCCGTCCAGATCAGCTTGCCGTCGGGTTCCAGGCCCGCTTGGGGGATCGTCCGTGCACGGGCACCGGTGGCGATGATGGTGTGCTTGGCGGACAGGGTCTGCTCCTTGCCGTCCGAAGCCTTGACCTTGACCGCAGGGCCTGCGCCGTTGGCACCTGCGATTTTGGCCTCGCCCATGATCACTTCGATCTTGTTCTTCTTCATCAGGTAGCCGACGCCGCCCGCGAGCTGCTTCGCGATCTTGCGGCTGCGCTGGACCACGCCGTCGAGGTCGAAGCCGATATTCTCCGCCTTCAGGCCGAAAGCGTCTGCGTGCTTCATGTTGGTGTATACCTCGGCCGTCCTGAGAAGCGCCTTGGTGGGGATGCAGCCCCAGTTGAGGCAGACGCCGCCCAGATGCTCGCGCTCGATGATGGCCGTCTTCATGCCGAGCTGGCTGGCACGGATCGCCGCCACATAGCCGCCCGGTCCGGCACCGATCACGATGAGGTCGAAGTTCTTGTCAGCCATTCCAGAAGCTCCCTCGGGCATACTCGCAAGCCTCAGGGTTCAAACAGCACCGCGCCAGAGAGGCAAGCCGGTTGGGCATCACACGGGCAGCAGCTAGGCATTTGCGGCGCGCCTCCGGCCGGGCAGAGTGGGGGACCAGCGGGGAAAGAGACGATGGACTGGCATGCAAAGGCGCGAACGCTGAACGCGAAGGGCAAGGCACTGGCCGCGATCCCGCTGTTCAGAAAGCACCTGGCCCGGAACCCAAGCGACCGGATCGCCTGGCACAATTTGGCCGGAGCTCTCGGCAATGAGGGCTTCCACGCAGAAGCGCTGGACGCTGCAGACAGGGCGGCGGGGCTGGGCCTCAAGGCACCGGAGACGCAGCTAGTCAGGGGCAGGGCCGCCCTTCATCTGGGAAGGCTCGACGAGGCGGAGGCTGCCTTCCGTCAGGCCCTTGCCCAGCGCCCTGGCGATCCTTCGGCCCATCGCGAGCTGGCGCAGCTCATCTGGATGAGGACCAGCGACGCAGAGGCAGCGGCGACCCCGCTGGCCGCCGCGTTCCAGCGAGAGCCGCAGAACCTCGGCCTCCGTCTGGTGGTCTGCGAGGTGCTGCAGCAGGTCGCGCAGGAGGAGCGCGCGGTCGCCCTAGCCCTGGATACAGCGGCGCTCGCCCCCGAATCGGCGGAGGTGCGCTACCTGGCAGCTCGGCTTCTTCTTCGCAGCGGCGACGCGATGTCGGCCCTCCCCCATGCCGAGGCGGCTTTCGCCCTGAGCGGTCAGGCTGCGAGCGAGACCGAACTCTTGGCTCAGGTAAGGTTAGCGCTAGGCGACCTGGAAGAGGCGGAGCGTCTTCTGACCATGTCCGGCTGCGGCGCGATCGGGACGGAACGGGTCTTTGCCGCCGCCCTTCAGGCTGTGATCTGGCGGCTCAAGGGGGATGAGCGCTATCTCGAGCTCTATGACTACACGGCCAAGATAGGGAGCTACGAAATCGACGTGCCCTACGGCTGGGGAAGCCTCTCCGGCTATCTCGACGACCTGAAGGCCGATCTGGGCGCTCGGCACACATTTCGGAACAACCCCTTCAACCAGTCGGTGAAGGGCGGCGGCAGCCAGCTCGGCAACCTCGCAGGGCTTGGCAGTCCGGCATTGGAGGCCTGGCCCGACGCGGTGGCCGGACCGGTCAGAGCGCACTTCGCCTCCCAAGGGATGAAACCGCCGCCCCTCGCGGAGGTGAAACGGCGTCTCAAGCCCTGGTCCGTGCGGCTGGGGCCTGGCGGGCACCATAGCGATCACATCCACCCAGGCGGCCTCTTCTCCTCCGCCTGCCACCTTGCCTACGAGCGGGCGGGGGCGGCGCCCGAAGGCTGGCTGCGCTTCGGCAAACCCGGTCTGGTGCTGCCCGAAGAGCTCGATGCGGAGTATCTGGTGAAACCGGAGCCGGGGCGGCTCGTGCTCTTCCCGTCCTATCTGTGGCACGGGGTGGTGCCGATCAGCGGCCAGGCCGAGCGCCTGACGATCGCCACGGATGTGACGGGGGCCTGACCGGCTGCTTTCGAGGCTGGTATAGGCCGGTTGAAACCAAACGGGGAGCGTGAAGCCCCCCGTTCGTTGCTTGTTGTGAAGAGAGCCGCCAGTGCGGCCCCCGTGCGCGACATTAGAAGCGCACGTTCGCTCCGAAGAAGATGAAGCGGCCTTCCGCGGTGTAGACACCGGCCACCGTGTTGCCTTCGGTGTTCGAGGTCGGCGAGGGGCCGAACTGCGGCACCACCGGCGGATCGGTGTCGAGCACGTTGTTCACGCCCGTCCGAAGGGTGAGTGTGTCGTTGACCTCCCAAGTAGCCGAGAGATCAAAGTAATGGGTGGCGTCGAGCTCAGTACCGACGAAGTCGTTGTCCACCGGAGTGATCTCGCCCGTGTCCGAATCGATGCTGTCGACACGGTCGATGGCCGAGAAGGTCCGCCACACCATGCTGAGGTTTACATCATAGGGCGACTGCCACGTGATCACCGTGTTGTGGCGGTAGTCGAAGGTGGGATCGTTACAGCTCGAGTCGTAGAAGCCGACACAGTCGAAGGTCCCGGCACCCGGAAGCGGCGTCGTGTCGAAACTGAGCAGGTAGGTCGCGTTGTAGTCAAAGCTCAGATCGCCGTACTGGCCGAGCGGGTAGGAGTAGGTCGCCGTGAAGTCGAACCCGTTGGTCGCAAAACCAGCGATGTTCACGTTCGTGGCGGTGATCGCCGCCTGGTCACGAGGTACCTGGGTGAGCGAGCCGTCCGTACCCCGGTTGATCAGAGCGCAGAAGGTCGGGTTGTTGTCGAAGATACAGCCGTTGAGCGAGGTTGCGACCGGAACGGTGCCGATGGCCTCTTCGACGGTGATGTCGAAATAGTCCACAGACAGCGTCAGACCGCCAATTTGGCTGGGCTGATAGACCACACCGACCGTATAGGTGTCCGAAACCTCGGGCTCGAGATCGGTGTTGCCACCTGTCAGAATGTTGAGCTGACCGGAGTCCGGCGGAATGGCGCCGAACTGCGAAGCGGAAACACCGGACCGGGCGCACTGCTCGGCGGTAGCCGTCGGTGCGTCGGCCGTACCCGCAAAGCCGGCACAAGGGTCGGAGAGCGAGCTGAGGTTGGTGTTGACCGGGTTGAACAGCTCGAAGACGTTCGGTGCACGGACCGCACGCTGGTACTGGCCGCGGATCCGGATGTCGGAAACCGGGGTCCAGGTTGCGCCGAGCGCGTAGGTGTGGACACCGAAATCACCGCCGTCGACATCGTTCAGGATGTCGCGCGACTGGTAGTCGGAGTAGCGGTAGGCGGCCGTCAGACCCAGTTCCTCAATGCCTTGCACGCCCTGAATGACCGGGATGGCCGCTTCGAAGAAGCCCTCATAGACCTCCGTCTCGCCGTTGGTTGGCAAAACCGCACCGCCGGAACCGACGAGGAGGCCCTGCTGGTTGGTGGCGTCAGCTTGCGCGATCAACTGGTCGCGGCGGTACTCGAAGCCAACGAGGAAGTTGATGCCGTCCTCGGCGAACGGGCTGGCGATGCCGAAATTGCCAAGGTCGGTCTGGGCGGTGCCGCCGACGACGGTCTGCTGGGTCGAGCCTTGGGTCAGGGTCGGGGTGTCGATATAGTCCGCAAGACCGGGCGCGTTGGTCGCATTCGGATCGTAGGCAGTCTGGAAGGCGATACAGGCCGGGTCTGTACCATTCACGACAGACCGGCAGACGAAGTTGCCGTCTTCGTCCTCGACGATATCGAGCGAGCGTCCAAGCTCGATCGCGGCAACCTGGCGGGTCTGCAGACGGTTGAGGCTGGTCTCGGCGTACTGGCCGAAAATATCCCAGTCGATGACATCGTTCAGCGTACCGCGGAAACCGCCGACCACGCGGAAGTTTGTCAGGGTACGGTCGTCGGTCCGGCCTCCGCCCTCGACGAAGCGGCGGCGAACCTCGGCCTGGCCGAATTGGACGCCGTCATCGTCCTCGGTGGCGCGGGAGAAGTTGCCGTCGCCGTCCACGGTGCCGCAGATCAGCGCAAGCTGCTCCGGCGTGAGAAGCGGGTTGTCGCAGTTCACCTGGTTGATGGAGTTGCCGAAGGCCGCCGACGGCGCGATCACCTGGGGCGAGTTCGATTTGGTGAAGCCGAAATCGAGGTAGCTGGTGATGTTGTCGGTGATATCGTAATGGCCCGAGAACCCTGCGTTGAAGCGCTCTACACGGCGGCGGATCGGGTTGTCCGGGTTGAAGTTGAAGGCGTTGTTGAAGCCTTGGGTCAGTCCGCCGCTCTCAGTCAGAGAGAAGGCGCCTGCAGTCACGACTTCGCCATCACCGTCGAGGATCGGGTTGCCATCGGCACCGACGAGCGGGTCGAAATCGCCCGGCTCGCCGGTGGGCGAGAGAACGAAAGTGGTCGGGAACGGCCCCTGGTTCGAGCCAAGGCAGAACGGCTCCGCGCCGCCAGCCAAAGCGCAGCGTGCGAAATCGCGGTCGCCCTGCTGAATGCCGTCATTGCTCAAGTAGCGGAAGTAGCCGGTGACGTTGCCGCGACCCGAATCAAGGTTGGCACCGAAGATGCCCGAGATGTCGAACGTGTCGTTGTCGGTGGTGCTTCCCTGGATCGGGTCGATGCCCGCCGCGGTCAGCGCGTCCTCGAAGAGGCCCGAATCGTTGTTGGACTGGTTGAAGCCCCAGAGGCCGTCGATCTCGAAGCCTTCGAAGTCGTCGCGCAGGATGAAGTTGGCCACGCCAGCGATGGCGTCCGAGCCGTACACGGCCGATGCACCACCGGTGACGATCTCGACACGCTCGACGAGCTGCGAGGGAATGAGGTTGATATCGCTGGGGTAACCGCCTGCTAGAGGCGAGCCCGGAGGCAGACGCTTACCATTGGCCAGGACCAGGGTACGGATAGCGCCGAGACCACGAAGGTTCACGGTCGAGGTACCGGTGGCGCCGTTGGCGAAGGCTGTGGTCTGGTCAGCGAAGGCCGAGGGCAGCGTGTTGACAAGATCCACCACATCGGTGGTGCCGCGGATGTCGAAGAGCTCGGCATCGACCGTGGTAACAGGGCTCGATGCCTCGATGTTGGCATCCTGTAGGCGCGAACCGGTGACGGTGATGACGTCGCCTTCGGTAACGCTGTCGTCCGCGTCCTGGGCGAGGGCGGGACTGGCCAACGCGGCGGCACTGATCAATGCCGTCGAGGCGAACAGCCTTCCCACGATACGTGACTGTCTCATACTAACTCCTCAGTTTGCTGCGGTCTTCAGTCCCCTGCTTCATCGCCGAGTACCGTCCAGCACGAGCCGTCCAAAGAGGACGGATGTGTCAGCACGCCGCATGCAGATGCTACGGACGATGGTTAATCGCAGTCAATGTAACAACACTGTGTATCGGTCGCCCCTAGAGTAGCTGTTGCAGCCAGGACACAAACACGGTGGCGGAAGGCAGTTTCAACTCACTCGAAAGTGATATTGTATATCAAAAACATATTCTTCTGCGATCCCTTGGTACTAACGCAAGGGGACCAGTGGAATAGACGCAACTTAGTGCGTGCATTTAGTTGAAAGATCGCGTCTTATCATCCTAAGCGAGTGAAGCGTCTTACTCTCATCCGTACTTATCCATACGGCATATTCTTTTTATCGGACTCCCGAGCAGCCTAGGCTTCGGATGAGCTAGGTCTAAGCCAGTCTAGGGCTCTAAGGAGGGGCTCGCCCGCCTGGTACATGACCAACTGGCCCGCGTCGGGGACGGTCTCTATCTCGAATGTAGGATAGGCTTTTTGGACCGCCTTCACCTTGGCTGGGGGATAGACAGGGTCCTGCTCACCGCAGAGCATGCGTACCGGGCACTGAAGAGTGCGGAGGTCCTCTCTCCAATCCGCGGCGATCAGACCCAGATCCTTCGTGAACGTCGCATGCCCCTGCGCGCTGAGCATGGACGCCGAGGCAGCCATCAGAGAGAGGGTACGCGGATCGCTGGTCGAGCGGCGATCGGGTTCGCTGTGCCCGAACATGCGGACGATGCCCTCGGCCATGCCCTTGGAGCGCACCAGTCTCAGCGATGCCAGCGCCGCAACCTCCGTCGCCACCGAGCCGATGCTGGCCAAGCGCAACATGGTTTTCACCGCACCCGGCAAGTGAGAGAACCCGATGGGCGGCTTGAGGGGAACCGCAGCCCCGATGCTCAGAACCTTCTCGACCAAAGCCGGGTCCTGTGAGGCGAAACGCGCGATAGGCGTCAGCCCGTTCATCAGTCCGATTGCAGAGCAACGCTCGATGTTCAGTATATCGCAGACATCCTTTAAGCTGCGTGCGCCAGCCGTGATGGCGCCTTCTCTTTCAAGCGGATCGCTGTTGCCGAAGCCGGGCCGCATCACCACGATCAGGTTCAGGCCGCACTTTTTCGCGTGGTGCTGCACCTGCTCGGGCAGCATGTATCCTGTAAACGCACCGTGGGTCAGAAGGACCGGGTAACCGTCAGCCTGCCCCATGAAGGTCAGCGCGATCGCTCTTCCGTCGGGAGCTCTGACGATCTTCTCGCGACCGAGCGGATCGCGCCACCTCCCGGTAGCTCCCTCGATCTGTTCGGATCTTGCGGCCAACGCATTGAGCAGCCGGTTGAGCTCTAACTGGCGGGCCATGCCGGTCTTGGCGAAGATGGAGCGAAGCTGGGTCCGTACCGTACGCGGAGCGCTCTGTCGTTCCGCGGCGATCTCCTCCACCGCCTTGCCCTCGAAGATCATGCGGCTGACGTCGATCTCGGCTGCAGTGAGATCGAAGGCGGAAGAGAGGGTCTCGGCGACCTTTCCCGTCCACTCGACGGAGAGCGCGCGGATCAGGACATGCTGCGCTGCCTCGCCAGCGACGAAGCCTTCGGCCATGCCGGCTTCTCCGCTGGGCTTGGTGATGCGGAGCACCACCTGCGCCCTGTTGGCACCGGGACGCAGCATACGGAGCAACCGCTCGTACTCCTGCTCGCTGCCGGGATCGAGCCAGCTCCCCCTCGCCTCGGCGCCGCGCCGGGCGCCGAACATAAGCGCGCCTTCCTCGTTGAGGTCCGACACGGAGCCTGCCGCGTTGATCAGCACCGCAGCACTGCGGCTCTGCCTCAACACCGCTTCGGCCTCGTCTTCGGGGGAGGGGTCGGGCATTCGGGAAAGCAGTGATGCCACGCTCTTAAGTTGCCGTTCCAGCAAGCCCGGCTGGGTGCCTAGATCCTGCTCGTCCAAACGCGCGCCGCAACGTTCGAGGAACTCATCGAGCGCCGCCGGGTCGGCAGCGCAGCGGTAGCTCGCCTCGATGATCTCGAGGTCGCTCAGCACCGGGTGGTCACCGTCCCCGCTCAGCACGCACTCCTCTCGCCAGTCTGCAGGGTAACGGCGCCCAGGGCTCGCCGCAAGCGGACCTAGACGAAGGTGATATCGTCCATGGCCTGGGCGCCCATGACCTGGATGAGATCGAAATCCGGCCCTGCATAGAGGTAGACGCTGCCGCCGAAGGCGAAGCTGCTGACCACTTGCTGACCACCTAGGTCGATGACGTCGCCCTCGCCCCAGAGGATACGGGTCGTCTCTCGCAAGCCGTTCGAGAGCTCGTCACCGAAGAGGTAGGTGTCGGCCCCCTCACCTCCGTCGAGGACATCGTAGAGGCCCTTCCCGCCGCTCAAGAGGTCGTCACCGGCTCCGCCCAGGAGATAGTCATTGCCTGCGCCGCCAAAGAGCTCGTCGTCTCCGCCCTCCCCGCTGAGCGTATCGTTTCCGAGCCCGCCGACCAGTTGCTCGGCCAGCGCATCCCCGGTGAGGATGTCGTTGCCATCGTTGCCTGACGGCGCGAGGTCGACCGCGGTGACCCGCAGCGCGCCGAAACCGTCATCCTCGATCTCGAACCTCGTGTTCGAGAAGTCGCCTTCGAGGGTCACCACCGGGTCGTCTTCGTCGAAACCATCGCCGTCGGCGTCGATGGTGAGGATCGCCGAGCCGAAGGTCAGCCTCACCTGGTCCAGCGACAGATTGTCGGCGGCGATCAGGAGCTGATCGCCCTGGGTCTGGCCGGACGCGGCCTGGAACCCCGTGACGGTAGCGAAGTTCAGCTCCGTCAGCGGAATATAGAAGATATCCGACGAAGCCGTGCCTATCACCTGCGAGATATCGCTGGTGAGGGAGACGACGTTGAGGTCGGTGGCGCGGATGAACGTGCTATCGCCCCCGCCGGCGCTCGTGCTCGTGCTCGTCACGATGAAATTGGTGGAGGATGCCGCCATTCCGCCGAAGAGAAGCGTCAGCTCGGTGATGACCGCGTTCTCGTCTCGCTGAAGTGAAAGGCTGGTGCCCGTCGATCCGTCCGCCGCCAGGGTTACACCGCTTACGGATAGAATGTCTGCCTGGGTGAATCGGATGCCGCGCACGCTGACTACCTCGTTGTTCACGGCAAAGTCCATGATCGTATCGCCGTCGAGCTCTGCGACACTGCCGTCGAAGCTGTCACGTCCGCCGCCGCCGATGACGATGTCCGTGCCTAGACCCGGATGAAGCTGATCGCTCCCCTCTCCCCCATCGAGGAGGTCGTTTCCGTCTCCCCCGTTGAGAATGTCTTGTCCGGCTGCGCCTAGAAGGTTGTCATCGCCCCCGAAGCCTAGAAGCTCGTCATCGCCGTCGCCGCCGTCGAGCACGTCCCGCTGTGCGCCGCCGACCAGCCTGTCATTGCCTGCCTCGCCGAAGATGACGGCTGAACCAAGGTTGACGGCCACCTCGTCGTTCCCTGCCCCGGCCAACACCAGATCGGAACCGCCCCCGGTCGTGATGGTGTCGTCGAAGGCCGAAGCCGTCAGCGTATCGCTCCCCGTACCGAGGAAGACGCTGATGCTCATGTCATTGGCGATGTCAGGCGTCTGGACGGTGATCGAACGTAGGTCGACCGTGCGCCCGGCACCCTGCGCATCCTCAAACACGATGCCGATACGCCCGGTCTGGGCGAGGTCGATGATCGGGACGATCGGTCCTGGTATTGTGTCGCTGGCGAAACGTAGGTCGACGGAGAAGGCCGCTCCGGACTGGAGGGGCGTGCTGTCGAAGGAGATCGTCCCCATACCGTCGAGCTGCGCGGCGCTGAGAATGTAGGTGCGGAGAGGCGCAAGGATCGTCCGCTCGAACCCGGTGATCGAGCCGCTGCTGAGATCGACATCCCCGACTGGGAAGGTCTCCAGGAACTCACCGGCAATCTCGAACGCGGTCGGTGCCAGGATGCGCAACTCATCAGTACCCGTGCCGCCATCGAGGTCGATCAAGCTGTTGAGGCTGAAGGCCGGGGCACGAACCGAAATCGTATCGTCCCCTGAGCCGCCTCGCGCGAAGGGTTGGTCAGTGACGATGAGATCGTTGCCGTTCCCGCCATCTGCTACCGGAACGAGGGGCTGGCCTGAGACGTCCGATAACAAGGGCTGAGAGCCGAGCTGGATCAGCGTATCTTCTCCGTCGCCGCCGAAAAGGTCCGACCCCACGCCCCAAAGTGTGTCGTTGCCAGCCTCGCCGAACAGCTCGCTCACGGCACCCTCGAAGAGCGGGGTGAAGTTGATGCCGAACTGGAGGTAGTCCTGCCACTGACTACGGTCGAAGGAGACGAGGACATCGTTGCCGTCCCCGCCAAAGAACCGCGAGAAACCTCGATTGCCGGTAAGGAGATCGTCGCCGCCGCCGCTTCGAACCTCGATCAACCTTGGCGAGCCGAAAGCATCCGCGGCAGAGAAGTCCAGCGACGAGTTGTCTTGGAAGTCGGTCGACGAGAAGTCGAAGGCGATGAGGTCAGCGTACTCCCATTCGGTCGTGACGAACAGCGTCGCGTCAGCGCTCAGCACGGGGGGAGCGATCTGCAAGGCCGCGTTCGAGCCGAAAGAGCTCTGCCCGTCAATGCGGAGGTTGAAGAAGAGGTCGCTGCCGATCAGGGCCGGATCGAGGTCCGTACGGAAGGGTGCCTGGTCGAAAACCCGGAGTGATGTCCAGAGTAGGGTCGAGAAGGCGTAGATACCGTTCCCTGCAAACTCCACCACCTCGAAGCCCTGAAGGCTCACATTGAAGCCGAGATCGAGGCCCTCCCCGAAGACGAGGCGGTTCTCCTCATCGGCCGTAAGTCTCGATGCTGTCGCGAAGATCGTCTCGATACGGCCACGTAGCTCGACCGTGTCGGAACCGGTACCCATATCGATGATCAAGTTTTCGCCCGCTGCGATGACCCTGTCGTCCCCCGCCTCGCCGAAGAACTGATCGCCGCTGTCTTCGAACACGGAGAGATCGGCGAAATCGTTTCCTGCGCCGCCGACGAAGATATCGGGACAGTCGGTATCGAGGAAGATATCATCGCCTGTTCCGCCGAAGATCGGGTCGTCTTCCCCGACGAGCTGGATGGTAATCTGGCGCTCGACGAAACTTCCCTGCCCGTCCCCGAGCTCCACCGTCACGCTGATCTCTAGCGTGTCGCAGGAACGCAGATCGTTGAAGTCGGGATGATCGGTATCGAAGGTCAGTAGCCCAGAGGCCGTGTTGACGGTCAGACCTGTCGGAAGATCGGCAGGAAGGGCGGTGATCAGCACCTGATCGTTCGTATCGGGATCGGTCACCCCGTCGAACAGATCGGCGGTCAAGAGCCCCGTGCCCTCCCTAGCGAAAAGACCGACATCCGTAGCCTGCAGCGGGTCGTTCGTACCGACGAGCGTGATGTCGACCGTGCGCTCGACCGAACCGCCCTGGCCGTCCTCGATGGTGATCGAGAAGCTCTCCGTACGCAGCTCACCGGCGGCGAGCTCCTGCAGCGCAGCATCCGCCCCGTCGACCGTCACCGTGGCGGCTCCCTGGTCGACCGTGATCCAGGAAGGCAACTGCCCTGTGATAGCGGCAATGCTGAGGGGGTCGTTATTGGCGTCGATAACCCCGTCCAGAAGGTCGAAGGTCGAGAGCTGGTCCTCCGTCACCTGAACGGCGAGAGCGCCGGGTGAGAGCGGCGGGTCGTTCTCGCCGCTGACGGTGACCGTTACGGTGGCGCTCGGGTTGACCGCGCCGAACCCTGCTCCTCCGTTGACGACATAGACCGAACCGGCATCCGCCACGTTCGAGGGATCGGAAGCCGGTGCGCCGATGACGAGATCGGGCGCACCGTCGCCATTCACGTCGCCGCCGCCAGCGAGGGCCGCGCCGACCGCGTCGGAAGCGCTGGCCCCTTCGAGTACCAGACCCTGGTTCGACACGAGGGTAGCGGCATCGGTCGAGGCTGCCCAACTGGCCGATCCGAAGATGACGAAGGCCTGCCCCGAGCCCTCGGCACCGATCGCGAAGTCATCGAGGCCGTCGGCATTGATATCGCCGAGGCCGGTGATGGACGAGCCGAACCGCGCATCTTCGGCTGGACCGTCGATGATCACCCCCTGCTCCGGGGTGAGGACGTCAAGAGAGATGTCGCCGTTAAAGCCTCCCTCGGGCTGGAACAGCAGGTATACCCGGCCCTGGTCGCTGGAGACCGCTGGCGCGCTGACGGCGATGTCCTGGCGTCCGTCCCCGTTGACGTCTCCGACCGCTGCGATGGACGTTCCGAGTTCGGAGAAGATACTGCCGGTCGAGATCGTCAGGATACCGTCCGACAGACCGTTGCGCAGGTCCAAGCTCGCGGCTCCGTCGCTGCGTCCGAAGACGATATAGGCCTCGCCGTTGACGAGGTTGTCTCCAACGCCGTTCGAGCCGGGCGCGCCGATCAGAATGTCCGCCAGACCGTCGCCGTTCAGGTCGGGCGCGAGATCGAGGGCAGCTCCGAACCTCTCGGGGAAGGAGAAGCCGTTGAAACCCAGACCGAAGATGGTGAAGCCGTCGCTGCCATCGACCTCCTCGGGGGCGCCGGTGGGGCCGCTGCCTTCGGCACCGAACATGACATAGACCGCCCCGGCCCCGCCGCGGCCGAACTCGTTGGCGGCGGGGGCACCGATGACCAAGTCGTCCAGGCCGTCCCCGTTGATGTCTCGCCCCCCTGCGATAGCCGTGCCGAGCTCGGAGAAGGCGTCCGCGGACTCCAGAGTGGTGAGACCGGTACTGCCGCCCAAAGGCATGAGGTCGATCTGTGAAGGGAAGGCTTCGCTTCTTCCGTAGACGATCCAGACGGTCGGATCGACCTCACCCGGACCGCTGACGGCGAAATCGTCGAAGCCGTCACCGTTCACATCGCCTACTCCTGATACCGACTGTCCGATATCGAAGGTCGCATCGACGAAGGGGGCGTTCAGCGGGGTCTCGGGAACGGCGAGCCGGGCGAAGCCTGTGCCGCTGCCGAGATCAAGCGTAGCACCGCCGGCTTGCCCGAACACCAGATAGGCTGCGCCTGAGGACTTCAGAGACGGGTCGGTCAGCTCCGGTGCGCCGATGACAAAATCGTCGATACCGTCGCCGTTCACGTCGCCGACGATGGCGACCCTCTGTCCAACGCCTCCCCCGGCGATCGCGCCGTTGAGGACACGGCCCGAGCCGGAACCGAGCGCCGTCAGGGACAGCGACGTGTCGCCTTGAAGAGAGTAGGAGAACACATCCTGCTCCTCTTCACCCGTACCCAGATCATCGAAGGCGCCGTTAGGATCGTAGCTGAGCCTGCCGCCGCTGAGGAGGGTGACGGTGGCGCCCGACGCCAAGGTCAGGGTCTCGCCCTCGGCCAGCTCCTGGCCCTCGACGGACAATAGCTGGCTCCCCGCGGGATCATTGGCCAGAACGTCGATGACGACCGGTTGGGAGGCGGCGGTGGCGGCTGTGTCGTTGCCCGGCCCGGCATCACCGCTACCTGTGACGTCCACGGTGACGGTGGCCGTCGAGGTCTGCTCCTCTAGCTCTGCCTCGCCGTAGAGGACCCGGAACCGGCCTTCGGCTGTCCCCTCCCCCGCGCTCCAGTCGGGGGCGCCGATGATCATGTCGTCGACACCGTCGCCGTCGATGTCACCGACACCTGCGACGCTGGTGCCGATACGCTCGATCCCGTCCCCGAACCCCAAGCGTATACCGTCGAGGATGAACGCAACGTCCGTATCGAGATAGGATGCAGCGTAGGCGGACGGTCCGCCCAAGATCACGAAAACCTCGCCGCTCGGCGTGCCGAAGCCGCGCTGAGATAGTGGCGCGCCGATGATCAAGTCGCTGTAGCCGTCGGCGTTGAGATCGCTGCTGCCGTCGATGCTGTAGCCGAACTCGGCATTGCTGTCGGTGCTGCTGATGACGAAGCCGTCCGTGCCGTCCAGACCAGCGAGGTCGACCTGGCTGCCGAAGCCACCCTCTCGACCGAACACCACATAGACCACGCCGCCGCCCTGCTCAGGCGAACCGATGGCGATATCGGCGAGGCCGTCTCCATTGAAGTCGGCCATCCCGGTAACGGCGAAGCCCGTCTGGTTGTCCCCCGCCGGACCGATGAAGGTCGTCCGTCCCAGGAGGGGGTCACCATAGATGAGCTGCACCTGCTCCAGCTCTGAGACGGTAGAGGTGGCATTGCCTGGGTCGTAGATACCGAAGAGGAGATCCTGAATGCCGTCGCCATCGACGTCACCCGCCACGGCGGCCCTTGCGTTCTCGGTGTTGTAGGACCCCTCGAAGCCGAGATCGACGATCTGCTGACGGAAGGATCTAAGATCGACCAGCCCGTCGGCTATGGTCGCCTGGCCGTAGAGGATGATGTTCTTCGCCTGGTTCTCCGATGCCAGGATGAGGTCGTCGAAGCCGTCGCCGTCTAGGTCTCCCGCCGAGACCACCTCGTCCGTGTCGGGCGAGAAGAAGGTGACGAGGTTCTGCAGCCCGGTAACCCCCGCAGGAAGACTGGCGGTCAGGTCGAGGCTGGCGGAGCTGGGGTCCGCGGCCACGTCCCGGCCCCAGACCACGTAGTAGGAGACCCTGTCCTCCCCGACGCTGGGTGCACCGTCCTCGCCCCGGATGATGACGTCGGAGAAGCCGTCTCCGTTGAGGTCGGCCATGGTCAGGGCCGCGTCGCGGCTGCCCAGCTTGGAGAGGTAGGCCACGTCCGCGCTGATGACGAAACCGTTGGTGCCGTCGAGATCGGCTAGGGCGAAGTCCTCAGGCAGTCCGCCTTCCCTGCCGAAGACGACATAGGTGCTGCCTGCCTCCAGTCCTGCGAAACCATGGACGGGCGCTGCAACGATGAAGTCGGCTAGGCCGTCTCCATTGAAGTCGCCGCCGCCCGCCACCCCCAGGCCGAGACGGGCACCGAGCACCCCGCCATCCACGACCGCACCGTCCTCAGGCGCGATGGCGCGAATGCTGAAGAAGCCGGGGATGCCGAAGGAGAAGGTGGAGCCGAAGCCGGGGTCCTCGTCGATGGCGACTTCGTACTCGAACGAGAGGAGGCCGAGCGTCCCCCCGATGATCGTGACGATACCACCGGCGCCGACGGTCACCTTGCTGCCGTCGGGCAGCGTAACGGTATCGCCGACAGCGACGTCCACGCCGCCGATCGACGAGATGCGAGGCACCTCCGCACCGGCAGGGAACTGATCATTGCCGAAGAGATCGACGGTCAGCGCTTCGCCGACCGTTGCGCTGAAACTATCATCGACGGTCACGAGCATGGGTTTTCCTTTGGTGTGAGATCAGGCGCTCGAACAGCTTATCCGGCGGCGGAGGAAGAGAAGAACGGGAGCGAAGAGCAGCGCGGCGGCAGGCACGGGAACCGGATCGGCGTCCAAGGTTGCGACGCTGATGAGCACCGGGTTGGCCGGTGAGAGGGCCGGAAAGGAGCTCTGCGACGTCAGGGTGACGACGAGGTCCGTGAGCGCCGGAAGGCCGAGCCCAGGCCCCTGCAAGACGAACGATGCCGAGAAAACCTGCTGGCTCGCCGAAGCCGTACCTTCCTGCAGTGCGAACAGGCTAGGCACGCCCGTCCCGCTCGTCACGGCGAGTGTCAGCCCGCTGACGACGCCGCCGTTCAGCACACCATTCGTGATGGTGATGTTTTCCCCTGATAGCAGCGTACCGACGATATCCCCGGACTGGGCACCGGGAGGCGGCGGTAGCACGATGCCACTAGCCTCTACGATCGTAGCCGCTCTAGCTCCCCCCACGGTAGCGAGCAGGAAGGCCGCAACAAGGCCCACAACACGAAACAAAGGCATGACGCCGCCCCCGGTTTTCACTTACCCAATCGTGAAGATAAGGAAGGCGCGGGCGGCACGCATACGCCATTTGACGTACGGTACTCAATAACAGCCAGAGGGTTGCTTCGGGACCTGCTGGGTCAGACCGTCACTTGATCGACAGCGTACCCTCGAAGCTGAGGTCTCGGAACACGGTCATCGTGTCGACGAAACCTGCGCGCGTGAGCATGTCGCGGTTGCCCTGGGACGAGAAGGGTTCGAGGACGCCTTTGAGACTGCGTGTCTTCTGCACGATCTCCTTCTCGCTAAGCCCGTTCGACAGCTTGAAGTCCGTATACAGCGTCGTCAGGATATCTTGAAAGCGTGCATCGGGACCCCTCACCTTCTCGAACAGGATGAAGGCGCCGCCCCAGTTGAGCGACTCGTAGATCTTGTCGAAGAGCTGCTGCCTGACCGCCGGACGGATGAACTGGACCGTGTAGTAGGCGACGATCAGATCGGCGGGCTCGAAGGGAAAGGAGAGCGCGTCCCCCTCCTCATAGGTGATCTGATCGTAGCCCGACGACAGCTCACGGGCCTGCTCCACCATGGCGGGTTCGATCTCGATGCCTGTCAGCTTGACGCGCTTGCCGTCGTTCCAGTCGATGATGCGGCGGGACAGCGCGCCGGTGGACGAGCCGATCTCGTAGACCTGTGAGCCGTCGGTGAGAAAGAAGTCCGAGAGCCTCGCCACGGTCTCGTGGCCGTGCCTGTATCCGGGTACGGACTTCTCGATGTGGGACTCGAAATGCGTCGGAACGCTCCCTCCGAAGCTCCACCGTGCGTTCTTGGCGGCGATATGCTCGTCGACCTGATCGTTGTCTTCCACGTGATATCCCCTAACGAACGAAGGAAGGTGTCTTGGTTGCAGGCATACCTGGTACGGAGCGCCTGCGCAGGAGGTGAAGAAGGTCCGCCAGGGCGGGGTGCCTGACGGCGAGAAGCCCTAGAAGCATCGCTATGCCGGCCCCCGCTCCGCCCGTGAGCAACTGCCACAGCACGTCCCTCTCCGGACCGACGAAAGCGAGACACGAGCCCGCTGCAGCGAACCCTGCGACCAGCGCCCCTTCGAGCTGGATACGGATGAACGCGCTCCATGACTGCCCCGTTTCGCGGTGCAGCGCGGAGATGATCAGCACGGCCTTGACCATCGTGGCCGCCGCCAGACCAAGCGCCGCCCCCGGCAGCCCCAACATCACCGCCCCGGCGGCCGCGCTTGCTACGCGGAGAAGCTGGTATCCGACCTGAATGCGGGTGTAGACGGCCAGGATGCCGAAGGCGACGAAGAGCTTGAGGCTCATCTTGTTGAAGGGGACGGCTAGAGCGCCGACCAGCAAGACCTGCGCTGGCAGCACGGCTTCTCTCCACTGATCACCCAGCAGGGTCAGGATCAGTGGCTCGGCGAGAACGATCATGCCGACGAAACACGGCCATAGAAGCGCCGTCAGGTAGCGGAGCTTCTGGGTATAGATCTCGGCCTTGGGCACGCCTGAGCGCATGGCCGTCGTGAAGATCGGCAGGATGGTCGGCTTGATGGCGCTCATCACCGCCCGGTCCACGAGGCTCACCACGGTCTCGGCGCGGTTGTAGAGGCCCACGGCAGGCAGACCCAGAATGGCGCTCAGCGAGCCGAGAATGGCGAACCCCGAGATCTTTGGCAGCGTCGTCGAGACGGAGTAGGAGGAGCCGAAAACCAGGACCTGACGCTCCCCCTTGAAAACCGGCCGGACCCGGCCCTCCGGCGAGACGATGAGAAACGCGAGCGTACGGAACAGTTTCTCGGCCAGGAACGCCGCGGCCAGCCCGGCAATCCCCCAACCGCTCAACACAAGGGCGATGGCGACGCCAGCGTTAACGGCGCTCGCGGCGACGGCCAGCAGGCTGATGAAACCGAACCGAAGCCGACGTTCGAGCACCGCCTCGCTGGCAAGGGCGAGGGGCTGAACGAACAGCGCTCCGCAGAACAAAAGCAGGGTGGGCGTGAAACCGGCGGGCACGAAACTTGAAGGTAGAAGAAAGAGCGCCGCCCCACTGAGGAGGAACAGGGAGAAGCCCGCAAAGAGCGACGTTCCCACCGCCCGCGCCATAACCGCACGGTCGATCTTCTCTCTGGTCACGAGAAAGGGCTTGAGACCGAAAAGACCGATCTCCGACAGGATGCCGAACACCGCGTAGGCGATGGCGTAGACACCGAACGCCGCCGGATCGAGCACACGGGCCACGACGGCGACGCTCAGCCCCGTGAGGACCAGGACGGCAGGCCTCGACAGCAGCGTGTAGAAGACCGCCAAGCGCATACGCTGCGCTTTCTCCGTCGGCAGACCTTCGGTGTTAGGCTCGGCGGTCATCCGGCGCTTTGCGTTCGTCTGGCCTTGCCTTCGGTGCGGGCCTGCTGCCAGACGAGCGCCTTGGCGGCGCAGGCCGCCAGCGGATCGACGAACTTGGCCCCGAACTCGACGAACTTGCGGTTCTTGCCCAGGACGGGGGCCTTCTTCAGGAGCGTCTTGCTCACCCCTTCGCGGCGGCGCCAGCCGAGCTTGCTGTAGCGGCTGCGGAAGTACTCGTCCTCAGCCAGGCCCCATTTCTCACGGAAATGGTCGAGGCTGGCGCGCTGCCACTCCGGCGACCACCTGACCAGGAAGAACGGGAAGTCGGCGATCTGCATCGCGTGCTGACGGGTGGGGAAGAGGTAGGTAATGACCGATTTCGGCTCGAAGAAGACTTTTCCGCCAGCCTGGTGGACGCTCATGCAGAGGTCCATGTGCTCCTTGGTGGCGACCATGCCCTCGTCCAGGGGGCCGATCTTGTCGAACACGGAGCGCCTGACCAGCACGCAGTGGAACTCGCAGACGCCGGTTTCCTGGCGTTCGAGGGCGGGGAGCGCCTCGCGCCGCTCCTTGTGGTGGGTCATCTGATCGACGATGGCCCGCTCGCCGCGGGGGCGGGCGAAGAAGTCGTCCTTGTCTTGCGCATAGGCGCCGCCGGCCTGGTGGACCACGGCGTGGACCTCCGGCCCCTCACAGGTCAGGGGCGCGACCACGTCGGCCCCCTCCTCGTCGGCGCACTCGATCAGGGCGGAGAGCCAACCCTTGGAGAAGATGACATCGTTGTCCACGAAGACCACATAGTCCGTCTTGGCCCTCTCCAGCCCGACATTCCGTGCACGGTTGGGCGGCAGGATCGAGGGGAAGGAGGCCAGGGTGAAGCCTCGCTCCTTGGACTGCTCTTCGAGCCAGGTCTTGAGCTTGCGCGGCGTACCGCTGTCCACATAGACGAGGTCGAACGGCGTGTCGGTCTCGGCGAAGAGGCTTTCGAGGGACTGCCGGGCGAGGCCGAAGCGCTCGCGCGGGGTGACGACGATCGTGGCGCGGGGCGTCTCGTCGTTGGTAGGCGTCATAGCGGTATCCCTTCCTCGCTCGCGAGCGATGCGTAGATGTTCAGCATGTGCTCGCCTGTTTTCTCGAGATCGTAGTCCTTGGCGACTTTCCAGGCGCCGCGCTGTCCCATCTCCGGCCAGCGTTCCGCCTGCCGAATGAGCCTCGTGACGGCGGCGGCGAGGGCCTCGGGGTCGTGCTCGGGGACGAGGAAGCCGGAGAGCCCGTCCTCGACCAGCTCCGGGATGCCCCCATGCCGGGTCGCGACGACAGGCAGGCCCGTGGCCATGGCTTCCTTGAGGGTGTTGATCGGTGCGTCCTGGTTGCCGTCGGGGGCGGTGACCGAGGGGCCTAGGAAGATGTGGCTGTCCATGAGCGCCCTGCTCACCTCATCGAGGGATTTGGCGCCGAGGAAGTGGACGCGGTCCGCAACGCCGAGGCTGGCGGCCTGTGCTTCCAGCTCGTCTCGCAGCGGGCCGTCGCCGATCAGGGTGAGCTCTGTCCCGCTCTTCGCCTCGATCAGCGGCATGGCGCCGATCGCGTCCTTGAGCCCCTTTTTCGGCACGAGGCGGCCCACGGCGATGAGCTTCACCGGCCCCTCGGCAGGCAGGTGCCGCTCCTTGAAGCTGAAGCGGGAGCGGTCGAGACCCGAAGGCAGGATGCCGATGCGGTCCGCCGGGGCGCCCAGGCCGATCGCCTTGTCGCGGAAGTGAGCGCAGTTGGCCACGAAACCGTCGGCTTCGCGGAACACGGCATCGTAGACATCTTCGCCTTGCGCTCTCACATAGGAGGAGATGTCGCCGCCGCGGAAATGGACCAGGACTTTCCCGCTCAAGAGCCCGGCCCTGCGCAGCTGCAGCACCCTTCCCGCCAAGGTGGCGAAGTGGACGTGGATGACGTCGTACTCCGCCCTGCCCTGGAGCGCCGAAGCGTCGAAGATGGCCCTCGCCATGGTCCGGGCTCCATCGGGGCTGGGGCGGGTGAGAAGGTTCAGCGCCGCAGGTCCGCGCGCGTGCAGCACCTTGCCGAAGGCGGCCGCGAGGCCCCATACCTTGCCTGCGCCCTGGGGCACGTTGGGCGAGTAGGCCCGGTCGGTCATGCCGTACTCGGCGACTGTTCCCTGGACCTCGGAGGTTTGCTTGAACATCGGATCGACGGCATAGATGTCGAGCTCGTGCCCGGCATCGAGCACTTTCTTGGCCGCGTTGACCACGAAGGTCTCCGTGGTCATAGGGAAGGCGCCGACGAAGAACGCTACGCGCATGGGAAAACCTGCTTTTCTCGTGTGAAACGGGGTACGCTGCTCGAATGAATGATAGTCCGCGGGTCTCTGTCGTCATCCCGACCTACAACCGTCCTGAGGAGCTGCGCGAAGCGGTCACGTCCGTCTTTGCACAGAGCTTTCAGGATTTTGAAGTGGTGGTCACGGTGGATGGCGGCGGTAGTGCTTCGGCGGCAGCGCTGAAGGCCTTTCCGCAGGAGCGGCTGAGGGTGCTGACACCGCAGAGCCAGCTCGGCAACGCCGAGGCGCGCAACCATGCGATCCGTGCGGCCAGCGGTGAGCTGATCGCCCTGCTCGACGATGACGACCTCTGGAAGCCGGAGAAGCTTAAAAAACAAGTGGCGCTCTACGACGCCGTCGGCGAGCCGAGGCTCATCGTGTCCTGCCCCTTCGAGGTGAGAAGCGAGGCGGAGCATCTTCTTTGGCCGCAGCGGCGCCCGGAGCCGGACGAGCCGGTCTCGGAGTATATCTTCTGCCGTCACCGCAGCGTGGCGGTGGAGGGCGCCGTGCAGACCTCGACGCTGCTCGCGGCTAAGGCTCTCTTCGATGATGTGCCCTTCGACAAGAACCTGCCCCGTATGGTTGATCTCGACTGGCTGCTGCGCGCGGCCGAAGCTGGTGCGCCGCTGGCCTTCACCGAAGGCGATGAGGCGTTGTCCGTCTACGCCGTCGATGACAGCCGCGTCCGCGTCAGCCACCAGGCGCGCTGGCAGTGGGAGAGGGAGTTCGCGCGCGAGCGGCGTCATCTGTTCACGGACCGAAGCTACGCCGCCTTCATGCTGACCTCGTGCAGCCTGGCGGCGTCGCGCTCGAATGATCCGGGGGCGTTCCTGCCGCTGCTCGCAACAGCGCTGCGGGAAGGAAGGCCGAGCATGGCGGAGCTTGCATTTCATATGGCGAATACCGCCCTTCCCCTGCCTCTCAAACGAAGGCTGGCGGCGCTGCTCGCCAGGAAGAAACCCGCATGACGAGCCCGGTCTTCTCCATCATCGTGCCGACCTACAACCGTCCGAAGCAGATCGCGGACTGCATCGCGCACCTTCGCGGTCTGGCCGGCCCTCCGTTCGAGATCATCGTCGTCGATGACGGCTCCCCCGAACCTGTGGGCGGGCCGATCGGCAGTGAAAGTCCGGTTCCTGTACGGATCATTCGCCAGGAGAACCAGGGACCCGGCGCTGCGCGGAACCGCGGGGCTAAGGAAGCGGCGGGTACGTTTCTCGCCTTTACCGATGACGACTGCCGCCCGGTCTCTGGTTGGCTCGAGGCTTTCTACCGTGTGCTCAGTGAGAGGGGAGACGTTCTCGCCGGAGGTCCGGTGATCAACGCTCTCACCTCCAACCCTTACGCGGCGGCGAGCCAGGACATCATCACCTTCCTCTACGAGACCGACAACACCGATACGGCCTTCTTCACCTCCAACAATTTCGCCTGCCGGAAAGACGTCTTCGAAAGCGTCGGGGGCTTCGACGAAAGCCTGCGCATCGCGTCCGAGGACCGGGATTTCTGCATCCGTTGCCGCGTCGCCGGCATCGAGACGGTCAGGGTACCAGAAGCATCTATCGAGCACTTTCACGACCTCTCCCTCCGAAGCTTCTGGCGTCAGCATTTCCGCTACGGGATCGGCGCCAGGCAGCTCAGCGACAAGCTGAACGCAGGGCAGCCCGGCAGCGGATTGAGTGTTCGCAGGCCTGACTTCTACGCGCGGCTTCTCACCCACCCCTTGCGAAGCGGGGGCAAGCACCGTCTCGGGCGATCCCTGCTGATCGCGTTGTCCCATATCGCTATGGCTTTCGGTTTCCGCTCGGCTGCGCCACGGCCCTCGCGACCCAGGTCTGCGTCTTCTCCGTAAGCGGAGGAAGCTTGAGCCACTTCCGCGCCAGTGCCAGCCCGAAAGTGGCCGTGGAGTAGGTGTGGTAGGCCATGTGGAGGAACACGCCGCCGAGCGCAGTCAGCGGGCCACCGTGACGCGCGAGCTTGCCGAAGAAGTGAGTATTGGAAAGCACATAGGCGATGAACGCGGTTGCTGCTGCGATCCCGGCAGGCGGCGAGAACACCGTCAGCCCGGCGAAGAACAGTGTCATGATGGCGAGCACGGCCTTCACCCGCTCCGCGCCTTTCGCGTTGAGTGAGGCAGGGGCGCGGTTGTGCACGAGGAGGGTCGACCACGGTATGGCGCGGGAGATGATGTCGTCGCGCCAGAGCTGAGTCAGCTTCCAGTTCTTGAGATGCGTGCCCTGCGCCTCGGGCACCAGGCGGATGCGGTAGCCTCGATCGCGCATGCGGTAGCCGATCTCCACATCCTCCATGGCCGGCTTGTGGATGCTTTCGGAGAAGCCCTGCACCGCCGCGAAGGCGCTGGCGCGGATGACGCCGAGGCCGGTCCAGAAGGTGGCCGCCTCGCGCCGCCCGGTCTGGTGGAACTCGTGGTGCCGTAGATTGGCGTAGCGCGCCGCGATGTTCGGGCAGGCCTGCCTGGTCCCGTAGGAGCCGAAGGCCGCGGCGATGCCATCATCCGAAGCGACCTCGCGCACCAGCTTCGAAGGAGCGTCAGGCTCGAGCTCGACATCGGAGTCCAGGAACAGAAGATAGTCCGTGCTCGTCTGGCGTGCACCGAGGTTCCTGGCGCGGGCGGGGCCAAGGGGCTTGGCCCGCTCATGGGAGATGACCTGCGCACCGAGCTTTCTTGCGATCGCCGCCGTCCGGTCGGTGGAGCGATCGTCCACGACGATGATCTCGGCAGGAGCCGGAACGGCCTGACACGCGGCGTTGACCGCCTTGTCGATCGTCTTTTCGGCGTTGTGGGCGGGGATGACCACGGAGTACTTGGGTGTATCTCCATCCTGACCGTCGCTCTCGTCATCGTCCTTCTTGGTCACGAACTCCTCGTGGTAGGAGCGCTCCACATTGACCTCCCACAGGTCGTGCTCCGCGCCGAGAATGTTCTCCGCTGCCAGCATGGCCGTCAGCATGGAGTGGTCCTGGTTGTTGTAGCGGTGCATGCCGTTGCGGCCGACGGTCTGGAAGTTCTCGAAGCCGTCCAGCCACTCGCGGACGATGCCAAGCGCATCCGTGTACTCACCATCATAGACGGGATAGGCCTTAGGCTGACGGATCACCTTGCCGCCGAGCACCTTCGAGGCGGGGGCGAGGTTGATCGCTTCGAGCTCGCGCCCGGCCTGCTTGATCAGCTCCTCGTCGCTCGTCTCCCAGAGATTGTCGCCAGCGTGGCAGAAATACTCCATGCCGATCGACGAGGTGTGGTCGTTGGGCAGCATCTCCGGCGACCAGGCGCGGAAGTTCTGGATGCGCCCGACATTCACCTCGGGGCTGTGCACATAGATCCAGTTGTCCGGGAACGGATCGGCGTCGTCGAGCACCAGGGTGACGATGAGGAAGTCGCGGTATTTGAGCTTCTCCGCAGCCTCCATCACATAGGCGGGCGGCGGCGGGTCCATGACCCGAAGAAGCGTGCGCAGGTCCATCGAGTTGACGAAGGCGTCGCCCTCGACCCAGCGCTCCTCGCCCTGATCGTCCCTCACCAGGACGCGGGTGACGCGCATGTCCTCGCGCTCGACCTTGACGACCTTGTGCTTGAGGTGGACCGAGCCGCCATGCTCCTCGACCGTGTCGGCGCAGACCTCCCACATCTGACCGGGGCCGAGGCGGGGATACTCGAACTCCTCAATCAGGCTGACCGTGTCGTTGGCGCCCGTCAGCGCGTTCCAGACGGCCTTGGTGACCGAGAGGTTCTTGATGCGCTGCGCGGCCCAGTCGGCGCGGATCTCCGAGCACGGAATGCCCCACACTTTTTCCGTGTAGGTCTTGAAGAAGGTGTTGAACAGGCGCTCGCCGAAGCGGTTGGTGACCCAATCGTCGAAGGTCTCTTCCTGGCGGCGCGGGAAGACCTTCACCTTGCCGTAGCTGAACATGATCAGCGCAGCTTCCACGGGTCCGAGATTGCCGAGCGCGTTGGTGATCTTGAGGGGGTAGGAGTAGAACTTGCCGTTGTAGTAGATGCGCGAGAGGCGGGGCCTCGTGATGAACTCGTCCTTCAGGATCTCCTTCCAGAACGCCGTCACCTCCGGCACCTTGGTGAAGAACCGGTGCCCGCCAATGTCGAAGCGGTAGCCCTCGTGGCTCTCCGTCCGGGAGATACCGCCGACGATGGCGTTGGCCTCGAACACCTCCGGTTTCCAGTTCGCATCGAGTTTCTGCAGCGTCCGTGCTGCCGTCAGCCCTGCAGGGCCGCCTCCGATAACCACGAGGCGGCGCTCGTCAGGCCTGTCCAAACCATCCCACATATTCGTTCCCCAGCGGTGCTGTCGCCCGGACGAGCAGGCAGCTTTTACCAATCGCTAACTCACACAACCGCAAATCTATCCATTGCGAAAGGTGCGCTGCGGTCTCTTCTGGGTGATTCAGCCCGCGCCCAGGTGACAACTGCGCTCAGCGGATCTGCTGTTCCGGTGTAAAGCTGCGCCGTTCTCCAGCGGCCCTCCAGTGGTTACGGGCGCTCCAGAGAATTTCACCGGCGACACGGGATCGTGAAGCTCAGTCCCAAGCGCCTGAACTCGCTTGCCGGTATGCCGATCTTGTGAACTGCAAGCTCGGCTTTGGTAGCGCACACTTCTATTGGGAGACGCGCCCAGGGCGCGAGGGGAAGGGCATGGCGCAGCCAGATTTCATCATCATCGGCGGGACCAAATGCGGCACCACCAGCCTCACCGGATACCTCGATCGGCACACGGATGTGTACCTTGCGCCTAAGGAACTGCGCTACTTTACCAAGGAGCACCGCTGGCACCTCGGCGAGGATTGGTACCGACGCCAGTTTGCCGAAGCAGGGCCGAATCAGATCGTCGGCGAGGCCTCCAACGCCTATACGCGCGACCCTGTCTATGCCGGGGCGGCCCGGAGGGTTCACGAGGCACTCCCGGAAGCAAAGCTGATCTACCTCATCCGCGAGCCCTGGGCTCGCATGGCCTCTCACTACCGCCACCGCATGGTGACCGGGCGTGAGTGGCGGCCCGCCAATCGCGCACTTCGAGAGGAGCCTAGCTATCTGGCGGTGAGCCAGTACGGCCATCAGCTCTCTCTCTACCGGAAGCTGTTTCCGAAGAGGCAGATACTCGTTCTGTCATCGGAGGGGCTGTTCAGGGAGCCGAAGAAAGAGCTCAGCCGCCTCTGCGGCTTCCTCGGCATACCTTTCAAGGATCTCCCGCTGGAGAAAGAGAACGCCAGTGCCGACCGGCGGGCGGTTTCGAGCCTCCTACGACCGCTGGCCCGTTTCCCTTTCTTGCAGCCGCTCCTCCACCGCTCGCGCAACCTCCTGCCGGGAGACCTGTCGAGCGAGATCGCCTTCAGCGTCACAGGGGCCACGAAGCAGCTCTTCAACCGTAAGCTGAACAGCGATCGGCGGCTTCTTCTCAGCCTCATCGAAGAGGACGCTGTCTGCTGGCCTTACTACGACGAAGACCTACACTCCGAACCGAACCCGAAGCTTTCACCGACCCTCACGCAGGCCGTCTAGGAACCGAGATCATGGCACCCACCGAACATTCCGCCCTGCAAGTGGGACTACACTCCATGGGGCTGAACTACTATTACGGGCGGAAGCGCGCCAGGATCGGCTGGCACCACTTAGCAGGCCGTATCGGAAGCGCGGTCGAGCAGGTCAGCCCTCCCGTCTATCGCGGCATCAAGGGGCTGATGGCGCCGGGACAGCCTACGGAGAAGGAAGAGCCCCCCCTCCCCCCCTTCGGCAGCACGTTCGAAGTCGACGACATGGTCTTCAGGATCGACCCGCGCATGTCGGAGTTCAACATCCGCAAGCTGATGCGCGGGCGCCACACCTATCACGAGCGGCTCATCCTCAAGGACATCCTCGAGCCAGGCGACCGCGTGCTGGAGCTCGGCGGCGGGATCGGCATGGTGGCGATCTTCAGTTCCAAGATCGTCGGTTCGGAGAACGTCACGTCCTTCGAGGCCAATCCGGGTCTCGAGAGCCTCATCAGGGACAATTACGAGCTCAACGGCGTAAGCCCCACCCTCAAGGTCGCCATGGTGGGCGAGACGGCGGGCTCCCGAACCTTCCACGTCAGCACGCAGTTCTCACGCTCCTCGATCTTCGATCCGGGCGGGGAGACCAAGCCCGTCGAGGTGCCGGTGCTTCCCTTCGCCGAAGAGCTCGCCTCCATCGAACCGACCGTGCTGGTGATCGACATCCAGGGCGGCGAGCTGGAGCTGATCAACTACGCGGACTTCTCTTCGGTGAAGAAGATCCTGATCGAGTTCCACCCCAGCATGACGGGGCTCGGGCCTATCCACCGTATGCGGCATAAGCTGCGAAAGCTGCACGGCTTCGCCGAGGTGGCGCGGCATGGGAACAGCTTCGTCTATAAACGCTAGGGAGGTTCACATGGCCGGTCGGGACTGGATCAAGACGGCAGTCTTTACACTGATCTTCCTCCTGCCTGCCATGCTCAACCGAGGCGCGATCCATTTCTCCGACCTCGGCCCCTACCACCGGGGCGGGGAGATGATCGTGACGACTTTCGCAGGCATCGTTACCAGTCCGAAGGACGCGCCCTCTTCCGAAGTTCAGAGCCCGGCTTCAGGCGAACCCGACCCTTCGCCAGAACGCGATGCTGCCGCTGCCGGTGAAGGTGCAGCGAGCAACATCAAGGGCGTACGCTCTCCCTATTACAGCCTTTTCGCCTACACCCTCTCGTCTGCGGCGCCGCGGCTGTGGCTTCTCGCCGGCGCACAGGCGGCGATCCTCGGCTTCGTGTTCGCGGTGACGGCCAGGACCTACAGCATACCGATGACCCTCGCCGCGGGGGCGGCAGCGCTCTCTTCCGCCGGGCCGGTAGCCTCGGTGGCCGGTCCCGACATATGGGCGGGCATCTTGATCCTAGCTTGGGCGCTTCTGACCGTTCCCGGAAAGACGATCGTCCCGTGGGTGCGGACCAGCCTCGCTGTTCTGCTGATCGCCTCCGTGCTCTTCCATGCCAGCCATCTGCTTCTCGCGATCGGGCTCGGTGTGGGCAGCGTGATGCTTCTTCTCCTCGTTCCAGGTTGGTTCCGCAGTGAGCAGAGGAAAGGTCTCGGGGTCGCCATAGGCGGCTCCTGCGCGGCCATCGCCGTGACGGTCCTAGGCGGCCTCGTGGCTTTCGAGGAGCCGTCCATTGCCCCCAAACAGTACCCGATCGTTCTTGCGCGCGCCCTCGCCGATGGCCCGGCGCATGACTACCTGACCGAGGCCTGCCCCGATGCGGACTACGTGGTGTGCGAGCTCTACGGAGAGGATATTCCCGACGATGTGGGCGAGTTTCTCTGGGGAGAGCGAGGCGTGAGCCGGATCGCCACCCCCGAGCAGCTGGGTCGCCTTCGCCGCGAAGAGGGAGCGATCATCGCCGCCGCCATGCGACGCGATCCTCTGGAGCAGATCGGTGAGACCTTCGAAAATGTGGTCGATCAGTCGCTTCGCTTCTCGCTCAAGGGTACGGAGTTCGGATTGTTTCATCGGGTCGAGCCGAGCGGAGAGCTCGTCACCGATGGTGAGCGCAATTGGGGCGAGGCGCTTCGGAGGTTCATTGCCCTGTCCTCGGGCGTCGTCTGGTTTGCCCTGGGTGCGGCAGGGCTCGCCCTAGTCCTCTCCGGGAGGGCGGAGGGAAGGAGCCGCGCGCTGCTTCTCGCCGCGATCATTCTAGGAGGGATCGCCGCCAACGCCATCATTTGCGGGGCGCTTTCGGCGCCTGTGCACCGTTACGGGGCAAGGGTGATCTGGCTGGTTCCCTTGGGGGCGGCTGCCATCATCGCCCTGACCGGCAGCCTGGAGCGGTTGGCGAGCTTTGGACGGGCTCGCCTGCAAGTCTTCCTTACCCGGCGGCAGGCTACGTAGGGATAAGGATCGAGCCGTGCGATGGGGCTCGCGCCAGGCTTCGTGCCGCGCTAGGCTCTCCGGATGAGACGACTTTCTGCATGCCTCTTCGTTCTTCTCGCCCTCGGCAGCATCTCAGGCCGGGCGCTAGCTGAAGAGCTGGATATCAGGCCGGACGAGGCCGGCGATCTTTGTGATGAGAACGCGCGGCAGCTTCGGGTCACGGTCGCCGGGATACAGCACAGCGAGGGCATTCTCACGGTGGAGCTCTACCGCAACGAGCAGCGCGGCTTCCTTCGCAAGAAGGGCCGCCTGCGCCGGGTTCGCGAGGCTGCGAGCGAGGGAGAGCATACGGTCTGCATGAACCTGGCTAGCGCTGATCTCGTGGCGGTGGCCGTCTATCACGACGAGGACGGTGATCGCGATCTCGACCAGAAGTGGAACAAGATGCCGAAGGAGCCCTTCGGCCTCTCCAACAACCCCAAGCTGCGGCTCGGCTTTCCGCCCATCGAGCCGAGCCTGATCGCCATCGAGCCCGGCGGCGCTGACATCGTGATCGACCTCCGGGAAGCGGAGTGACCGGGGCGGCCCCAACCGCTCCCTCCCTTCCCCAACACCGCGTCGGCCGCAATGCAGGGATCATGGGGGCGGCCAACACGATCGGCGGCCTCATGGCCCTCGGGGCTATCACCATCGCCGCCCGAAGCCTGACCACGGCCGAGTTCGGCACGGTGGTGTTCCTCCACGGCGTGGTCCTGTTCCTGACCGAGACCGCCACCTTCGATAGCTGGCTCCTGGTGGTCCGCGAGGGCTCTCATGCGCTGGTCTCGGGGTGTCGAGATCGCTTCGCCCGGACGTTGCGGTTCAGCATCGCCCTCGACGCGCTGGCAGCGGTGCTGGCGTTCGGTCTCGCAGGTGCAGTCCTGCTGCTGCTTCCCTCGGATATGGGCGCGCTGGAGGGCGTCTCGACGGGCCTAGCCCTCGCCTATTTCAGCCTCGTCCTGTTCCGCCAGACCTCGGCCAGCCACGGTGTGTTGCGGGTGTTCAGCCGGTACGACCTGCTGGCGGTATCCACCCTCTTGAAGCCCTCTCTCCGGCTTGTCGGCAGCTTCACGGCTGCTGCCATGGGAGCGGGGCTCGGAGGCTTCCTCGCCACGTGGTTCGCCGCATCGGCGGGTACCTATCTCCTCACCATCTCCCTGGCGCTGAGGGAGCTCCACCGCAGAGGGCTTCTCGGCGAGGTGTTCTCGGCGCCCCCTAGCCTCAAGGCGCCGGTCGAGGGCGCGTGGTCGTTCACAGGTCTCACCAATCTGAGCAGCGGCCTCGACGCCGGAACCCGCAAGCTGCCGCTTCTCCTCGTCGGCCTCTTCGCGGGACCCGCGGCGGCAGGGCTCTTCAAGATCGCCGAAGAGGTGGCGAGCCTTCTTTCGAAATCGGTGAAGACCGTGGACCGGGTCATCTTCCCCGCCTTTGCCGCCTATGACGCCACTGGAGAGGCGAAGGCTTCGAGATCGCTGATGGCGAAGACGGCGCTGTCCTTTGCCGCTGCCGGTGGTCTTCTTGCGACCGGGCTTGCCCTCACCGGGGAGCCGGTCATGCAGTTCCTGTTCAGCGCGCCCTATGGCGATGCGGCGATGACCGCCGCCGTGCTGGTCGCGGCGGGGACGATGACGGCCGTGGCCAGCCCCATCCTCTCCGCCAGAACAGCGCAAGGAAAGCTGAAGGCTCCGGTGTTCCTGAAACTTGCTGGGCTGGTCGTCATGGTCGCAGCGTTCCTGCCCCTGACCCGGCTCTACGGACATACCGGCAGTGCAGCGGCAGTCTTGAGCGGAACGCTGCTGGTCGCTATCGGGGCAGCCCTCACCATGCCTGCCAGACCGCGCGGCTAGCTCTTCGCCTTCCTTTTCGCCCCTCTCAGAAACGCCTCGATGATGTCTCAGACCAGCCCTACCCTTACCCTTCACGGCGACCTTCCGGTGGAGCTCTACGGACTGCCGCTGCGGGAGTGGCAGGGACGTGCCTGGCGGTCGGCCGGAGCGGAGGTTCAGGAGGAAAGCGCTGACGCAGCGATGGTGGCCTCGGCCGGGTGGGTCCTGTCGAAAGGGCTCCTCCTGGCTCTCGTCCAGCAGCCGGGCGCCGCCCTCGTAGAGCGAACCGCCGCGGGCGACGCGAAGCTGGTGGCCGCCCACTGCACGACCGACGAGCAGCGCCGCGTTGCGCTCGAAGCTTTGGATGCGCCGTCGGCGGACGAAGCCGCTTTGCAGGCCGTCGGTCTCACCCCGCAGAACGCCGAGGAGCTCGCCGGGCGCTACAACCACCAGCTCCGCAAGCGCGAGACACCCTACGCCATCGACCTTCTCTCCGAAGGTGTTCCGCAGGCTGAGAAGGAGCTCTTCAAGAGCTCCTACAAGGGGGTGACGGACTTCGTCACCAAATATGCCTGGCCCGTCCCCGCTCGCTACGTGACCAAGTGGTGCGCCAAGGCGAAGCTGACGCCCAACATGGTGACGACCGCGAGCCTGGTGCTGGTCATCCTCGCCTTCTGGTTCTTCTGGCAGGGTCAGTTCGCTCTCGGATTTATATCGGGGTGGGCCATGACGTTCCTGGATACGGTGGACGGCAAGCTGGCGCGCACCACCATGCAGAGCTCCGAATGGGGCAACGTCTTCGACCACGGCATCGATCTCATCCACCCCCCCTTCTGGTACTGGGCATGGTATGTGGGACTGCAGAAGCTGGGCTATGGGGCACCGTGGCTAGATGAAGCGCTCTGGGTGATCCTGGTAGGCTATGTCCTGGGGCGGGTCATCGAGGGCATCTTCATGCGGGTGCACGGCTTCCACATCCATGTCTGGAAGCCGATGGACAGCTTCATGCGGGAGATCACTGCGCGGCGGAACCCCAACACCTTCATCTTCATGGTGATGGCGATCATCGGGCTACCGGTCCTGGGGTTCGGTCTGGTGGCCGTCTGGACCATCGTCTGTACGCTGTTCCACCTGGTCCGGCTCGTCCAAGCGGGTACGCAGAAGAAGACCTCCTGGCTGGAAGCCTAGGGCGTTTCCCAATCGGCGATTTCGAGGCCCAAACCGGAGGCCTCCTGCGCGAAGCCCGGCTTCGGGTTCACCACCAGACCGCGCGGCGCTTTCGTGAGAAGCGGAAGGTCCGTGTGGTGGTCGGAGGCCATGAAGTCGAGGGTCCCGCCCTGCTGCTCGATCATGCCCATCACCCGGCGTTCTTTCTCGGTCCCGTAGCAGTTCGGTGTGGCCAGATGAGGGCTCAGGCGTTCGTCCTCGTTCCAGGAAAGCTCCGTCGCGACCACATGGTCGAAGCCGAGCGCCTGGCCGAACCGGTCCGCCACCAGATCAATCGCCGCGGTGGCGAGGACCAGGCATGAGCCCCGCTCCCTTTCGGCTTCGATGGCCTGCCGGGCGTAGGGGCGCAGGCCGGTTTGCATCACATCCTCCGTGAACCTCGCTGCCAGAGCCCTCAGCTCGTCCCGCGAGCGTCCCGCGAGGCGAGCGCGAAGACCGGCGATCTTCACCTCCTCCCGCTCCGCTTGGCCAAGGGCGTAACGAAGAGCAGCGCTAGCCTCCCCGAGGAGAGAGGCGCCCCGCGATACCGGACCTTTCGAAGCGTAGTCGAGGAAGGCGCGCCAGGTACTCCGCCTCGTGATCGTCCGGTCCAGATCGAAGACCGCAAAGGACTGGCCCTTGGCCTTCACCGGGAGGGGGCGGGAGAGGGAAACTCTCCGCTGCGGAACATCTCTTGGAGGGCGCGGTAGTCCTCCTGCGTATCAAGCTCGGCGAACTGCCTACCGGTGATGTCGCAGGTCGTCACCGGCTCGCCGCGACCGGCCACGGCGTTGATGGCCTTGAGGAACCAGGACGTGTTCCCCTCGGGCGTGCGCATCATGGCTTCGAGTTCCGCCACGTAGCGGGAGGGTCCGTCGCCGGTAAAGCGCAGCATACCGATGGACTCGGCATCGGTTTCCTGGGGCGAGAGCGTCTTGCCGATGGCCGTCAGCGCCTCGCCGTTAAGGGTGACTTTCATATCGTCGTCGTCGTAGTCGTTCTTTTTACTGATGGTCACCGAGATGCCGTTCGGCGGCACGGCCAGCACGTCGCGCAGCAGCGCCTCTTCGAACAACGTGTCGCCGTTGATGAGGAGGAAGTCGCCCTGCATCTCCCCCCGCGCCATCCAGCAGGAAGCGAGGTTGTCGGCGATGTGGTAGAAGGGGTTGAAGAGGGTCCGTACCTTAATGCCCGAGGCTTTCTCCACTTCCGCCTCGACGAGATGCGGCATGTAGCCGGTGATGACCACCGCCTCCCTCACCCCGCAGGCGGCCAGCGTGTCGAGCTGCAGGCTAAGAACCGTCCGCCCACTAATCTCCAGCAGGCATTTGGGAAGAGTGTCGGTGAGGGGAAGAAGACGCGAACCCCGCCCGGCGCTGAGGATGATGGCTTTCATGGCTTTGCTCTGCTGTTTTCGGTCACCATGCCCTGAAAGAGCATGCTAGGGCTAGAAGAGAGAACGGATGTACGGTGAAAAGAGAGGGGAGAAACGCTGTGCCGCACCATGCGACCTATGAAGCCTTCGGCGGGGATGCCTCGCTCATCAAGGCGTATGAGCACTGGTCGGTGCTGATCAGACCGAAGCAGGCGACCCTCGGCGCCATGGTGCTCGTGGCCCACGCCGATGTCACCAGCTACGGCGCGCTTCCGGCGGAGGCCTATGCCGAACTGGCGGCGGTGGTGCCGGATATCGAAGCCGCACTCGCCAAAACGTTCAGCCCCCAGAAGATGAACTATCTGATGCTGATGATGGTGGACCCCCATGTCCACTACCATGTGCTGCCGCGCTACGAGGCGGCGAAGGCGTTCGAGGGGGTAGAGGTCACCGACACAGGCTGGCCAGGGCCGCCCGACCTTAAGAACCAGACGCCTGAGCATGTGGCGAACGCCGCGCGCGAGGTCCTGATGGGCGCCTGGCCCAAAGGATAGTCGCCGCCTCATGCCCGGCCTGCCAGGATCTCTTCGACCAAGGTGAGGTCCGAGGGCTTGTCCACATCGACCGCCGCCTCGGCCGGAAGATACACCGCGCCGATGGACACGCCGGTCTTGCGTTCGAGCTGGCTGAAGAGCTGCTCCGTAGAAAGAGCTTGCAGGGCGAACCTGAGCAGGACGGACGGCCCGATCTCCGAGGCCAGTTTGAAAGGCCTCTTGCGGTGCGCCTCGAGTTTCCTCCAGAAACGTGCGACCGCGAGCGCCTTCTCGGAGCGCATGTAGAAGAGGTTGCAGCCGGTGAAGGAACGGTCGGAGAGGCGGATGAAGGTTCGCTTGTGGCCGGGGAAACGGGCCTCCACCGTCCGGCGGTCGGCAAGCCCGACGACGAGATCGCTCTTCTGGTCCTGCGCTTCCGTCACGAAACGGGAGACCGTCTTTACCGAGAGAAGGGCGTGGTCTGCCGTGGTGACGAGGAGGGGGAAGGCCGCACCCTCGGCTCCAGCCAGGACGGCGGCCGCCGGTCCCTCCCCGCCCCGGACCGTATCGCCGTAAGGCTCCGCACGTTCCGCGGGGAGGCCGGAGACCAGCACCTTCGCCTCGGGGAGGGCCGCGCCTACCGCCTCCGCCACGCGGGAGAGCATGGTCCGCCCCCCGACCTCGATCAGCGCTTTGGAGGGGAGGTCTCCGTACTCGGACAGAAGCGGGTCGGGTCCAGGCCTTCGCCCGGCCAGGATCAGCACAGACTTCGTCACGGCTACGAGGCCTGTCCGGCCAGGTTCTTGGTGACGATCTGGTAGCGCTTGTAGACCTCCGCCCCTGAGAGGGCGATCAGCTTGCGGACGTCCTTGTTCTGCTCCAGCACCCAGGAGAGCTCGCAGCCTTCGACGCCGCGCTTGCGCCCCTCGGCGAAGGCGGCCTCGAAGAGGCTGCAGACGAGAGCCACCCCTGCCCGCGACTTGTGGTGCTCGCGGCGTAGACCCATCAGCGCCATGCGCGAGGTCTTGGGCGTCTTGAGTTTGAGGCGGGTAAGGAGCTTCGCCCAGCCGAAGGGGAGCAGCTTGCCGTCGAGGTCGCGCGCGGCCTCGTTGACGTTGGGCAGCATCACCACGAAAGCCACGGGCTCCCCGTCCGCTTCGCCGAACCAGAAGCGGTCGGGGGTGAGGATCGGCTTCAGGCTCTCCCCCATCTTCGCGACCTTTTCGGGAGGGAAGTTCACGTGCCCCCAGTTCACCGACCAGCCATCGTTGAAGATGTCCATGGCGGTCTGGAGCTCTCGGTCGAAATCCGGCTTTTGCACCTGGCGCACACGGAGATTGGGATCGTTCTCCACCGTACGGCAGAGGCGCTGGACCACAGGCGGGCGCGGATAGTGGTCGCGCAGACCGACATAGTAGGCCAGGAGATCGGCTGCCGGTTCGTAGCCTGCCTCGCTCAGGCGTTCGCCGAGGCCCTCCTTGTGATGAGGCATCATCAGCATGTCGGGGGTATCGAAGCCCTCCGTGAGAAGACCGACTTCGTCATAGATCCAGAAGCTGTAGGGACCCGCCGCTTCCCGGCAGCCTATGCCCAGGAGATGATCCTCCGCGGCGTAGAGGAGGATCTTGAGCGCGACCTCATTGTCCGGATCGACATCGAGCGCGCCGAAATGCCCCTGTCCGGCGCCGTACCGGGCGTCGTAGTGGTGGTTGCGGAAGGCAGCGATCCTGCCGACAGGCTTCTCGCCGTGATAGGCGACGAAGAGCGCCATGTCCCCGAACATCGGATCGGCGAGCACTTCTTCCAGATGCTCCCGGCGCTCCATCCGCAAGGGAGGGTGCCAGTTCGCATCATCCCGGTAGAGGCCGTAGGGCACGGAGAGAAAGTCGTCCTGCCCTGCCCGGTCCGTGACGCGGACCACCTTCAGTCCGAGCTGCCCGCCGTCCACCTTTCGGGTCACGCAGGCTCTTGAACGGCTCGGGCTTCACCCGAAGGCTTCTTGCCTTCGCCGACGGTGAGTCTGTCCACATGGGGATATCGGCGCGCGACCTCACCATGATAGCCCAGGCTGCGGACGTCGGGGCTCTTCGGCCATTTCGCGCCGACCTCGCGGTAGAAGGTGCCGAAGAGGCGGTCGGGCCAGAACTCGATGATGCCGTAATTGCCCTTTTCGTTGTGGAAGTGGTGGAGAAGGTGCAGGCGCTTCATCCGGCGCAGGTAATTGCTGTCCGGCAGATAGCCGAGATGCTGGATGCAGTGCACATACTCGTAGACCATGGTCATCACGAAGCCCGCCGCACTGGCCCAGAGAAGGCCAGCGACGCCACCAATGGCAAAGCCGACGGAGCCGGTCAGGATGACGACCGTGGGGATGGTGTGGGTCAGGCTGCCGAACAGGACGGCCAGGTTGTTCGGCTGGCGATGGTGGTCGTAGTGGATGCGCTTCCACACCTTGCCGGTGAACTCGGACTTCCACAGGAAGCGGCTGTGCAGCACGAAGCGGTGCAGCACGTACCAGAACAGCGGGTAGAGCAGCACCACGGCGCCGACGCTCAGAAGCACCTGGAAGACGCCGATCCCCCCAATGGTCAGGGCAGCCGCCACTGCTGCAACGGTGAGGAGGAAGTAGCCCCATACGCCCGGATAGGTGACATAGGCGCGGTTCAGCGCCGCCATGTCCATGCGGTCGAGGAGATGCTCCTGATCCTTCCAATGTGTCACAACCACTCGCATTCCCCGCTTGCAAACCGCCACACCAAGGGGGTGGGACCACGCCACGGATTCAAAAGACTGTCGCCTCGTCGTTATCGAAGCGTCATATTAGTTGCCGCTTTTCGCTCGCATTACAACGGTCGTCGAACCGGTGCGGCGTCTCGCCCGATCGGACCCTTGATCGCCGGGGGAAGTGCGTAACGGTAGGAGATACAACGGTCTTACGGCGGGTGCCGTTCCATGACGGGACAGCCCCTTACGATTCGAAACGAATGTTTTGCTCTATGGGTAAGGCCGTAGACGCTACCCAAACCAAGACAGACCTGTAATCTGTCCTTCACAAGCGCGCTTCCACCAACCTTCGGAAAGCCTACCGATGCTTCTCCTGCGTACCATCGACAGGCACCTCTTCTTCTCCACGGCGAAGATGGTGGGCAGCCTGGTGCTGTTGGCGCTCTGCGTACTGCTGCTGGAGCGGTCGCTGCGTATCATCGAGATCACCAGCGCCAGCCCGGCACCCTTGAGGGATGCCACGAGGCTGATGCTGAACCTCATCCCCCACTATCTGGGCCTGGCCTTTCCCGCGGCCCTGATGATCGGCACCATCGCCCGGATGAGTTCGCTCTCCAGGCTCGAGCAGATCACCGCGCTTCTCTCGACGGGCTACTCGCTGGTGAGGATCGCGAGGCCGTTCCTGGTGCTGGCTTTGCTGCTGGCGATCGGGTCGCTGATCGTGGAGGGGTACCTGCAGCCCCTGGCCCGCTACAGCTACCGCGAGGCGGCGCATCTGGCGAAGCAGGAGACCGTGGTGGGCGCGTTCCAGCGGGGCGAGTTCGTCAGCTTCGGCGACCGCACCTCCTTCGTCCGCAATGTCGGCGAGAACGGCGAGATCGAGGACGTCTTCATCTATGAGCGCACCAGTGACGGCGGGGTTCGGGTGCTGACGGCGCCTGCCGGACTGATCAGCTTGGACGAGGAGACGCGCCAGACCGGTTTCCGCCTGGCGCGCGGCGTCTCGGTCGAGGCCAGCCGCGAGGGCGGCGTCTATGAGCGGGTCGATTTCGACAGGCTCGCCACCAGGACCGACCGCGAGATCGAGATGTTCCGCTCCAGGGGCAATGACGAGCGCGAACTGACCATGGGCGAGCTTCTTCGGGGGGAGGCCGTCGAGGCGCTGCCCGAGGAAGAGCGCGACGATGCCGCCGCCGCCTTCCACTTCAGGGCCGGGCGGGCCGCCGCTATCTTGTTCTTCCCGCTTCTCGCCGTTCCTTTGGGCCTCGTGTCCAACCGCTCGAACCAGTCGGGCGGGGTGGCTCTCGGCCTTCTCTATCTGGTCGTGATCCAGAAGCTGTTCGAGGCCGGTCAAGGCGCCGCCGCCGCCGGTGCCATCCCGCCCTGGGCAGGGGCGTGGCCGGTGGTGCTGCTCGTCGCCGTCACCTCGGGCGCGCTCTTCTGGCGCTCCGCCTACACCCTCGCGCCGCCGCCCATGGAGACGCTGACCAGGGGCATGACGCTGCCCAAGCTGCGCCTGCCCTTCGGCCGGATGAGAAGCGCATGACCCCCTTCTGGCGGCTGACCCTCTACCTCTCCGGCATCTTCGCCAAGCGCTGGCTGGTGGTCACCTTGGGCGCGGTGAGCCTGGTGGCGCTTCTCGACGGTCTCTCCAACGCATCGGAGATCGCCGCCAGCGAGGGGGGCAGCCAGCTTCAGTACCTTTTGGCGAGGGCGCCGGTGATCTTCGACCGCCTGCTGCTCATCACGCTGATGCTCACTCTGATCCTCACCTATCTCTACCTGATCGGTCAGCGGGAGCTCGTGGCCATCTCCGGATCCGGTGTGTCCGCAGCGCAGCAGCTTCTCGTGCTGCTCGTGCCGCTGACCGCGTTGAGCGTCCTCTCCACCATCTTCATCGACATCACCGTGCCGCGCAGCGTCGCCCATCTTCAGAGCTGGTCGGCCCCCGGCTACGACACCAATCTGATCTCGGACGATGACCCGCTCTGGCTGGTCGAGGACGACACGCTGATCCGCATCAGCAGCCGAAGGCGCTCCGACGGCATCGGCGAGGTGGAGTTCTTCGAGCTCGGAGAAGATGCCCAGGTCGAGCGGGTCACCTTCGCCGAAGGAGCCGTCTACGAAGGACCACGCCAATGGCGGCTCCTCGACCCCGTCACCTACAGCACGGTCAGCGACGACGAGGTGACGAGCCGGAGCTCATGGTCCTCTCCCCAAACACCCTCCTCCCTCGACCTTCTGATCGCTGCACCGAGGGACGTGTCGCTGGCCACCATGTGGAGCCTGAGCCGTAAGACAGGATCGGGCGCGCGCCCCGGCTTCAGCTACGACACGTGGTTCTGGCACCGGTTGACCAGGCCTTTGGCCGCCATCGGGCTCCTACTGCTCACCGTATCGCTGATGCAGCGTTTTGGGCGTAGCGATGGCGGCTACGGCGCGATGCTGGGCGTACTGACGGTGGGTTTCGGGTACATGATCGCCGAGGGGGTGCTTCTGTCCCTTGCCGAGTCCGGGGTCGTGCCTGTGCTGCCGACCATCGGCATCCTCGTCGGTCTTCTCACGCTTGGCGGGCTCTATGCCTGGCTCGGTCAGGAAACGCTCGAGCGATGAGCCTTACCCTCATGGTCATCAACCCGCTCGCCGGGCGGGTGGCACGCGGCGGCAGCCTTCTGGCGGCGCTGAAGGGCAGGAAGGACGAAATCATCGAGCCCGACTTCTCCCGGCTGACCGAGCAGCTACGGCCGTATCTGGAACGTGTAGAGACGATCGCGGTGGAGGGCGGGGACGGGACCGTGACCGGCGTCGCCCACGCGCTCCTCGAAGGGGTACCCGGCGGCGAGCCCCTACCCCGCTTGATTATCGTGCCGGGCGGCACCACCGATCTCGTGGCCTCCGTCCTGGGCATGTCCCGTTCGGAGGAGAAAATCGCCAAGCTAATCGCCGGCACGGGGAGAGACACAAACCTTCCCGCCCTACGCCTGGTGCTCTCGAGCGGTGAGACGCGCACCGGGTTCTTTCTGGCCAGCGGGTCGATCCCGCGGGCTGCCATCTACTGCCGCGAGGTCATTCACGAGCGGGGCGTGACGGGAATGGGCTCGGTCGCGCTTGCGGTCCTATCCTCCGTCCTCGGCAGCAAGGAGCACCGCAGGCGCATTCTGGCCCCGACGCCGTTTCGGATGGACACGGACAGCACAAGCGAGGGTCCAGAGCACCGGTTCTCGATCCTCACCACCCTCCCCCATCTGACGGGCAAGTTCGCCCCGTTCTGGGGAAGCGGCGAAGGGCCGATCAACATGCTGATGGCGAAGGCGGAGAGCCGCAACCTGACAGGCGCCCTGGCCAAGGCAGCCGTCGGCGCGGCGGGGCCGGGGCTGGAGAAGTACGGCTATGTCAGTGAACGTGTCGAGGCGGCGGCCATCGAGCATGACGGCACCTATCTTCTGGACGGGGAGATGTTCGAGAGTGCGACGCTCCAGGTGACCACGAGCCGCCCCCTGATCTTCCGTACTTCGTCTTGAGCAGCTTGGAGCCCATCTACCGCGCCGTGCGGTCGCAGCAGGACGGCGGGCCGGAAGTGGCCGCCTCCGCAGCCGCGGCGATCGAGGCTGTGTTTCAGAAAAGCGACGCGGTGATCCTTGGCATGCTGTTCTACGGCTCGCGCCTCAGAGCCAGCAGCGATGCCGGGAAGATGGTCGATCTCTACGTGCTGATCGACAGCTACGAAGCCTTTCACGAAAGCCCTCTCCGCCGCTTGGCCTCTCGCTTGGTGCCGCCTGACGTCTTCATGCTGACCACCGAGGACGATCTCGGAAGAACGGTGTCGATCAAGTACTCCGTCATCACCCTTTCGGCCTTCGAGCGGTTATCGAGAGGCAAGCTAGGAACGAGCATCTGGGGGCGTTTCAGCCAGCCGGTCCAGGTGGTGAAGGCCCGTGACGAGGAGACACGGACACGCATCCTCACAGCCCTCGCCCAGTGCATGGAGAGCTTCTGCTTGGCCACCGAAGGGCTCATGGGGCCGTCCTTCACCGCGCGTGAGTTCTGCCGTGAGGGTCTGGCGCAGTGCTACCGCACGGAACTCCGCGCTGAGCGACCCTACGCGCGTGCAGAGGAGATCGTCGCCAGCAACCCAGGCTGGTTCGAGAGGATGGTGTCCTCCGTCTACGGCTCTCCAGATGAAGACGGGCAGTATCGTTCTCCCCAGGGTCGCCGCAGCAGAGCGGCGAGGGGCTGGTGGTTCCTCCGAAGGCTGACGGGGAAACCGATCACAGTCCTGCGGGTGATCAAGGGGGCGCTGACCTTCGAGCACGCTGTCGACTACGCGCTGGACAAGCTCGAGAAGCATTCAGGCGTCAGGCTGCACCTCACCGATGCCCAGAGGAGGAGACCGCTTCTATGGTCCCCGGTCCTCCTGTGGAAGGCCGTCCGCAGCGGGGCCTGGCGCTAAAGCAGTCGCCTACTCGGCAGCGTGGGACTGGCCCATGGACTCGCGGGTGGCGGCGAGCTTGCCGAAGGCGAAGAGGATCGTCTCGATATCCTCCTCTGTGTGCGCTGCAGAAAGGCTGAGACGCAGGAGGCAGGCGTTCTGCGGCGTCGTCGGCGGCAGAGCGAGGTTCACGTAGAGGCCGCTCTCGATGAGCTGGGTCCACGACATGATGCCTTCGATGTCACTGCCGATCTCCACCGCCACGATGGGGCTCGGCGGCGAGCAGGGCTCGAAGCCGAGCTGCTTGAGGCCCTGGTGGACGCGGTGTGCGGACTTCCAAAGCCGGTCGCGCAGATCATCGCCGTCGCGGACGATCGGCAGCGCCGCCTTGGCGGCAGCCGCATCCGCCGGCGAGGGAGCCGCGGTGAAGGTGTAGGAGCGCATCAGCGGCTGAAGACGGCCGAAATCCTCGTGCTTGGAGGCGCAGAAACCGCCGACCGAGCCGAAGCTTTTGGAGAAGGTGCCGGTGAAGAAGTCGATCTCGTCAAGGACCCCGGCCTGGTCCGCGACGCCCCTGCCCTCCTCGCCGAAGACGCCGATGGAGTGCGCTTCGTCGATGAGGATATAGACGCCGTGCTTCTTGCAGACCTCGACGAAGTCCGCGACCGGAGCGACGTCGCCGAACATGGAGTAGAGCCCCTCGATCACCACGATGGTGGAGCCGGTGACGCTGCCCTTGTACTTGGCCAGCTTCTCATCGAGGCTCTTGGGATCGTTATGGGCGAAGCGCACCATCTTCGCGCGAGACATGGTGCAGGCGTCGTAGATGCTGGCGTGGCTGTCGCGGTCGATGACCAGAAGGTCCTTGGGACCGGCCAGCGTCGCGATGGCGGCTAGGTTCGCCTGGTAGCCGGTGGTGGTGACGACGACGCTGGGCATGCCGAGCCAGTCGGCCAGGCCCTCCTCTAGGCTCACATGGTCGCGGTAGGAGCCGTTGGCCATGCGGCTGCCCGTGGTGCCGGTGCCGTAGGCGTCGATGGCGTCCTTCGCGGCGCGCTTCACACGCGGGTCGAAGGTCAGGCCGAGATAGTTGTTGGTTCCCGCGAGGACCAGGCTTCTCCCGTTGCCCGCCGCGCGGGTCGGCGAGGTGAACGCCGAGAACGGCATCCCGAAAGGGTTGGTCTCCATCTGCTCAGCAAGCGTGTACCGATCCAGGAAGGGACGAAACTTGTCGAAGATGGTCATGCGTGCGGCCTTTCGGATCGGAGGGTCATCTCCGCTAGCTCAGATACATTCGATTGACATAAAAACGGTGCCAACACCGAAGCGAGGTCCTGTGTCCTGCCTTCGCCAGGAGAGCGCGCGGACCAGTCGCGGTGCAGCATCTCGGAAACCTTGCCGCGGCTCATGACCCCGGCGCCTATCCCCGCGGCCCGTGCAAGCTCCGCAGCGGCGCCGACGACATAGAGGATCGGTGAGGGAACGGGAACGGTTCTGACGGTGCGCCCGGAGAGCCGGGCTGTAGCCTCGGCAAGGTCGGACCAGCTCGTGGAGGCGATAGTGGCAGGCTCCACCGGATGGCTCGACCGCTGTTTCGGCAGGCTGACGACGAACCGCGCCAGATCGTCCGCCGTGACGAGCGACAGGCGCTTCTCCTTCCACCGGCGAAGGCTGGGGACAGGGAGAAGACCGGCGCCCAGCGAGGCGAGGATCGGTCTCATCGCCTCGTCATCGTGACCGAGAACGGCAGGAGGCCTGACGATGGTGACCGCCATGTCCGGGCCTGCCGCACGCAGGACCGCCTCCTCCCCCAGACGTTTCGACAGGGCATAGGGCGAAAGCTGAGGCTCCCTCGCCGCCTGAGAGGAGATAAGGACGAAGTGCCCGGCGCCCGCCTCACGGGCTGCGATAGCGACGTTCTCGGCCCCGCGGACATTGACGTGGTGAAGCGCCTCATCGGATCCGGCGGTCAACCCAGCGATGTGGACGACGCGATCGGCCTCTCTACATAGCTCAGACAGCGCATCGCGATCATCGAGGTCGCCTCGCATCCAATCGGCGGAGGCTTGGCCGGGAGAGCTGCGATAGAGCGCTGTCGCGGGGCTGCCGCCCAGACAGCGAAGCACGGCCCGGCCTACCAGACCGGTACCGCCTGTCACCGCCCAGCGCTCGCCATTGGCGCCTACGCTGCGATCTTCGTCACCAACACTCAAACTCTGCCCGCCGGTTTTCCATGACTAAACCATGACAGTCGAGCGAAGTTGGTCATTTTGCAAGTCATGTTCTCTCGGACCGATTGTTGCAGGGGCCGAGCGTCCCCTTCTCAGAGTGTACGCCGCCGCCTCTTGCGCCGCCAGCGGCGGGAATCGGGGCGTTCGCGGAAGGGGCGCGGCCCCGCCGCCTCAGGTGACATTGAGTAACAATGCATTGCTGCCTGCAGGACTAGCGGTGCCTGGAAGATCGCACGCCTGCTATTTGAAACCTTGGGGGCGCATCTGATACGGCGCCCTTTTCAGCGGGGACGTCGTCTATGGAGGCGCAGAAGAGGCGCGGGGGGTTCGGTCCCGGCATGCTGGTGGCCGCCGCGTTTGTCGGGCCGGGCACCGTCACCACGGCCACGCTGGCCGGGCAGACCTTCGGCATGGCGCTTCTCTGGGCTCTGGTCTTCGCTACTCTAGCAGCCGTCGTCCTGCAGGACATGGCAGCGCGCCTTGGGGCGGGTGGCGGGCGAGGCCTTGGAGAGGCGCTGAGGCTTTCGCTGCGGACGCCCATGCTACGCTACACGGCGCTGGCTCTCGTCTCCATCGCCATCCTTCTCGGCAACGCCGCCTATCAGGGGGGGAACCTCGCCGGAGCAGCTTTAGGCGCCGAAGCTACAGGGGTCACCATCGGCCGCCGCTTAGTCGTCGTGCTCATTGCCGTCCTCGCAGCCAGTGTGCTGCTGCCTGGGCGCTACCGGCTGTTGGAGGGGGTGCTGGTGGGGATCGTCGCCCTGATGAGCGCCGCGTTCCTCCTCGCGCTGGCCTTGGCTAGGCCCGACCCCGCGGCACTCTTCGCAGGTTTGCGCCCGCAGCTTCCCGAGGGCAGCCTGCTGACCGTTCTGGCGCTGCTGGGCACGACGATCGTTCCCTACAACCTCTTCCTGCACGCCGCAGCCGCCAAGGAGCGGTGGCCCGGCGGCGGGTCGGTTCCGGCCGCTAGAAGAGACAATGTGGCAGCGATCCTGCTGGGCGGTCTCGTCTCGGCGGCCATCCTGATCGTCGCTGCCAGTTCCGGGAACGGCGAGGGTCAGACCGGACTGGCGGACGCTCTTCGCGAGAGCTTTGGCGGGCTGAGCCGCTACGTGATGGCAGCGGGCCTCCTGGCGGCGGGTCTGAGCTCGGCCGTCACGGCGCCTATGGCCGCCGGGTTCGTCGCAGGCGAGCTGTTCGCGAGCAGCGAGGCCGAAAGGGTGCGCTATTTCCGCCTCGCTTCCCTAACCGTGCTGCTGACGGGGACGGTGATTGCCGCGCTCGGCCTACGTCCCGAGGCGCTGATCCTTCTCGCCCAGGCCGCCAACGGATTGCTTCTGCCGGTGGTGGCCGTCTTCCTCCTCGCTCTGATGAACCGAAGCGACCTTCTCGGCAGCCACCGCAACCGTCTGTGGTCGAACATAGCGGGCGGGCTCGTCGTTCTGACGGCCCTCTTCCTTGGCCTTCGCGGCCTGCTCAGGGCATTCGGCCTATGGCCATGAAGATCGACCTCAACGCCGACCTCGGAGAAGGAATGGAGCATGACGAAGCGCTCCTTCGCTTCGTGACGAGCTGCAGCGTCGCCTGCGGCGGTCACGCCGGGGATGCGGTTTCGATGCGGCGGACACTGAAGCTGGCGAAAGTGGCGGGCGTACGGGTCGGCGCTCACCCTTCTTACCCCGATCGAGAGGGTTTCGGACGGCGGTCGCTCGACATCGACCAAGCCAAGCTTGAGGCAAGCCTGACCGATCAGATCACCGCCCTTCGCAGGATCGCGGACACCGAAGAATATACGCTCACCCATCTCAAAGCCCACGGCGCGCTCTACAACGACGCTACGGGTGACGAGGTCAAAGCCGAGCTCCTCGTTCGTCTGATCGAGAACCTTCTTCCAGGCGCTAGCCTTCTCGGACCACCAGGCAGCGCTCTCGAGCGAGCATCACACGGGCGCCTAGCTTTCCTAGCCGAGGGGTTCATCGACCGCGGCTATCGTCAGGACGGAACACTCGTTCCGCGCACCGAACGAGGCGCTTTCGTCTCCGAGCCTGACGCGCAGCTCAGCCAAGCGCTGGCCCTCGCCACAGAAAAACCCCTCGAGGCGGATGGCGGCATGCTCCGTCTCAAAGCAGCAACACTCTGTATCCATGGTGACGGTCCTGGTGCTGATCAGGTGGCTCAGAGGTTACGAGCCGGGCTAGCTCAGTCGGGAGTGAGCGTCGAACCCTATGCATGCTGACATCAAACCCCTCTCCGACCGAGCGCTCAGTATAGCGACGAAAAATGCCGGTGAGGCCAGGCGGCTTGCAGAGCACCTGCGCAGTGAGGGAGACTGGCAGGACGTCGTGGCGGGTCTGCGTTCCGTCGCGGTGTTCTACGACCCCCTGTCCCAGACCGCTGCAGCAGTGGCGGAGGCTTTGCTGAAGGCTGCGGAAAGCATGCCGCCCTATCGCGCCGCGGCGCAGATCGCGCATATCGACATTCCCGTCCGTTACGGCGGGGAGGACGGCCCGGACCTCCTACTTCTATGCGAAAGAAACGGTCTTTCTCCTGAAGAGTTCATCGAGAAGCACACCGCACCCCTTTACGAGGTCGCCCTGATGGGTTTTCTTCCGGGCTTCGCCTATCTGTCGGGCCTCGACCCGGCCCTGGCAGCCCCGAGGCTCGATGAGCCGCGGATGCGCGTACGCGCGGGTTCGGTCGGGATAGGCGGTAACGAGGCAGGCATCTACTCCCTGGACGGATCGGGGGGCTGGCCCATCATCGGCCGTACCGAGAAGAAACTCTTCGATAGAGGCTCCGACGAACCCTTCCTGCTGTCTCCCGGCGCCACCATCCACTTTCATCGCGCCCCATGATCGAGGTTCTGAACCCAGGTCTTCAGACCACGATCCAGGCGGGGCCTCGCCTGGGCTACCGCCACCAGGGCGTGCCGTGGTCGGGGGCAGCCGACCCCCTCTCCCTCGCGCTCGCCAACCGCCTCTGCGGCAATATCTGGGACGCTCCTGCGCTGGAGATCACCTTCAGCCCGTTCGCCTGCAGGTTCCACAAGCGCCAGGTCATCGGCGTGACCGGAGCCCCCGCCTCGCTGGTACTGGGCGGGAGGTCCGCTGAGCAGCACCGTACGCTCACCGCCGAGGCGGGCGAGATACTCGAGATCAACCCTACACGGATCGGCAGCCGTATCATGCTGGCCGCATCGGGCGGCTTTCACGCAGACCAGCTCTTCGGATCCGCCTCCACCTACCTGCCGGCGTCCTTCGGCGGCCTTCAAGGGCGGGCGCTTCGCAAGAACGATCAGTTGACGGTGAACGAGCTCCTTCGGAACGTAGAGCACACCTCGACCCCGAAAGAGCTCCTACCGACGCTCTCCAACTCCCATATACTCCGTGTTACCACGGCACCCGAATGGGAAAGCCTCACCCCTCTCAGCCATCGACGCTTCGTCGAGATGCCGTTCTTCGCCGACCGCCAGATCGACCGAATGGGCATTCGGCTGAGCAAGAACCCTCTGCAGCTAGAAGAAGAATGTACACAGATAGAGAGCGCCGCCGTCGCTCCCGGTACGATCCAGTGCCCGGTAGGAGGCGTACCGATCATGCTCGGTCCCGACGCGCAAGTCACCGGCGGCTACCCGCGCATCGCCTCAGTCATCACCGCCGACCTCTGGCGCATGGGTCAAGTGAGACCAGGCGACCGGGTACGCTTCATGCTCGTCACCGACAACGAAGCCAACAAGGCCAGGCGCACCCTAGCTGCCATCACCACGAACTGGTGCGGCAGCGAGTGGCTGAGCGCCGCGGCGAGGGAAAGGTAGGGGCTTTTCTGTACGTACATATGAGTTCCATCCCGCTTCGAACCGCCGAGGCCGCGAACCGCTCTAACGAAGCAGCATGGCGCCTGGTCCTAGGGCCAGGGGGCGGTCGCTGGCATCGGGCTCTATGCGAAACAGGGTTCCTCTGTCTGCTGCGGACCTGACGGAGACCGTTATCCCCTCCTGAACCGCAAGCTGACGGACGATGGCGAGGCCTCGGCCGCGACCGGGTTCGCTCACATCGTCCTCCTGCCCACGTTCTCCTGAAAGGCAGAGGCGGGGCAGGTTCGAGGCCTCGATTCCCCGCCCGGTGTCGTAGACTTCGATCCCGAGCCTTCCCCGACGTTGCCTGCAGCCTACGAGGACGCCCCCTACGTCCGTGTACTCGATCGCGTTGGCCACGAGGTTCGCAACGATCCTCGTCAGCTTGAGGGGGTCGCCCTTCATCGAGCCGCCGCATGCAACGATCCGGAAGCGGAGGTTCTTGCCCTCGGCCTCCGACCGGAACATCGAGGCCACGGCGTCCAGTATCAAGTTGACCGGATGCTCCTCGCTATCGGTTCTGCCGAGCGAGACGAAGGACGCGGGGTCGGTGAGCTGGTTGTCGATCAGCTCCTCGAGGTAGTTGAGGCTCGACCGTACCGCGGTCAGCTCGGTCGCCGATGCGCGGGGGCCGCTCAGCAGGTTCCCGATCGAGCTGCGAAGGGCGTAGAGCGGCTGGCGAATGTCGTGGGTCGCATCGGCTATACGCTGCCCTCGGGCCTCGGCCGCTTCTTTCAGGTCGCTGTAGCGCCGCTCCAGTCCCGCCAGTCTTTCCGCAAGCTCGAGGCGCGCTAGATCGGCCTCCTCGCTACGGCGCCAGACCTGCAGGTAGCCGTAGACCAGCGCACACCCCATCATCGTCGCGTCGAACAGGAGCGCTCCGCGCATGATGTTGAGGACGACCTGACGGGACCCGGCCATGTCGGTGAAGTTGATGAAGACCGTGGCGAACGAGGCAATGATCAGACCGAACCATCCAATCACGAAGAAGATCGTACGCTCACCGACCTTCCGCCAGCAGAACACGGCGCAGGCCATGATGATCACAGCCGCTATCAAGAACCACATGAAGGCGTAAGCCTTCGCCTGGCTCTGGTCGATCAGGAGGGGAGTGAAGGGTATCGCGAGCGAGATAGCGGCTATCCCGAGGAGAACCCTGTCGACGACCTCGAACCGGCCCCTGGTCCTGAACAAAGCCCGGCCGAAGAGAGCCCCGAAGCCGATCAGCGCGCAACCGAGCGGAAGGCTGATGAAGTTGTTGACGACCGGTGCGTCGGGCCAGAACAGCATGAAGGCGTAGCCGTCGCGCTGCATGATGTAGAGAATGACGGTCAGGGCGTAGAGGGCATAGAACAGGAAGACGGATTCCCGCCGGAAGACGAAGGCGGCGAAGCTCACCACCACGAAGATCGCTCCGGCGCCGTAGAACATGAAGAGGCGGGCGCCTCGCCGCTCGTGTTTCTCGACGAAGCCCTCATAGGTCTCGATGCTCATCGGAAGGTGGCTGTTGCCATCGGATCGGTAGCGGATGAGAAGCACGGCCTCCTCCCCGACCGTCAGGGTGAACGGCACGACCAGGTTCGGTAGGCGGATAGGCCTGGTGGAGAAGGCGCTGTTCCTGCCCTGCTCCAGCAGCAGTTCGGTCGTGTCGCCCGCCGCCTTCCATACCGATAGCTCGGACATGAAGTTCGTGTGCAGCCATAGGACCCGCTCGATGTCGGCAGGCTCGGGGTTTGCAACCGGAAGCCGAAGCCAGATCGTATCGTCGGTGAAACCGAACTCCGGTTCGGGGCCTTCGATCGGCTGGAACCGGGAAAGGGGCAGCCGTGCGATGTCGGACGCCGCCATGTCGGTGCCCGGTTCCAGATATCCGGCCATGAAAGGACGAAGCTGTGCCAGATTGCGCGCTTCGGAGATATCGAGGCTCTTTTCTACGGCTCCTTCTGCATGAGCGCAGATCAGCATAGACAAGGCGAAGAACAGAAAGACCGAGATGCTTGTTCGCATTCTTGTTTGCCTATAAGGCTGAAGCAGGCGTAGGAAACTAGAACCGATGGTCCACACTGTTGTTATTGCGGACGATCATGAACTGGTCCGCCGCGGCGTCAATAACGTATTGGCAGTAGTTCCTGACATCCAGATCGTGGGAGAAGCCTCCAACGGCATCGAGGCTCTGGCTCAGGCGAAAAAGCACACGCCGGACCTCGTGATCCTCGATTTGTCCATGGCCTATGCCAACGGTATCGAAGTCGTGGAGGAACTGAAGCGCTGGTGCCCTGATACGCGCGCCATCATCCTAACCGGGATGACTTCACAGGGGCTCCTCTTGGATGCGTGGAAGGCCGGGGTCGCCGGTCTGTTCCTGAAGTCGGAGGAGACGTCGCTTCTGTCCGACGCCGTGCCGGAAGTTCTGGCGGGAAAGCGCGTGGCTTCGCCGAAAGTGGCCGCACTCCTCAAGGACGCCGAAGGCATAGCGAAGCAGCTTTCCGGTCGGGAGAGGCAGGTTCTTCATGGCCTGGCTTCCGGCTTCTCTCCCCAAGAGATTGCCGGGCGCCTGGGCATCAGTATTCACACGGTGGACAAGCACCGCAGCAACATCATGCGGAAGCTCGACGTTCACTCCATGGGGCAACTGATGGCAGTCGCGATCCGCGAGGGGCTGCTCGAGCCGATGACGCAGCGATAGCTCTGACGAATGGTGTGATCCCGGTATGGCATAGACCGAGGTGCTCTGTAGCTTTCCCGTCACCAGGGAGAGAAGACCATGTCAGAGCCGAAGAGCTTCGCAACAAAGATCTTTGAGGACGAAGAAGAAGACCTTCCCTTTCTCCTCTCTTCTCCCGCTTGGCACGAACAGAAAAGCGACTGGCTCCTGACCGCAGCCTCTCTGCCGAACGCCGCTGCGTCCACATCGAGCTTCACTGCCGAAGGCCAGGAACTCGCCGAGATGGTCGATGGCCTGGGACAGCTCAACAACGACATCCTCTCCGTGCGAGGTCTTTTCACCAGGGCCAAGGCCGTTGCCGAGGACATCGACAACATCCTCGGCTTCTTCGAAGACGTCGAGAACACCGCCCGCTGCGTGCGCGAGATCATCGACGGTGTCGGCAAAGCGATGACGCTGTTCGCGAAGCACCCGGTTCTCAAGACCATAGCGCGTCGCCTCAACGACGTCTTCGACGACATCGAAGACCAGATCAAAAAGATCGAGGACAAAGCTGCCGAGATCGACCATCGGCTGGAGCCCGCGAGCGCCAAGGTAGCCGATGCCATCGGCGACCTTGACGAGCTGATCGGCAAGCTGAGCAAGACAAGCAAAGGCGTCACCGACCTTTCCGACGCGACCCAGGCGGCGGATGACAACTTCATCGTCATTCAGTACCTGTCGGCGAAGCTCGCCGAACTGCTCGACACGGGCGCTGCCGGTGCCAACGAAGCGCTCGATGTCCTGAACGCGGCCGGGGATGCCACGCTCCCAGGGCTTTTGGAGCTCGAAGCCACCGTTGCCGACATGTTCGGCATTGTCGACGGCATCTCCGAGATCTCCGGCCTGGTGGACGAGGCGCGCTCCGTTCAGGCGGATATGCAGGAGATCAAGAGCTATCTCGAGGTACTGCAGCAGCCCACGGAGATCCTGCGCAAGGTCATGCTGCCGCTGGAGCCGATCCTCTCGGCTGCCGACTTCGTCTACAACACCGTCGTCGCTCCAGTGGTCGACCCCGTCATCGACGCTCTAGGGGTGGAGAAGCTGTTCGACACGATCAGGGCCGAGCTCGAAAAACTCCTTCCGTCCGGGTTCGATCTGACGCTCACCGACCTCGATACGCGCATCGCCGATCTTCTCTCAGGCCTCGACCAACCGGACTGGCTGGAGGCGCCTGAGTTCCTGGACAGTTTCGACGCGAAGGTCACAGAAACCCTCTTCGAAGTTCGCAACATGACCGGTGACGGCCAGGACGATGGCGACGAGAGTTCCGACCCCAACCTGATCATCTTCATGGAGAAGGGCGACGGGACGGGCGAGGGCATGAACTCCGCCGACCTCATCGCCGGGACCACCGAGAGCGAGACGCTCATCGGCAACGGCGGCGACGACATCTTCATCGCCAATCGCGGCGACGATACGATCTATGGGGACTATAGGGATGCCTTGGCCCCTGGCGACGTTGACTTCTCGGGTGAGGACAAGGCGATCTTCACCGGCTCCTTCGCCCAGTACGACATCTCTCGCCCTGAAAACGACCCAGAAGGCCGTGTCGTCGTCGTCGACCACCTCTCACCGATCACCCCTTCGGGGGACGAGGGAACGAACACCCTCTACGACGTCGAGAAGTTCAGCTTCGCCGACCTCGAGAACCCGATCGGCATCGACGAGCTCGACCAGATCGTCCGACTGCCCGGTAGTCAGGGGCAGACCTTTACGGGCGACGGCGAGAGGAACTTCGTGTTCGGATCGTCGGGCAACGACTATTTCGATGGCCTTGGCGGCGACGACTACCTTTACGGCGGCGCAGGCACGGACACGCTACTGGGCGGCACGGGGAACGATGTCCTCAACGCAGGCGCGAAGGGCGCGGTGGGGCTCGAGTTCCTGGACGGCGGCGAGGGGAACGACGCCGCAGATTTCCTCGACTTCGGTAGCACCGCACGGCTTCTCTTGGACCTGTCGCAGGACGGCCCAAGCGTTCACATGTTCTACACGACCAACGTGATCGTCCGCTCGATCGAGAAGGTAGGAGGCAGCCTCTACAGCGATATCTTCTACGGCGACGAGCGCGCGAACAGCCTCGACGGCCGGGCGGGCTTCGACACCCTTCGCGGGCTCGAAGGTCACGACACCCTGAAGGGCGGGGACGGCAACGATGTCCTTCTCGGCGATCTCGGCAACGACCTCATCCTCGGCGGGGACGGCGCCGATCTGATCACGACCGGGGGCGGCAGCGACACGGTCGCGGGCGGACTGGGCCTCGACCAGATCTTCTACGGCGACTACTCCCCGTCCTTCATGGACCGTTTCAACGCGCTCGGCCTCCGCCTCCGCGACGATATCCGCTACGGCACGGCGCCCGATGTCGAGGGGGTCATCAGCCGGATCGAAGCCGACCTTCACGAAGGGTTCGTGAGGAAGTACGGCGTGGACGGATCGGTCATCGGTACCGATACCATCTCTGACATCCAGGGCATCGCCGGAACCGGCGGCGACGATACGATCCGCGGTAGCGACATCGACGACTATCTCGGCGGCGGCGCGGGCAACGACACCTTTGTCTCGCGCGGAGCGAGCGGCGTGATCGACCGCTATTACGGCGACGCCGGCGATGATACTGCCCTCATCACCCCCCTGGGCATCCACTACTTCTATGCTCACGAAGGGAACGACCGGACTGAGGTTCTAGGCGAGCCGGTCCCCGGTGCCCTGTTCACCCTCTATTTCGAAGGCGGCTCAGGCACGGACGAGCTCGATCTCTCGGGCTTCGGCCGCGGCGTCGTTTCGGTCTTTGACCCGATCCCCGCCTTCTCCTGGACCGGCTACGGCCTCGGCGCCGCAGGAGAAGCAGAGACGGCCATTCTGGCCAAGGGCCTCGAAGTCCTGCGGCTGACGGACTTCGCGGACGAGGTGAACGCGAACGTCCTCCGGCAGTTCATGACAGGGAACTTCGCGGTCTATGGCGGCGCGGGGGACGACACGATCGGCGGCCCGAGCAACCAGAGCGGCGAACAGCTCCTCTTCGGTGAGGAAGGGAACGACTTCATCCTCGTCGACGGCGACCGGGTCCAGGCCTTCGGCGGGGTCGGCGACGACGCCTTCGTGGTCGAGCAGAGAGAGGTCGGCGGCATCAGCCACACCGTCTCGGGCGGGGCGGGCAACGACACCGTCCAGGTCCTCTCTAGGACAGGGGTTCTCGACGGCGGGGACGGGATCGACGTCCTCTGGTACGCGGTCGGCGACCTGCGCAACCAGATACGCGTCAGCGTAGACCTTGCAGCCAGCTCGTCCAATTTCCAGCTCGCTGGCGGCTCCATCAGCAACTTCGAGGTGGTCGTCGGCGGCCTTCTGCAGGACACGCTGGCCGGGGACGAAGGCGCCAACGAGTTGGCCGGGCGTGATCACCACGACGTCCTCTACGGCCGCGGCGGCAACGACACCCTCTGGGGCGGCCTCTACAACGACAAGCTCTATGGCGGCGACGGCAACGACCTCCTGATCGGGGGCGCAGGGCAGGACACCCTTGACGGCGGCGCAGGCATCGACACGATCTCCTACACCTGGCGCGAGGCCTACTTCTCGATCCCCGGCCTTTTCGGCCAGGATTCGGAGCGGGCGAACGTCTCGGTAGACCTAGCGGCGGGAACCGCGAAGACCTGGCAGCCCGCCACCGGCCTTCGCTACACGGACTTCATCTCGAACGTCGAGAACGTCATCGGCGGCGACGGCTTCGACACGCTGAGGGGGGACGAGGGGGCGAACCTGCTGATCGGCGGGGACGGCGACGATACGATCTGGGGAGGGGCCGGAGACGACATCCTGGTCGGCGGCAACGGGCAGGACCGTCTCTACGGCGAGGGCGGCGACGACATCATCGTCTACACGTTGAACGAGGCGGAGGGCACCTATACTAGCGCCTGGATCGAGGTCATCAGCGGGGGGAGCGGCGAGGACACCCTCGACCTCACCGGGGACCAGGACACCCTTGTATGGGGGGAAGCGGTCACCGGTATCAGGCTCGACTTCGAGGACCCCTCGGCCTCGACTTCCGGCAGCAACATGCGCGTCTTTGGCGCGCACCCCTCTCAGCCTCTCGACGTCGCCTATGTCACACCGGACTTCGAGGTCATTCTCGGCAGCATCGGCAACGATACGATCCGCGGAACGAGCATCGGCGAGCGGATCGAAGGATCGGGCCATGGCGACAAGACGCTGGGCGATGCGGACGTCCTCGACGGCCGCGGCGGCGCGGACAGCCTCTACGGCTGGGGCGGGGACGACACCCTGATGGGGGGCGACGGCGAGGATCTCATCCATGGCGGTCTCGGCGATGATCTTCTCACCGGGGGTGCGGGCCTCGACCGCTTCGTTTGGGACACGGAGAACCTTCAAGGTCAGTCCGACAGCGTCACGGACCTCGCAGAGAGCGAGTTCCTCGTTTTCGCAGGCGGCGCGAAGCTCCTGAGCCTCATTGGTTCGGCCGATTTCAATGGCGACCCAGGGCAAGTGCAAGTCAGGGCGACGGGCGGCACCACCAACCTCGCGATCGACCTCGACGGCGACGGCACTGCGGATTTTGACCTGGTACTGACGGGAGAGTTCTCTTTTGAGCTATCAGAAGAGGGCGGCGATACGGTTCTGACTGCAGGCTCGGCCTCCCCGCCTCCCCAAGCGGTGGATGACGGGTTCGACTACGTCACTGGGACCGGTGCGCAGGTCCTCGACGTTCTCGCAAACGACACACCGGAAGCCCTCCGTATCGTGTCGGTTGGTACCGAGAACACTCGAGGCATGGTCACCCTCCGCCCCGATGGTCAGATCACCTACGACGCGATGGGCGCTTTCGACATCGTCTCTGACGCGCAGAGTGTCACCGATAGCTTCACCTATGTGGTCGAGGACGCTGCCGGCCGCCGTACGACGGCGCAGGTGACCGTGTTCGCCGACCACGACGCCGATGGAATCGCGAGCTTCGAGGACAACGCCATCTTCGTCGCCAATGCCGACCAGCGCGATACGGATGGAGACGGCTACGGCAATGTGGTCGATGCCGACTTCAACGCAGACGGCGTCGTCAACGGCGTGGACTTGGGCATCTTTGCGGCCGATTTCGGTAAGACCGACCCGAGTTTCAGTCTCGATACGGATCTCAATGGTGACGGCGCCGTCAACGGCGTGGACCTAGGCATCATGGCCGACTTCTTCGGGAGCGTTCCGGGTCCGTCCTATATCGACCTTGTAGAGTGACCTTCAGCAGAGGGGTCAGAAGCCCCGATTTGGGAGTATGAAGATGATCAAGCATGGTAAGACATGGATGGGCGCCCTAGCGGCGTTCCTGCTCGGCTCAGCCGCTCAAGCCGCCGTCGTTCTGGACACGAGCGACACGAACGATCTCGAGGTGGGTGATACCTTCATCGTCACGGTCGCAACCGATGACGCCCAGGCGGCATTCGACAGCTTCCAGTTCGACCTCACCTTCGATGCCGGCATCATCGGCTATCTGGGCGGAACCTTCGGACCCGCCTTCACTTTCACGAACGCACAGCAGGAACCTCCGGGTGCAACGGGCGGGACCACCGTCAGCAACATCACGGGCGGTGTGATCTTCCAGGAGCTGAGCGGCGCGCTGACGCTGGTTGATCTCGAGTTCGTCGTCAGAGCGGCAGGCACGACCGATGTCGCCCTGTCACCGGCGGTAGGGTTCTTCCTCACGCTTCTCGGCAGCGCGGTCGAAGCTGGGACGCCCCCATCTTTCACCCTCAGCATCGCCGAAGCACCCGGCGACGCCGTACCGCTGCCAGCGGGCGCGCTGCTCTTCGCCCCTGCCCTCGCCTTCCTGGTGCGGAAAGCGCGCGCTCAGGCATAGCTGAGTTCGTCGGCTTGAGGCTGGAGCGATTGGGGCGGACCGTGATGGTCTCAACGCTTCTGCGCTTCGTCGGGGTGTGGTTCGGCCTATCCAGGGCGAGCCGCATCTCCTCGCTTGAAGCAGATGCCCGACGCCTTCCTAGGGACTGCAAGACGGACCAACTGCAGGCCGAGGCCGGGTTCCGCCAGCGCTACCGGTTCCTTCCTTCTGCTGCGATGCGGTAACGGAAGGCCGATTCCGTTTTTTGCAGGCTTTGCAAACCTTTCCATATATTAGCGGCCTTTTCACTCGTTCTTCCTTCTCCTACTCGTGGTCACCTGGAAAATGGAGGTGACCAATGCCTAGACCGTTCTTGAAAAGAACGATTTCTCTTTTCGTCGTCTCTTCATTCTTGCTTGCGGCCTGCGGGGGCGGAGGTGGCGGTGGTTCCAGTAGCCCGCCGCCGCGCACGGACAACCCCCCTCCCACGCCGCCGCCGCCGCCGCCCGCAGCGGTCGATACGGCCCTCAACACCTCGGTGACGGGCGTCCCCGTGAACTTCGTACACGACCCGACCATCGTGAAGATCGGTGACCGCTACCACCTCTTCCATACCTCCAACGATGTCGATGATGCAGGCTATATCTACTGGCGCTACTCGGACGATATGATCAACTGGCGTTTCGCCGGAGCCATCTTCGACGAGATCCCTCAGTACGCTGTGGCGGAGGTGACCGAGACCGACCCGAACGATCCTCCCGAGGGGGTCTGGGCACCGCACGCCATGGTGGTTGGCGACGAGCTTTGGGTCTACTACTCCGTGTTCGCTTATCACGAGTCCAACGGCGATAGGGAGTCCCTCTCGGGCCTGGTCACGATTCCCATCGCCGACATCGACGTCGACGATCCGATGTCGGGCTGGACCGACCAGGGGCTCGTCATCAACGCCGAGCCTGAGCCTACCGACCGATACAGCGCCATCGACGTTCATGTCCTTGAGGACCCGAACGACGGCAAATGGTGGATGACCTTCGGCAGCTACTGGTCGGGAATCGAGATCATCGAGCTCGACCCCTCCACCGGCAAGCCCTTCGCCAACACGACGCCGACCAATATCGGCGATACGGGGACGGCCCTCAACCCCATCGAGGCTCCCGTTCTCGTCTACCGGGACGGGTACTACTACCTCTTCGTGTCGAAGGATGCCTGCTGTCAGGGCTATGACAGCACCTACAACGTGGTGGTCGGACGATCGCCCAACCCGATGGGCCCCTATGTGGACCGGGACATGGTGCTGATGACCGACGATGGCGGCTATCAGGTTCTGGACAATGACAGCGATCCGACGGGCCGCTACCGTGGGCCGGGTCACAACGACATCTACAAGGAGGGCGATGACTGGTACATCGTCTACCACGCCTACAGGGCGGACGGTCTTCCCGAGCTGCGTATCCATACGCTTCTGTGAGACGAGGAGGGCTGGCCCTTCATCGACCTCGAGAACGAAACAACGCCTCCTGAGGACTGAGAGGGTCAGGCCCGCCTGCCCGGTGAGAACCCTATCGTGCAGGACTTCTGGACAGCCGACCCGGCGGTCCTGGAAAAGGAGGGGACGGTCTATCTCTACGCAGGACACGACCAGGCCGTAGGCGATGAGCCTTTCCGCATCACGGAATGGCTGGCCTACTCGACGACGGATATGCGCAACTGGACCGCGCTGGGCCCGATCATGGAGCCTACGGACTTCTCCTGGGCTAGCGGCAGGGCATGGGCGTCCGAGGTCGAGGAGAAGGACGGCACCTACTGGTTCTACACCTCCGTCGAACGGAGCGGCGGCCAGGGCATGGCGATCGGCGTCGCCCGTTCGGACCACCCCGCTGGCCCCTTCACCGATGCCAAGGGCGCTCCGCTCATCACCAACGACATGACGCCGGACAAGACCCACTGGTACAACGATATCGACCCCACCGTGTATACGGACGATGACGGTACCTCATGGATCGCCTGGGGCAACGAGCAGTACTACTTCGCCAGGCTGAAGGACAATATGATCGAGCTCGACGGCGCGATCAGGACCGCCGCCCTTCCCTTCTATGTAGAGGGGCCGTGGATCTATCAGCACGAGGAACTCTACTACCTCACCTATGCGGGCATCGACCGCAGCGCCAGCAATGACGAGCAGATCCGCTACGCCACGTCGTCCTTAGTCGAAGGACCCTGGAACTATCGCGGCATGCTGACCGGCTCCGCCGAGAACAGCTTCACCATCCATCCGGCTACGGTGGACCTAGAGCGTTTTGATGTCATTCCGTCTTGTAGCCAGCGGCGGAGA
>NZ_JANIBC010000017.1 GCF_024505085.1 Parvularcula maris
GGGGGAGCTGCCGGCAGGCTGAGGGGGACGGGGCGCGGCGGAAAGCTTCGCAACCCGCCCTACGGAAGAACCTTCTCTCCGCCTTCCCACGGCGTAGCGAAGCGGAAGACCGTGGGACCGATCTCCTGCTCGCGACGCCTATCCTGCTGTTGGGAGATGGGTCCCATGGATCGCTGCGCGACCATGGGAAGGCGTCATTGAGAGCTGTAAGCTTTGAAGGCGAGTGGGAGACTGTAGGGCGGAACACCGTAGGTGGTTCGCCATGACGCGGTTGCGCCCAGGAACGGCGGCACGCTGCTCGAGCCGCCCTACGGTACTGCGCTTATAGGCAGTGAATAGCTTCGCCGGTCCGACCTACGGGGCGATGCTCCCCGTATGGAGTCTGCCCCTACTCCGCTGCTTGCTTCTCGTACTCTTCGCCTTCGGCGATGAGTTCCTCTGCCTGGCTCTGCAGGGTGACGTAGTCGACCTTGCCGGTGCCGAGGAGAGGGATCTCCTCGACGTGGAGCACCTTTTTCGGCACGGCGAGTTCGGGTACGCCGTGGCCTTGCGCCCAGGAGAGGAGTTCGGAGCGGTTGGGGTTCTCTTCCTCCGTAAGGAGAATGATCTGCTCGCCCTTCTTGGGATCGGGCATGATGACCGCGGCGTGGACGTTGTCCGGCCAGACCACCGAGGCGCAGTTCTCGACCACGGCCAAGCTGACCATCTCGCCGGAGATCTTGGCGAAGCGCTTCACCCTGCCGCGGATGGCCACATAGCCGCCGCCGTCGATCTGTACAACATCGCCCGTGTCGTGCCAGCCCCCTTCGAGCGCCGTCACTTCCTTGGTATCTGGATCGAGATAGCCCGCCATGATGTTCGGCCCACGGACGAAGAGCCTTCCGCCGCCGGAGAGCCCCTCGATATCCTCCAGGCGGCACTCGATGCCGGGCAGCACCTTACCTACCGTACCCGGACGGATGTCGCCGGGCTGGTTGACGGCGATAACGGGGGCGGCCTCGGTGGCGCCGTAGCCCTCGAGGACGGAGAAGCCGAACTTGCGCCGCGCCAAGTTCCTGGTCTCGTCGCGCACTTTCTCGGCGCCGCAGACGGCGTAGCGCAGGCTGCCAAGCGCTCCGTCCCTCGCCTGCTTGAGGTAGCGGGTAACGAAGGTGTCGGTGCCGAAGAGGATTGTGGCCTGGTGCTTACGGATCATCTCGGGGATGATCTTGACATGGAGCGGCGACGGGTAAGCCACCTGCTTGTGCCCGCCGATGAGCGGGAAGAGCGAGCCGCCGGTGAGACCATAGGAGTGGAAGATCGGCAGCGGGTTGAAGAAGATGTCTTCCGGCTCGAGCTGCACATGGTCCCTGATCTGCTCGACATTGGCAACGAGGTTCTGGTGGGTCAGCACCACGCCCTTGGGCTTTCCTTCCGTACCCGACGTGAAGAGAATGACCGCGGGGGTCTCCGGCTTGACGCCGCGGCGGACGAGGAAGGGCAGCTTCTCGCCGATGGCGGCGCGGATCTTCGCGCCCTTGCCGAGGCCGTCGCGGATCTCCTCCAGGATGTGAATCTCCGCCTTCGAGGAGAGCGCATCGACGAGCCCTTCGAGGCCGCCGATCTCGATGAACTTGGAGGAGGTGATGATGTGCTTGATGTCCGCGGTCTCGAGCGCACTGAAGAGCGCCTTCTCACCGGCGGTGAAGTTCAGCATGGCCGGCACACGGCCGTCGCAGTGAAGCGCCAGAAGCGTGATGACCCCGCCCGCGCTGGTCGGCAGCAGCACGCCGACATTCTCGCCGCGCTTGGTGAACTTGGAGAACGCGCTGCCGAGGGCGAAGGCGCCCCTGACCGCGTCCTGGTAGCTGATCTCGCGGCCCTCGGGCTCGACGAAGGCGATCTTGTCGCCGCCCACCTTGCCTTTAGTCTCCATGACCTTGGCGAAGACGGTGGAGCGGGAGCGCGCCCAGATCTTGCGGCGGGAGCGCTTGGCGGCGTCCTCGCGCGCCTTCTTGGCGGCCTCGATCTCCCGCGCATCGGCGGCGGCGATCTTCGCCTCGATGGCCTGGTTCTTCTTCTCTTCTTTCTTGTCGGCCTTCTTGCTGGCCTTGTCGGCAGCCTCGGCCTCCGGCTCCTTAACGGTTTCCTTCGGCTCGTCAGAAGCTTGGCTGTTCTCTGCAGCCTCTTCTTTTACCTTGTTTTGCTTTTCTGGCGCCGCACCGTCCATCACTGGCCTCCGACCTTCAACTCGTTCCGGCCTAACGCATAGGGGTTCGCATGCGACCTTTCAACGACGCACAGAAGAGCCTTAATGCCAAGGCCGCGAGGACCCAAACTTTGTTTCGGATTGAGACGCTGCTGGGCAAGCTGCCGAGCGTGGCGCTGAGCCTTGTGCTTCTGGGCCTGGCGGCAGCGATCCCGGCGGCTCTCCTCACGAAGAAAGAGGTCGAGACCGTGACCCCCGCCTATCTCGAAGTTGATGTATCCGGCGAGCCTGGGCGGCTGGCGAGCTACCGCCGAGAGGCTGCCCTGCCCAACTGAAGGCGGCTCACCCCTTGAACAAGATAGCGGTTTGACCGACAGGGGAGCGCCATGAAGGAACTTCCCGACCTCCCCCTCTACCGCCCGAATGTCGGCATCTGCCTGTTCAACCGGCGCGGCGAGGTATGGCTCGGGGAGCGGCTGACGGCGCCGGGCTCCCGTGAGGTGAACCCCTATCGGTGGCAGATGCCCCAGGGCGGGATCGACCCCGGCGAGGACATCGAGGAGGCCGCCTTTCGCGAGCTGCACGAGGAGACGGGTGTGCGCACGGCGCGCATTCTTCTGACGACACCGGGCTGGCTCGCCTACGACTTTCCCCCGCGCTACCGCCGCAAGGGCAAGAAATGGATCGGCCAGCGCCAGAAATGGGTGGTCATGCTGTTCGAGGGCTCCGACGACGAAGTCGACCTCAACGCCCACGAGCCAGCCGAGTTCGAGCGCTGGCGCTGGGCGCGGCTTGACGAGCTCGAAGGGCTGATCGTGCCGTTCAAGCGGCAGGTCTATGCCGAGCTGGTCGATGCGTTCAGGCCGCTGGCGGCGGTGATCGAGGGCGAGCTGCGTTAGGCCTCGGTCAGGGCGGTCAGGACGGCGTCCGGTTTCTGGTGGAAGAGGAAGGTGCCTGCTCCTGGCACGGTGCGCTGCTCGTAGCCCTGCTCTCTGGCGAACTCGGCAACCAGGCCGGGGGCGTTCTGCCGGTCCTCCTCCCCGACCAGCATGACGACGTCGCAGGGCGCTTCGGGGAGGAGGACCTTCCAGTTGGCGCTGGCGAGGAGCAGCTCCGCCACCGCCCCCTCCGGTCCGTTCTCGAGGGCGGTCTTGGTGCCGGACTTGATCAGGCTGCCGAGATGCTCGTCCGTGATGGTCCGGTAGTCGGTAGGCGTCGCTTTGAAGTAGCGCTCGAGGAAGGTGTCGTCGTAGTCGGCGATGGTCCGCGCCAGAGTCGCTCTGGTGTAGTGGCTGGCCACCGACGGAGCGTGGCGGGCGAGGAAGAGCGGTAGGCGCTGCTCGGGGCTCATGGCGAAGAACTGACGGGTGGTGAAGATCGGGATCACCCCTCCCGCCGTGACTAGCTTGCGCACAAGACCGGGGAAGTGGCGCGCAAAGGCGAAGGCGTAGGACGCGCCGCCATTGACGCCCAGTAGGCTGATCTTCCCTATACCGAAGTCCTGCAGAAGCGCATCGAGATCGTCCGCGAACGCCAGTGCGTGCCCTTTCCTTCCCTTCGCGCCGTCCGTGCCGCCGAGGTGAGGGCGCCAGGGAACGATGAGCCGGAGGCGCTTGTCTTGGAGAAGCTGGGCCGTTCCGGGCGCCAGGAGGTTGCCGCCGAAGAGGGGGTGGAAGACGAGGACCGGCTCACCGTCTTTCGGTCCGTAGGCGGTGTAGACGATGTTACGCCCGGACGGCGCACGGAAGCTGCGCTCCACCGGTCGTCTGCGGGCGCTGCCGACCTCCGCTGCCCCGCCGCCGTGGAGCTTCGAGTAGCCGACGAAGAGCGCGACGATGTCGAGGCGCGACTTCGCACCCAGCTTCTGCATCAGCCTCTTGGTCTGGTTGCGGACGGTGCCGAGGCTGGTCCCCCTCTCCTCCGCCACATCGCGAAGGTCCTGCCCTGCGATGATGGCCCTGGCGATGTCCCGTTCGGCGCCGCTGAGACTGAAGGTTTCAGCGAAGGCCCCGCCGCTCCTGCGGTTCCAGGTGAGGGCGATGGGCTGGGCGAGAAGCTGCTGCTCATGGGGAGGGCCGAAGGGGGTGAGGGAGAGGTGGGCGGTGCGCCCGCCCTCCTGCTCAGCCGAGAGAATGCCTGCGAAGCGCTCCCTCGTGCCGCCGCGCAGGGCCGAGGCCAGTGCCCGCTGCACCTTCTGTCCGCCAAAGGTCGCCGCCGGTAGGGGCTGGCCGGGCGTGACGGCGAGGTCGCTTTTGGCGCGCGCGTTCGCTTCGGCCACGACGCCCCGCCTGGTCAGGGTGAAGGCGGGAAGGCCGAGGCTCTCCAGCCGCTCCAGCATCTGGCGGGCCGAAGAAAGCTCCGCCCCTGCTCGCTCGAAGAGGTCGAGGGCGAAGCGGAACTCGCCCTCCACATCGGCGAAGGGGCCGCCCTCCTGCCTCTCGGACGCTGCGTAGTAGTCGGTCAGCCGCTCCTGCAAAGCATGGGAGAGATCGGCGTAGCTCTCCGGCGCTACCACGACGCGGTAGGCCAACGCGATCAGCTCGCCCCGGTCCGGTTTGGCCGTCGGCTCGTCAGTCGCTCGCGGCAGGGCGTTGGCCATGGCACTCCCGTTCAGAGGTAACGCTTCTGGGCGAAGCGCGCCGCGGGGTCAAAGAGCAATGGCCCAGATGGGCCAACCGTTTCCGATCCGCCTCAGCGCGGCAGCTCGCCCGCACCGATGGTCCGCACCAGCCTCACCGCCTCTGGCGAGGACCAGTCAGCGGGGCGGCGGAGGACACCGATCCGTCGCCCCCTGGCATCGTAGATGGCCGTGACGGGGAGGGTCAGCCTGCCGTCGCCCAAGGCCCGGCTGAGAGCGAGTTTCGGATCGAGAGCCACACCCAGCTCCTCCGCGCCGATCCGCTCCAGCATCGCCCTCTGTCGGCTGCCGTCGCCCCCCTCCTGAGCCGCGGCCAGCACCAGATAGTCGTCACCCAGCTCTTCCTGAAGCGCCGCCAGGGAGGGGAGCTCCTCGACACACGGCGCGCACCAGGTGGCCCAGAGGTTCAGGACCAGCACTTTTCCTGCTGCCATCTGGGACAGGCTCACCTGTCCCTCCGGCGTCTCCAAGGTGACCTCCGGCAGGGGGGCGGAGGGAAAGCTGCGCTCGAAGCTCGCCATCTCGCCGACGATATAGCGCGGGCTGTCCGCCTCCCAGGGCTTCGGCTTGCCGCCCATGGAGGAGAGCAAGACGAAGACGAGGGCGAGACCGCCAATGCCTGCAAGGATCTTCATCAGGGTGTAGGCATCAATACGCGGCATATGGGCCAAGCTCCTTTGGGTCAGCAGCTAGTGCTTTCCCGCGGCAAAGGCCACGTGGTAGGGCGCCGCCCATGAAACGCCGTATCCTTGCCGCCGCCGTCCTTCTCGTCCTCGCAGCCGGTTGCGGCAAGCGCGCTCCCCTCGACGTGCCGCCCCCGCCGCAGGGCGCCCTCGCCTCACCGGTGGGCTGAGCGATGCATCATTTCCAGTACCAAAACGGCGCCCTTCACGCCGAAGAGGTTCCCCTCGCCCGCATCGCCGAAGAGGTCGGAACCCCGGTCTATGTCTACTCGGCTGCCACCCTGCGGCGGCACGCCAGCGTCTTCCGCGAGGCCTTTCCGGCGGACACGGTGACCGCCTTCTCCGTCAAGGCGCTGTCGAACCTTCATGTGCTGAAGCTTCTCGCGAGCGAGGGCCTCGGCGCCGATGTAGTGTCGGTGGGCGAGCTGGAGCGGGCCTTGCGGGCGGGCATGAAGCCCGATCAGATCGTCTTCTCCGGCGTCGGCAAGAGGAGAGAGGAGCTGCGCGCCGCCCTTCGCGCCCGTATCCTCCAGTTCAACGTGGAGAGCGAGGCGGAGCTCCGCACCCTAAGCGAGGTGGCAGAGGAAGAGGGGATCGAGGCATCCGTCGCCCTACGGATCAATCCGGATGTGGATGCCCTCACCCTGCCGGGCATCTCCACCGGCAAGAAGGACGACAAGTTCGGCATTCCGTGGGAGCGGGCGCTGGAGACCTACACCCTCGCCCGTGACCTGCCCGGTTTGAAGCCGGATGGGCTCGATTTTCACATCGGCTCTCAGATCACCTCTCTCGGCCCCTTCGAGCGGGCGGCAGAGCGGGCGGCATCGCTGGTGCGGGAGCTGCGCGGGGCGGGCTTCGACATCCGTAGGCTCGATCTGGGCGGGGGCCTCGGCATTCCCTATGCGGATGGCGACCAGCCGCCCCTTCCCTCGGCCTATGCCGAGGCCGTGACCAAGATCACGGCAGGGCTCGATGTCCAACTCATCTTCGAGCCCGGTCGGGTCATTGCGGGCAATGCGGGGGTGCTACTGACCTCGGTGGTGCTGACCAAGCATCAGACCACGAAGAATTTCGTGGTGGTGGACGCGGCGATGAACGACCTCATCCGCCCCGCCCTCTACGGCGCGACCCACCGCCTTCTGCCGGTAGCGCAGAAGGAGGGTGATCCCTCCGCATACGCCTTGGTAGGCCCGGTCTGCGAGAGCACGGACAAGTTCACCGACGCAGCCATGCTGGCAGACCCCCAGGCTGGGGACTTGTTGGCCTTCGGCACGGCTGGGGCCTACGGCGCGGTGCAGGCGTCGCAGTACAATACGAGGCCGCTCGTGCCCGAGGTGCTGGTGGACGGTGGTAGCTACAAGGTGATCCGCAGACGGCCTACGCTGGACGAGATGCTGGCGTTGGAAGAGTAGTACCGAACATCGTCATCCCGGCCGTAGCGGAGCGGAGCGCCGGGACCCATGGACCAGTCGGTCCTCTTAAGTTGCTACCTCCGTCCAGGGTTCCCGGATAAGCCTCGCGGCTTTCCGGGATGACGGTGTAGCTGGGACTACCGCAAACGATCCTCACGCGGAGAGCTGTACGTGCCCTCCTCGTCATCATCGCTGCGGCGGCGGTCGTCGAGGTCGAAGGAGAAGCGCTCCAGCCTCGTCTCGAAGTCGCCGGAGGCGTCGAGGTCGCGGGTTCGCTCCTCGTCGGTTTCGCGGCGGCGACGCGAGGTGACGCGGTCGTCGCTGAGGGCTGCCGGGTCTCTTCGGTAGCGGCGCTCCTGGGACTCACGGCGCTCGGTAGGCTGACGGCGGCCGCCGCGCTGCTCGGAGAGCTCGCGGGCGAGCTCCTGCTCCTCCTCGCGCAGACGGCGGAGGCGGGCTTCGAGGTCCTCGGCGCGGCTCTCCTGACGGGAGCGTTCCTCCGCTCTGTAGTCGTCTTCGTCATCCTCGAAATAGAGGTCGCGGCCCCCGCCCTCATCGAAGCGCTCATAGCTGCGGCTCTGCGGCGCGTGATCGTCCTCAGGCAGAACATTGTGCAGGAGGTTCAGCGTGCCCATGAGGGTCGAGGGCGAGGTCAGCCAGACCCGCGCCCGGTGGCTGTCGCGCACGAGGTCGGGGAAGCGGTCGTGAAGGATCGTGTACGCCGCTTCCGAAGGCAGGAACAGGATCGCGCTGTCGGCGGTCTCGCCCCTCACAATGCAGCGGTCGGCCACAGAGAAGATCGAGCGTAGGACCGTTCTGCGGAAATCATCCTCGGCCTTCTTCGCCTGGGGCATGTTCTTGCGGACCGCGTCGCGGCTCGGCAGGCGGTTGAAGCTCTCGATGGGGAAGCCGCCGTCGATCGCCACCTTGGAGCGGCCGCCCGAAAGGCCGATCACGCAGTCCGCGATCTGACCGTTGGAGAGGCGGGCGTTCAGCTCGTACTCGTCATCGTCGAGGGTCGAACGGACGACCTCGGAGAGGCGCATGGTGACCGAGCCGTCGCTCTGGGCGCGCTCGAGGAAGCTGCGCTCCAGACGGCCGAAATCCTCTTTCAGCCCGTCGAAATTATCGCGGATCTGACCGATGGCGGCGTGGCTCGCCTCAACATCGCGGCGGAAGCTAAGGACCTCGTCATGCATGGAGCGAAGGTCGGCGCGGATCGGCGCCATCTCGTCGAGCCGCGTGCCAACCACGCGGGAGAGGTCGTCGAGCCGGTCGCCCTGGACCTTCATGTGATCGGTGACGCGCTCGACCATGGTGGTCAGGCTGTCGATGCGGCGGCGGGTGGCAGCCCCATCCTCGTCGTCGGTCTTGATGCCGTGCCGGTCGAGCTTGCGGTCGATGGAGGAGAGGAAGAGGTCGAGGCGGCTCGACTGCTCGTCGCGGATGCCGGTGAGCTGGCGGCGCATGTCGTCGCGCAGATCGTCGAGCCTCGAATGCTGACGACGCTCGCTCTCTTCGATGTAGTCCTTGATGAAAGGGGCCATAAACGGAGCGTCCTGGTCTTCGTAGCGTCCGGCGGAGAGCCTGTCGTCGTAGCTCGAGCTTCTCGTCTCCTGGTAAGAGGCCTGCTGCTGCGGCCTGTCCCATTCGGTACTGCTGGCTGGGGCCTGATAGAAATCGTCCCGGCGGCTCTCGCCGATGGCCGCCTCGCGGCGCGGCTCGACCCGCGGCAGGGGCTGGGGCTCGGGGACGGGTTCCGGCTCGGGCTCGGGTTCCGGCGTTCTCAGCGGCACCACGTTCGGCGCCGCCTCGGGGTCGCGGCTCATGGGCGGGGCGGCGAGCTCCGGCTCGTCGTAATAGGGATCGGGCTCGACCTCGGTGGTCAAGGGGCCTGGCTCTGCTCGCTCTTCGCGGGTGATGCGGATCGAGGAGAAGTCGTCGTCCCGGTCGGAGAAGCCGCTCTGGCTCGCCGTGTCGAAGCCCTGATCGAACAGGTCGCCGCTATCGTCGTAGAAGTTCTTGCGCCGGTTCAGGCGGAAATAGGTGATCGCCAGGGCGCCGAGCACGGCGAGACCCACCACCGCGAGGATGATGTATTGCAGGGTATGTCCACCACTAGCCATTGTCTCGTTCGCCCCCGTTACCTGCTCGAGCGCATCGCCCAGAGCCTCGTCCACGACGATCTCCACGCGCTGCATCCCGAATGGGTTCAAGTTCCATGCCATCCCAAATCACCGGCCACCGTTCCTGCCCCATCAACCCTTATCCGAACGCGGTCGGGACAGTGCTGAGCAGGTGTTATGTCATCAAACTTTCCCCAATGCGAGACGCGTGCCACCACGCGGCGCGCGCCAGAGTTGCAGGAAAGTCTTAGATTGTCGTTAGACTCTGGCCCGCCTCCTCAATATTGACCCCGAAGCCCCCGAAACTTAGGTGGAGTTCTATGGCTGTACGCGAGATTCTCACCGTCCCCGATCCCCGTCTGCGCGAGGTCTCGAAAGAGGTCGCCGCAGTCACCGACGAGACGCGGGCGCTCATGGACGACATGCTGGAGACCATGTACGCGGCCCCCGGCATCGGCCTCGCCGCCATCCAGATCGGTGTGCCCGAGCGGATCATCGTCATGGACCTCGCCGATAAGCACGAGGAGCCGCAGCCGCGCTACTTCGTCAATCCGAGGATCATCGACCCGTCGGAGGATGTCGCGCCCTATGAAGAGGGCTGCCTCTCGGTGCCCGACGCCTTCGAGGAGCTCGACCGGCCCGCGCGCTGCCGGGTGGAGTATCTCGACTATGAGGGCCGCCCCCAGGTGCTGGAGGCCAAGGGGCTGCTCGCCACCTGCATCCAGCACGAGATGGACCATCTCGAGGGCATCCTCTTCATCGACCACCTGTCGCGCCTGAAGCGCGAGCGCATCCTGAAGCGGCTGAAGCGTGAGGCGAAGGCCAAGGCGGCGGAGAAGCCTGAGAAGCCGGCCAAGAAGCCCTCCCTCCCCTTCCTGGCCGCGGAGTAGGACTTGCGCGTCGTCTTCATGGGAACGCCGGGTTTTGCCGCCCAGGCGCTGAGCGAGCTCGTCGGCGCAGGCCATGACATTGCCGCTGTCTACACCCAGCCGCCCAGGCCCCGCGGGCGAGGCCATAAGCTGCAGCCCTCCGAGGTCGGTGCCCTAGCCGAGGAGTACGGGCTGGAGGTGCGGACGCCGAAGACCATGAAGGCCCCCGCCGAAGCCGAAGCGCTGCGCGCGCTGGAGGCGGATGTGGCGGTGGTGTTCGCCTACGGTCAGATCCTTCCTCAGGCCGTGCTGGACGCGCCGAAGCTCGGCTGCCTCAACCTTCACGCCTCCCTCCTCCCCCGCTGGCGGGGTGCAGCGCCCATCCAGCGCGCCATCATGGCGGGCGACGAGGTGACCGGCGTTCAGGTCATGCGGATGGAAGCGGGGCTCGACACCGGGCCGATCCTCCTCTCCGAGACCGTGCCGATCGCCGCCGATGAGACTTTCGCTACCCTGCACGACAAGCTGGCGGGCGTCGGCGCCGGGCTCCTCCCCCGAGCCCTGGCGGCCCTCTCGCGGGGCGGGCTCGAGGAGACGCCGCAGTCCGAGGATGGGGTGACCTACGCCCGCAAGATCACCCCGGACGAGACCAAGGTCGACTGGAGCCGCCCCGCCGCGGAGGTGGACCGGCACATTCGCGGCCTCTCCCCCTTCCCCGGCGCCCATACGGCAATGGAGGGCGTCCGGCTCAAGCTGCTGATGAGTGCTATGGGCGGCGAGTCCCGCGATGCTCCGGGCACGGCGCGTCAGACCGAGGAGAGCCATCTAGCCGTCACCTGCGGCGATGGGCGCGAGGTGCTCGTCTCCCGCCTCCAGCGCTCGGGCAAGCAGGCGCAATCCGCGCCGGATTATTTTCGCGGCGCGCCGCTTCCTCTTGGTACGGTTCTTCAGTGATCGCCGAGCCCTTCTGGCGCTACCGGCTGGAGGTCGAGTATGATGGCGGCCCCTTCGCAGGCTGGCAGCGGCAGGAGAACGCGCCCTCGGTGCAGGCTACAATCGAGGACGCAGCCCTGGTCCTCGCCCCCGGCGAGGCGCACTGCTACGGGGCGGGGCGCACCGATGCGGGGGTGCACGCCCTCGGCATGACCGCGCATCTCGACATGCAGCGCGAGATCGACCCCTTCAAGCTGCAGGGCGCCCTCAACGGAATCATGCGTCCCGCCCCTGTCAGTGTTCTGTCAGCGGAGCTTACAGACAAGGACTTCCACGCACGGTTCTCCTGCACCGAGCGGCGCTATCTCTACCGCATCGTCTGCAGGCGTGCTCCCCTCGCGCTCGATGAAGGGCGGGCTTGGCGGGTGACCCAGGAGCTCGATGCGGAGGCCATGGCCGAGGCCGCGAAGCTGCTCGAGGGCACCCACGACTTCACCACCTTCCGAAGTGCCCATTGCCAGTCAAAATCGCCGGTGAAGTCGATCACCGAGATCCGCGCTCAGCGGCGCGGCGAGGCCATCGACCTCCACCTCCGTGCGCCGAGCTTCCTTCACAACCAGGTGCGCTCCATCGCGGGCTCGCTAGAGCGGGTCGGCATCGGGCGGTGGAGCGTCGGTGACTTCCGTGGGGCGCTGAAAGCAAAGGACCGTACACGCTGCGGCCCCGTCGCCCCTGCCCACGGTCTCTACTTCGTAGAGGCGGTCTATAGCTGAGCTTCGGGCTCCGAGGGCACCTCGATGGCCTCGACGGCGACCGGTTCCGGCAGAAGGCCCAGGACCGAGAAGATCGCGCTGGCCACGAGGCCTGCAAGGAGGGAGACCACCACCAAGAGCACCAACGTCCCGATGGTCGCCATGGGGGTGGTCTGGAGCGTCTCCCTCACGATCCCCCACCGCACCCAGATGATCAGCCCGAACACGATCAGTGTTCCAAGCTCGATCAGGGCTGGGACGCCGATCAGAACCGAGAGACCCATGAGAAGCCCTAGCAGCGTCCTGAAGGCGAAGGCGGCCCAGTTGAAGGCGATGATCAGCGGGCTGATCCGCCAACCCGCCCCCCTGCGCCTTGCAAGCCTCGTCAAGACGAAGAGCTGAAGCCCGAACCCCAGGAGCAGCGTCACCGTCTGCGTGATGACGGTAACGGCGGGGCTGAGATTCGCCGCCTCGGCGAAGGGCGTGTCGACCAGAAGCTGCCGCCCCACCATCGCCGCGAGAAGGTGGCCTGGGATCATCAAAGGCAGCGCCCAGAAGCTCGCGAACACCGCCTCGGCGGAGAGGTCGCGCCGCTCCTCCCAGCCGGGCTTCTTGCGCGCGAGGTCGAAGGCGAGGCCGATGCCGTCCGCGATACGCCTTGCGCTGATCATGCGGTCAGCTTCCCGTAGCGCTCGATGATGAGGGCGTAGATGTCCGTCAGCTTCTCGACATCTTTTGCGGGCACCTGCTCATCCACCTGGTGCATGGTGGCGCCGGGCAGGCCGAACTCGACCGTCGGGCAGACCTTCGAGATGAAACGGGCATCGGAGGTGCCGCCCGAGGTCGAGGGTTCGGGCGTCTTACCGGTCACCTCCTGTACGCTCGTCTGCACCAGGACGGTCAGTTCCTCGTCCTGGTTGAGGAACGCCTCGCCGGAGACGCGGGGGTTCCAGGACCAGCGCGCACCTTCGGCCGCGGCGTCGATGGCCTCGTGCAGGCTCTCGAGCAGACGCTCGCCGCTCCAGGTGGGGTTGAAGCGGACGTTGAAGCGCAAAGCGGCTTCCGCTGGGATCACGTTCTCCGCCGTCTCTGCCGAGGTGATCGCGGTCAGCTCAAGGTTGGAAGGCTGGAAGTGCTCGTAGCCATTGTCGAGGACCAGCACGCGGAGCGCCTCGGCAATGCGCACGGCGACGGGGATCGGGTTCTCGGCGCGGTCGGGGTAGGCGACGTGGCCCTGACGACCGGTCACGGTGACGACGCAGTTCATGGAGCCTCTGCGGCCCACCTTCATCATGTCGCCCAAGGCCTCGCGGCTGGTCGGCTCTCCTACCAGGCAGTGGTCGATCCGGTGGCCCTGCTCCTCCATCCATCCGAGCATCTTCTTGGTGCCGTCGAGGCCGGGGCCTTCCTCGTCACCGGTGATGAGGAGGGCGAGGGGCGGGGTGTCTTCGGCGCGAGCGACGGCAGCCACGAAGGCCCCGATGGCGCCCTTCATATCCGAGGCGCCGCGGCCCTTGAGCATGCCGTCCTCGACCTTCGGCTCGAAGGGATCGTTCTGCCAGTCAGCGGTTTTCCCCGGCGGCACCACATCGGTGTGACCTGCGAAACATAGCCTTTTGCCCCCCTCCCCGCGGGTCGCATAGAGGTTCGGCACCTCGCCGAAGGTCTGGCGGTGGACGGTGAAGCCCAGCTCCTTCAGCCAGCTCTCCAGAAGGTCCTGGGCGCCCTCGTCCTTCGGGGTGACCGAGGGGCAGGCCATGAGCTTCGACGCCAGAAAGAGCGGATCGGTGAGGTCGGACATGGGGAGCTGTTGAGCCGCGCCGCGCCGGGGGGTCAAGGCTAGGGTCCGGACCCTAGGCCGCTTCGGGGCTCAGCGCCTCGCCGTAGCGGCGGATGGCGGCGATCTTGTTCTCGAAGGGCTTCCAGTCGTCGCGTTCGGCGATGGCATCCCAGATGCTTTCTACCTCTTCGAGGAGAAGGGTCTGCGGTTCGTCGGCGAAGACCGGGTGGGTGAGCCGCTCAGGCCGCAGGGGCGAGCGCTCGTCAATGCGCACAACGACGTCTTCGGCACCATAGAGTTCGGCATGGGGCGAGCGCGAGCGCTTGTCCGCCCCGGCCCTGCCGCCGAACAGGTCGAAGAAGGCTCGCTCGAAGGGCAGACCCGTGCGGTGAAGGAAGATGAAGAGGTCCGAGGCGAGTTTGTGGTCCTCCTGCGGCTCTCGCTCCTCAATCCCTAGACGACGCAGCACCGCGGCCGCGAAGGCGTCGGCGTAGTGGTCGGGGAACGTCGCCAGCGCCTCCTGCAGCGCCTTCTCCTCGCCGATCAGCGAGAGCGCATGGGCCAAGGCCGCGAGGTTCCAGTAGAAGGCCTCCGGCTGACGCCCGAAGGCGTAGAGGCCCGTATGGTCGAAATAGGCCGCCGTGAACTGAGGATCGAGGGTGGTCAGGAAGCGCCATGGTCCGTAATCGAAGCACTCGCCCGTCACGTTCATGTTGTCCGTGTTGAGAACGCCGTGCACGAAGCCCGCCGCCATCATGCCGGCCACCTGCACCGCCATGCGTTTGGTGACGGCTAGAAGGAAGCCCGGCGGGTCTTCAGCGCCCGCCTCGGTCACGAGGTGCTCACAGCTATAGCTGAGTAGCGCCTGCATCCCCTCCTCGTCATCCATGGCCATCAGGCGCTGAAAGCTGCCAAAGCGGATATGGCTGTGGCTGAGCCTGACGAGGACGGAGGATCTGGTCGGTGAGGGCTCGTCGCCGCGCACCAGGCTCTCGCCGGTCTCGATGAGGCTGAGGCTCCGTGAGGTAGGCACGCCGAGGGCTTCGAGGAGCTCGGTCGCGAGCACCTCGCGCACGCCGCCCTTGAGGGTGAGCCGCCCGTCGCCCGTGCGGCTGAAGGGGGTCTGGCCGGAGCCCTTGGTGCCGAGGTCCATAAGGCGCCCCCGGCGGTCGCGGAGCTGTGCGAAGAGGAAGCCGCGCCCGTCGCCGATCTCGGGGTTGTAGCTACGGAACTGATGGCCGTGATAGGCCAGCGCTAGGGGTTCGGGCAGATTGTCCGGAAGCGGATCGAAGCGGCCGAGATGGCGGGTCCAGTTCTCGTCGCTCAGACCGTCCAGACCCACCTCGGCGGCAGCCCGATCGTTACGGAACCGAAGGACCGTCTGCGGAAAGTCCGCAGGCTTCACCGGTACGGCGAGTGTGTCCGCGATCGTGAGGATGGGCGGGTTGGAAGTCAGTTCGGTTTCTCCCTCACGAAGTCGCCTACCTCTCCCTTCGGGAGAGGTCAAAACCTGACCAGTCAGGTTTTGGGTGAGGGCTTGCCAGATCGGTTCTTCCGAACACCCTCACTCGACATCGAAGATGTCGATCTCTCCCGCAGGGAGAGATGGCCCCTGCGCCAGGCCGCTAGTACCGCGGGGCGTAGGGGTCGATGCGGAAGCTAAGGGGCGCGGGGTCGATGACCCTGATCCCGCCCCGGCCCAGCTCGAGCACAGCCAGCCCGCGCTCCACGACCCCTTCGGGCGTCAGGCGGAAGAGGCCGTCCGCGCCGATGAAGCCGTTGGGGTTGGTGAGCATAGCCTCCGAATAGGGGTTCGGCGCGCGGCTTTCGGCCAGGCGCGCGGCGATCAGCGTAGCATCATAGGCAAGCGAGGCGAGCCGCATGGGGCTCTCGCCGTAGGCGGCGCGGTAGCGGCTTTCGAAGCCCTTGGCCCGCTCGGGGTCGGGGGCGGCGAACCAGCCGCCGTTCAGCGCAGGCTCACCGGTCAGTCCGTCATTGTTCCAGGCGGAGACGCCGAGGAGCTTGATCTGGCGCACATCCACATCGTTATAGGGCAGAAGCGGCGCCAGCGCCCGGAGCAGCCTCCCCGATTCGGGCAGCAGCACCGCCTGGAAGCCGTTGAGCGCCGGATCGTAGCTGTCGAGCGGCACATCGGCCTGATTGAGGGGGCCGAGCCGCTGGGAAGGCGCGAGGTCACCGTAGCGGTCGGCGGTAGGCTGGCCGCCGATCTCGTCGAACGCCTCGTCGATGGCGTCCTTCTGCGGGCCGCGGGGGGTGACGTATTGCGGCACGAAGCCGGGGGCTGCGAACTCGGCCAGACGGCGAGCCGGGTCGCGCATGGCGTCGGCGTTGCGCTCATAGACCTCCTGATGGACCAGCGTGCCGCCGCCCTCATAGATCTCGTCGCGGAAGGCATCGGACACCCTGGCGCCGTACTCGTTAAGGGGCGCAAGCAGGCCAAACCGGGCGTAGCCCTGGGAAAGGGCGTACTGGGTCACCCGCTCGATCTCGGGCTCCGGCGGGAAGCTCAGGAGGTAGACCCCGTCCCCGGCCACCCGGCGGTCGGTGGAGAAGGCCACCACAGGCACGTTTCTGGGCCTCGCCACCGCCGCCACGGCGGACACGCTGTCGGCGTAGAGCGGACCGATGATGATGTCCGCGCCGCCTCTAATAGCGTTGGCGGCAGCGATGCGCGCGCCCTGGGGCGTGCCTTTCGTGTCCTCGGGAATCAGCAAGAAGCTCTCATTGCCGCTCTCGAAGGCCACCATCTGGGCGGCCTTCTGCATGGAGGAGGCAAGGTCCTGGATGCTCTCGTTCTGCGCGCCGAGCGGCAGGAGAAGCGCCACCCTGACGATCCGCTCCTCGTCGAGGTCGGGCAGGGTTACGGGCTCTTCAAGGCCGACGGGGTCCTCGGTGGCGACCTCGGGCTCCTCAGGCAGGCTGGTGCGGCTCGGCGAGGTGGTCTCGCAGGCTGCGAGAACGAACGCCGCCGAGGCAGCCGCGAGGAGGGAGAGGCGGAAGGGCTGACGCATGGAGCGGCTCCTGACAAACACGGTTCCGAAGGCTTAAACGTGCTTCGTGACGGTCACAACACGCTTTGCTAGATGAACACTCCTTCACAAGGTGCGGCCCTCGCCCTAGGCGGACCCCAATGAGCGACCGTGCCGCCATCAAACCCCTCTCTCCCGGCCTTCATGTGGTGGCGACGCCGATCGGCAATCTCGGCGATATGACGAGGCGCGCGGTCGAGGTGCTGACCCATGCCGACCTCGTCCTCTGCGAGGACACGCGGGTCACCGGCAAGCTGCTCTCGGTGCTGGGCATCCCCAAGCGCCCGCTTCTCCCCTATCACGAGCACAATGCGGAGAAGGTCAGGCCGCAGATCCTGGCGAAGCTCGAACAGGGCGGCGCCGTGGCGCTGGTCTCGGACGCGGGCACGCCGCTCATCTCCGACCCCGGCTACCGCATCGTGCGGGAGGCCAGGGACGAGGGGCATAAGGTCTTTACCGTCCCCGGCCCCAGCGCGTTGACCGCGGCGCTCTCCATCGCGGGCGCCCCCACCGACCGGTTCAGCTTCTTCGGTTTTGTGCCCAAGGGCCAAGGCCAGCGGGAGAAGTTCCTCGGCGAGGCACTTTCACGGGGCGAAACCGTGGTGGTCTACGAGACCGGGCCTAGGCTCGCTTCGACCCTCCAGGCTTTGGGACCCGTGCCGGTCAGCATCTGCCGCGAGCTGACCAAGCTGCATGAGGAGGTGGTCGAGGGCACCGCTGCCGAGCTGGCGGGCCGCTACGCCGAAGCCCCGCCCAACGGGGAGATCGTTCTCGTCATCCACCCGACCGAGCAGGCCGCCCCCGATCTCGACGAGGTGCTGGCCGAGCTCATGGCCGACCACTCCGTGCGCGAGGCCTCGAAGCTTGCCGCCGAGATCACCGGCCTGCCCAAGAAGGAGTGCTATGCCCGCGCCCTCGCGCTTCGCCCGTCAGAAGGCTGAGGCGCGCGGGCGGCTCGCCGAGCTTGCCGCCGCCTGGCTGCTTCGCCTCAAGGGCTACCGCATCCTGGCTGAACGCTTTCAAGCGAAGGGCGGCGAGATCGACATCGTCGCCCGAAAGGGCGGCGTCCTGGTCTTCGTCGAGGTGAAGCTCCGCCGCGACCTCGAAACCGCGAGGCTGGCGGTGACGGACGGCAACCAGCGCCGCATCCGCTCCGCCGCCGATGCCTGGCTTGCGCGGCATGAACGGCGGGCGGACGTGCCGCTGCGCTACGACATCGCGGCGGTGAGCCCTAGAGGCCTGAGGCACATCAAGGATGCCTTCCGCTGACCGAAAATTGCACGTCCTGAGGGCAAAAAGCGTTGGAAGCGGCCCGCGAACTCCATAGATGGAACCTGCCGCCTTAGGAGGTTCCCATGAACCGTCTTCCCCTTCTCGTCCTCTTTCTCGTCCTTGCCGCCTGCGCCCAGAACCGCACCTTCGGCGACCGCGTCGACGACAGCGCGGCGAGCCTCAACCTCAAATCCAAGCTGCTCTTCGACCGGAAGGTCGACACCTCCGACATCGACATGTCGATCTTCGAGGGGCGCCTGCTTCTCACCGGCACGGTCCGCTCCGACGGCGATGCGATCCTGATCGAGGAGAAGGCCAGGGAGATTGGCCAGGTGCGGGAGGTCATCAACGAGCTGGCCGTGCTGCCCAAGACCACGGTCAAGCAGGGCGCGAAGGACGCGCTGATCGACCAGAAACTCGAAGCCGCCCTCCTCGCCGATACGGGCGTGGCGTCCAGGAACTACCGCGTCTTGGTGAGCCAGGGCACCGTCTATCTTCTCGGCGTCGCCCAGGGCCCGAACGAGCTGCGCCGCGTCACCGGGCAGGCCCAGGCCATCGACGGCGTCACGGAGGTGGTCAGCCACGTCATCTATCTGCGCGACCCCCGGCGGGACATCTGATGGGCAGGCGCTCATGAGGATCGCCTTCCAGACCGACCCCTTTGCAGGCCTGACGACCAAGGGAGACACCACCTTCGCCCTGGCCCTCGAAGCGCAGGCGCGGGGCTTCGAGCTTTGGGAGTACGAGCCGAGGGATCTGCGCCTCGAAGGCGATCGGGTCACGGCGAGGGCTGCCCGCCTTCTGAACCTCAAGGATCAGCAAGGCGGCCATGCGGAGCGCAGCGAGGCTGCCGATCTCGACCTCGCCGAGATGGACGTGATCCTCATCCGCCAGGACCCGCCCTTCGACATGGTCTACATGACCGCCTGCTACATGCTGGAGAAGCTGCCCGAGAGCGTGCTAGTCCTCAACGATCCGGCGGAGATCAGGGGCGCGCCCGAAAAGCTCTTCGTCATGGACTACCCGGAGCTGATGCCCCCCACCCTCGTCACCGCCGACGAGGAGGCGCTGAGGGCCTTCCGCGACCGGCACGAGGACATGATCCTCAAGCCGCTCTACGGAAACGGCGGTGCGGGGGTGTTCCGCGTCAGGCCCGGCGACGAGAACTTCTCCTCCCTGCTGGAGATGTTCCTCGCAGGCCCCCGCCCCCTCCCCGTCATCGCGCAAGCCTACCTCAAGGAGGTGCGCGGCGGGGACAAGCGCGTCCTGCTCCTCGACGGCGAGCCCGTCGGCGCCATCAACCGGGTACCTGCGGAGGGCGAGGCACGCTCCAACATGCATGTGGGCGGCAGAGCCGAGCCCTGCGAGCTCTCCGAACGGGACCTCGAGATCTGCGCCGCCATCGCACCGGAGCTGAAGGAGCGCCGCCTGGTCCTCACCGGCATCGACGTCATCGGCGGCTACATGACCGAGATCAACGTCACCAGCCCCACCGGCATCCGCGAGCTCAAACGCTTCGGCGGGCCGGACATGGCGGCGATGTTCTGGGACTGGTGCGCTCGGGAAAAGCTTCCTCTTGAGACTACGCGAGCCGAGTCTAGTCTGTAGCCTATTAATACCTACGATTTGCAGAGATTGTTCGAACGCACTCTCTCAACTTAACCTACCGAACAAGAAGAACGTAGCGATACTGCTTCTACTCGCTGCGCGGTCTTCTTGAATGCAGAAAGCTGCTCCTCATTCATGTCCGGTTCTTCTCGAGGCAGCCAGGGCGCAACGAATGCCAGACTATCGCAGGCGCTTTCATGGTCGCCGTACAAGGAGAGGGCTTCGGCAATGACGAGCTGTTGAGAGGACAGGCCAGCATTGCGCCGGTAGTGCACAAGAAAGCGTACGGCCTTGATAGCTACCTCGTCAGGCTTCTCGTTCAGCTTCGTATAGGTCTCAATATAGTGTAGGTTTGCCGTTGGGTTGGTTGGGTCCAACCGAAGTTGCTGTCCGAAATACTGTCTGGACTGACGGAGATCGCTGGGATCGGCAGTCTTATCCAATTGCTCTTCAAAGCCTGTAAACCGATGGAAATGGGCGTCTCCGGCGATCTTTAAGGCTTCCGGGTCGGACGGAAAGAGAGCCAGCGCTCGCTCACCAACCTCGATACTGCGATCGAAATCCTTCTCGGCAAAAGAAAGGGCCAGTCTCACCGCCAGTGTGGTCAGGGTCTCGCCGAACTTCCTCTCGTAGCTGCCGACCTGCTTCGTCGCCCAGTTCTTATGCCGGCTATTATCCCTCACAAAAGCCGTCATCGCACGTAGCTGAGCTGCTTGTGTTTCTTCCCCCGACAGTCGGCGGACACTGATGGATTGGCTGGAGACAGCATCGGTGAACTGAAGCTTGGCGACTGGGTAGCTTCGGCTTGCAAAGTAGCGCTCAGCTTGCTCACCGAACTCTTCTACGCTCATCTTGAAGGCTTGCTCGAAAGCCGTAAGCGGTTCGGTACCGCTGTTAATAAGCTCCAAGTACCTAGGAACTTCGACATTAAGCTTGTCATTGAACTGAATATAGTGAACGCCTAGCCAGCTCTGGCCATAGAAATAAGAGAGATAGTTCGGCGACTTGTTCTTGCTGCTCGGATAGGACCGCACTGCGCCGAGCACGACCTTCCAGTCGATCCAATCCTCACGGCCGCCCAGTACATAGCCGAACTTGCTACCTGGGATGCCGATCGTCACCTCGTCGCCATCGGCCTCGAAAGAACTCAGAAACTCCGCAAACCCCTCATTGTACCAACGCGGCACGTAACGCGTGGAGTACGAGTTCATGATGTGATGGGCGAACTCGTGCAGGGCAGTAGCCCGGCTTCCGCCGCGGGAGCCGAGACCATCCATCGTATCCATGATGAAGACCGGTCCATCGCTGCCGAGCGTGTAGACACCTGAAATCCCACCCGAGCCGGTCAGCTTGGACATGCCTCGGGCGCCTTTGATCCCGAAGACCTCGACCGGACGAGCTTCGGGCTGAGCATCCGCTCCCAAGACATTGAGAACGGTGTACCGGTAGAGCTCCAGCTCACGAACCAATCGCACGGCATCGGCTTCTTTGGCCTGCCCCGCGAAATGAAAGTTGGGGGATCGGACTTCCACCCACGATGCGGCAGCCTGCCCGGCGCACGACAGAACAACCAGTATCGGCAAGATACAGCGGTACATGAACACACCTACCCTTATACTCGAAGCTTCAACTACTTCTCGCTGAAATGCTAGGGCCACGCGCTATGCGATAAGCGAAAAAATCCGGAAACCTCCCTGCACTAGGGCGTCGTTCCAACTCTCCATAGGCAACTACGGGCTCAAGCGCTTCGGCGGGCCGGACATGGCGGCGATGTTCTGGGACTGGTGTGCTCGGGAGCGAGCTGCGGAGGCTCGGTAACCTCGCCGCGGCGTGGACCGAACGCCAGGGTGAGCCACTTTGGAGACAACCATGCTGCTTGCCACCGCCGCTGCCGTCGCAGCCCTCACCCTTTCCGCGCCGCAGCCGACCACGCTGATCACCGCCTACGCCGCATCGCTGCAGGAGAGCGAGGTTCTTCTCTCCGGCACCTTCGAGGGCCGCGAGGGCAAACGCGGCCAGGGTACGGCGCGGATCGTCCGCGAAGGCGAGCGGATGTTCCTTGAGTTCGAAGGCTTCCGCACCAGCCGCGGCCCGCAGCTCGAAGTCTGGATCACCGACCGCACCGTGCGCCGGAACGAGGACGTCAAAGGCTCTGGGTACGTAGATCTCGGTGATCTCGAAAGCCACCGCCGCGGTACCCAGCGCTACGAACTGCCCGAAGGCTTCGACCTCTCCAGTGCCGCTAGCGTGACGATCTGGTGCGAGCCCTTCGAGATCCTGTTCGCCTCGGCCGATCTTTCCTAGGGTACTGACAAAACAGCTTGCGTTCGCGGAACGTCTCGGCAACACCGGTCCTCGGGAACGAGGGAGGCGCCGATGGTTGCCGAGGTGACGAGCTTTGCCTTCGAGGGCGTGGAAGCCCGCGAAGTGACCGTGCAGGCGCATCTGACCGGTGGTCAGCCCGGCTTCGTCATCGTCGGGCTGCCGGACAAGTCCGTGAGCGAGGCGAAGGACCGGATCAGCGCCGCGTTCTCGGCCATCGGGCTGGGGCTGCCGCCCAAGAAGATCACCGTGAACCTCGCGCCGGCCGACCTGCGCAAGGAGGGAAGCCATTTCGACCTGCCCATCGCCCTCGCGCTGATGGCCGAGATGGGGGCTATCCCCCGCGATGCGGTCGGCGGGATGGCGGTGATCGGCGAGCTAGGTCTTGACGGCTCGATCGCCAAGACCGTGGGCGCCCTGCCTGCCGCCATGGCCGCGAACGCCCTCGATCTGGGCCTCATCTGCTCGGACAAATCCGGCGCCGAGGCCGCCTGGGCCGGAGAGAGCGTGCCGCTGATCGCGGCGCCAAGCATCATCTCCCTCGCCAACCACTTCAAGGGGACGCAGACCCTGCCTGCGCCGAAACCGGGCGCGGTGCTGACCGAGACCGGTGTTCCCGACCTCTCCGAAGTCAAAGGTCAGGAAACAGCCCGGCGAGCCCTGGAGGTCGCCGCTGCGGGTGGACACAACCTCTTGATGACCGGGCCTCCGGGCTCGGGCAAGAGCATGATGGCCGAGCGTCTGCCGGGCCTCCTGCCGCCGCTCTCCCTGACGGAGATGCTCGAGGTCTCAATGGTGCAGTCCGTGGCCGGGCTGATCGAGAACGGCGCGTTGCGCCGCACCCGGCCCTACCGCGCTCCGCACCATTCAGCCTCCATGGCGGCCATGGTAGGGGGCGGCATCCGGGCCAAGCCTGGCGAGGCGTCCCTCGCCCACCGGGGCGTTCTCTTTCTGGACGAGCTGCCCGAGTTCAGCCCCGCCGTGCTCGACAGTCTGCGCCAGCCGCTCGAGACCGGCGACATCCTCATCGCCCGTGCCAACGCCCATGTGCGCTACCCGGCACGCTTTCAGCTCGTCGCCGCGATGAACCCCTGCCGCTGCGGCTCGGTCTGTATCCGCGGCAAGGGCTGCGGCGCGAAGTACCGGGCGCGGGTCTCCGGGCCGTTCCTGGACCGGATGGACATCTCGGTGGATACCCCGCCTGTCTCGGCCCTCGACCTGACCAGCGCCGCGGAAGGCGAGAGCACGGCGGCGGTGGCGGCGCGGGTCGCCGCGGCCAGGGCGGCTCAAGAGGAGCGGGGGGCGATCAACGCCGCCCTCGGCCAGCAGCAGCTCGGCGAGGTGGCCAGCCTCGACGAAGCCGGGCTCGGGCTTCTGCGACGGGCCTGCGAGCAGCTCAAGCTCTCCGCCCGCGGCTACACCCGCATCCTGCGGGTCGCCCGGACCCTTGCCGATCTCGAGGGTAGGGACAGCGTCGGGCGCGTCCATATCGCCGAGGCCATCAGCTTCAGAAGCGCTGAACCGGCTGCCGAAAAGGCCATGGGCTAGGCAAAGGGGAGGGAAACCATTCTGTGCCATGTTCCGCGCGGGGTTGGCGGAACGAGAGATCATGACGGATACGCTCATCAAGCTGGTGCAGAGCTTCCCCTGCCCGGCCTACCTGCTCGACAGCCGCACGGGCGTCGTCCAGGCGATCAGCCCCCCCGCCGCCGAACTCGGCATCAACGTCGCCAGCGTCTTCGCCGAAGACGAGATGCCGGAGGGGTGGTCCTTTACCAGGGGGCAGGACGATAAGAGCGGTCGGCTCGACATCGTTCGAAGAGCGCCCAAGGGTGAGGAGGAGCTGCAGCGCTTCGCCGTGATGGGGGTGCCTTCTGCCGGAAGCTGCCTCTACCTCCTTCTGCCCGCTGGCGCCGCGGGAGCGAATGGGGAACCTGGTGACAGCTCGCCTCAGCAGACGACGCAGGCAGTGGGCAGCGCTTCTGGGAAGCAAGCCGACCGATCCGGCACGGACCGGACGCTGCAGTTCCTGGCCACGATGAGCCACGAGATGCGCACGCCTCTCAACGGCATTCTCGGCATGACCGAGCTGCTTCTCGAGACAGGGCTCGACCCGAACCAGACGAACTTCGCGGGCAACATCAAGACGAGCGGTGTGGCGCTTCTCGACATCATCAACGCCATCCTCGACTATGCCCGTCTCGATACGGACGACACAGCGCCGGTCAGCGAAGTTTTCGACGCCAGGCTCGTCTGCGAGGAGATCGCCGAACTGCTCGCGCCAAAGGCCGCGGCTAAGAACGTCGAGATCACCACCCTCATCCACCCCAGCACCCCGGCGAGGGTGCGGGGCGATGCCTCCAAACTGCGCCAGCTCCTCGTCAACCTCGTGGGCAACGCCGTGAAGTTCACCGACAAGGGCGGCATCATCGTCACTATGCAGAGCGTCAACTCGCCTGCTGGTGCGGGTGAGCTGATGATCGACGTCATCGACACTGGAACCGGCATACCGCAGTCGCTGCTTCCGCGTCTTTTCGATGCCTTCACCCGCGACAAGAAGGCGGACGACAGGTCGATCGAGGGTACGGGCCTCGGCCTGGCCATCGTCAAACAGCTTACGGACAAACTCGGCGGATCGGTCAAGGTATCGAGCCAGGAGGGAATGGGCTCGACTTTCGTTCTCCGCCTTCCCTTTGCGGAGGCCGTCCCCGCCCCGGCGCCGAAACGCCCCCTCGAGGGAAAGCACACGCTGATCCTGACGCCCAACCCCGTGCTGGGCCGTGCCCTCAGCCTCAAGCTGAGGCTCGCGGGTGCGCTGTCGACCGAGATCGTAGGATCAGTGGATGGAGCAGCCGAACAGTTGGGCGTAGCGGATACGGACGTTTTCCTTTGCGACTTCCCCCTCGCCGAAGCCGCCGCCCCGCTGGCGAGCAAAGCCAAGCGGTGCGTGCTGCTGCTTCCGGCGTCCGAACGTCCGCAGCTCGGCCGGTTCAAGGCGTTGGGCTACCCCGTCTACCTGACCAAGCCCATCCGCAGGCGAAGCCTCATGCGTGTGCTGAGCGATGAGGACCTCTCCATCACCCAGGCGGAACTCGACGCGATCGAGAAGCAGCGCGAGGACCATGCGAGGAAAGCTGCGCCGAGCCGCATCCTTCTGGCGGAGGACAACGAGATCAACGCGGCCCTAGCCAAGGCCGTCATCGAGCGGGAAGGTCACCATCTGACCATCGTCAGCGACGGCGCCGCCGCCGTCGATGCCGTCCGTACGGGATCGTTTGATATCGTGCTGATGGACATGCACATGCCCGTCATGAGCGGCATCAAGGCGGCGGCCATGATCAGGCAGGAGGAGTCCGGCAGCCGACTACCGATCGTGGCGCTCACCGCCAACGCCCTGCCCGAGGACGAGCAGGCCTGCCGCGAGGCGGGAATGGACGCCTTCCTCAGCAAACCCTTCGATCCGAACGAGCTGGCCCGGCTTATCCTTCTCTACACCGATAAAGAGGGTAGTGCCGAGGTGAGCTCGGTCGTCAGATAGTCGAGCAGCAGCCTGCCCGAAGGGGTCGCTGCGAGCCGCCCTTCCCTATGCTCAAGGTGGCCGGATGCGATGAACGGTTCCGCCGCGCGCAGAACGCTGCTCTGCCAGTCGCCTAGCCTGTGAAGACATAGCCCGGCGACGGGCCGCAGACCCCCTGCCAACGTTTCGACGAGAACTTCCTCCTCCGTCAGGGGCGTGAAGGAGAGACGCTCATTCAAAGGCAGTGCGGCATAGCTCTTCGGTTTGGCTGCTCCCTCGGTGGCCAACCTCTCCGCCCCCTGACCGAGCCGCCCGTGGGCACCGGGGCCGATGGCGAGCCACTCCGCCCCCTGCCAGTAGAGGGAGTTGTGCACGGCTTCGGAGCCTGGACGTGCGTGGTTAGAGACCTCATAGGCTGGAAACCCCGCGGCCTGCGTGATCTCGCCCGTCAGCTCGTAGAGATCAGCCTGAAGATCGTTAGGGCTCGGAACCAGTCTTCCCCGCTCCGCCGCCAGACCGAAGGGCGTGCCCGGCTCGATGGTAAGCTGGTAGAGCGAGAGGTGGTCCATGCCGTAGCTCAGCACTTCCCGCAGTTCCGCCTCCCACGCCCGCGGGGTCTGACCCGGAAGCGCGTAGATCATATCGGCACTGACCGAGGGGAACATCCCGGTCGCCTTTATAAGCGCGTCCCTGGCTTCCCTTGCGTCGTGGTTGCGGCCCAAGAAGGTCAGACTGGCATCCGAGACGCTCTGCACACCAAGCGACAGGCGGTTGAAGCCGAGTTCGGACAGCTCCTTGAAACGCGCTGCGTCATCGGGGTTCGCCTCCACCGTCAGCTCGGCGCCGCTCTCGATCCCAAAGAGATCGTCAGCGGCACGGAATACCCGCTCCGCCACGTTGGCGGGGACCAGCGAGGGGGTACCGCCGCCGAAATAGATACTGCGCAGAGGTCGCTTTCGGGTGTACTCCGAGAGCGCCTTCAGATCTTCCGCCAACGCATCGGCCCACGCCTTCTCGTCCACCGCGCGGTTCTTGGCCACGGTGAAGTCGCAATAGGGACAGATCCGTGCACAGAAGGGCCAGTGAACATAGAGGCCGAGCGGTGTCACAGACCGAGCTCGGCGCGCAGGGCGTCGAGCGCCCTTGCCCGGTGGGAGAACCGGCGCTTCTCCTCGGCGCTCATCTCGCCGAAGGTCCGGCTCTCACCCTCCGGTACGAAGCAGGGATCGTAGCCGAAGCCCCCCTCCCCGCGCGGCGGGAAGACGAGCCGACCCCTCACCTCACCGCGGCTGAGCACCCGCCGTCCGTCCGGCCACTGCAGGATGAGAAGGGAGCGGAACGCAGCGCCCCTGTCCCCGCCTGCCGCTTCGACCTCGCGCTGAAGCCTCGCCATGGCCGCTTCGTAGTCGCGCTCCTCTCCGGCCCAGTCCGCGGAGTAGACCCCCGGTGCGCCGCTTAGTGCATCCGCGCTGAGCCCCGAATCATCGGCCAGCACGGCAAGGCCCGAAGCCTTCGAGGCGCTCTCGGCCTTCAGACCGGCGTTCTCCTCGAAGGTGGTGCCGGTCTCCTCCACCTCGGGCAGACCGAGCTCGGCGGCGGTGACGACTTCGACCCCCACACCTTCCAGCATGGCTGCGATCTCGGCGACCTTGCCTTGGTTTCTGGTGGCCAGAACCAGTCTGTTCTGCGGGAAAAGGACCATTCGCCTCACCTATCTGTCATCTCGGGCGCAGTGCACCGGCTTGCGAGTGCATGAAGTTTCGTTCATCAACCCTCGACCCGGCGGGGCTGGAGGCGTGACGCGCAGCCTGCTTTCGCCGCTAGCAAAACGCGCCTAAGGGGCAAACCCGCCGCATCACCGCGTCGGCCCGCGAAGAGCGTGTAAAAGAGGAACGTAGCAGGGCGTGACCATCCGCGTAACTTTGGACAAGATGCTGGCCGAGCGCGATATGTCGCTCACCGAGCTGTCCGAGCGTGTGGGCATCACTATCGCCAACCTCTCCATCCTCAAGACCGGCAAGGCGAAGGCCGTGCGCTTCACCACGCTGGAGAAGATCTGCCAGGTGCTCGACTGCCAGCCAGGGGACATTCTGGAGTACGAGCGTACGGAGTAGCTTCGCTCTTCCCACGCGCCCCTGCTTCGGCTAGGGGCGGCGACCGGTTTTCCACAAGTCCTGTCACAAGGCGGAAGAGAGACATGTCCCAGACCCTCCTGAACCTCAGCCCCGAGCTGAGCACTGATCAGCGCACCTCCCTCATCGGCCTGTCGCGGCCCGAGATCGCGAGCCAGCTCGAAGCCGATCTCGGTTTGGCCGAGAAGGAAGCCCGCATGCGGGCGCGGCAGATCTGGGGTTGGATCTACAATCTCGGGGTCACCGAGTTCTCCGCCATGACCAATATCGGCAAGGGCCTGCGCGAGAAGCTGGAGCTGTGGTACCGCATCCCGCGGCCAGAGATCGTCGAGCGCAAGGTCTCCGTGGACGGAACGCGCAAATATCTCCTGCGCTTCGCCCCCGGTATCGAGGCCGAGGCCGTCTTCATCCCCGGCGTGGGCCGCGCAGGTGCATTATGTGTCTCCAGCCAGGTAGGCTGCACGCTGAACTGCACCTTCTGCCATACGGGCACCCAGGCCTTGGTCAGGAACCTGACAGCTGAAGAGATTGTGCTGCAGGTCCTAGCGTGCAAGGACGATATCGAGGAGTGGCCCTCCGGCAAGGATGAGCGCAAGCTCTCCAACATCGTGTTTATGGGGATGGGCGAGCCGCTCTACAATCTCGAAGGCGTCGCCCGCGCCATCGACCTTATCTCCGACGGCGAGGGCATCTCCATCAGCAGGCGGCGGATCACGGTTTCGACCTCGGGCGTCGTCTCCAAGATGCACCAGCTCGGCGAGGAGACCGAGGCGATGCTGGCGATCTCGCTCCACGCCACGAATGACGAGCTGCGCGACGAGCTGGTGCCGATCAACAAGAAGTGGCCCTTGGCCGAGCTTCTGGATGCGTGCGCCCGCTACCCCGGCACCACGAACTCGCGTCGCATCACCTTCGAGTATGTCATGCTGAAAGGCGTGAACGACAGCGATGCCGAGGCGCGCGAGCTCGTCCGCCTGCTGAAGGGCATACCGGCGAAGATCAACCTCATCCCCTTCAATCACTGGCCGGGCAGCGCCTATGAGTGCTCCGACTGGGGACGGATCGAAGCCTTCGCCGACATCGTCAACCAGGCGGGCTACGCCTCCCCCATCAGGACCCCGCGCGGCCGCGACGTAGGCGCGGCCTGCGGACAGCTCAAGACCGAGAGCGTCAAGAAGCGGGCTAGCGAGAGGCGGTTGGAAGCGGCGGGCTGACGGCCCACCGGGGTCGTGCTATCCTCCTATCGCAGGCAGGAGCGTATTGGGTGGCAAGGAATCTGGACATCGGGCTCGGCGCCCTGACCGAGGACCTGTTCGGGCTCAACATCCGTGGGGTCAGGACGGTCGCGGCGACCTTCATCCAGCCGCGAGAAGTCTTCGACGCGGCACGCCATCCGACCTGGCTGGACCGCTACACCCCGACGATCCGGCTGGCCTTCTTCATGCTCTCGCTGACGGCCGTGTTCCGTTTCCTATGGGCCAGCGAGGAGGGTGCCTTCGCCGCTGCGATCACCGAGCAGTTCGTCGACCTCGCCGACGATCTCGGCGACGACTTCGACCCCGCGGCGGCGATGGAGCGCTATTTCGGCGTCTATGCCGCTATGATCCCGTTCGCTTGGCTTGCCACACAGTCGCTTCTATCTCTGGTCCTGCGGGTCTGGGGCAAGGGAACGGGGGCGGTACTGCGGCTGAGGCTGCATATGACAGCTCTCATTCCCAGCACGCTGTTCGGCCTTCTGTTTCTCCTGACGATGCCAGTTCTCTTCAAGGATGTCGCTGCGCTCTTGTCGGCGTGGACCTTCGCGTCCAGCGGCCTGATGGTGGCGCTTGATGTGACGACGTCGTTCCGGGGTGGTGTCGGCGGCGAGACAAGGACCGGCCGGATCGTTCGTGCATCGACTTTCGGACTGTTTGTCTTCCTCGCCAATGTCGTCGTCAGTGTTGTAGCATCTGCCGTGGCCTACGCCGCCGTCATTCTAGGGTCCGGTCACCGAAACTTCGTGTGAAGGGAAAGTGGTCGGAGCGGCAGGATTCGAACCTGCGACCCTCTGCTCCCAAAGCAGATGCGCTACCAGGCTGCGCTACGCTCCGATCAGGGCGCGGCCCTAGTGCAAAAGGCCCGGCGGCGCAACGTGCCTCTTGCGGAAGGGTGCCCGCTTCGCCACAAGCCGGGCCATGTTCGCACGCATCTACCGCCCCTCCCGCACCGCCATGCAGTCCGGCAAGGCCAAGTCGGACGAGTGGGTGCTCGAGTTCGAAGAGGCCTACGCCAAACGCTTCGACCCGCTCATGGGCTGGACCTCCAGCCAGGACACCCGCGCGGGCCAGGTGCTCCTCCATTTTGAGACCAAAGACCAGGCCGTCGCCTACGCCAAGCAGCACCAGATCCCCCACCAAGTGATCGAGCCCAACCAGGGACCGCGGACGCTGAAGGCCTATGCGGACAATTTCTCGTCCAGCAGAAGGCGCCCCTGGACGCACTGATTGATCTCACGCCGCGCACCGCCTCCGGCGGGCGGCCTGACCGGCCGGGCACCTGCTTAGCTGCCTTCCTGCGGCACCGTTATCCTTTAAAGCGTTAGCTAGTCGAGCGTTGTATTACCCATGCGCTTTCCCACGGTCGCGAAAGCGATCCGTGGGACCCATCTCCTAACGCCGCCCTTCTGCGACTGACTCAGGAGTTGGGTCCCCCGTTCTCCGGCTGCGCCTACGCCGTGGGAAGGCGTATGGCGACAGCAGTTGCGATACCCCGCACGCCAATGCCCCACTTGAGCCCATCCCCAACCCCCGCTACGTGCCGCGGTTCTGGCCCCTTAGCTCAGCTGGATAGAGCACTCGCCTTCTAAGCGAATGGTCGCAGGTTCGAATCCTGCAGGGGCTACTTTTCAACTTGGCCTACCGCCTCGCTATCTGAGGCCGGTATCGTTCTCACGGCGCGCAGCGCCACCGGCGGGGCTGGCTTGACCGGCCTGGAACCGCAGTCGCTGTCCTTCCCGCGGCGCGGCCGGTTTGCGGCAGACCTCCTACGACATTTCAGCGTGGTAGACCCCCCTTGCGATCGCCCGTGCCACCACGTCCCCAGCGAGACTGCCGAGCTCCGTCAGCAGCGCCAAGTTGGCGCCCTCCCCCTTCTCCGCGGTCGAGAGCGCGAAGATTACATCTCCGTCCGTCGGGCCGTGGGCGGGTCTGAGAGCCCTCGCCAAACCGTCCTGCGCCATGATCGCCAGCCTCTTGAGGTCCGGGGCCGAGAGGGGCGCGTCGGTTGCTAGGACTACCAAGGTCGTGGCCTGGCGCACCGCAGCGGCCTTGGTGTCCGGGGGGAAGCCTTCGGCGATGGGCAGCTCTGGCCACGCCCTGCCCCCGAACTCGGCCTCTACTTCGTAGGGCGCAGCCCAGAAGGCGTTCGTGCCCGGCAGATAGGGCGAGCCGAAGCTGTTCACTGCCGCTAAAGCTCCCACGACATGGCCGTTCGCACTGCGGGCGGATGCCGTTCCCTGCCCGCCGGGATGCGCACCCGCCAGGGCGCCGAAACCTGCCCCCGCCCGGCCTTCCGGCACGATCGTGCCGATGTCGGCCAGGGCCTGAGCGGCTAAGCGCCGGTAGGGCGGGTCCGTCCCCCAAGCCTTGTCGCCGCCATTGGCGAGATCGTAGAGGATCGCGGCGGGCACGATGGGCGAAACCGGAACCCCTTCCGCCTTGCTGAGACCAAAACCCCTGCCCTTCGCGCCAAGCGCCGCCGCCACCTGGTCCGCCGCGGCCAGACCGTAGACCGAGCCGCCGGCCAGGGTCAGCGCGTCGATCCGATCGACCAGGGTCGAGAGGGCCAAGGCATCGGTCTCGCGGGTGCCGGGGCCGCCGCCGCGCACGTCGCAGGCCGCCCTCGCAGGCCGGTCCGGCAGGATGACCGTGACCCCCGTGCGCGCTTCCTCATCGGCAGCACAGCCCACTTTCAGGCCGGGAACGTCAGTCAGGCTTCCGGACGCTGCAGTTCTCATCGCTTGCCTCCTGCCTTCCGCGGGCCTTACATCCCGCATCGAACCGGGGAGAGCTGGGAGCAAGCATGAAACACAGTCGTTTGTGGTGGGCCGCCTGCCTACTCGCCGCCTGTTCGAACGGCGAGGATGCGAACCGGCCCGAACCGGCGGCGGAGGTCCGGGACGAAGCCGAACTTCCCTTCGTCGTCGTCACCGCCAACCCCATGGCCACTGAGGCAGGCGCGGAGGTACTGCGCCGGGGCGGCAGCGCCCTTGATGCCGCCGTGGCCGTGCAGTCCGTCCTTGGCCTTGTCGAGCCGCAGAGCTCGGGCCTCGCAGGCGGCGCCTTCCTCCTCTTCTACGACGCCTCCAATGGCGAGGTGACCGCCTTCGACGGACGCGAGAGAGCCCCGCTCAGCACGTTCCCCGAAGTGTTCTATACGGAGGAAGGGGAGCCGATGGGCTTCTACGAGGCGGTGACCTCGGGCTTCTCCGTAGGCGTGCCCGGCGCTGTCGCCATGCTCGACACGGCCCACCGCAAGCACGGCAGGCTCGAATGGCAGGAACTCTTCGGCGAGGCAGAGCGTCTCGCCACGGAAGGCTTTCCGGTCCCCCAGCGGATGCATGATACCATGCTGCGCTTCCGCGACTTCAGGGCCGAGCCGGGCGCCGCAGGCTATGTCACGGAGGACGGCGAGCCGAAGCCCATCGGCACCATGGTCACCAACCCCGCCTATGCGGAGACCCTGCAGCGTATCGCCGAGGGCGGCGCCGCCGCCTTCTACACCGGCCCCATCGCCGAGGCGATCATCGCGCGGGTGAACGAGAAGACCGGCGCCGAGACCCTCACCCTTCAGGACTTCGCGGACTACCGGGTGGAAGAGCGGGAGGCCGTCTGCGCTATCGTCTTTGAGCGGAAGATCTGCTCCATGCCGCCGCCGAGCTCCGGCGGGGTGACCATGCTGCAGATCGCCAAGCTCTACGAGGCGAAGGCCGGAGCGATGCCGGTGGAGGACAGCCTTCTCGCCTATATCGAAGCCAGCCGTCTCGCCTATGCCGACCGCGGACGTTACCTTGGCGACCCCACCGCCATGGGCACGGAGAGCCTCAGCGCGGAGGACCTGACCGCTACCCTGGTCTCCGACCGCTACCTCGAGGGCCGCGGGCAGCTTCTGGGATCGGCACCGGCGGAAGACGTGCAGCCTGGCGAGCCAGGCGGCGCCCTGATGCGAGAGGGTTTCCTCCAGGACAGTTCCTACGAGCTTCCCTCCACCTCGCACTTCTCGATCATGGATACGGACGGCAACATCGTCAGCATGACGACCACCATCGAGTTCCCCTTCGGCAGCCAGATGATGGCGGCGGGCATGGTGCTGAACAACCAGCTCACTGACTTTTCCCGCGTCCCGTCGGAGAACGGACGGGTTGCCGTCAATGCGCCGGGTCCCGGCAAGACACCGATGAGCTCGATGACCCCTGCCCTACTGTTCGAGGCGGACGGCACCCCACTCGGCGCCATCGGCAGCCCAGGCGGCCCTGCCATCATCGGCTATGTCGCCAAGCCGCTGATCGACTTCCTGGCAGCAGGCGTGCCCCTGTCCGAAGCGGCTTTGCGGCCTCACGTGGTGGTCCCTCGCGGCACCGTCGTGGTGGAGGAAGGCCATTCGGAGCTTGCCGACGAGGTCCGCGCCCTCGGCTACGAAGTGCGTGAGAGCTCGCTCGCCTCCGGCCTCTACGGCTTCACGATCAGCGAGGACGTCATCGACCCCGTGGTCGATCCGCGTAGGGAGGGTTCTGTGGTGGTAGGGGAGGAGTAGCTCCTTTCGCCCGTTTGTAGACGCTCACGTTTCTTGCAAACGCAGGTGCCCCCCTCCGCCCTCCGGGCACCTCCCCCACTCGCGTAGGGGAGGGAAGAAGTGACCGGCGCTGACTCTCATGTTGGCTCCCACTCTAGAGGGGAGCTGCCGGCAGGCTGAGGGGGAGTGGCCACCAGCGCCTACGTCTCCGTCTGCATGCAAACAATGCAAACGCCTTCCTACAAGCTCTCCAGCCGCTTCTTCGCTTCGGTGAGCTGCGCAAGCTCCGCACCGAACTTCTCGACCCGCGCGCGCTCCTCGGCCACCACCTCCGGCGGGGCTTTGGAGATGAAGCGCTCATTGCCGAGCTTGCCTTCGGCCTTTTTGAGCTGCCCCTGCGCCGCGCCGATCTCCTTGTCGAGACGGGCGATCTCGGCCTTCAGGTCGATGACGTCGGCAACCGGCAGCGCGTAGGTCATACCCCCACTGACGATCTGCACCGCCCCCTTGGGCGGCTCGGCGGCAGCGGTAATGGTTTCGATCCGCGCCAGCCTCTTGATCGCCGCCTCCTGGGAGGCGAAGTCGGGCGCACCGGCGCCGATGGCATAGAGGTCCAGCTTGGCCGAGGGCGGAACATTGACCTCCGACCGGGCACTGCGGATGTCGGAGATGAGAGCGATGGCCGACGCCATCTCCTTGCTCGCCTTCTCGTCCGTGAACGCCGCTTCGGGCCAAGACGCTGCGTCCAAGCCCATGCCGCCCTCCTTCATCGCCGCGTAGAGCTCGCGCGTCACGAAGGGCATGAACGGCTCCAGCGTCAGCAGGATCGTGCCGAGGGTCATGCCCATGGCTGCGCGGGTCTCGGCTTGTGCTGCCTCGTCGCCATCGTCGAAGATGGGCTTGGCGAGCTCCAGATACCAGTCGCAGAACGTTCCCCAGGCGAACTGATAGGCCGCCGCCGCAGCCTCGTCGAAGCGGAAGGCGTCGAGGGCGCGGGCGATCTCCGCCGTCATCTTCGCGCCCTCGCTGGCGATCCAGCGGTTGAGCGGCAGCTTGAACTCCTCCGGGTTCGGCGCTTCGGCAGGAATGGGGGCCGATTTCATCTGCATGAAGCGGGCGGCGTTCCAAAGCTTGGTACGGAAGTTGCGGTAGCCCTCGACCCGCTGCTTCGAGAGCGACAGGTCCCTCCCCTGCGTCGCCTGGCTGGCCAGGGTGAAGCGCAGGGGATCGGCGCCGAACTCGTCGATATACGCGAGCGGGTCCACCACATTGCCTTTGGACTTGGACATTTTCTGTCCGTGCTCGTCGCGGACGAGGGCGTGGATATAGACCGTCTCGAACGGCACCTCTTTCCTGAAATGCATCGCCATCATCATCATCCGCGCCACCCAGAAGAAGATGATGTCGAAGGCCGTGGAGAGCACGGAGGTTGGGTAGAACGCCTTCAGCTCCTCGGTGTCCTCGGGCCAGCCGAGGGTCGAGAACGGCCAGAGCGCCGAGGAAAACCACGTATCGAGAACGTCCGTGTCTTGGGTGAGGTCCACGGCCTCTTCGTAGTGCTCGGTGGCGTCGCGGTGCGCCTCGGCCTCGTTCATGGCGCAGAAGGCGTGGCCGTCCGGCCCGTACCAGACCGGCACCCGGTGACCCCACCAGAGCTGGCGCGAGATACACCAGGGCTCGATGTTCTCCATCCAGTTATAGTAGGTCTTGGACCAGTTTTGGGGCACGAATTTCGTCTGTCCCGAGCGTACCGCTTCGATGGCGGGACCGGCGAGGGTCTTCGCATCGACCCACCACTGATCCGTCAGCATAGGCTCGATCACCACGCCCGAGCGGTCGCCGAAGGGCTGCATGATGAGCTTGTCCTCGACCCCGCGGGAGAGGCCCAGCTCCTCGATCTCGGCGACCACCATCTTGCGGGCCTCGAAGCGGTCCACCCCGTCAAAGCGCTGCGGCACGCCGTTCTCTTCGGTGGCGATCATGTTCGCCTCCTCATCCATCAGCATGAGGAGCGGGATGTCGTGGCGCTTGGCTACCTCGAAATCGTTGAAGTCGTGGGCGCCGGTGATCTTCACCGCGCCGGTGCCGAGCTCGGGATCGGGATACTCGTCGGCGATGATGGGGATCAGGCGGTCCACGATCGGCAGGCGGACCATCTTGCCGATGAGATTCTTGTAGCGCTCATCGTCAGGATGCACCGCCACCGCGCCGTCGCCCAGCATGGTCTCGGGCCGGGTCGTGGCGATGACGATCTCCTTGATGCCGTCCACCTCTCCATCTGCCAGCGGATAGGCGAAGTGCCACATCTTGCCCTGGACCTCGCTGTTCTCCACCTCGAGGTCGGAGATCGCGGTCTGGAACTTCGGGTCCCAGTTCACCAGCCGCTTGTCCCGGTAGATGAGATCTTCCCTGTAAAGATCGACGAAGACACGCCGCACGGCCTCGCTGAGGCCCTCATCCATGGTGAAGCGCTCACGGGACCAGTCGAGGGAGGCGCCGAGGCGTTTGAGCTGGTCCTTGATCTGCCCGCCGGACTGCTCCCTCCACTGCCAGACTTTCTCCACGAAGGCCTCGCGGCCGATATCGCGGCGGTGGGGCTCCTGGCGCTCGGCCATCTGCCGCTCGACCACCATCTGCGTGGCGATACCTGCATGATCGGTGCCGAACTGCCAGAGCACCCGCCTGCCCTGGCGGCGGCGATAGCGGCAGAGAATGTCCTGCAGCGTGTTGTTGAGCGCGTGGCCCACATGGAGGCTGCCGGTCACATTGGGCGGGGGGATGACGATAGCGTACGGCTCGCCCTCGCCGGAGGGCTTGAACAGTCCCGCCTCCTCCTGCTCGCGGTAGAGTTCGGGCTCGCGGGTCTCGTGGTCGAAGGATTTGGGCAGGTCTCGCATAGGCTCTTCTAGACCAGCGCCGCGCGCAAAAGAAAAGGGGCGACCGAAGCCGCCCCTTCCCCAAAGGCCCGAAGGCCTGATGCTTCTCAGCTTACCACTCGTAGCGGATGCCGATCCGGGCGGAGTAGAACGAGCGGTCGAGCTCGACGTCGCCGGTGTTCGGGAAGAGGCCAGTGTCGCGGTCGCTCAGGAAGTTGTTGAAGCGATAGACACAGGCGCCTTGCGTTGTGCAGGTCGTGCGCGGCGCGTCGCCTTCAAGAGCGGTGGCACCGTCGACACCGTTCGCGGCAACGTCGGCAACGGAGACGAGGTCGGCGCTGACGAGCGCTTCGTCGTTGTTGGACGGACCGTCGCGGAAGACGCCCCACTCGCTGTTCAGAAGGTTGCCGATGTTCTCGATGTCGAGAACGAACTTCAGTCGGTTACCTTCGAAACGCTTCACGCCGAAGTCCGCGAAGGGCAGGTCCTGCTCGAAGTGGAAGTCCCAGAACTGGTTCCAGGGGCTTTGGTCGTCGTTGCGGGCCTGGATGCCGGAGCTGAGACCACGGCGGTCCACTTCCGCGAAGAAGGTGTCCTGATCGAAGCCGCTGGCGAAGACCACTGCAGCATCGTTCGGACCCGTCGGAATGTAGACCGGGTTGTTGTCGAACGGCGTCTCACCGTCGCCTGCACGGCCGAACAGCGCGTTGTCCGCATCGACGTTGAAGGCATAGGTGAAGGGCGCGCCCGACTGGATGTCACCGAACAGTGCGAACTGCGTATTCAGGCCAGGGATGATCTCGACATTGTAGTCGAAGAAGATCTTGAAGGCGTGCTCGACTTCGAAGGGAGAGACACCGGCCGAGGGGAAGTTGCGGTCGATGTCGGTGATGGCGCGCCAGTTGGAGATGCCGCGCGAACTGGTGCCCGGCGTGACCGTCTCGACGTCTTGGTAGGCGTAGCTGACCTGGAAGCCGAAGCCAAAATCGTACTCCTTGGCGAGGGTGGCCGTGAAGGTGGTGCTTTCGCCTTCATCGAAGTTGTCGAGCGCGACGACGTTGGAGATCTCCAGCGCGTCGAGGTCGGCATAGATGATCCGGCCATCGGGTGCGACACCGGTCGGCTGGGTCTCGGACAGCTGCGTCTGGGCGAGGTTGCGCCAGAGGAAGCCGTTCTTCGTGCGGTTATGGAGAACCTGCAGCGTGAGCAGGTAGTCCGTGCCTAGATCGAGCGGGATACCGAAGCGGTTCAGGTCCGCATCGAAGGACTGGTCCAGGCGAAGCGAGGCCTTCCAGTCAGACGGAATCTCGAAGTCGGGCGAGATCACGTCGATCGGCACGAAGGTGTCGAGGGTGATCGCCGCCACTTCGTCCTGAAGCTCCTGCGGGATCTCCGAGACACTGGTGATGTCGAAATTGCCGCGAACGTTGGAAGCAAGACCTTGGAAGGCGTTCGAGACCCAGACCTGCGGGTTGCCGCCGGAGAAGAGGCCGAAGCCGCCGGTCAGCTTGGTGCCGTCGAAGGGGTTGTATTCGAAACCGACACGGGGCTGCCAGAGGTCCAGACCATCGAGGTTCTGGGCCGAGCTGAAGCCGTATTCGTCCTGGAAGGAAGCCGAGTCGATGGGCTCGTCATCCTGGGTGTAGAGCTCGTAGCGAAGACCGAAGTTCACCGACAGCTCGGGGATGATCTGCCACTGGTCCTGGGCCGTGAACGACCACTTGTTGAAGCCCCATTCGGCAGCCGCGTCGTTGGCATTGTTGGTCGGCGCATTGTTGTAGTCGATGCGCACGTCCTCGCCGCTCAGGAGCTGATCGTAGCTATCAAAGCGGAACTCGCCGTTCGAACGCTGAACGAAGAGGTTGAAGAGCTCGTAGTTCTCGAACTCGACGCCGAAGCTGATGTTGTGGTCTTCGATCGTGTAGTCGGCACGGCTGAAGAACTGCAGGCGCTCGTCTTCGAAGTCGTTGGCATGACGGAAGCGGTCGCAGGAGCCGGTCAGGAAGACATCGCGATCTGCACCACCTGCAGCAGCCGGATCGATGGCACCTTCGAGAGGCGTGCCGACAAGGTCGTCAGCGGAGAGACGAATGTCGATCTCACCTGCGTCGGGGTTGCCGCAGATCTGGTCGCGGGAGTTGTCTTTGTAGTTCACGCGGAACTGCGTGGAGAAGTCCGGCGTCCAGTCGGAGAACACTTCGGCGGTGTAGACTTCGACTTCCTGGGGAGCTTGGTACCAAGCGCTGACGAACTCGAGACTCGAGATGGAAGCAAGCTGACCTTCTTCGGTGGACTGATAGGTTACCCGCGCGCGGTGATCGTCGTTAATGTTCCACTCGAGGGTGCCAAGGAAGCGCTCGGATGTAGTTGGAGCTGAGACATTGCCAGGGCGGCCACCCATATCGATACCGTAGGTATCGAAGACGACTTGGTTCAGACCGTCGAAGAGACGCTGGGACACGCCGTCTTCGGCGTCGTCATCGGAGAAGTTGATGCCGCGCGAGCTGTCGAACTCGTCGTAGGAGACGAAGAAGAACAGCTTGTCCTTGATGATCGGACCACCGAAGGTGAAGCCGTACTCTTCTTCCTCGAACGGAGCGAGGTCGACGTCGACACCTGCGGGGCTGTCGCCACTAAAGCTTTCGTCGCGGTAGTAGTAGAAGGCCGAGCCGTGGAACTCATTGGTACCGGACTTAGTGACGGCGTTGACGAGGCCGCCGGTGAAGCCCGAAGCGAAGACCGAGTAGTCGGCGGCGACGATCGAGGCGCTCTCGATGGCGTCGAGGTTAATGGGCGAGCGGGCCGTCGGATAGGTCGAGCTCGACAGGCCGAAATCGTCCTGCAGCAGCGCACCATTGATGGCGAGGCCGTTGAAGCGCGGGTTGGCGCCGGCGACCGAGAGGTTGCCCTCGCCGCCGGACTGGGCGAGCGGGTCACGGTTCAAGGTGGCGATCAGGTCGCGCTGAACCGTCGGCTGGCTGAGGATGTCTTCGCTCGAGAAAGCCGAGCCGACACCGTTGTTGAGGTCGAGGCGGCTGCTGCGCTGTGCACGGACGACGACAACGTCGCCGGATTCGACGGCGAGGGTGATCGAGTTGGTGGACGGCTGCAGACGGACGCCTTCGCGGCGCACTTCACCATCGGCCGTCTCGGCGACGATGATGTAGGGACCGCCGACGGCGAGGCCGCTTTCGAAGAACACACCGTTGGAGGAGGTGCGGGCACGAGCGACGCGGCCGGTCCTGGTGTCAGTGATGGTCACGGTGACACCGGCAACCGGGTTGCCGGAAGCGTCTAGAACCTGACCGTTAATGTCCGCAGCGGTGAACTGTGCGTGGGCTGCAGGCGTCAGCGATGCAGCGATGGCAAGGGCGGCGGCGCCGCCTGCCCAACGATGATTGATCATGATAGTACCCCGATTGATTCTGCCTTGGGTGGCAGAAGACGCGGCGCCGTTAGTCGGGACGTGTGACAGTTTCCAGGGGGTTTTATCTCGGTTTTGTGAAGGCGTTCGGACTCCCTGCAAGGTGATGCAGAGAGTCCACACTTTACGACAGGACGGTTACATTTTCGGCGGAATCTCCAGCCCAAGTTGTCCGAGAATGTCGCGGAGCTGGCGCGAGGTGAGCGCCGTGAGGGCCAGCCTGCTGTTCTTCACTTCGGCTGATTCCTCGTCGGCGATGCGGCAGGCGGCGTAGAAGCGCGAGAAGGCCTGGGCGAGGGAGAAGGCGTGCTCGCAGAGGAGATGCGGCATGCGCTTCTCGTACGCGCCGCGATGGGCGTCCTTGTAGCTCAGGAGCTGCATGGCGAGCTCGCGCTCAGCGGGCTCGGCAGGGGCCGCGGCAAACCCCAGGGCTTCCTCTTCGCTCGAACCTGCCCGGCTCAGCACCGAGCCGATGCGCACGGCGGCGTAGAGGAGGTAGGGGCCGGTCTTGCCCTCGAAGGCGACGAAGCGGTCGACGTCGAAGACATAGTCCGTGGTCCGAGGGTTGGAGAGGTCGGCGAATTTGAGCGCCGCCAACCCTACCTGCCGGGCGACCTCGGCGCGCTCCTCGCCCGTCAGCGAGCCGTCCCCCTCCTTCAGCCGCTCCTCGGCCTTCTCATCCACCATGGCGAGAAGGTCCGAGAGGCGTAGGACGCCCCCCTCGCGGGTCTTGAAGGGGCGGCCGTCCTTCCCGTTCATCGTGCCGAAGCCCGCGTGCTCCATCCGGTCCTCCGGATAGAGCCCCATGGCGGCGGCGGCGCGGAAGACCTGGACGAAGTGCTCGGACTGGCGCTTGTCCACCACATAGACGCAGCGCTCGAAGCCGTCCCTCTTCCGCTCGACAAGGGTGGCGAGATCGGTCGAGCCGTAGCCCACCGAGCCGTTAGACTTAACGATGAGAAGCGGCGGGATGTCCTTCTTGTCGTCCTCGCGGGCGACCCTGACCACGCGGGCGCCGTCGGAGAACTCCAGGAGGTTCTGCTCCGCCAGCTCGTCCACCATGGGCTCGATCAAATCGTGGACCGAGGCCTCGCCGCGCCAAAGCTCGAACTCGACGCCGAGCCTGCCGTAGTCCGCCCTTAGCGCCTCCTGGCTCACCGCTACGAAGTGCTGCCAGAGGGCGCGGTAGCCGGGGCGCCCCGCCTGAAGCTCGGCGGTCGCCTCCTGCGCCTCGGCCATGCGACCAGGGTCCTCCTTGCAGGCGGCCGAGGCGACGGGGTAGATCTCGGCCAGGTCCGCCACGCTCACCGGGCTCTCCTCCGGATAGCCTTCGGTCACCGCCCTGTCGAAATAGACGAGGTCCGGCTGGCGGCGTTTGATCTCGGCGATGAGCTGGCCCATCTGCAGGCCCCAGTCACCGAGATGGATGTCGCCCACCGCCTCGTCGCCCGCCCGGCGGAAGATCTGCTTCAGGCTCTGCCCGATGATCGCAGCGCGCAGGTGACCCACATGGAGCGGCTTGGCCACGTTCGGCCCGCCATAGTCGAGGATGACCTTTTCGGACGTCTCGCGGCGATAGGCACCCTGGTGCTCGTCCTGCTGCAGCTCTCCGAGGAGCCCGTCGAGCAATCCTTGCGATGGGGTGAGGTTCAGGAAGCCCGGCCCCGCCAGGGTCACCTCGCTGAAGGCCTCATCGGCGTCGAGCTTCGCCTTCACCGCTTCGGCGAGCTGGCGCGGGTTCTGCTTCGCCTTCTTGGCCGCCGCCAGCGCGCCGTTGCACTGGTAGGGGGCGAGGTCCGGGCGGTCGGAGACCTTCACCGCGCCGTAGGAGGCGTCGAGGCCCTGCGCCTCGAAGGCTTCGCCGACGGCGGCGCTCAAGCGTTCGGAAAGGGAGAGCATCAGGACTCCGGGAACTTCAGGCTCTTGCCCGACCGGTTGAAGCGGTACTGCGCCTCGGTGAGCTGGAAGCCGATGGAGATCTCGAAATTGGTGCCGGAGGTGTTCTCGCCCCGGCGGGGGATGACGATCTCGTCGATGCTGCGCTCCAGAGAGACCACCCGCTCACCGGCCCTGAACGTCACGGGTACCTCGAAGACCTCCTTCTCGATCACGTCGCGATTGGTGCGCATGACGGCCACGAAGAAGGGGATGTTGATCGTCTCCGCGGCGCTGGCATCGGCACGGCCCACCGAGAGCGCGAGGTCCACATCCGCCCGGATCGGCACGTCGGCATAGTAGCGGCAGCTCGTCTGCACGTCGTCGATCTCGCCGGAGAACTTTACCGCTTCGAGGCTCGGATCCTCGCCGCCGAACTCGACGAAGCGCGAGGCGAGGTCGAGCACGAAGATGTTCGGGCAGGGCGCGGGGTTGGCGAGCCTCGCCGCCCGCTGTCGCTCGGTGCTTGCGCAGGCGGCAACGCTCAGAAGCGCGAGAATGGTAAGAGCGGCAGCGCGCATGAGGACCTCCACGGGCGGGGGTGAGAAACTTGGCGGTGGAACGCCGAAAGACTTTCCTATAGACGGGGCGGGTTCGAACGCGAACCCTGGCAGACCAATGAACGCGAAAAAACCTCTGACCCTCCGCATGGCCGCCCCCAGGGGCTTCTGTGCCGGTGTCGACCGGGCCATCGAGATGGTCGAGAAAGCCATCGAGCGCTACGGCGCGCCGGTCTATGTGCGCCACGAGATCGTCCACAACGAGACCGTGGTCGCCAGGCTCAGGGGCCTCGGCGCCGTCTTCGTGGACGAGCTCGACGACGTCCCTGACGACAGGCCCGTGCTGTTCTCCGCCCACGGGGTGCCGAAATCCATCCCCGCCGAGGCCGAGCGTCGCAAGCTTCTCTATCTCGACGCCACCTGCCCTCTGGTCAGCAAGGTCCATATCGAGACCGAGCGCCACCATAAACGAGGCGCCCATGTCCTACTGATCGGCCATGCGGGCCATCCGGAGGTCGAGGGCACGATGGGCCAGCTCCAGGGCGGCGCCATGACTTTGATCGAGACCGAGGAGGACGCGGAGCGCTTCGAGCCTCCCGCGGGCACTCCCCTCGCCTATGTCACCCAGACCACGCTGTCGGTGGACGACACGATCAAGATCGTCCGCGTTCTGCGGCGGCGCTTCCCTGAGATCTGGGTACCGCACAAGGATGACATCTGCTACGCGACGACGAACCGGCAGGAGGCGGTGAAGGCGATCGCCTCGGACGCCGACCTTCTCTTCGTCGTCGGCTCGCCCACCTCGTCGAACTCGCTCCGCTTGGTCGAAGTCGGCCAGCGCGCGGGCTGCCCCGTGGGGCGCCTGATCGAGAACGTAGGCGCCATCGACTGGACCATGGTCGAGGGGCTCAGCCCCACCATCGTCGCCCTCACCGCAGGCGCCTCGGCCCCCGAAAGCGCCGTGCAGGGCGTGGTGGCCGGCTTCCGCGAGCGCTACGACGTGACCGTGGAGGAGGTCGAGACCACCCGCGAGGACGTCGAGTTCAAGCTCCCCCGCGAACTCGTCTGACCCCGCACCCATGGCGGTTCTGACCGAGGTCTCGGACGAGCAGGCCGGGGCGCTCTGCCGCCTCTACGGCCTCGGCGAGCTCGACGCCCTGACCGGCATCCCCCAGGGTATCGAGAACACCAACTACAAGCTCATGGCGGGCGGCAAGCGCTATATCCTCACCCTCTTCGAGGGGCGTACGGATCTGAGCGAGCTGCCCTACTTCCTCACGCTGATGAACGAGGTGGCGGAGGCGGGACTGCCCGCGCCGCGGCCGCTCGAGCAAGCTGAAGGCGGCATGCTGACGGAAGTGGCAGGCAAGCCCGCGGCGATCCTCTCCTTCCTGAGGGGCAAGGACATCCCCGCCCCCACACCTGAGGATGCCCACGGGGCCGGAGCCTTTCTGGCCCGCCTTCATCAGGTGACCGCGAACACCAGTCTGCACCGGCCCAACAGCATGGGTGTGGCAAGCTGGCAGGTTATGGCGAAACGGCTGAGCGGTCGGTTAGACCATTTCGCAGGCGGCCTCGAAGCGGAGGTGTCCGACGTTCTTTCGGAGCTCACCGTAAGCAAGCCGTCCGGCCTGCCGCGCGGCGCGATCCATGCGGACTACTTCCCCGACAACCTCCTCTGGTCGGACGGGGCGATCTCAGGGGTCATCGACTTCTATTTTGCGTGCACGGACGACCTTGCCTATGATCTCGCCGTGGCCATGAACGCCTATACGCCGGAGGACAGGCCCGACGAGGGTCAGGGCGATGCCCTCCTCGAAGGCTACGAGACCGTCCGCCCCTTGACGAAGGCCGAGAAGGCCGCCCTCCCCGCCTTTCTCACCGGCAGCGCCTTGCGATTTTTCCTCAGCCGCGCGACGGACCTTGTCTTCCCCCCTCAAGGCGCGCTCTACCAGGGAAAGGATCCGCTGCCCTGGCTGGAGCTGATGCGGAAGAGAAGAGAGAAGATGGGAGCCGCCACATGATCGAAGCGTATACGGATGGTGCCTGCTCCGGCAATCCCGGCCCCGGCGGCTGGGGCGTGCTTCTGACCGGGAAGGGAGCGGAGCGCACCTTCTGCGGCGGCGAAGCGCAGACCACGAACAACCGCATGGAGCTGATGGCGGCGATCCGCGCGCTCGAGGAGACCGCCTCGGAAGGCCCGATCAGGATCACCACCGACAGCCAGTACGTGAAGAACGGCGTGACCACCTGGGTACACGGATGGAAACGCAATGGCTGGAAGACGGCGGCCAAGAAGCCGGTCAAGAACCAGGACCTTTGGCAGCGCCTGGACGACCTCGCCTCGTCCCGCGACGTTACCTGGGCCTGGGTCAAGGGCCATGCTGGGCACGAGGGCAACGAGGCCGCCGACCAGCTCGCGCGCGAAGGCATGGCGCCGTTCCAGGGCTAGGGGTCGGGCGGCTCATCTCTCCCTTTGGGAGAGATCGACATCTTCGATGTCGAGTGAGGGCGAGTGGTGACTGAGCTACGGACTTAGAACGCCCTCACCCGAAGCCTGCCATGCAGCCTTCGACCTCTCCCGGAGGGAGAGGTGACCCTGTGACCGCCGCGATTTGGACAAGCGGAACAAAAAGGTTAACCTCCTCGGAAACCTCAGCAGCCCCAACGACGGAGACTGTCCATGCGCGCCCTGCTTCTTGCCCTCCCCCTCTGCCTGGCTGCCTGCGCGGGCGGTCCCACCGGGCCGGAGGCCGCCAAGCGGTTCGACCGTTTCGAGGCGGTCGAGACCAACGACTTTCGCAGCTACGAGCAGGTGCAGGTGATCGCCCCCGAGGCGGGCGAGGAGCTGCAGGCAAGGGCCGACCGCCGCCTGCCCACCCGCTCCTTGGAGCGGGAGATCGCCACACGCGACATCGAGTACAAACTCGCCGATCTGCGCGAGGAGATCGAAGAAGCGCTGGCGCGCGAGGTGGAGCTTGTCGAGGAGGGCGGCCCTGGCATCCTCACCGTGCGCACCATTCTAACCCAGCTCGAAGCCAACCGCCCGACCCAGGCGGAGCTGGCCGCTCAGCCGGGGCTCGACTTCAACTCGATCTCCGAGGGTAGGGCTTCGGTCAGGATCGAGCTCAGCGAAGACGGGCGTCTTCTCGCGGTGATCGAAGATGCCGACAACGTCACCGGCCTCAACGATCCGCGCATCCTGCCTGGGGCGGGCATCTGGACGACGGCCGACCAGCACTTCGACGCGGTGGCGCGCAAGCTCACCGCTCTTCTGAAGGGCTAGAGCAACGAACCGCGAAGTGTGAACCGGTTCGCGGTGGAAAGCTGCTGCAAAAGCTAGAGCGGGTCAGTTGACCCGGTGCGGGTTCAAACCGCTCTAGCTCTGTAGGCCTCGTGCCCCTGGGCGCGCAGCTCGCAGGCCGGGCACGTGCCGCAGCCATAGCCCCAGGGGTGGCGGCGGATCCGATCGCCTAGATAGCAGGTATGCGTGTGCTCTTCGACCAGGGCGACCAGCGCTTCGCCGCCCATGTTCTCCGCCAGCCGCCAGCTCTCCTCCTTGGTGAGGTGCATGAGCGGCGTTTCGATGCGGATGTCCTGCCCCAGCCCTTCCTGGAGTGTCCGCTCCTGCGCGCGCAGCGCCGCGCTGCGGCAGTCCGGGTAGCCTGAGTAGTCCGTCTGGCACATCCCGCCGACCAGCGTGCCGATGCCGCGCCGATGGGCTAGGGCTGCGGCAGCGGTGAAGAAGGCGAGGTTGCGCCCCGGCACGAAGGTGTTGGGTAGGCCGTCCTCGGCGGTGCGGATCGTCATCTCCTCGGTCATCGCCGTGGCGCCGAGCGCACTGAGATAGCCAAGGTCGATCATATGGTCGCGGCCGAGGCGCCCTCCCCTCAACGCGGGCAGCTCACGGATCTTCTCCAGCACGATATCGCGCTGGCGAAGCTCCACTTCGTGGCGCTGGCCGTAAGTGAAGCCCACCGTCTCCACACGGGCGTAGCGCGCAAGGACGAAGGCGAGGCAGATCGCGGAGTCCTGGCCGCCGGAGAAGAGAACGAGCGCTTTGCGGTGATCGAGCATATGGGCGCCGTTAGCCGAGCGGATGCTCGCCGAAAAGATGCGGCCATTAACGGCATCTTCACGGCAGCAACCTAGGGTTGGTCATGGCCGGGAGGACATCCTTCCCTCACCAAACGCTGCAAGGGGCGCTCTCTTCCCAGTGCAGCTTCCTCGCGGCCATATCGGTGCGTGCTGCGGCGCAAGGGTTGCCCTGCCCCTGCCGCAGCACGTGCCGCACTTCTTTCGTGTGATCTCTAGTGGCGGTGCTCCCGCGAGCCGAAATGACCGGGCGCATGCTCGTCCGCATGGGCATGGTCGTGCTGGTGGGTCGTCCACATCATCACCACCGCGAAGATCGCGCCGAACGCATAGGCCGTGATGGCCGAGCGGTAGCCGAGCTCACCGAACTCCTCCGGCAACTGGCTGGCGCCGACGAAGAGCAGCGCCCCGGCAGCAAAGCCCAGGCCCAGCGCGAGGTTCTCCTCACTCAGCTCCGGAAGCACCGACAGCGTGGCCAGTGTGCCTACGGGCGTCGTGACGGCGGCGCCGAGCAGCGCCAGAAGGACCGCGGGCACCATGGGTATCTTCGCTGTCCGCAGGATCAAGAGCAGCACGATGCCCTCGGAGAACTCGTGAATGATGAGGCCGACGGAACCCAAAAGCCCCGCCACAGGGTCGGCGGAGAAGAGAAGCCCGTACTCCATGCCGTCGATGGTGCTGTGCGCGGCGATGGCAAAGAAGGCGGCGAAGGCGCGCCCGTGCGGCCTTCTGGCGAAGCGCCCGAAGGTGAAGAAGACGAAGTAGCCCGCCAGTACCGCCAGGGGCGCCGCTTCGCTACCGGCGAAGGCCTCGGGCAGGATGAACAGCGCCGTGCTGAGAAGGATACCGGAGGCGAGCGCCGCCAGGGTAGCGCGGTGCCGCTCCGCCACGCCGGGCCTGGTGCTGACCAGCACGATGCCGAGGGAGGCCATGAGCGCAGCCGCCACGCTGGCGACCAGCGCAGGCGGCCAGCCGAACGGCAGGGCTGTTGCCTCCAGTCCCAACAAAGAAGGCCTCCCCAGACCGATCCGCCACCAGAAGTGCGACGTCGCATACTGTCGCGATTGTGACAAGGCGAAATCGAAACTGTGTAACGAAAGTCAGACTGCCCGAAAGCCCTTTTTCCTTGGCACTTTGAGCCGAACGGGGCAGCGTCGGAGGCAGCTTAGGAGAGTGTCATGAAGGCTTTTCGTGATGGGACAATAACGGGAGCGCTCCTGCTTGCACTCGCGGCATGCGCGAGCGGAGAGGCTTTGGGCGACCAGGCAGCCAATGGTGCCGTGCTGCCCCAGGACGATCTGAATGTGGGCGAGGAGCTGTCCAGCGCCTGCTTCACCGGGCAGGTGAACGCCTTTGCCCAATGGGACGGCGGCGAGGGGATCATTCTGCGTCGGGGCGTGAACGACCGCTACCTTCTGACCTTCGTCGAGCCCTGCCTGCCCTTGGGCGACGCCCAGTCCATCGCCCTCGGCAACGGCCCCGCAGGCAGTAGCTGCATCGGCAGCGGCGACCAGGTGTTCTTCTCCCGCTCCGTCTTCGGGACCAGGGGCGCCTCCCCCTTCGACCAGGGCGTGTGCCGTGTCCGTGCCGTCTTCCGCTATGACGACAGCGGCACCGGGGGGGAGACCGAATGAACACCCCCCTACCCGCTCCCCTTATCCTGCCCTTTCACGGCAACACCCCGAAGATCGACCCTTCCGCCTTCGTCGCGCCTGGCGCGGTCCTGATCGGCGATGTCGAGATCGGACCTGACGCCTCGGTCTGGTACGGCTGCATCCTGCGCGGCGATACCAACAAGATCGTCGTGGGCCGCGGCTCCAACGTCCAGGACGGCACGATCTGCCACGTCGACAAGGCCTCGCGCGGCGGCACCCCAGTCCTGATCGGCGAGAACGTCCTCGTCGGTCACCGCTGCATGCTGCATGGTTGCCGCGTGGAGGATGGCGGCTTCGTTGGCATGGGCGCCACCATGCTGGACGAGGCCGTGGTGGAGAGCGGCGCCTTCCTCGCCGCCGGGGCTTTCCTATCCAACCGCAAGCGCGTCCCCTCCGGCGAACTCTGGGGCGGGATGCCCGCGAGAAAGCTACGCGATCTCAAGGAGGGGGAGGACAAGATGGCCCTGATGGGCGCGGCCTTCTATGTCGAGGAAGCCCGCCAGCACCGCGAGGCCATCGAGCAAGCAGGCGGTTGACGCTACGCGCCGGCGAGCCTAATCCGCATCTCCCGGATGGGGCTATAGCTCAGTTGGTAGAGCGCGTCGTTCGCAATGACGAGGTCAGCGGTTCGACTCCGCTTAGCTCCACCATTTTCTGATCTCACGCGCCGCAGGCGCTCCGATGGGGCGGACCGTTACGGTCCGGGCACCCGGTCGGCTGCCTTCCCGTTCCGCCGCCGAGCTTCGAAGGGTTTGCATTAGATGCGCTTCCGCTCTCCTTCTAACGCCTCCCACGGCCTCGACCGTGGGACCCATCTCCCACCGGCGAACATTTGACAGGCTTCAGAAGATGGGTCCCACGGTCTGCGCTTCGCTTCGCCGTGGGAAGCGCTGAGAGAGGCTTCACTGCGACATGGGTCCCTCACAAAACCCGGCGCCCCTCGCCTGGCGGCAACCAAGCCCTCCTGCTCGTGTTCTCACGGGGCACAAAGGAGCCTGCCCATGCGTCCGTTTCTTCGCCTGATCCGTCCCTTGATCGCCGCTCTCGCTAGGCTCGCCTAGCGCAGGAGCGCCGCTACCTGCCGGCCCGCTTTCTGGCGTCCCTCGGATAGCGCCTGACGCAACGGCTCGTCGCGGTCGTAGATGTCTTCGAGGAACTTCACGCGTCCTTCGGTGTCCGGCCAGACGGTGAGGTAGGCGACATAGACCGGAAGCTTCTCCGGCAGGAAAATCTGCTCCCTGCGCTCGCTGGCCAGTAGCTCGTCTATCGCTTCTCGGCTCTCATAATCCGTCCCCTCCAGCACCCACTCGGCCAACTTCGCAGGCTCTTCGACCCTGATGCAGCCGTGGGAGAAGGCGCGCTCGGTGCGCCCGAACAGGCTTTCCGCCGGGCTGTCGTGGAGGTAGACGGAGTAGCGGTTGGGGAAGATGAACTTGATGAGCCCGAGCGCGTTGCTGGGACCGCCGCGCTGACGCACCCGCCAGCTCTCGTCTCCGTCTACGGATGACCAGTCGATGCTAGCCGGATCGACGAGCGGCGCCTGTTCCTGCCAGCCCTCGACCACCTCCATGTTCTTGCGCTCGAGATAGGTCGGGTCCTTCGCCTGGGCCGGTGCCACCTCCTCGACAAGGATCGAGCGCGGAATGTTCCAGTACGGATTGGCGACCACATACTCCATCTCGTCGGCGAAGACCGGCGTCTGGTTGTAAGTCGTACCCACCACCGTTCTGATGGAGAAGACCCGCTCCTCCCCCTCGAATGCATCCACCGTGTAGTTGGCGATGTTGACGAAGAGATGCCGCTCCGCAAAATCTTGGGGTAGCCATCTCGCCCGTTCGAGGTTGAGACGGATCGCCTCGACCAGCTCATCCGGCGTCTCGTTCATCCGTGCAAGCGTGCTCGGCCCGACCACACCGTCCGTAGCGATCCCGCGGCTCTCTTGAAAGGCCTCGACGGCGGCTTTCAACTGCAGCGTAAAAGCGGGTTCCACCTCACTTTCGATCGGTAGGCGGTAGAAGCCCTCCGCAGCCAGGCGCTCCTCGACCGCACGGACATCGGCGCCCTCGTCGCCTTCCTCCAGCACCTCCGCGGACAGAGCCAGCGGCTCCCAGGCCTCTTCCTCCGCATAAGCTATATAGGTTCGAAGAGCCTCGTTGAGCTTCATCTCGATGAGGTTGTCCGTTCTCAGCGACTGAAGGAAGTCGGAGACCGAGCTCGCCAAGGCTGCCTCCCGTAGAAGCTCCGCGCGTGAGGCCTCGCCTCGCTCCAGCTCCTCCTCCGTATACACGATCAGCGGGTCCGACACGCCGTCTCGAAGGTCCGAGGCCAGCGCGGTGAGGGCCAGCGCACCGGCGGCCTCGAGCCGGTCACCGCCGAGGGGCGCGGCGGTCTTCATGGCGGAGAGGCCGTAGTCTTCAGGGTTGAGGCCCGCGGCCTCCAACTTCTCGATCTCTTCGATCAGTTGACGGATATTCTCTCTTCCCCGCTTGTCCGCGGTGAAAAGCCTCGTTCCGCCCTCGTCATAGTAGCGGTGAATCAGGTCGGGGACAGCGGCGGCGAGCACATGCTCAGCCTGCGCTGCGACTTTCTTCTCATGATCTGACGCAGCCCCTTCGGGTGCGGCGAGACAAAGGCCGGAGATAGCAGCGAGGAGGAGAGCGGGTCGGGCTGACGCAACGATAGACATGGAGAGCTAACCCCTCTCCGCGAGTTAAGGTTCGCCCGTGAGCGAAGAGGTCGCTTGGGGCGCCCTTCTAGTTGCGCACCCGGCGCCGATGCTCGTTCGGGGTGAAGCCTGTCCAGCTCTTATAGGCGCGGGAGAAGCTTCGGACATCGGCAAAGCCGAGTTTGACGGCGATCTGGGCCAGGGGCTCGGCGGTTCGAAGCATCACCTCCGCCTTGGAGGTCAGCGCCTGGGTGCGGATGAGCCGGAAGCTCGCCCCCTCTTCGCATAAGCGGCGCCTGAGGGTCGCCACCGACATGCCCAAGGCCCTCGCGACCCCCGACTGATCGCCGGTGCCCTCCTCGATCAGAAGGCGCACGCGCCCCGCAAAGGTGCGCTCGTCCACCCGGCCTGAGAGCATCCTGATCTGCTCTTCGGCCACGGCCTCGTGGCTGAGGGTGCTGGGCGGGGGGAAGGTCTGCACACGCTCCGCCGCCGTCTGGTCGTAGAAGAGGCCGTAGCGCTCTCTGGCCAGGCGGGTCTCGGCGTAGTTGTCGAACGGGACCGGCGAGGGGCCGGTGGTGCGCCGCAGCTCCACCGCGCGGAAGCCTCCTGCCGCAGCCTGGGGGATGATGAGGCGCAGCACCGCATGGATGCGCAGCAGCGCCGTCTCCATCGAGAACTGTGCGAACTCGGGGTCGTCCTCAGGGTTGAAGAGGGCGCGATCGTCGAGCACGAAGCCGAGAAGGCCAGGCCGCGCTTCGATCTGCGCGACCTCCCGGCCCTGCTGGGCGTTCACGGCCATCGCCATGGTGCGCATGGCGTCGCGCAGCGTGCCCCTGGTCGGCAGGCGGGACATGGCGAGGTCGATGCGGCCGCCGAGAATGCCGGGGTTGTAGGAGCTCGATTCGATCGATGAGGAGAACCGACGCTCGGCCAACCGGTTGAGGCCGGACTGGAGCTGCAGGAAGCCCTTGAGCGGAAGGGTGCCGCTGCTCTGCGGCAGGGCCACGCCGATCTCGTCCGCCATGGCGTCAACATTGACGCCTGCCCGGTCCGCCCACCGGCGCAGCGCCCGGAGCGCAGCGGACGGCACTTGGTCTCCCATCGAGGTCCGATCGTCCATCCTTCGCTCCCTTCCGCGCTTGAATGAGCAGATAGATCGCGCAAGCGAGAGGGAAGGCGGGAAGGCCAATCGTGATGGATTGTTACAGCTTTCCCCAGTCTTTTCAGTTCTATGCGTTACGCACTACCGCTTTCACCTCGGCGTGACGGTCGAGGGTAGGACGATTGGGCTCAGTCGTGAGCAGTGATGCCCCGATCGTGGCTAAGGTGGAAAGGGCGAAGCCCGGCAGGATCGCGGCGAGAGCCTGGTGGCTGCCTTCGGGGCCGTAGATCCACAGAAGCACCACCGCCGCCCCGGTGACCATACCGGCCAAGGCTCCCGCCCTGTTCATGCGCTTCCAGAAGAGGCTCAGCAGGATCACCGGGCCGAAGGCCGAGCCGAAGCCGAACCAGGCGTTGGAGACCAGGGTGAGGATGTTCGAGCTGCGGTCGAAGGCGAGCAGGATCGCCACCAGCGCCACGCCCAGCACCGACACCCGGCCGATGGTCACGAGCTGCTTCTCGCTGGCGTCGCGCTTCAGGAAGATCTTGTAGAGGTCCTCGGTCAGGGAGCTCGATGAGACGAGAAGCTGGCTGGAGATGGTCGACATGATCGCGGCCAGGATTGCCGCCAGAAGGAAGCCCGCGACCAGCGGGTGGAAGAGGACCTGGCTGAGAAGGATGAAGATGGTCTCCGGATCGAAGCGCTCCGCTCCGCCGCGCTCGGCGAGGTAGGAGAGTAGCTCTCCCGGCTCCTCCTCTCGGTAGGCGCGCCCGGCTAGACCCACCCCGACAGCGCCCAGGACCGAGATCAGCATCCAGCTCATGCCGATATGACGGGTCATGGCCATGTCCTTCACCGAGCGGATGGCCATGAAGCGGACGATGATGTGGGGCTGACCGAAATAGCCTAGGCCCCAGGCCAGAAGCGAGACGAGGGCGATGCCGCCGATCGCTTGCGAGCTGCCGTCCGAGGTCGCCTCGCGCATCATGGAGAGAAGCGCCGGGTTCTCGTTGTGGAGCGCCGCCGCCGCTTCCCCGATGCCCCCCAGCACCATAAGGGTGGCCACGGGCACGAGGATAAGAGCGGCGAACATGATGCAGCCCTGGACGAAATCCGTCAGCGATACCGCCAGGAACCCGCCGAACAGCGTGTAGGCGACCACGACGCCCGCGGTGAGGAACAGCCCGAGCCGATAGTCGAGGCCGAAGCTCGCCTCGAACAGCTTGCCCCCCGCCACCATGCCGGAGGAGGTGTAGACGGTGAAGAAGATGATGATCACCACCGCTGAGAGCACGCGGAGCACACGGCTCGTATCGCCGAAACGCTTCTCGAAATAGTCGGGGATGGTGATCGCGTCGTCCGCCATCTCGGTATAGACGCGGAGGCGCGGGGCCACGAGCAGGTAGTTCAGGAACGCGCCGACCAGGAGGCCCACGGCGATCCAAGACGCGCTGAGCCCCGAGACGAAGATCGCGCCCGGCAGCCCGAGCAGCATCCAGCCCGACATGTCCGACGCCCCCGCCGACAGAGCCCCCACCGCCGGGCCGAGCTGGCGTCCGCCGAGCAGGTAGCCCGCGCTGTCATCGGTCGAGCGGCGATAGGCGTAGTAGCCGATCCCCAGCATCAGCAAGAAGTAGAGACCGAGGGAGACGAGAGCTTCGACGTTCATGAATGCCCCAATGCGCAACAAAGGGGCGGCATAACGAACGAGGCGCGGCGAGTCACCCGAAGCGGGCAGCAGGGAGCGAAGCTGTGCCTGAAGGGGGGATAAGGCCGTAGGGCGGTCAGCTCGCAGAGTTGGCCGCGTTTGCGAGACTCGGCGCTTAGAACGCGGCCAGCTTCGCTGACCGCCCTACGGGTTGGGTCCTTGTTGCAGCGCCCGTTCCTTAGCACTCACTTTCCCTATAGCGCTCACCACGGCGAAGACCATGGTGCCCAGCTCCTATGGGTGCGATCATGTTCAGCCTTCAGGTGATGGGTCCCACGGTCTTCGCTGCGCTGCGCCGTGGGAAGCGGGCTTGAGGGGCGGAGGGGTTGGGTAGCGACCAGCACCCGTAGCTGCCCGTAGGCAGTTCACCGGAAGCGGGGAGCGCGTGGGCGTGGCCACGGCTGGTGTTGTTGGTTCAATCTAGGGTCGGCCGTGGCCTGAAGTGACCAAACC
>NZ_JANIBC010000018.1 GCF_024505085.1 Parvularcula maris
GATAAATCGTAGGGCGGCTCGCGAAGCGTGCCGCCGTTCCCAGGTCCGAGCGCTGCACGGCGGCACGCTCTCGCGAGCCGCCCTACGGCTCTCCCTTGCCGCGCTGCACCATCGCCGCTAGCGCCCCCGGCCATGGAACAAAAGCGCGGACCCTGGACCATCCTCTCCTCCCGCGAGGGCTACAGGAATCCCTGGGTCGAGGTGACCCATCACGAGGTGCTGCGGGCGGACGGCTCGCCGGGCGTCTACGGGGTGGTGGGGTTTCAGAACTTGGCCATCGGCGTCCTGCCGCTCTTCGCCGACGGCACCGTGCCCATGGTGGGGCAGTACCGCTTTCCGCTCAAACGCTTCACCTGGGAGCTGCCCGAGGGGGGCGGGCCTAAGGGGGAGGACCCCCTGCTGTCTGCCAAGCGCGAGCTGAAGGAGGAGACGGGGGCCACGGCGGCGCACTGGCTGGAGTACGGCCAGGCGGACCTCTCCAACTCCGTCACCGATGAGCGGGCGCATCTCTTCCTCGCCTGGGACCTCACCGAGGGGGAGGCGGCGCCGGAGCCCGACGAGGTTTTCCAGTATAAGCGCGTAACCTTTGGCGAGCTTCTGACGGATATTCATCGCGGCGAGGTGGACGACGCGCTGACGCAACTGCTGGTGCTGACGGCTGTTAGCCGCGCGATCATGGGGGAGTTGCCTGATCGGCCCCGAAACCTCATCTTGGACCAGTTGCCGGAAGCCAGGACCGGCGGGAGTTAAGTGATGCCAAGCAGCAGCGCCCTTCGCGAGACGCCGAACCTTCAGACGGTGGACAGCATCTGGTCGCGCATGCGCGTCGAGGCGGCCACCGATGCCGCCTCCGAGCCGATCCTGGCCAGCTTCCTCTCCGCCACCATCCTCAACCACCGCGACTTCCAGTCGGCGCTCAGTTACCGGCTCGCCCAGAAGCTCTCGGACGGCGAGATGAACGCCATGCTGTGGCGCGAGGTGGCCGAGGACGCCTACAAGGATCAGCCCGCCATCGTCACGGCGGCGCTTGCCGACCTTCAGGCCTATACCGACCGCGACCCCGCCACCCGCTCGACGTCCCAGCCCTTCCTCCACTTCAAGGGCTACCAGGCGATCCAGTCCCAGCGGATCGCCTGTTGGCTGTGGAGCCAGGGGCGCGAGGCGCTGGCCCTCTACCTCCAGTCGCGCATGTCGGAGCTCTTCCAGGTGGACATCCACCCCGCCGCTAAGATCGGGCGGGGGCTCTTCTTCGACCACGCCACCGGCATCGTCATCGGCGAGACCGCGCGCATCGGCGACAACTGCTCGCTTCTTCACTCCGTGACCCTGGGCGGTACCGGCAAGGAGAAGCATGAGCGCCACCCCAAGCTCGGCAACGGCGTCCTGGTGGGCGCGGGCGCGAAGATCCTCGGCAATATCGAGGTGGGGGACGGGGCCAAGATCGCCTCGGGCTCGGTGGTGCTGGAGCCGGTCAAACCCTTCTGCACCGTGGCGGGCGTGCCCGCCGTGCCCGTGGGCCGCTGTGCCAAGGCCGCTGGCGAGCAGATGGATCAGGGCTTAGATAGTCCTGATGAGACACACCGCTAGCGCCGCCTTCGCTCTCCTTCTTCTGCCAGCCTTTGCGGCGGCCCAGGAGCCTGCCTTCCCGCGCACCATCTCCGTGACGGGGGAGGGCGAGGTCACGGCGGTGCCGGACATGGTGCAGCTCAGCTTCTCGGTCACCACCGAGGCGGAGAACGCGGCGGAGGCGTTCCGGGCGGCATCCAAGCAGATGAACGAGGTGTTGGAAGCGGTCAAAGACGCTGGCGTCGCCGCCCGTGACCGGCAGACGGGCCAGCTCAGCATCTCCCCCGTCTACGAACAGAAGCGCACCATCGGCAGTACCTCCCGCTCCGAGATCGCAGGCTACCGGGCCAGCAACACGCTGATGGTCCGCCTGCGCGATGTCGAGGCGGCGGGCGAGGTGATCGACCAGGCGGTGGGCGCGGGCGCCAACGGGCTCGACAGCTTCTCCTTCGGCTTCTCCGAACCCGGAAAGCTCCAGGATGAGGCCCGCATCAAGGCCGTCGAGGACGCCATGCGCAAGGCCGGCGACATGGCCGAGGCGGCGGGGGCGGAGCTTGGCCCCGTCATCACGCTCAGTGCGCATCAGAGCTATGGCGGTCCGAGACCCATCGTCCGCACGGCGCGGATGGAGATGGCCGCGGATGCAGCCCCGGTGATCGAGGCGGGCGAGCAGTCCATGTCGATCACCGTTAATGCCGTCTTCGCGCTGCAGTGACAGGCAGGCGCGGTGCCTGACCGAAAGGGTCGCCCATCATGCCGTTCCTTCCCCTTCTTCTCCTCGCCGCGATCCCTGTCTTCTCCGGCAGGGTCATCCTTCCGGCGGGCGAGGGCACCCTGGCCGTCCCCCTCCGCGCCACCATGGAGGCGGGAGCGGTGACGACCTATGAGGTGGACGTCGACGCCGCCGCGCTGCTGCCCGAGCTAGCCAGGGAGCTGACGACGGGCGTCGAGGGGCTGGCTGCGTCCTGCCACCAAGAGCTTGCCGCCGGTGAGCCCTCCTTCGCTGGCGCGGGAGGCAGCATCGCGGTCGTCCTGCCCGTCAGCTTCACGCAGTATCTTTGTACGGAGATGTGGGGCAAGAAGAAGCTGTTCTCGGAGCAGGGGAGAATCCGCTCACTGATCGGCGTCGAGGTGGAGGGGGGCAGGCCCCGGCTCGTTCTCAAAGAGTTCTCCGTAGACGGCCTGTCCCGCATGGCGGCCACGGCGCGTACAGACCTTCTTCTCAAGGCGGCCCTCGAACGTGAGATCAAGACGATCAACGAGAGCGACGAGCTGGCTGCCATCACCAGGGGGCTGGACGACGAGGGCTTCTTGCTGACCGGCATCAGGGCGGCAGAGGATAGGGAGGGCCTCGCTCTCCTACTGTCCATGAGCGGCCCGAGGGGGAAGGAGCATTTCCGCCGTGCCCTGGATAGGACGGCTGCCGCGTTTCAGTAGGGGAGGGTGGTTTGAAGTAGGAACCTTCCCGTCATCCCGGCTGGCGCGCAGCGGAACGCCGGGACCCATGGACTGGGTGGATCGAGCTATGGCGACGATTGGTGCCTGGGTCCCGGATAAGCCCAAGGGCTTTCCGGGATGACGAGAGGTAGAGACCCCTCAGCCCGACTTCCGCGCCATCTTCTTGGCGATCACCGCCTGCATCTCCTCCGAGCGCAGACGACCGGCGAACACCTTCAGCTCGTGCTCCGTATGGGGAAGGATGCTGCCTAGGTCTTCCGTCATCAGTTTTTTCGTGTCGCGCACGGATTGGGGCGGCAGGGACGCGATGTGGGCCGCCATCTCCTTGCCAGCGGCCAGAGCGTCGCCATCCTCCACGACCTCGGTGATGAAGCCCCAGCGCTCGGCCTTCTCGGCGGGCAGCACCTTGGAGGCGATCATCATCTCGGCAGCCCGCTGGCGGCCGAAGCGCCTGGTCAGAAGGTGGGACGCGCCCGCCTCCGGCACCGCGCCGAGCTCGGTGAAGGGCATATGGAAGCGTGCGCTGCGGCCTGCATAGATAAAGTCCGTATGCAGCATCATCGTGGCGCCGATGCCGACGCACCACCCCTCGACGGCGGCGATCAGCGGTGTCTCGGATTTGAGGCCCGCCTCGATGAGGTCCAGGACCGGAGGCCGCGTGCCCTGGTCCATGGTCAGCACCGAGGCGAAGGCGGAGAGGTCGTTGCCCGAAGTGAAGCTGTCGCCCTCGCCCGAGAGAAGCACGGCGCAGATGTCGTCTCGTCCGTCCGCCTCCTTCAGGCCGTCCGCCAACCCTCGGTACATGTCCTCGGTCATGGCGTTCTTCTTCTCGGGCCGGTTCAGCCGCAGATGCAGGACGCCGTTCTCTTCTTCGCGCTTGATGTGCTCACTCATTGGCAGCTCCCCGGCTCCTTGGCATGACCTCGACAAGTTCAAAGCCGCCGGAGACATGCATGGTCAAGCTCTACATCGCCGAAACCGGCGCGCCGCCGCAGGAGCTTGGCGGGACGTGGCCTCGCTACGGCGTCCAGTTCGAGACCATGCTGGAGGAGGCGGGCGGCGGCTTCGAGGTGGTCTATGTCGATGTCGAGAACGGCGACCCCTTGCCCGAACCCGAAGAGGGTGCGGCGCTTCTGGTGACAGGCTCGCCCAAGGGCTCCTATGAGGGCCACGCCTTCATCCCGCCCCTGGAGAGTTCCGTGCGGGACTGGGCCGCGGCGAGGCGGCCCGTGGTCGGTATCTGCTTCGGCCACCAGCTCATCGCGCAGGCCTTCGGGGCGAGGGTGGAGAAGTCCGCCATGGGCTGGGGCGTCGGCGTCCATACCCATGAGATCCTCGGCGAGACCCCGTGGCGAGGCGGCCCGGACCGCTTCGCCTGCGCGGTCAGCCATCAGGACCAGGTGGTCTTCCTGCCGGACGAGCTCTCGCGGATCGCAGGCTCTCCCTTCTGCCCCAACGCGGCGCTCCTGCACCGAGAGCTGCCGGTCCTGACTTTCCAGGCCCATCCCGAGTTCACCCACGACTACGCAGCGGCGCTGCTGACGCTGAGGCGCGACCGCATCCCGGCGGACCGGGTCGAGGCGGGCCTCAGAAGCCTGGAGAACGGCAGCGACCGCGCCCTCATGGGACGCTGGATCAGAGAGTTTCTGCTGAGATAGGGGCGGCGGCGCTTACGCCGCGCAGTCCTTGCACGTGCCGCGGATTTCGACGCGAATCAGATCGGCCTTGAAGTCGAAATTGTCGCTGGCGTGGTGGGCGACATCGTGAAGGCGCTGGGCACCGTCCTTGATCTCCTCCACCTTCTCGCAGTCGCGGCAGATGATGAAGGTCTCGACCTCATGGGGGTGGCCGTGGCTGCACACCATGAAGGCGCCGAGGCCATCGAGCTTGTGCACCAGGCCCTGCTTCTGCAGACGGTCGAGGGCACGGTAGACGGTCATCGGCGCGCCGATGCCCTGCACCTTGAGGCGCTCGAGAAGGTCATAGGCCTTGAGCGGCGCCTCGGCGCTTTCGAGCGCGGTGAGGACCAGACGGTCGTTCTTGGTGAGCCGGGGCTTTCTCCCGGCGACGGAGGTCTGCTGCTGCGCGAGACTCGACATCATCCTGCACCCCTTTGCATGGATCCTGCTGCCCGGCCGATTCGCACGGCCTCGTGAAAAAGGTTGAACCATTCTTCAGCAAGATACAAGCCGTGTGGAGGACCTCCCAATACAAGGCATGGGCGATGACGAAACACATACTGGTCACCGGCGGCGCGGGCTATATCGGCAGCCATACGGTGCATGCGCTCCTCGATGATGGATTTGATGTAACAATCCTCGACGACCTCTCCACGGGGGTCGAGCATGCCATTCCGGCACAGGCGGAGTTCGTTCGCGGCGACGTGGCCGACACGGCGCTGTTGCGGAAGCTGCTCTCGGGAGGCTTCGATGCGGTGATCCATTTCGCCGGGCGCATCGTGGTGCCGGAAAGCGTCGAGAACCCCCTCAAATACTACCGCGAGAACACGGCGACCTCGCTCGGCCTTCTGACGGAGATGGTGGCGGCGGGCTCGCCTGCCATCCTCTTCAGCTCCACGGCAGCGGTCTACGCGCCGGGGGAGGAGGGCGCTGCCCTCGACGAGGAAGCGGTCAAGGCGCCGCTCTCCCCCTACGGACAGTCCAAGCTGATGACCGAGATGATGATCCGTGACGCGGGGCTCGCCCACGGTTTGCCGGCGGGCATCCTGCGCTACTTCAACGTGGCCGGCGCCGATCCCGAGGGTAGGGTCGGTCAGTCCACCCCCAACGCTACCCACCTCCTCAAGATCGCCAGCCAGGTCGCCACCGGCAAGCGGGACCACATGGAGGTCTTCGGTACGGACTATCCGACCAAGGACGGAACCTGCATCCGCGACTACATCCATGTCAGCGACCTCGCCTCCGCCCATGTGGAGACGCTGAAGCACGTCCTCGAGCACGGCGGGCAGACCACCATGAACTGCGGCTACGGCCGGGGTTCGACCGTGCGCGAGGTCATCGCCGCCGCCGAGGAGGTCACCGGCGGCAAGATCGACGCCCGCGACGCGGACCGCCGGGCCGGGGACGCAGCGGTCCTCATCTCGGACAACACCCGTATCAAGGAGACCCTGCCGGGTTGGCAGCCGCAGCACGACAGCCTCCAGGAGATGGCCAGGACCGCCATCGCCTGGGAGGAGCGGCTCAAGGTGCTGAATTCTTGACTTAAGTGGCGCTACCGTCGGGCTGACCGCCCTCCTACTTGAGCGCCGGCTCGACTTCGCTGCGCTTCGCTCGCGTTCTTGGGGGCGGGGGTTGGGCGTTGGTTCCTCTTCCTGCCAGGGGCTCCGTAGCTGGTTTGCCGAAGGCAAAACTTTCGATCCGGTGGATCGGAAGTAAGCGCAGAAGGCCATGGTAGTAGCTGCCCGAAGGGCGCAGGGGGGCTGTCAAACAGAGCGACGGTCACCTTTGCCTCTGGTTTCCTATGGCGGCGTGAAGCGTCGTCCATAGGATCCATCTCCGGTCGTTCGCTTCCTGCATTCTTCGTTCGGTAATGGGTCCCACGGATCGCTGCGCGACCGTGGGAAACCGTCCGCTGCAAGTGCTTGGTTTCTGCAGAAAGCTACCCCGTCAGGGTGAAGGGCTCGAGGCCGGACAGCCTCATCGCCCGCTCGCGGCTCGGCACCTGCCTCGGTGCCTTGCCCTTCACCGCCTCGGCGAAGGCGCGGATGTGGTCAGGGGTGGTGCCGCAGCAGCCGCCGACGATGTTGAGGAGGCCGCTCTCCGCCCACTCCTCGAGATGCACCGTCATGCTCTCGGGCGTCTCGTCATAGCCGCCGAAGGCGTTGGGGAGCCCCGCATTGGGGTAGGCGTGCACATAGGTCTCGGCGACGTTGCTGATCTCCTCGACGTAAGGGCGCATCAGGTCCGGGCCGAGGGCGCAGTTGAGGCCGATGGAGAGGGGCTTCGCGTGCGAGACCGAGTGGACGAAGGCCGTGGCCGTCTGCCCGCTGAGGGTCCGTCCCGACTGGTCCGTGATCGTCGCCGACAGCATGACGGGCCAGAGGTTTCTTCGCTCGTCGAAGACCTCCTGGATGGCGAAGATCGCCGCCTTGGCGTTCAGCGTGTCGAAGATCGTCTCCACCAGGAGGATGTCGGCGCCGCCGTCGATCAGGCCCTCGGCGTTCTCCTTGTAGGCCGCCACCAGCTCCTCGAAGGTGACGTTGCGGGCGCCTGGGTCGTTCACGTCCGGGCTGATCGACGCCGTGCGGTTGGTCGGGCCGATGGCGCCCGCGACGAAGCGGGTGCGGCCATCCTCGGCCTCCGCCGCGTCGGCCGCCTCACGCGCCAGCCTGGCCCCCTCGACGCTCAGCTCGCGGGCCAGCGCCTCCATGCCGTAATCGGCCTGGGCGATGGTGGTGGAGCTGAACGTGTTGGTCTCGACGATGTCGGCGCCCGCCTCGAGATACTCGGCATGCATGGCGCGGATGATGTCCGGCTGGGTGAGGTTCAGAAGGTCGTTATTGCCCTGAACGTCCTGGCCCCAATCGGCGAAGCGTGCGCCCCGATAGGCGGCCTCATCGAGCTTGTGACGCTGGATCATCGTGCCCGCCGCCCCGTCGAGAACGAGGATGCGCTGGCGCAGCGCCTCTTCCAGGGCCTTGATACGGTCGGTCATGGTCACTCCTCGCCGTGCAGGATGTCGGTTTGCTCATCCCCTAGGGGAACGATCTCCCTTGCCTCGTTAACCCTCCTGTAGCAACATCACGCCATCGTGAGGTTTTAGGGCAGAAGACCATGGACAATCCGGAGTTCGGGCAACTCTTCAACGACAGCCGCTTCTCGCTGGCCACCGTGCTGGCCGTGTGGATGTCGCTCGCCAAGCCCATCGTGCTGATCAGCATCGGCGTCGTCGCCATCGGCGGCAGCTTCACGGAGGTGGGCGCCGTGCTCTTCGCCGCCGCGCTGTTCTCGGCGGCGGACATTCTGGGCCTTCTCCTGCGCGTCCACGACGCCACGGAGGAGGAGAAGTTCGACGCCTCCAAGATCATGGACCTGCCGGTTCCGGCCATGGCCAAGGTGCTGGAGACGCGCTTCCTCTAGCGCTTGAGGCGAACGCTTTGCGGCTCCCCCGTGTCCGTTGGACAGATAGTGGGAGTCCCGATCCATGCGCCAGTTTCTAGCCGGCCTGTCCGTCCTCGCCCTCGCAGCCGCCTGCAGCGCCGAGGACGTGACCGATAGCGAAGAGTATGAAGAGCTCGAGGAGCAGGCCGAAGGCACGGACGCCCCGGCCATGCCGACCGACGAGCAGACCCCCGGCGCCGACCCCGTTCCTTCCGGCGACGCCTTACGCTCCGAAGACATGCCCGACACCGGGGAGGAGATGACCACCCTCCCCATCGAGCCAGGCACCGACGAGCCAGGCGGCAAGGACGAGCTCACCGAGAAGGAGCTCGAAGCCATGAACAAAGGCGATGACCCCTCCACGGTGAGCGAGCCTCCGAGGCGGTAGGGTTGAGTCTGTGTGAGGATGGGCCGCCTTCACAGCCGACCTCTGTAGCTTTTGGGGGTGCGAGATAACCGCGCCTCTAAAGGTATGGGATCAGGCGGGCCGCGAGATAATCAGTTTAGTGAAGGGTTCGGCCAGGGCTTCGGCGGCGTCCGCCCAGGGGACGATTTTGGTCGTCACCGGAGACGGGTCAAACTCTCCCGATGCGATGAGGTCCAGCGGCTCCTCGATGAAGGCGTGAGTGTGCACCCATCCTGTGTGGAAGCTCATAGATTTTCGGTACATCGAGTAGACATCCATCGGCACAGAGTTGCCGCGGTAGACGATTCCTGCCGTCGAGACGCAGACGCCTGCGCGTGCGGTGGCCGCGATCAAGTCAGGCAGGAAGGCTGCCATGCCGCAGCCATCGACGGTGATGTCGAAGCCGCCCGATAGGGTCTTTTGGTCGGTCGCGTAGGCTTTGAGCGTGTCCTGGGTCAGCTGCATGGCCTCTGCACCGAGCGCCTCGGCAATCTCGAGGCGTCCGGGATCGCTATCGGCGTAGACGACCCGTTCCGATCCGAGTGCGACGGCAAAACCCGCTGCATAAAGAGCAATACTGCCAGGAGGGACCATGCCCGTGACGAGGACCGTCCCGCCGGGGCGTTCCTTGAGGAACGGCGCGACGGCGCGGTAACCGTCGGAGATGTTGTCGGCGACGCCGCAGGCGAGATGCGGATCGACGCCGTCCGGCAGCCGCGTCAGCATGTTGTCCGCCCAGGGCACGAGCACAGTGTCCGAGATGAAGCCTCCCCATTTCGGGCTCGTGGGCCCCCAGCCATAGGCGTCTTCCGGGGGAACCGAGAGACACTGAGCGGTATGATGGCGACCGCAGGACTTGCACGATCCGCAGGCGATCTTCCACGGGATGATGACCCGGTTGCCGACTTTCCACTTGGTCACTGCCGATCCGACCTCGGTAATGACCCCTTCGCCCTCGTGACCAATAGGGGTGGGACCTTTGAGGGGGACGAACCCCATGATGGCGACGCCGTCCATGTCGCAGGTGGCAACGGTCAAGGGGCGGACGAGCACGCCGTGATCGTCTTCGAGCGTTGGGGCATCGACCTCATGCCACTCCAGTGTACGAGCCTTGATGAAGTTGAGCTGCTGCATGAAATCTCTGATCTCCGTGCCCTATCTATAGTCGGTCGGTCACCATAGTATTATCACTAGACCGATCGCCATACTACTATCTATGCTCCCCACGAGTTTGCTGGATGAGCGCGAGCCCTGCCGACCGATGCCAAGACGATCTGACGCCAAGCAGAAGATGATCTCAGCCGCGGGTACCCTCTTCGGGCGGAAGGGTTACGATGGCTCAGGGCTGTCGGATATTCTGGCGGAAAGCGGTGCGCCGAAGGGGTCGTTCTACCACCACTTCCCAGAGGGTAAGGAAGAACTCGCCGAAGCCGTTGTGCTTCAGGCGGGGGCGGCCATTACGGCGCTGGTGAAAAAGGCTTTTGCTGATACGGAGACCTTCGAGGAGGGTGTGTCTGCCATGTCCGGCTCTATCGCGGACTGGTTTGAGACATCCGGGTATGCGGAGGGATGCCCGATCACGTCCGTCCTGCTCGCGACGGTGCCGCAGTCACAGAGGCTGCACGCCGCCTGCCGGTCGGTTCTTTCGGACTGGTCCAACGCTGTCGCCGAGGCGGCAAGAAGACATGAACTCGAAGACAAGGCCGAGATGCTCGGCGAAGCCATGGTGCTAGCGATCGAGGGAGCTTGGGTCCTCTCGCGCGTTGTAGAGAGCACGTCCCCTTTCGAGACCGCAACCAAGATGATCAGTGCTCTGGCAAAGGTGCGGTAGGACCGAATGCGCCGCTTCCGACTTTCTGTCGGCATGACTAAGCTGTCTACGAATACAAGCGGTTTGAAAGTGCGAACATGCTTCGAAGACTAGACGATACGTTACATTGAGCCCTTCGACCCCCCCCCAAGGGTTATCGCATGCAGAATATCTCATTGTCATTCCGGGGGCGCTTGAAGAGCGAGTCCGGAATCCAGAATCAGTCAGGCTTGAGGTTTTAAGCGCGCCACCAGCGATTCAGACTGCTTCGATTCTAAATATCGGGCTCGGCTGGGCCGCCCCGAGATGACAAGGCTTGGTTATATGCGATAGCCCTACCCCCCAGAGTTAGGTGCCCTATCCGCAAAACTAAACCGCATCCGCCCGCTTGCGGATGATCATCTCGATGGCGCGGGCGTCCTCTTCATAGGATTTCGCCCGCTCTTCGAGCCGCTTCTTCGCATCGCCCTCATCGTTCGTCATGTCGTTCAGCATGCGGCGGATGACGCTGATCCGGCCTCTGTGGGCGCGCAAGGATTCGTAGAGGCTGCGCTCCAGCGCCTCTTCCTGTGCCTCGTTGAGGGCGAGGCGTGAGTAGGCATGGCCAGTGTGGCAGCGGTAGCGGACCACCGGGCCGTCCTTGATCTCCCACAGGACTCCGTTGCAGTCCGGGCAGTTGTAAGGGGTGAGCTCGCCCATCCGCTCGGCATTGGCCATGGTGTTCGCCTCCAGATCCGCGATCATCAGCTCCAGTTCGACCTGCTCGGTGACCTCGCCTTCCTGAGGGGCGGGGCTGCCCGCAAGCTCGATCATCCGTGCGGCGATCTTCTCCCCGGTCAGGACCTCCGCCTCTTCTACCGCTTTGAGGGCCTCGGCCGGCATGGAGGGGAAGGGTGCCTCCTTTGGATCCTGAACGATGGCGAGCCCGCCGCTGCGCCTGAGCTGGCGAAGGCCCGCGGCACCGTCGTCCAGCATGCCGGTGAGGACGATGCCCACGGCTTGCGAGCGCTTATAGACCGCTGCGGAGCGGAAGAGGGGGTCGATGGCTGGCCTGAACAGGTTCTCCCGCGGGCCCCGCGCGAGATGGATGTGCCCTCGGCCCAGAAGGAGGTGGCGGTCGGGGGCGGCGAAGGTCACCGTGCCCTTCTCGATCGGCTGGCCGTCCTCGGCGAGGCGGGTTCTGATCGCAGAGCGGAAGCCGATGATCTCATGGGCGCGGGGCAGGTCGGCGCTCCCCGTATGCAGCACGACGAAGACCGCTGCCCCGAAGTCCTCCGGCAGGGCGTGGACGATCTCCTTGACCACGTTGAAGGCCCCGGCAGAGCCGCCGATGAGGAAGGTGTCGACGGTCCGGCCAGCGGCGGCCTGCGCATCGTCCTGTCTCATCGCGTCCTCCTCTTCGAGATCGAGTTTCTGTCCTGTCAGAGAAGGGGTTGATTGCAAAGGGGGCTGCCCATCCCGCTCCGAGAGCGACGAGCCAGCTCTTGTCACCGGCAGGCCAGCCGGGCTTAGATCGCAGTAGGGCAGGAGAGTAAGGGGCACCCGTGGACTGGAACACGAGCCGTCATCCGCTGGTCGTTCTTCACTGGTTCACCATCAAGATCATGCTCGGTATCGTCTTCGGCCTTCTGGCGGGCGCGATCATGGGCACCATTCTGGCTCTCCTTCTCACCCTTCTTACCATGGGAGAGATTAGCGAGCGCATCCCCTTCGTCACCGACGACTTCGATACGACGTGGGCGAACTGGATGAAGCTGACCGGTCCCGCCGTGGCGCTTTGGGTCTTTGTCCGTACGCTGTTTCAGCGCCGCTCCGAGCGTCCCAACCTCACGCCGTGGCCTACGCGGCTGCTCATCGGCATCGTCTTTGCCCTGATGGTCGCTACCGGTCTTCTCATGGTGGCGCAGGGCGGGCTGCCGGTCTCCTGGCAGACCCTCTATGCCGGTGCGGTGCTGATCGGGATCTACATCTCCCCCTATATGCAACGGGGAAGGGGCGGGGGCACGGATACCGGCGCGGGCGATAGCGGCGGCGATGGCGGCTGGAGCGACGGGGGTGGCGGCGGAGACTGAGACTGCCTACCGAACCAGCTCTTCGTAGAGGCGAAGAAGCGCCTGGTGGACCTCCTCCTGCACCTCGTCCTCTTCCAGGTAGACGCAGTGCGTCGCCTCCTCGACGACGGTAACCTCGCAGTTTTCCCCAGCCCTGGCGCAGAGCTTCTCGGCGGCGTCGTTGCGGACCACCACCTCCTTGCCTGCCAGAACCATCCGTATGGGCCGCGCGTCCTGACCGAGCGCTTCGCTGCGCAGGAGGTCCCGCCCCGAACGCACCATGCCGTAGGCCCACTCATTGCTGACCCCGCCGACGCGTAAGGCCGGGTCGAGGGTCATCAGCGCGTCGTTCTTGAAGGCCCGGTCCTCGCGGTCGCCGCAGACCGGCTCGAAAGTGGCGGGGTCGAAGCGGTCGGGCACCCAGGGTCCGTTATCCGCCATATACTCCGCCCCCTGACCGAAGCGCACGGCGAGCCCCGTGGCGAACTCGGCCAGACCCAGCGGCACTTTCCCGGTGGTCGGCAGCACGGCGGGCACGATGGGGAAGAGGGCGTCCGCCTCCTCCGCGTCCCCGTCGGCAGCGGCGCGGAGAAGGGAGTGGCCGCCGAAGCTATCGCCTGCCAGGATCAGGGGACCGCTGCTCATCCTTGCGCGGTCGAACGCCTCGACGGCCGTGCCCACTGCCGCTCCGAACACGGAGAAGTCGCCGGTATAGGTCTTCTGGTAGTCATCCTGCCGCCTGACCGAGCCGCCCTGGCCGGGCAGGTCCACGGACGCCACCTCGAAGCCGAGCGCGTACCAGCGCGCCAGGAAGTCCGAGGCCAGCTCGGGCGAGGACGTATAGCCGGGCACGAACAGAACGCTGCCGCGAGGGCTCTCGGGAGAGGCGGAGCCGAGCCGCAGGAACCCATCCTCGCCAAAGGGGATGGTGCGGAATGTCCACCCCCCTGGCAGCGCGCTCTGCCCCTCGGCGAGGAAGGCGCGAGCACGGGCGATCTCCTCCCCGGTGGGCTCGCGCGGCGGCTCAGGCGCGGGATTCTCGGCGCAGGCGGCAAGGAGTAGGGCGGTGAGAAGAAGACGCATAGTCCCAGCCTATAGCATCCATTGCGCAGCGCAGCCCCCCGCGCTTGGATATCACAGTGCTGTGGGCAATTTCCGCTGCGTTTGCAGGACCTTACCGAACCTGCTAAGCTCAATATAGCGCTCTCTTCCCGAACGACTCGGTCTTGCGAGCCACTATGCACCGCTTACGGGGGTAGCTGCAGCGAGCATGCCGACAAAAGCCGGTACCGATGTCGAGAACCTGACCCTGGCCGCCGCCCTGGCGGCTGCTAAAGGTGTGGGTACGTTCGACTGGCTTGTCTCCGAAGATGTGGTCAGGGTGGACGGCCGTATCGCTGAACTCTACGGCCTCGATCCCAAGCGCAGCGGTGAAGATGGGTTGCCGGTAGAAGACTATCTGAACTGCATCCATGAGGACGACCGGCCTCGCGTCGAGGCGACTCTCCAAAGCGCTGTGGCGGATGTGGAGGACTACCAGATCGAGTACCGGATCGTGCAGCCCGATGGTACAGATGTCTGGTGCCGTGCTCAGGGACAGGTCATGTCCAACGAGGACGGTGGTCCCGCGGTCCGTGTCGTTGGCGTGGTGATCGACATCGATGATGCCAAGAGGACCAACCTGGCTGTCGAGATCAAAGAGGCACAGCTCGAAGCGGTGCTGGAGGGCGCTGGGCTCGGCTCCTGGACGTGGTCCATCGAAACAGGCCAAGTTCGCTACAACGAGCGGTGGGCTGGGATGCTCGGCTACCGTCTGGAGGAGTTGGAGCAGACCTTTGATCAGTTCGAACGGCTCCTGCATCCCGGCGATCGGGAGCGGGCTAAACGGGCGCTCGACGCTCACCTTTGCGGGGACGCTCCGACCTATTCCGAAGAAATCCGTTTAAGGCATAAGGAAGGCCGGTGGGTCTGGGTGAAGACCACGGGGGCGGTGACCTACCGAAACGATCAGGGCACGCCGCTCGTCGCGTCGGGAACCCATGAGGACATCTCCCTCCGGCGCGAGCAAGAGGCTGCGCTGGCGCAGGCCAAAGCCCAGGTAGAGCTCGCCCTGCGCGAGGTGAACCACCGGGTGCAGAACCTCTTCGCCCTCGTGCCAGCGCTGGTAAGCTTATCGGCAAACGAGACCGACGACGCTGGGGAGCTGGCCGACAAGATCCGCTCGCGGGTCGGTGCTCTCGCACGATCCCATTCGCTTACCCTCAATGCTTACAACCGAGATGAAGGGGTCGATCTCGAGTCACTGGTGGCGGCCGTTCTCGAGCCCTACGCTGTATCCAGAGCCGAAAGCGGCTTCGCCGTACAAGGGCCGCATGTCAGGCTCAATGAGGGGGAGGCTAACGCAGCCAGCCTGACCCTTCACGAGCTTGCCACCAATGCCGCCAAACACGGTGCTTTGTCGGTGCCCGAGGGCAGGGTGAGTATCGACTGGGAGGTGCTGACCGGTGCCGCCGATACGCCGATCATGGCGCTGCGCTGGCTTGAGCGCGCGGGACCTGCGGTTGTCGGGCCACCGTCAAGGCAGGGTTTTGGAACCCGTCTCATCGACAGTCTCATCCGCAGCCTGAGAGGAGAGATCAGTCGCAACTGGGCGGAGGACGGCCTGACGGTCGACGTTCGGTTCCCTCTGATCGGCGCTGTGGGCGAGGTTGCTGCTGAAGGGAACGGCGGTTTGTGAGCATAAGGGGGCGCGTGATTGCCATTGTTGAGGACGATCCCGTGCTCGGTGCCGAACTCATCGTATCGCTGGAGCGGATGGGCGCAATCGTGCATGGACCCTTCCGTACCCTTAGTGCTGCGCTGCAAGCGTTCTCCTCAGAGCTTCCCGAGGGCGCTATTCTCGACGTAGAGCTTCTGGACGGAACAGTGTTTCCTGCCGCCGACCGCCTCAATGATTTAAGCATCCCTTTCGTCTTCTACACCTCGCTCGCCTCCAAGGGTCGCTCGCGCGCCCATCACTACGAGGTTCCAGTCTTCGACAAGTCCGTAAGCAGCCAAGAGCCCATCGCTTGGCTGGTGCAAACCTTGGGCAAAGCCTCACCCTGAAGCCTCAACGAAGCTGCCTAGGTGGGCGGCACGCCGAGGCGAGCCGCCCTACGGGCTTACTCTTCGCCCTCTTCCAGTGTCTCGGCGGGCTTCACCTCCAGAAGCTCCACTTCGAAGACCAGCGCCTGGTTGGGGCCGATCAGCTCGCCCGCGCCGCGTTGGCCGTAGGCGAGGTTTGCCGGGATGTAGAACTTGTACTTGTCGCCCGGCTGCATGAGCTGGAGCCCCTCGTTCCATCCGGCGATGACCCGGCCGAGCTCGAACTCGGTGGGCTCGCCGCGGGAGTAGGAGCTGTCGAACTCCTCGCCATCGGGCAGCGTGCCCCTATAGTGCACACGGACGATGTCGCCGATGGCCGGGCTCGCGCCGTCATCCTCGCCGCCATCGGTCAGCACTTCGTAGACGAGGCCGCTCTCGGTGGTCTCGGTGTCCTCTCGCTCGCCTTGCGTGCGGACATAGTTCTGGGAGCTCGCCGTGTTGACGGCCGCGATGGTCAGCGCCTGGGCTTGGGCGAGGTTCTGCTGGCGCTGGGCCTCCTCGCTATAGCCTGCGATCTGCGCTTCCGCATCGGCCTTAAGGGCCTGGAGCGCCTCCTCGTCCTCATTGTCGATGACGTCGAGAAGGTCGAGGTCGAACACCACCACCTCGTTCGCGCCCACCGGGCCGCCCTCCATACCGAAGGCGCCGAAGGCGAGGGCAGGGGGGATGGCGGCTCTCGCCTTGCCGCCCGCCTTCATCATCTGCACCGCCTCGGCCCAGCCTGGGAGCGTCTGACCGGCAGTCAGCACGACAGGCGCGCCGTTGCGGTAGGTGCTCTCGAAGGGCTCTTCGTCGCCTGCGCGCCTTGCGACGAAGTGTAGCTTGATGAGGTCGTCGGCGTCCGGCTGGCGGCCCGTGCCCTCCTCGATAGTCTGAAGAACGAGGCCCGTCTCGGTGGTCTCGGTGTTCTCCAGCTCGGCGAAGGAAGCGAGATAGGCGTCGCTCTCGCCGGTCGCCTCAGGCGCGGTCTGGAAGGCCTCGGGCGCCTCCACCGAGACGCTGCTTGCGGAGGCGCTCTCCCCCTGCGCAGCGCTGGTTTCGGCCCGCTCGGGCGCGTCCGTCTCCGCCTCGCCGCCGCCGCAGGCCGTCAGCATCAGGGCACCTACCGCGGCACTCAGGAAAACTCGTTGTTTCATCTTTGTTCCTTTTGAAGTCAGGTAGAATCGAAGGATCTGCCCGCCTCCCTAGCGCGGTGAGCATTTTAGTAAACGGAAGGTTGACGCACGCTCAAATTGTTTCGTTGACCGGAACACGCGAGTCATGTCGAAAACTAGTCCTAGCCTTTGAATGAAACCAGACCCCAAGATATGGTGTCTGTGCCGGGAACAGGGTTACCAGCCCATCGGGCTCCGCCCAAGCGTGATTGAGAAGAGGGAACGACCATGAGTGCCACGGAAACCACCCTGCTACAGCCCGCCGTCCAGAAGGCCGAGGCGCAGAAGCCCGAGCTCAAGATCGTCCCCCAGGTGGTCACCGACCCCTCCCGCGACGCGCTTCTGACGGCCTTTGGCAAGAAGACCATGGACGACCGCTACCTCCTGGCCGGTGAGAGCTACCAGGACATGTTCGCCCGCGTCGCCACCGCCTATGCCGATGGGCCGGAGCACGCCCAGCGCCTCTACGACTACATCTCCAAGCTCTGGTTCATGCCCGCAACGCCTGTGCTGTCGAATGGCGGGGCGAAGCGCGGCCTGCCCATCTCCTGCTTCCTCAACGCGGTGGATGACAGCCTCGAGGGCATTGTCGGCACCTGGAACGAGAATGTGTGGCTGGCGTCCAATGGCGGCGGCATCGGCACCTATTGGGGCGGCGTGCGCTCCATCGGCGAGACGGTGAAGGGCTCGGGCCAGACCTCCGGCATCATCCCCTTCATCCGGGTCATGGACAGCCTGACCCTCGCCATCAGCCAGGGCTCGCTGCGCAGGGGCTCGGCAGCGGTCTATCTCGACATCCACCACCCGGAGATCGAGGAGTTCCTCGAGATCCGCAAACCCTCGGGCGACTTCAACCGCCGCTCGCTGAACCTCCATCACGGTCTCAACATCACCGACGACTTCATGGACGCCGTGCGCGAGGGCCGCTCCTTCGCTCTCAAATCGCCCAAGACCGGCGAGGTGATGAAGAAGGTCGACGCGCGCGAGCTGTGGCAGAAGATCCTCGAGATCCGCCTACAGACCGGCGAGCCCTACCTCATCTTCTCCGACACGGTGAACAAGGCCATGCCCAAGCACCAGAAGGAGCTGGGGCTCAAAGTGTCGACCTCGAACCTCTGTGCAGAGATCATGCTGCACACCGGCGAGGACCATCTCGGCAACGACCGCACCGCCGTCTGCTGCCTGAGCTCGCTGAACGCCGAGACCTATGAGGAGTGGAAGGACGAGGAGCTCTTCGTCGAGGACGTGATGCGCTTCCTCGACAATGTGCTGCAGGACTTCATCGACCGCGCGCCCTCCGACATGGCCAAGGCCAAGTACTCCGCCCAGCGTGAGCGCTCCGTGGGGCTGGGCCTCATGGGCTTCCACTCCATGCTGCAGAACAAGAATATCCCGTTCGAAAGCGCCATGGCCAAGTCGTGGAACATGCGCCTCTTCAAGCATATCCGTCAGCGTGCGGACCAGGCCTCGGTCAAGCTCGCCCATGAGCGTGGCCCCTGCCTCGACGCCGAGGAGCGCGGCATCATGCAGCGCTTCTCCCACAAGCTGGCGATCGCGCCGACGGCCTCGATCTCCATCATCTGCGGCGGCACCTCGGCCTGCGTCGAGCCGATCCCTACCAACTACTACACCCACAAAACCCTGTCGGGCAGCTTCGCGGTCAAGAACCAGGCGCTGGAGAAGCTCCTCGCCGAGAAGGGCCTCGACGACGACGACATCTGGGCCTCGATCCTCGAGCATGGCGGCAGTGTTCAGCACCTGGACGGTCTGACAGCTGACGAAAAGGACGTCTTCAAGACCGCCTTCGAGCTCGACCAGCGCTGGGTGATCGAGCTTGCCGCCGACCGCGCGCCCTTCATCTGCCAGAGCCAGTCCATCAACATCTTCCTCCCCGGCGACGTCGATAAATGGGATCTCCACATGCTCCACTGGACCGCCTGGGAGCGCGGCGTGAAGTCCCTCTACTACTGCCGCAGCCAATCCGTTCAGCGCACGGCCTATGCCGGCGGCAAGGAGAAAGAGGCGCAGGCTGAGGGGTTCGTGGTCGAGAAGACGGACTATGATGAGTGTTTGGCTTGTCAGTGAGGGTCATCCTGCCGGAGCAATTGAGCCATACCTGAAGCTTGCTTCAGAACAGTACGGCAAGAAGCTTCGACAGATTGATGCTGAGTACGCCCATCAAGGCCTCTATCAAAGCGGCGCGAGAGCTACTGCTCTGGCAAGTGCTGCAAGCGAGGTATTGGGGGAATTCTCAGAGTATGTGTCTAACGATCTTTCCAAGCCGGAAGCAGAGTTTTCATCATATAGAGCTGCTCACTTCGACGTGCTTCTCGAGGCAATCGAAAGCTTGTTGCTTGATATGAAGCAGCAAGCGGAGAGAGCTTATGTTTCTAAACAGGGGTCGGATCGTGACCAATATGTTTGGAAGCGCGCTCTCGAAGAAGCTTGGAATCGAGAAGTGTTTGATGCTCAGAAGCAAGTGTATAGAGAGCGAATTCGCGCAGCCTCAACCGTGATTGCACGCAAGAAATCGTTTTTGTACTGGGCTTTTAGCACGACACAAAAGCGACTTTGGACGATGGCGATCACCTCAGGGGCTGTACTTTCATGGGGGTTTCTAAAATCCTTTTCCGTGTGATCAGCAAGCGTAGTGTGCATGAAGCCACTGGCGTAATGCACCAAACCAAGAACGCCCTCACGCAGTGAGCACCGCTCTCCTCTTGACGCTCACCACGGCGAAGACCGTGGTGCCCATCTCCTACCGGCTCGTCCGGGAACGGAGTTTAGGGAGATGGACCCCACGGTCTCCGCTTCGCTGCGCCGTGGGGAGCGCTTGAGGAGAGGCGTGAGATAAAGGGGGAAGTGGTGTCCCAAATGCTTTCACGCGGTGAGCTGCGCGGCGAGCTTGCGCTTGCTGGAACAATGCGCGAACATCTATCCATGGCCCGGTTCGACTTCATTGCTACCTACATGCTCGCCAACCGCAGGAACGGCGCGATCTACACCGGTTCGTCATCGGACCTTCCCGCGCGAATGGGGCAGCATAAAATGAGCGCGGGCGCACGGTTTCCAGCGAAATATGGCTGCATGAAGCTCGTGTGGTACGAGCGGCATGAGACCATCGGCGCCGCCGTCCATCGGGAGAAGCGGCTCAAGACCTGGCCCAGGCGCTGGAAGGTCGAGCTGATCGAGGCACGCAACGGTCACTGGAGCGATCTGAGTGCGGAACTGATGCTGGGGTAGTAGAGCGCTCCGCGCCGTAGGGCGGCTACCTGTGTACTGATGGTCTGAGGCGCCGACCTTTCCGGCAGCCGCGTTGCGACGGTTGCTCTTGTTGCACGCCACTGCCGTGGCCTTCTCCGCCTAGAAAAGGTCCCCCGGACCCTTTCTTTCACCTGCGGTGAACCGGCTACGAAGGGTGCGGGGACCGTTTTGCTTCCATGCTGGCCTCTTCGATGCGCACCCGCCCTACGGCTCGTGTTCCTTGTAGGGCGGACGCTGGCAAGCGGCCGCGCTTCCCTGGCGGCAAGGGTTGCAAGGTGGCCGGCTTCCGCCGTCCACCCTACGGCAAACCGCCCCCGCGCAGTGAGTGGGAAACCGGCGCCCAAAAATGCCCTCACGCAGTGAGTTGTCCCCCTGGCTCTCTCCCGGCTTACCATGTTCTCGCTCCTCTTCCCGAAGGCAGGGCGGACCGGTCGTCATGGTGCGGGGAAGGGGCGGTGCTTCGGCAGGTGGGCCGGGTGACCCCCGGCGGAGGAGGGCGGCGGCAAGGTGCGTCAGCTTCCTCGCTTCCTTCTGCCGACGAGAGCTTGAAGCGCTGATCGGCATGCGAGGGACCCAGAGCCTCCTCCCCCGACCGGCCTCTCGCATCAAAAGCGCCGGGAGCGGGCGGGACGTCCCCGCACACCAACCACTAGACTGAAGCGAGGACCAACGCCCGCTCCAGCCCCTGCCGCTCAACCGCCGCCCACGGGCGGCTCTTCGTGCTGCGCGCCGCTCGGCCACGTGGCCCGCCCCGCGAACCATCGCCTCCTCTGCCCGTTTCCTCCCCTCGGAGGACCCCGCATGACCGACGCGCCCATGCTCACCTACTGGCACTGCCTCACCGGCGAGGACGGCGTGACCACGCAGGTCCGCCGCTGCCTCACCCGCTTTGAGAAGCAGTCCATGGGCGGCTCCTCCGGAGAGCAGTGGAACGACGTGCTCGGCCGTTTCGAGGGGCGCGTGATCTTCGCCGAGCTGCCCGCGGGCTTCGACGGCGACTGGCACGAGAACCCCAAGCCCCAGTGGATCGTGCCTTTGTCGGGCCGCTGGTGGGTCGAGACCATGGACGGCACCCGCGTGGAGATGGGCCCAGGCGAGGTCAGCTTCGGCGGTGACCAGGGAAGCCGAGGCGGCAAGGGCCACCGCTCCGGCGTCGTCGGCGATGAGCCCTGCCGCATGATGATCGTGCAGGTCGGCGCGGTACCCGGCGAGGTGGCGGGGGCGGAGGAAGCGTAAGGGGGGGCGCAGCCATTCTGACTTGACGCGCAGAGGCCCTGGGGGAGAGGCGGGGGGCATGAGGATCGTCCGCCCCGAAACCCCGCTCGCCCCCAAGCCCCACGAGGCGCTCACCGTGGCCCTCGCCCAGATCGAGCCGGTCTGGCTCCGGCGCGAGCCGACCCTCGAGAAGATGGTGGAGGCGGTGCGCCTCGCCGCCTCCGAAGGAGCGAAGCTCGTCTGCTTCGGCGAGGGGCTTCTGCCCGGCTACCCCTTCTGGGTCGACAAGACCGACGGCGCCCGCTTCGAAAGCGCCCCGCAGAAGGAGTGGTACGCGCACTATCTGGACCAGGGCGTCGATACGGCGCGCGGCGACCTCGCTCCCCTGCAGGACGCGGCGAAGGAGCTCGGCGTCGCGGTCTATGCGGGGATCATGGAGCGGGCGGCGGATAGGGGCGGGCACACGCTCTACGCCTCGATGGCCTATTTGGCGCCGGACGGGACCATCGGATCGGTCCACCGCAAGGTGCAGCCGACCTATGAGGAGCGCCTGGTCTGGGGCGCCGGCGACGGGCACGGGCTCAAGGTGCACGATCTCGGCCCCTTCCGGGTCGGCGCGCTCAACTGCTGGGAGAACTGGCTGCCTTTGGCGCGGGCGGCGCTCTACGGCCAGGGCGAGAACCTCCACGTCGCCTCCTGGCCGGGCGGGCCGCAGAACACCGAGGACCTGACCCCCGTGATCGCCAAGGAGGCGCGGAGCTTCGCCCTCTCGGTCTCGGGTTTCCTCAACCCGGCGAGTATCGACCTCGACCTCCCCGGCGCCAAGGAGCTGGCGGCGGAGAACCGCCTCTTCGCCCGCGGCGGAAGCTGCATCGCGAGGCCAGACGGCAGCTTCCTGATCCCGCCGGTGAACGATGAGGAGGCGCTCCTGATCGCCACCATCGACCACGCCGAGGTCAGGCGCGAGCGGCACAGCTTCGACGTGGTCGGCCACTACAGCCGCCCGGACATCTTCGAGCTCCGCGTAAACCGCAAGCGCCTGAGTACGGTGCGCTTCGAGGACTGAGGAGACGGCTCGACACCTTGTCCCCGCGCACCACATAGCGGCTATGCTTCGCGTCTTCACCCGCCGCAACCGTGCCCTCTACCGCTACTTCAAGGGTAAGTGGGAGGACCTCGACGCCTCCGAGGAGGAGGTCCACCAGGCCGAAGAGGAGGTGGAGAAGAACCTCACGAGCAAGGTCCTCTCGGTGCTCGGGCGCCTGGCCGAGAGCGTGGTCGAGGACATCCTCGTCGCCTACCACGTGATGCGCGACCCCGGCACGCCGCTGCCGGTGCGGGCGGCGATGGCGGCGGCGCTGGTCTACTTCATCACGCCGCTCGACGGGGTGGCAGATGTGGTGCCGTTCGGCCTCGCGGATGACGCGGCGATCCTCGCCAGCGCCCTGACCTTCGCCAGCCGCCACATTACCGAGGAGCACCGCGCCAAGGCGAGGGAGCGGATGGATGCGCTTCTCAGGCGGAAGGCAAGGGCGGAGGCGTAGAAGAGCGGAACAGCCCACGGCGAAACTCTGCACCAAGACAGCGAAACGATGCACGCGAGCGAAGCGCAGCGAAGTCGAGCCGGCGCTCAAGTAGGAGGGCGGTCAGGCCGACGGTAGCGCCAAGAAGGAATCCTCAACCCATCGAAATCGGGTTGGGGCTCTCGGCGAAGCGGCGCTTGTCCATGCGCCAGATATAGACGGTGAAGGCGATCAGCCCCAAATAAGCGGCGGCATCGACGGCCGCGAGGATCCAGCCTGGAAACGGGCCGATGGCGAGGGATTCGAACCCCATTCTCCCACCCGCGCCGCCGAGCACCTTGCCGAACAGGGCCACCGTCTGGACGGTGAAGATCCAAAGGTAGTTCCGGCGAAGGCGCCGCCCCAGGGCGCGCCGGAACTCGATATGGTGCTCGGGACGCTCATAGTCCTCGGCCAGCCGGTCCATCCAGCCCGATCGCTCCACTTGTCCCCGGCGCAGCATGGGCGCGTAGAAGTGGATCTCGATCCACCTCGCCCGCGCGCGCCAGACGTTGAAGTAGCGGTAGCGGCGGGCTTCGAGGTAGAGGAACACCCCGATCAGGAGCGCCACCAGGAACAGCGGCAGCGCGGAGGCTTCCGAGGACTGGTAAGAGATGGTCAGGGCCAGACCCAGGCTGACCACGGACCAGTTGGTGGTGGCGTCGAGCCTCGTCCGCCAAATGGTGGAGCGGTAGATCTCGCCGCGATAGAGGTGCGCCATGGCGCCGTACTCAGGACCGGAGAACTCCGAGCAGCTATCGTCGGTGCTCTTGGTCTTGCTCAACGGCCCGCTCCATCCCGCCTGACAAAGGGTCGGCTGAGGGGGAGTTAGACCGAAATGGTGAAGACTCTAGCGCCTTTCTGCAGCGCTACGGGGGTCAGCCCGTATGGTCCTCGGTGCTCTCGTCGTCTTCCTCCGGAAGCTCGGCCTGAACGGGCGGCGGAACCATCAGCAGGGGATCGCCGGTGCGCAGATCGCCATTGAAGAAGTAGGTGTTGCCGCTGTCGGGATCGAGGAACCAGTAGCGCCCGCTCTGGGGCTCGAAGCGCAGCTCCGCATCGACCTCACTTCCGAAGACGTAGCAGAGACGGTTCTCGTCGAGGCAGCCGATGAAGTCGCGGGGGAGCTGTTTCTCGAGGCCCACCAGGGTGAAGTACTCGCTGCGCTCCTCCTCGGACATGCCCGCATCGAGACCGGGTACGCCGATGCCGTCGTCGGTTCTCGAAGACTGAAGCGAACAGCCGACGAGCAGACACACCGCACCGGCAAGCAAGAGACTGCGCATGAAACTTCCGTCCTCCCGAGACCTCCGCCAACATAGAGGTTCGGGGCAGTGCTGGCGAGCTTTTAGAGGCCAACCTGCAAAAGCTTCACCCGGAAGTTCTAGGCGATGATGTCCGGGAACAGCCGGTCGCGCAGCTCCTCGATCTGGTCCTTGAGGACGAGCTTGCGCTTCTTCATCCGGCCGATGGTGAGGCGGTCATAGGGCATCCGCTCCTCCATGCTGATGATCGCCTGGTCGAGGTCGCGGTGCTCCTCTTCAAGCTCGGCGATCTTCATCTGCAGCGCCTCGTCATTGGCGCCGCCGGGATCGGGTACGGGCTCCGCCTTGCCAGCATCGCCTTCGATGACGCCGAAGGAGGGTCTGTCGCCGTCGGTCATGGTCCTTCATCCTCGGCTTGTCGGCAGACGCTGGCGAACAGCGCAGCGGGGCTCAGCGGGCCTTCCTCATCGGCGATCATGGTCGGCCTGTCCATGGCCTCTCGCGCCAGGGTGAAGAGGCGCTCGGCGCGGAGCTGCATGTCGCCGAGTTCGGGGTTCGGATCGGCAGCGGCTTCGGTGAGCTGGCCCAGACGGCGGAGCACCATCTCCTCCGCGGTGATCTCCAGGCGCAGCACCTCGTCGCGCAGGGCGCAGAACTCGGCATCGGTGAACCCCTCGCGCGGGGAGGAGAGGAAGCGGCGGACATTGCGCAGGGGCTTGACGGCATGAAGGGACATGTCGCGCACCCCTTCGAAGATCGCCTCGACCTCGTCCGCCTCGAAGCCGAAGCCGTAGCGCCCGCACCATAGGCACCAGAGGAGGATGTTCACGTCGAGATAGTAGCGGTCCTGGAGCTTCAGAAGGCGCTCCTTCACCCCGGGCCTTGTATAGACCTCGATCGCGTAGGCCCAGAGAGAAACGGGCGCTGCGCTCATGTCCTGCGGCCTTTCTCTAGGTCCTCGCCCCAGCGCTTCACGCCGGGGGCCTCGATACCGAAGAGGTCGAGGACGCGGCCTACGGACTGGTCGACCATCTCCAGAATCGAGGAGGGCTCGGCGTAGAAAGCGGGAAGGGGGGGCGCGATGATGCCGCCCATCTCGGTCACGGCGGTCATGGAGCGCAGGTGGCCGAGGTGGAAGGGTGTCTCGCGGACCATCAGCACAAGCCGCCTACGGTCCTTGAGGCAGACATCGGCGGCGCGGGTGAGAAGGGTGGAGGTGACCCCCGTGGCGATCTCGGACAGGGTCCTGACCGAGCAGGGGACCACCACCATGCCCAGTGTCTGGAAGCTGCCCGAGGCGATGGGCGCGCCGACATCCTGAATGCCGTAGGTGTGGTCGGCGCCTTCGAAACTCATCCCCTCGCTGAGCTCGTAGGCCATGGTCATCTTCGCGGCGCGGCTGACCACCAGGTGGGTCTCGCAGCCTGCGGCCTTCGCTACGAGGAGAAGACGCTGGGCGTAGATCATGCCGGAGGCGCCGGAGACGCCGACGATAAGGCGGGGTTTGCTCATCCAGCGCTCCTAGAGGAAAACCGGAGCGATGCCATCCCGCGCCGCGCAGGCTGCGCCAAAGCGCGCGCCCTCAACCGAAAATGCTACAGGCGGTTTAGGAGGGAACCGAAACTGGCGTTAATCGAAGTCAAATCTTCTGAAACATGCAGCGAGGGGGAGTGACAGCGACGTGCTCCGGGTGCTGAACTAGACACGTTCTCCGGTCCTCGGAGAGCCGCTGAAAAGGAGACCTCTATGTCCATTGAAGCACGCATCGGCACCCTATCGCAGAAGCATCAGGCCCTTGAGGCCCAGCTCGCGGAAGAGCGCAACCACGCAGCTTTCGACGAGCAGCGTATCAGCGACCTCAAGCGCCAGAAGCTCGCGATCAAGGACCAGATGGCCATGCTTCAGCAGCACACGCTTGGGTCTGGGAGAAAGCCGAGCTAGACCCCCTGAAAAGGGCGTAAGCTCCGGTCCCGCTTCTGGAGCATGCGCCTGGAAAAACCTGCCGGGGGGCTGATCCCCCTCGGCAAACCGAAGGAGCGGGTTTCTTGGCCAAACGTACCGTCATCGTCACCGGCGCCGCCGCGAGCCTCGGGCGCTCGGTCGCCCTTCGCTTCGCGCGCACCTCCAGCAATATCCTCCTCACCGACCCCGACCGCGAGCGCGGCGAGCAGGTGCGCCAGGAGATCGAGGCGCGCGGTGTCGAGGTCGCCTTCATCGCTGCCGACCTCCACGAGGCGCTCGACGTGCACAACGTGATGGCGGAGGCGCTGGACAGCTTCGGTCGGGTGGACGTCCTCGCGCATACGGCGAGCTACTTCTACGCGGCGCCTTTCCTGGAGACATCCGAGGCCGATTTCGACGAGGTGATCGACCGTAATGTCCGCGCCGCCTTCCTCATCAATCGCGCCGTGGCGAGGCAGTTCATCCGCCAGGCCGAAAGCGCCGCCGAGGCTGTTGCGGGGGATACGGAGGGTGCGGCCATCGTCAACGTGGTCTCCAACGAGGCCATGGTGGCGACCGCGGACGATGCCATCTTCGCCGCCAGTCAGGGCGCGGTGGTGCAGCTCACCAAGGCGGTGGCGATGACGCTCTCCGCCTACGGAGGGAGGGCCAATGCGGTGGCCGTCTCCGGCATCAAGGGCACGTTCGACGAGACCGCCGTCGTCACCGCCGAGCAGCGCCGCCACTCCGCCGAGGTCACGCCCATGGGCAGGCGGGGCGAGCCCCGCGAGGTGGCGGGAGCCATCCACTTCCTGACGGCGGAGGATGCGAGCTTCATCACCGGGCAGGTTCTGTCCGTAGACGGCGGAAGGCTAGCGGTGGCGGCGACCGTTGGCGGGGATTAGTCGTTATCTTTTCAAAAGCCGCAGGCTCACCTCTGCCTTCGGCAGATACTCAAGTAGTGTTCGACAACGGATAGTTTTTTCGTCATCCCGGAAAGCCGCCAGGCTTATCCGGGACCCATGGACCGGACCGTTGCAATGCGTGATCCACTCGGTCCATGGGTCCCGGCTCTCCGCTTCGCTACGGCCGGGATGACGTTGAAGAATACTGTATACGATAGGCATACCGGAGGAAAAACAGGTGGTAGGCCGCGACGTCCCCTCCTACCGCTCCAGCCAACGCAGGAACGCGCTCTCTTCCCGTCCCAGACCCGATCGTGCACGCATGTTGCAGGGGTTTCTGCCGAGCCCGGCGAACGTGCCGTCCTTGACCTCCTCGATGATCCGGGGGTGCACATAGCTCGACCTGGCGACGGCCTTGGTGTTGCCGAGCCTGCCGGAAGCCGCCTCGAGCACGTCGTCCACCTTCGCGCCTTCCCGGCAGGCGGCGGCGAAGGCCGCGACCGAGCCGTGCCAGGTACGGAAGGTCTTGGCGGTCACGGTGTCACCGAAGAGGCCGTGGAGATAGGCGTTCACGTCCGAAGAGGTGAGGGGGCAGAGCGCTCCCTCCTCGTCCTCGTACTGAAAGAGGCGCTGGCCAGGCAGGTCGCTCAGGGTGCGGAGCAGGTTCTCGAAGCGCCGGTCGTGAAGCTCCACTTTCTGCAGCTTTCCCGACTTGCCCTTGAACTGGAGGACGAGGTGGTGGGTCTCGTCTTCCTTGAGGTGACGGGTACGCAGGGTGGTGGCGCCGTAGCTGCCGTTCGCCTCGGCGTAGGTATCGTTCCCCACCCGGACGGCATGGGTGTCGAGGAGGTGGAAGACCGCGGCCAGCACCCTCGCCCTGCTGGGCTGAAGGCCCCGGCGCAGGCCGTCATTGGTCTGGCGAGCTTCCTTCAGCTTCCTGCCGAACCCGCCAAGGGCCGAGAACTTCTTCTCGTCGCGGAAGCGGCGCCAGTCGTCGTGGTAGAGATAGGTCTTGCGGCCCCTGACGTCCCGTCCCGTGGCCTGCAAATGCCCCCTGGCATCGGGGCAGATCCACACATCCTCATAGGCGGGCGGCACGCCCAAGGAGAGGCAGCGCTGGCGCTCGGCCCCATCCGCGATGGTGCAGCCTAGCGGGTCCTTGAACGACCAGCCGCGCCCGCGCCTGACACGGCTGATCCCCGGCGCATCGTCCGAGCTATAGACCAGACCGGCGGCTTGGGCATCGAGGCGGGGATCGAGGACGGCGTTCAGCATCAGGCTGAGGAGACGCTCTTCGGGAGCCGCCGGTTCCCGAAAGGGCAAACCCCTGAAGACAGGGTGTTTCCGGCGGTGAAGCTCTCCCGGCGTTAACGGAACGGCGGGCTCGCCTGCGCCGTTGATTCGTCATGGACGGGCCGCGCGCCCGTGCCTCCGGAAACCAGAAGAAGGAGACCCGATATGTCCAAGACCACCAGCGAGCTGAAAAGCGTCCTGACCCGCGTCGTCGACAGTGCCGACGGCTATGAGAGCGCAGCGGAAAGCGCCGACAATGGCAGCTTCGCCGTCATGTTCCGCGAGCGCGCCCAGGAGCGCCGCAACTTCGCCACCGAGATCAGAAGCCATCTTCAGGCCTCGGGCGAGAACATCGAGGAGGACGGCTCGCTCCTCGCCGCCGCCCACCGCGCCTTCACCGATATCCGCGATGCGGTGACCGGCGGGCGCGATGATGGCGCGATCCTCAACGAGGTCGCCCGCGGCGAGAGCACGCTGCTGAACGAGTACGAGGACGCCCTCAAAGACCTCCCGCAGACCGACCCTGCCTACGACCTCCTCGCGCGTCAGCGCCAGAGCGTCGCTCAGGCTGTCAGCTCGGTGAAGGCTCAGGCGCCGAACCAGTAACCTCCCGGCGCTGTTATGAAGAGAGCCGTTGCACCATGGGTGCGGCGGCTCTTATCTTGTGGAAAGTTCCATTAGGGAGAGTCTGATGCCCCGTTTCCGCCGCTCGGCCTTGGCCGTGGTCCTCGCTTCCGTGGCGGGGCTGACCGCCTGCACCTATAATGAGGAGCTGGGCCGCAGCCAGCTTCTCTTCGCGGGCCGAGACGACATGGCCCAGGCGGCCGCCGGAAGCTGGGAGCAGCTCAAGAAGCAGCAGCCTATCTCACGAGACGAGCGCTACACCTCGCGCCTCAACCGTGTGGCGCCGAAGCTCATCAGGGCCGCGGGCGGCAACCCGGCCCAGTGGGAGTACCTGGTGTTCGAGGACAAGAGCCTCAACGCCTTTGCCCTGCCCGGCGGCAGGATCGGCATCCACACCGGCATCATGGACATCATGCAGAACGACGCGCAGCTCGCCGCCGTTGTCGGGCACGAGATCGCCCATGTGAACTACCGCCACTCGGGCGAGCGCTACAGCCAGAACATGGTCGCCAGCATCGGCATCGGCGCGGCCTCGATCGCGGCGGGAGTCTCCTGTGACGGCACGCCTCAGGAGCGCCGCGCCTGCGAGCAGCGCAGCGGAGCCCTGGTCCAGGCCCTGGGTATTGGCGCCGTCTACGGGGCGATCCTGCCCTACAGCCGCAAGCACGAGCTCGAGGCCGATGAGGGCGGCGTGCGCTACATGGCGCGGGCGGGCTATGACACCTGCGAGGCGGTGCGGTTCTGGCAGCGGATGCAGGCTTCCTCGGCAGGCCAGCAGCGCCCGCCCGAGTTCGCCTCCACCCACCCGGCCTCCGACACGAGGATCAACAACCTCCGCCAGATCACCAGCCAGCAGGGCAAGCGCTGCTGATCGAGGCGTAAAAAAGGGGGTGACGCGCGGTGTCCCCGGCGCTACACCCCGCAACCTTCGCAACGCTTGCGTAGCGACCCAGTGCCGCCTTAGCTCAGTAGGTTAGAGCGCTTGATTGTGGATCAAGAGGTCCCCCGTTCGAACCGGGGAGGCGGTACCACTCCCTGATACTCTCAGGCACTCCATCCAGTATGAAAACGATGGTCTCCCCGCGAGATGTCGTGGTCCGCGACCGCTCCGCTTCTCGACATAATACCTCCGTGTACCCCTGAGCACTCTGTGTCTCAGGGCCGATTTCGGGCCTTAGGAGGTGGTGGAGAGTGGTAACGAAGCTAAGCCAAGCGGTGGTGGACCGCTGCATGGAAGAGGTGGGCGCGGGCAAACAGCTCTACGACACGCAGGTGAAGGGCTTCAGGGTCGTGGTGGGCAAGAGGTCCGCTTCCTACAAGCTCGTGACCGGCATCAACGACGGCACGGGCCGCGTGGTCTCGGTGATGATCGGCAGGACCGACGAGGTCAGCCTGAAGACCGCTAGGCAGCTCGCGACCGAGGCGAACGTCGCCGCACGCCGAGGCGAGGACCCCAGGCGCCTGAAGTCCACCGCACCCACCGTCCGCGAGGCCATGGAGCGCCACGTCGCGACCAAGAGCCTCAGGCCCACGACGGTCGACTGGTACCGCCACCAGACCGAGGTGCACCTCAAGAAGGTGGCCGACATGCCGATGGACAAGCTCGACCGGGAGACCTGCAGATCGCTCCATGAACGGTTGACGAAGGATGTAAGCCCGACGACGGCGAACGGGGCGCTTCGGGTCCTGAAGGCCCTCTATAACGACGTGGCGAGGACCATGGACCTGCCGCCGAACCCTGTCAGCCTTGCCGTCAGGATGCACAAGGACAAGGAGCGGGACTGGGCCGTCGAGCCGAAGGACATGGCGGAAGCCTGGAAGGCCATCGACGGCATCGAGAACCCGGTCATGCGAGCGGCGTGGGCGACGATGATGCTGACGGGGCTGAGGGCGAACGACGTCAGGAACCTGCGCTGGGACGACATCGACGAGAACGGCGTCGCCTTCATCAGGGAGCCCAAGGGCGGCGAGAGCAGGGCCTTCAGGCTGCCCCTGCCGAGGGCGGTGCTCGATGAGATCGAGGCCCTCAGGAGCTGGTCGCCATGGGTGTTCCCGGCGAAGTCGAGGAGCGGTCACATCGAGAGCTTCAAGCGGAAGGGCGGCTTCTGGCTCTCGCCCCACATGTGCCGTCACACCTACAGGAGCTTCTGCGCCATGACGGGCGTGCCGCTCGAGGTCTGCATGGCCCTGATGAACCACAAGGGTCAGGGCGTGACGTTCCGCTACGTCACGAGGGCGGCGCTCGAGGAGACGATGCGAGTGCAGGCGGAGAGGGTGGCAGAGGCCATGCTTGCCTATCGTGAGATGGACAGCGCCTTGGTCTAAAACCGAACCAATATCATAACGGACCGGACTTCTAACCTAACCAGAAGAAACGACTTGCTCTAGCATCCCCAGGAGAAAACCTAGTCCAGTTGAAAGGCTTTCAGAGACCTGGCAATCGCAGCGCTGAAGAAGATTGATGCCACAAAAGGTGCAAGAGCGTAGTAGAAGTCATGTCGCCAAGGCGAAAGCACTCTGTATCTGAATTGTATATACTCCTCGACCCAATTGTTCAGTCTTCTGACTGCGTCATCAGCTGCGGAGGCCCGGCCCTTAAAAAAATCTCGCGCATCTGCCGGATACTCCGGCCATATGATGGGACCATCAAGTTCGTCAGGAGTTGAAGGCAGTTGTTCAAAAATCGACCGAAGTTCCTTACCCCATTCGCATACTTGCCGATCGTAACCGACAATGTCATCAAAATTATCAGGAGAATAGGGCGACCTCACTGCAGTCTCTGCAGCTACACAACTATGTTCCGCAATATTGATCGTTGACTCGAAGATATTGTGTTGACCTCTCCAATGACCGTCTAATATCTCCAGACGGATAAAGTCGAATCGGTCTTGAGCCGATAAAGTAGGCCTAGTACACTTGATGCACCAGCAAGCGTAATTACGAAATCAATTAACTTCAAGCGATTACTGTTTCGCCTTTTCGCTCCTAGTAAAAATACCAACGTTGCCAAGAAGGCCCCGCCGGTCACAGCAGCTGCGAAACTTAAGCTTCCAGTCCAGGCAGGAAGGACATCGACTAGCACGAGATAGACACCCTACTCTGAACCTGCTGAACCCCGCTCTAAGTGAGCCCTTGCTTCATCGCGCATTCAGAAAAGGAACGCAACCAATTCCCTTAGCCAGAAACTATCGTACGACTGCCCGTCGCAATCACAGTGCTGCTCATCCATACTGAAGGTGCCAGAGAGTACCGACTGATGGTCTGCGCGCCCACTATAATTCAGTACACTGTTTTCCGTAGAGCGAAGTGTGGTGGAAGGTCATGGAAGAGATCATCAAGAGGCTGGATCGGATCGAGCGGCTGCTCTCCGCCCCGATCGAGTACGTTGACACTGAGGGCGCGGCGACGATCATCGGCCTCTCGGTCAGGACGCTTGAGGGTCTGAGACTGAAGCGGCAGGGTCCGGCCTACTCGAAGGTCGGCAAGGTAGTCCGCTACGCCGTCCGCGACCTCCACAACTTCATGGCCGAGGGCAGGACCGAAGCGCTACGGTGACGGGGACACACTGAGTGCAAACCTTTGGAACTCCAGGCCCAGCCGAGAGTTAAATCGCTCCCGCGTCGATGGCTAAAACGGCCGCTACTAAGGGCAGCGCCTGTCTACGATCTGCTTAAACCGCATCCGTCGGCAGGTGTCACCTCTTAGAAACAACGTCCAACCGATCTTCGTATGAGAGATAGAACGACTGAGGCGGGTGGCAAACCGAGCTGGCGAAGAAGCTGAACGCCTTTGCATGGTCCCATTGATCAGTTATGGCACCATCTCACCGCCAGCGCTGAACGGCTTTCCCCAGCCAGCCTTGCTGTACTCGCTATCCACCCATCTGACAAACTTCGGGTGGATGCTGAAGACATCCCGTACCCTGGTCCAGCCGTCGGCGTAGATTTGCCGCCGTAGTCAGCGCCTCAGACCCTGTCTCCAGGTCTTCCAAATCACATCGTTGACCGAGCCCATCTCCCGAAGCTGGAACTCGTGGAAGATCACGTCGTAGTAGTACTCCATGTACTCCTGAAGCTTCGAAGGGTCGGGATACTCCTCGAACGGTCTGTCGACGTATGCGGATAGGTCTTTTGGTCTGTGTCGGTCGATGACAGCGATCATCTTTTCAGAGTACCGAATGGAGGTCTCCGTCTGAATCTGCTGACGAACGCCCCTGATGCCGACGTAGATACCTAGGCCGCTCGCCAGGATCGCGGCAGCGTTCAACCAGTCGGATATCTCCATGGTGTCCCCCTTCTTCGGCGGGGAGAGTATCAAACCGAGCGACGACGGCAACACTGCCGCCGGGCTGCTCGCTAAGTTACAATGTAGCAAAGAACCTCAAACAATAGGTTCTTCCCGAAACCCGGACTGACACAATCGATCCAGCTCACTTCGGAACGAAAAAAGCCGCCGCTCCAGAAGGAACGGCGGCCAGTCGAAGAAGCAGACGTCGAACTCGCTAACCGAAAGGAACAAGTTCATGCATCAGCGTAGCGCGCCGCAAGGCGCGATCGAACCATCGTTGCGCAACTTCCTGACGACGGAGGAAGCCGCAAAAGCAACCGGCCTGACCGTCAGTACACTAGACAGCTACCGCTCGTTGAGGCGGAAGGGCCTGGACAAGGGCCCCGAGTTCGTCACACGGGGCCGGGCGGTCTTCTATCCGCTGGCCGCCGTCGAGGCGTTCCTCGCGACCTCGCTGGAGGTCTGACCGATGGCTCACGACGACAAAGAGGCGCCGGAGGTAGAGCAGCTGAAGGCACACCACATCCACGGGCACGACCTCTTCTCCCTCAAACCGCGCTCGAAAGAGCCACAGGGCCCGTGGCGGGAGCCGAAGGCAGGTTTCGATGCCGAGCGCCATGTGCAGAACGGCGGCAACTTGGGCGTGAGGCTGACCGCAACCGATCTAGTCGTAGATATCGACCCCCGCAACTTCCCCGAGGGACGCGACATTCTAGCAGAGCTTCGCGAGAGGCTTGGAACCGATCTGCTCGATGCTGACGAGTTTCCCTTCGTCCGTACGGGAAGCGGCGGCTTCCATGTCTACTTGCGCAAACCCGCCGATCTGCGTGTAGCAGCCAACCTGAACCGCCACGGTTTACCTGGTATCGATCTGAAGACAGAGGGCGGTTATGTCGTAGCCGCCGGTTCGGTTCATCCCGATGGCGGCATCTACCGTTGGGCGGAAGACGAGCTCTGGATGCCGTCGGTCAAGGACGCTCCGGCAGCGCTGCTCGAGTTGGCTGTTAGAAACGAGCTGCCAGCTTCGATCAAAACCGACTGTCCGCTCACGGTCGAGGAGCTGATCGACCGCCTGAACGGCCTGGACCCGTTGGAGTACGGTAAGGGGCGGTACGAGCAGTGGATCGAACTCCTCATCTCGTTCCACGCTGCAGCAGGCGGCGACACGGATGCCATGCTTGCCTTCCAAGCGTGGTCGGAACGTGACCCCGAGTATGCCAATGGTGGGGCCGGACCTTCGATCGAGGATAGGTGGCAGGGCCTGGAAGCTGACCGGAAAGGCGGTATCACTTGGCAGACTTTCGCGAGGCACGTTGCAGGCGTTGCCCCTTCGGCTGAGATCGCAGCAAGCGACTTCGAGGACGATCTTCCTGCGATAGCCGACGAGGCGAAGCCCAAAAAGCCGAAGAAGCCCAACGTCGAGGTTGACCACCCGGTCTTGCATGACTGGGTGTTCGTAGGGGATGCCAGCTCGTTCATCAGGCGGACGGACTTCAAGCAGTACAAGCAGGAGCAATGGAACGCGATGTTCGCGGACCTCTGCCCCGATAGGAACCTTCCTAGCTTGGTCTACAAAAACAAGACGCCGGTCCGGAAGTTCGAGGAACTCGTCTACATCCCCGGCAGACCGCCGACCTTCGACAACGCCTTCAATCTCTGGCGGCCCTCAGCCGCCGAGCCGAGGCCTAGCGATACATCGATCATCGAGCGCCATCTGGAGCTGCTGCTGCCTGACGAGACGGAACGGGATTACTTCCTCGACTACATGCACTTCCTTGTCTGTCGGCCCGAGGTGAAGATGATGTTCGCCGCGCTTGTCGTGGGTAGCCAGGGAACGGGTAAATCGGCCATCGGTTTGCTTCTGAAGCGGACCATCGGCAAGCGGAACGTCTCGCAGCCGAGCAACGGAGAGGTCACCGGCAACTGGACCGCTTGGCAGCAGGGGGCCTCGCTGGCGATCATCGAGGAGCTAATGACGCTTGGCAAGCTTGAGGTCGCAAACAAGCTGAAGCCGGTCATCACTGACGACACGTTGCGTATCGAGAACAAGAACATGCCGCTCTACTCGATCCCCAACCACCTGAACATTCTGGCGTTCACCAACCACGACGATGCCGTGCGGCTTGAGGACGGGGACAGGCGGTGGATGGTGCTGTCGTCGCCAATGGAGCCTCAGGACGACGCCTATTACGATGACCTCTTCGGCTGGATCGGGAGCGAGGAGGCACCTGGGGCCTTCATCCACATGCTTCAGCAGAGAACGCCAAAGCTGAACCCGAAGGGCCGTGCGCCGATGACAGCAGGTAAGCTCACTATGCGGGAGGCTTCGAAATCCGACATCGAGCTGACTATCGAACAGTGGCTTGAGGAGCAGTCCGGCCCCTTCGCGCACGCACTGTTCAGGGTCGATGATGCCTGCGATGAGCTTCGCCGCAGCGCGGCGACCAAGGTTAGCCAGGCAAAGGTGAGAACGGCACTGAAGCGCTTCGGATGTGTGAAACACCCTCGCAACACGAACGCTGGGGGCGGACTGCCTACGTGTCAGCTCTGGTCATGCCGCGACCACACGAAGTGGGAGGCTGAAGGACCTGCAGGGAGGGCGAAGGCGTGGCGGAAGATCGAGGAAGCTAACGATGCCTTTGACGGCTAACTGGCTTCCAGGCGCTGCCGGGTTCCATACGCCGATAAGACAGGGTGGCGCCTGTCTTATCGGCATGTGTGTCTTACAGCATGGTCTTACCCGAAAGCGTTGTTATCGTTACCTTCTTACTGCAATAAGACACCAAGACACCTACAATTATGGTTATGGCAGAAAAGGTACGATGAGCGGCGTTCGCCTCATCTCGAAAGCCGTGACCATGATTACGACATTTCTGTAGCTTCGAGCATAGCCGTCTTGTGTCTTAGCGGTCCCGGGCACGAAAAGACTATAGCGAACAGCAGCTTGACCTAAGACACCCCGTCCTGTCCGCACATCCTGATGGTGTCTTTGTCTTCCTGGGAGACCGGACGCCCACCGTACGCTTCGAGGGCGTCGAGTGCCATCAGTATGCGTTATGGTTGCTTCTGGCAGCCGCAGAGAGAACGGCAACGCGCTTTGGATTCTGCGGGCGCTGCGTCGCCCGCTGCGCTCTACACGCGATCCGGCAGTGTCCGGTGACTGACGATCAGGTGGTCCCCGTGGAGGGACGGAAAGCCCTTCCGGTTCATGCGCTTGGAGGGGCCGAAAAGGCTCGGCCTTGCATGGGCCTGGGATAGGGGAGGTCAGCATGGTGCAGAGGACGCCGGTCGAGCAGAGGGAGGCGAAGGAGCTGTTCCTCTCGCAGCTGGCCCTGACGGGCTCGGTGGCGGAAGCGTGCAGGCGCTCGCAGCTCTCCCGCTCCGTCGTCTATCACTGGCGCACCACGGACAAGGCGGTGGCGGAGGCGTGGGAGCAGTCCATCGCGATCAGGCTCGATGCCATCCGAGACGAGGTGGTCGAGAAGGCCCTCGTTGCAACGGGGCGCATCGTGGAGGAGGCGCTGATCGGGGAGGACGGCATGCCCGTATGGGACGAAGAGCTCGGCGACTTCGTGACGGTCAGGAAGCTCGTGGACTACGACCCCCAGATCCTGAAGAGCCTCGTCAACAAGACCATGGTCTCGGCGGACGGCAGGAACGCGCCCTCGGTCACGGTCAACACGCAGCTAAACGTCCAGGCGCAGCAGCGTCCCGAGGTCATCAGGCGCGTCGAAAGACCGTCCTGGGCACCAAGGGCCGGCGAGGACGACGTCCTGGACGCCGAACCCGTACGCGCCGCCGATGCAGCCACGACCGAGCTGGACGAAGAGGATGAGTAAGCCTTGCCCTGACTGCGTGACCGTAGAGTTCGTGTCGCCCTCGGGCGTCGTCTGCCGCCGCTTCGCGGACGGCGCCATGAACGTGCGCATCGCCGTAGGGCAGCTCTGCCACCCCGAGCATGGGCTTCTGAAGGAGATGGACAGCCTCGGCGATCCCCCGCCCTTCGAGAGCGAGGCGTTGCAGCGACAGGCGCTTGAGGTGGTCGCGAGGATGGGCGGTGTGGACAAGGCGACACGCCAGCGCCTCAGGCAGTGGGTCGAGTACGCCGGGCACCTGGAGGGCTGAGCGGTAGCTCAGCACCAGTGCTACTGGATGTGGCCGAAGATCCTCCCGCTCAGGAATCACGGGGCAAGTTCGCTGCGAAACGGCTCTCTACTGGACGAAACTAGCCCCGTTGGTTCGGAACCTGGCTCGCATGCGGTTGACCCCCGTGCTTCTCCATTCTGTAATAGCAGCAGGCAGTGCGAAGGGCGTTCGATGACAGATAATGTGTTGCGGGATGCATGGAGTACGGGGCTCATGACCTCTATCGTGTTCATCCCTTTTGGCTTCGTCGTCTATTGGGTGGTCTCGCTATTCCATCCAGACGTCCTGCCTCCCTCTGGAGAACAAGCAGTTTTGGTGGCCATTATCGCTGTCAGTTTAGCAACCTACTGTTCGAACCAAGCGCAGAGTGAAAGACGGCCTCGCGTTGCAGCTGCGGGCACCGTCTTTGGCGGTCTCGGTGCCCTCGGCGGCGTTGTCGCAACTATATTCTACCCCGAGATTCGTGCGGCTCTCGGCCTTAGTTGAAGGGTTCAATAGCACTCCTGATTAGTGACACTTCACATGAGCCAGCTATTGCCGATTCGTTGTAACGCGCAATCAAGCCCGCTCGATTGAACATGCTGTTCGGTGAGACGGAATTTCGCCTATCGTACTGGCCAACGACGAAGCGAGGCAGCCGCCCGAACATTGAACTCCACCTCATCGCGCATTTTCACCCCAAACCGGCTGAGCGGGCAGCTCCGCCATGCCCTTGCGATCCTGTCTTCAATCGCAACGACCACGAGGCCTACGGCAATATCTTTCCCGCGCGATACTCGACATTCTGCGCTTAGAGCAATTGGGCATGACCCGGACCCCTACCGGGCGAGTCGACCGACTAAAACGTCCGCACGCGGCGTGCCCGCGCTACCAGAGCAAAGAGTCCTGTGGCCATGATCACGGCGCCTCCGGGAAGCGGGACTTCACCGGCCGAGGGACTGAAGGCCGCGCCTTTAAAGCTCGCTATCTGGGGGTCTGTGTATCCCTCGAGCTGAAGGTCGTTCCCTATGGTGATCAGAAGGCTGAACAGTGTCAGACCGTCGAGCGACAGGCCTAGAGAAGAAAGGTCCGCATCGGTGATCCCCGACAGCCCCGAGAGGTCGATGTCCTGAAGGCCCAGCTCGGCCAGGAACGAAGGCATCATGGCCAGGTAGACACCAGCATCATGTTGGTTTTGAAGCCGGTCGCCCTCGAACATCAGGTGGGCGTCAACCAAGGGGAGGAGCGCCTCATACTCTTCATCGACGATGGCCCCCAACATCTTCTCATAGGTATTGATACTGTGAAAACTGCTCGTTCCAAACCGGTCCATAGCTTCTTGGAAAGCGGTGCTGAACTCGTTTGCAAGAGGGTTGAATCCTTCCAACTCTACGAAAGATGTGTTGTAGGCAGGCACATTAAAATAGTCGAAGTCGGGTGGATCAAGCGCGCGCTTTTGATCACCCTGGGCATGCTGCTCAGTACGATTGGCGACATCCTTCACAAAAAATGATATCAGTTTGTCTTTAATGTTATCTACCAAATCATCGAGTGTGTTTGCGAATCGACCGAAAACGTCAGCAGTCAACTGATAACCATGTTTCTCGCTACAGCCGGATGAACCAGACAACATGCATTCGTTATAATCAAACCGTTTTGAGTTCGAACTCTGTGACAGCGTGACGGTGTCAATCAATACGGTTTCGCGGAAATCTACGGTAAGCCCAGGCGTAAAGCCATCCTCAATAGGAACGACGATCCGTACAAAGCTTTGGAGCTGGCCGACGAATGGCGATGGTTCGGAGAATGTCGTGCCCCGACTTGTTTCTTCGCAGGGTAGCGGATTGCCACCGATACGGCCCTTCGCGACTTGATCCGCCACGTAAGCTTCGGCTTCTTCGCACGAAGTGATCCCGAAAGGATTTGCCGAAGCCTTGGCGACAGTGACAGGCTTAGCTTCTGCATCTGGTACAGCGGAAGCTAACGCCCCGACGGTCGCAACAGCTGCCCATCCCCAATCGAACTTCACCACCATCTCCCCGCTCGATTAACTTCAGTCAAGTTAAACTGGTGAACAATTTGCTTCAAGGGCAAACCGCAGTCTCATGCAGTTTTGGGTTGTCCCTCTGATCGCATAAGGGGTGTCCGCATCGGTCGCGTAGGATGTAGGCAAGATATTCACGCTTGTTCATGCCTGCCTGTCGCTTCGACGATCAAACTTCTCGGCTCAACGGATCATGCAGCCTGCCGATCGCGTCCAGGCACCGTTCGGTCCGTCTGACTGCTTGTGGCGTAAGGTTCGCAATGACCTGTTCGCTGCTGCATGATCATCATTTGCCCCGCGAGCCCAAACGCTGGCGGACGCCCTGCCTCCCACCGCGTTATCATTCGTGCGCGCACGAACGCGCGGGACGGGAAGGAGACGGAAGGTTGCTTGAACTGCTGACGAAGAGGAGGCTGGCGGCCGAGGAGCGGCTGGCCGAGCTGAAGGGAAGGATCGCCGCCGCCGTGGCGGACGGCGACGACAGGACGCTGAAGGCTTTGAGGGCCGAACGCCGCGAGCTGCGGGACGAGGCCGAGGACCTGGACCACGGCGCCGAGCTGCAACGGTCCCGCGATGCGGATGCTGCGGCAGAGGCCGAACGTACGAGGCAGGCAGAGGCGAGGGCGGTCGCGAAGGAGGGCGCCGAGGCGCTCACCGTCGTGGCGCGCAACCTAGACGCAGCGTTCGTAGAGCTCGAAGAGGCGTTCCTAGCCTTTCGCGAGCAGGGGATGGAGCTGGCGCAGGAGCTGCGCCATGCGGGGCTGCACGATGGCAACAGGATCGTGAGGAGCCTGACGCCGAACCTCAGATGGGCGGCCTACCGCTCCGCTCCCCACTTCGCGCATGCGGCCGAGCTGCCGCGCGCTCCCGCCCACCGCCGCAGGACGATGGAGGAGCTGACGGGCACGATGCTCCCCGCCATTGAGGGGGAAGCGCAATGAACGGTTTGCTGACCTGCGAGAACGCCATCGCCGGGCTCGAACGGGCTGAGCGGGTGCGGGAGGAGCTGGAGAGGCGGAAGGAGGAGACCAGCGCGAGGCTCGCCTCCATCGCCGCCACCCAGGACGAGTGGGAACGGGTCGTGGAGCTCAGGCGGCAGATCGAGGCACTGGAGGCCGAGATGCCGAACGCCCTCGCGCTCCTACGTGGCGTGACCGAGCGGGTGGCGCTGCCGTCCGACCCCGAGCTCAGGAAGGCGTACCGCGCCGCAGAGCCGCGCACGGCGCTGCGCAAGCGTGCCGAGCGGCTGTTCGACGCCGCGATGAAAGTTGGCGATCAACAGCGCATGGCCAGCTCTTATGAACTCGTGCTCGAAGCGACAAACCTTCAGCAGGTCACGATGCGTAGGGCGACCACCTAGCCTCTCGCACGCGTGACCTTGGCTTCGGCATCGGTTTTCACAGGCTCGCCGTTCTTCCGCAGCCGAGTGCGATACCACGAGATGGAAGCCGGGGTGGGAGAGGAACCGGGGCATTTTTCCCGGACACGTGCCATGGTTTCTTCGTTGGTGAGGCCTTCCCTGATCGCCTCTTCTGCAACGTCTTTCACCAATGGGCTAGACGCCTCCGATCCTTCGCCACCGAATGCGCCTGCCAGTGTCGATCGGATGAGATCGGGCACTGTCATCGCTCGCATATCTGCAACCTGATGCATCGCTGCAAAAGTTCCTTCCTCAATGGAGACACTGATTTTCTTCAAGCTCACGCTCCCTTGAACGACCGCAGACAATCATTGATTGACTACCAGAATTTTGTCACTAGATTCTCCATACCAAACAAGGAGAACTCTTATGGATAGCCATCAATCGATCAATCAACCAACCCCAATGGACTCCGAGCTCAAGACAAAACTAATTGAGTGTCTTGCTCTGATGTACGTCGATGGGTTCGACTCACTCCGCGCGACGGAGCAACGCCGGGCTTTAGGTGTGGAAGCTATTGGACGACCTGATCCAAGCCGCGTCGAAATCGTTATCCACCGGCTGTCTGAGCTTGTGCACGGTAAGCTCTCCGACACTGATCAACTTCACATGCTAGCCTCACTTCAGAAAGCTCTAAAGGGCGTAGATTTGAAAGAAGAGTGGCGTTCAGCAATCGTCAGTCTCGCGAGGTCCACCATCACCGCAGAACGCCGATCGCGGGTTTCACTTCTCGACCTTTCTGCGCTAGAGAAGCCAGAAGACTTTTGGGCTTATGCCGCCGGTATCACCAACTCGCGCGGCTATATCGCTACTGTTCCCCGCGAGCTAGACGGTCTACTTGACACCGATCCGAGCGCTGACCAGCCGTATACCGAATTTAGCCCGAATGTTACGTCCTTGCTCAAGCAGTTTGAAGGCCTCAGTCCGGACGACCCCGAAAGCCCAATCAACGCTGACGATGAGGCTGATGAAGCCATGCGCCTTGGCGTCGTTCATTACCTGTTGGGACGGCTGAACTAGCGTTTTCAAGGTTAACATGATTTCGGCGATGCTGAGCTCCGTGTCTGCTGCTGGTTCTGAGCTGACTCTGGACGACGGGGGCTATAGCGAACTGATTCCGATCAGTGTACAAAACCACTAGGTTTGCTTCGGGTAGGCTTCCGTAGCTCGCTGTCATCGTCTCCACGCTCGCAGGGACCAATGTTCGCGCCACGCTCCCAGCGACCGCCGCCCACTCCGGACGGCGGCCGAGACTGGAGCATAGGCGATGAAGACCCTGAACGAAATGACCGGTCGCGAGTTGGTCGAGGAGCACAACAGGAGATGCGCGCCGGGGAGATGAGCTGACCTACTGGAAGCGCCCGAAGGCGGAGCTTGTTGCGATCGTCGACGCCCTCCGTGAGCCGAAGGTTGCCGACACCGAGCCGGACGCCGCCGATGAGGCCGACGGCCAAGACGGTCACGACACGGACGGATTCAGGAACCTGACCGAGATGGTCCGGCACCTGCTCGCCGAGACGGACATGACGTACCCGGCGATCGTCGAGGCGGTGCGGACCAGGTTCCCCGAGGCGCGGACGACCCGGCGTTCGGTGGCGTCGGTTGCGTGCGCAATGCGACGCTCGGGAAGCCAAATCGACCACCGCCGATAAACCAAGCCTATCAGCCACCAAGCGTCTGAAGTGGAGAGCTGAGCGGTGACCTGACGAGCTTCTTTATGCAGTGCTGGTCTGGCGGAATCACCATCGAAATGACATCCCTTGGGGATGTCTCAGTCTTCCACTCGCGCAGCATCTTTTCGAGTTCAACCCGACACGGGCAACAGGTTCGTGTCAAACATCCAGCGATCCAACCTTACCATCTATGATGAGATACCTGTCGGAGACCCAGATCTTTGGATACCAACAGGTGATCTTGAGCAGTTGCTTTCTGATTCTTTGATTGGAGCAAGCCTTGCGGGACTGCCAATAAGAACAAGGTCGAAAGTCGCGAAGAGCTGGGTAGCAGAAGCAATGGGCTATTCTGCACCGCCCAGCTTTCAAAAAACGCAGCCTCGTTTCCCTGGCCAGCTACTTGATACATATGTTCAAAAGGCTAATAACCTACAGATTTGGAACGAAGAGTTATCATCTGCTAGGCGCTATGTGCTGATCAGAGTAGATAGCGATGATGTAATCACACGAATAAAAGTTGTAAACGGTGACACATTGGCTGTGCTTGACACGACAGGCACACTCACTCAGAAGTATCAGGCGAGGTTTAGCGAGAGAGGCCAGGGTTGCCAGCTTTTCAGTTCCAGGGATACTGATTTGATTGAACCTCTATGCGATTCAGGTGCCGTGGGGTCAACTCAAAGGCGTCCAGAGGAACCGCCATCGGTCGAGGAAGGCATCCTACCAATTGCAGATCTCTTCGAGAAACTGCGCGCAATCGTCGGTAACTCATTCAAGGATTCTGGGGCCGTGTCGGAGAGAAGCCGCGGAGAAGCATTGCATCGACTCGTGTGTAAGGCCCTCGGGTATACACGTTATGGAGATAATGGGCAGTTCCCTGATGTTCGAAACCAGCTCTTGGAGGTAAAGCTTCAGACTTCCCCCACGATAGACTTGGGCCTCGTATTACCGAACTCAGATGAGTATCTCGATGTACCGCAGCTTGGTGGCCATCAGATCAGGCATTGTGATGTGCGGTATGCTGTTTTTGACGCGAAGACCGACGGGACAGCGGTGGCCGTGACTGGACTGGTATTGATTACAGGACGGGACTTCTTCAACCGGTTTGTTCAATTCCAAGGTCGTAGACTGAACAAAAAACTCCAAATCCCGTTGCCGTCAAATTTCTTCAGCGCTTAGGCCGAACGCTGACCAGACCAATAGATCAATCTGGTGATGGCGATGTTCGATATCGGCATCTGCCGGTTGAGCATGCGCATCCCTCGCATGCTTTACAATCGCCCTGCTTACATTCGATGCGGGATCTGGAAGTGGGAATTTCTCAACGTACTGAGTGATAAAGCGTCGCCTGCCGGCGTATAGTTTGTTTGGAAAGGAAGCGTCATAGTATTTCTCGATGAACGATGAGTTGCCAACGGCAACTGCAAGCCATAGTAGATCTTCACTACTTTGATCATCTACTGCTATCCAGTAGCAATCACCATTTACGACAGCACCTTCTAGGTCTATCCAAAATGTTGGTTCGTCAGCGATATCTCGAAACACGAGCTTAGGTTGTGACCAGGCACTCGGGTCTTGCGGAACCCAGAGCTCATACCACTTCCGTCCTGCCTCTAGGACATACTTACGTTTCTCTAGAGCTTCCTGATTCTGTCGGAGATAGGTCTCTGATCGTGGGTATTGAGAAATATCAACTGCGAATCTCTGCCCATTAGTCGAGCCATGTGGATATAGAATTTCTCGCTTCTTCTTGGGAATGCCCTCTCGATATCTCCTTGCAGAATGGTGAGTGATGAGGGGGCGTAACAGCTCGGGTGATCCTAACTGTTCCCAGTCTGATCGTATAAAAATCTTATCAGCGCACGTCTTTACGCCCACGCGCACCTTTCCGATGTCGCCGAAGTAAGAATCCGTGTGGTTTCGGACGGTTTCGAGCCAGCTGTCTACGCGCGAACTTGAAAGACGCCATACCCCGTCAGATGATCTACCATTGTCGAGTTTCCCATGCTGCACCATGAAAACTCGATCATCACTTATTCGGACGTTGCCCTCTGATGAAAGAGCGTCAATTGGATCGGATGCGACTTCGTCAGTTTCCCCGTCAGCTTCGTAGATGGAACTGAATACTATCTCCTCATCGTTCTGTGGACCGAGAAACAGAAGTGCAGGAAGGACCGCAGCATCGAAAATTTTTGTATCGCCTAAGTCAATTACCTTCTTGAGCCTTCTTTGTTCGATGAGCGACTTTCGCATAACGGCACCGGTCTTGGTGGACATGAAACGATTGGATACAATCAGACCAGCCGCACCTTTATTGTCCAAAATTCTGCCGATCGCGATTACGAACGCCTGATATAAATCAATTCGGCCAGAAAGGCCGAAGACCCGCGCAAGCTCCTTTGCCTGTTTCGTGCCTAGTATCTGAGTGCGAACATAGGGTGGATTCGCGACGATTAGATCGTACTTTGGTGGTTCTGCGGAGCTGAATAAATTACTACCTGCCAGTTTTTCGGCAATGTGCTCAAGAAAACTTCCATGCTGGACCTCAATTTTACATTCTGGGAATTGGTCTTCAACCCGAGCCCGAGCGATACTGAGAGACGATAGATCGGTGTCGAACGCAACGATTTCGCAATGCCGCCGCTCCTCAGGGGCCAGCGCGCGCAGGAGCGCTAACAGAAGCTCTCCATCGCCGACTGCTGGTTCCAAGATTCTAAGCCGGCTTCCCCGTTGGTTCCGCTCCTTTAGCGTTTGAGTTGCAAGGAAATTTGCCAGGAGCATCGGCGTGAACGTCGCGCCGGAAGACTTCTTCTCGTCAACCTCGCTGTAGCGATGAGAGAATTTGGGGAGAGGTGCGCTCATCAGGGTTCTCACGTGGAGTACGAATCGGAAAGGATGAGAGATGTTGCGGCGGACCGGCGGGAATGTACACGCCATAGACTCCCTCGGTTTTCCTCAGCCGGGCATTTCATCCAAGACGTCAGACGGTCAAAGGCTTAGTTCGAGCTTCGTTTCGCTCGCAACGCCTTCAAAGTTTTGATCTGGTTGTGCTTTTTGTCCCGAGGTCCCGACTTGTGGATCAAGAGGTCCCCCGTTCGAACCGGGGAGGCGGTACCACTCCCTTCCACGCAAATTGCAGTGTGCAGATCATTCCATGATGGAGCAGCTCGGCACATGTCTAGACGCCGACCATCTAACCAGACCAAGCTAGAACCGTNTCCACGCAAATTGCAGTGTGCAGATCATTCCATGATGGAGCAGCTCGGCACATGTCTAGACGCCGACCATCTAACCAGACCAAGCTAGAACCGTTTTTTGAAGAGAAACCAACACTTTCCCTTAGGAAAGTGGCGCGAGTGACGGGGCTCGAACCCGCGACCTCCGGCGTGACAGGCCGGCACTCTAACCAACTGAGCTACACCCGCGCTTGCTCCATATGGCGGAGCGAGAGGCGGGAGTAGAGAACGGGCGCGCTGGCGTCAAGCACTCTTCGGGAGAATTTTGAGACCCGCGGCGTCTCGACTGCACGGACCGTTTGAGGTGCGGGGCGGCAGGGCGCAAGGACGGCCCGTCTCAGCCCTCATCAAGGAGAACCGCCGTGAAGACCGAAGCCGCCGTCGCGTTCAAGGCAGGAGCGCCGCTCTCCATCGAAACGGTCGATCTCGAAGGGCCGAAGGCCGGGGAGGTGCTGGTCGAGATCAAGGCCACGGGCATCTGCCACACCGACGCCTTCACCCTTTCGGGCAACGACCCCGAGGGGCTGTTTCCGGCGATCCTGGGCCATGAGGGTGCAGGGGTGGTGCTCGAAGTGGGGGAGGGGGTGACGAGCCTTGCCCCCGGCGACCACGTCATCCCGCTCTACACGCCCGAATGTCGCCAGTGCGAGTACTGCCTGCACCCCAAGACCAATCTCTGCCAGGCGATCCGCTCGACGCAAGGAGCAGGACTGATGCCGGACGGGACCAGCCGGTTCTCCATCGGCGGGGAGAAGCTGCACCACTATATGGGCTGCTCGACCTTCGCCAACCACACGGTGTTGCCCGAGATCGCGCTGGCCAAGATCAGGCGGGACGCGCCCTTCGACAAGGTCTGCTATATCGGCTGCGGGGTGACCACAGGCGTCGGCGCGGTGGTCTACGACGCCAAGGTCGAGCCAGGCTCCACCGTGGTGGTGTTCGGCCTCGGCGGCATCGGTCTCAACGTGGTGCAGGGCGCACGGATGGTCGGCGCGGACCGGATCATCGGTGTGGACATCAACGATAGCCGAAGAGGGCTGGCCGAGACCTTCGGCATGACGGATTTCATCAACCCTCGCGGCATGAAGCCGGAGGATGTCGCGCCCCATATCGTCGAGATGACGGGCGGGGGTGCGGACTACTCCTTCGAGTGTATCGGCAACACGACCACCATGCGCCAGGCGCTCGAGTGCTGTCATAAGGGCTGGGGCGAGAGCACGATCATCGGTGTCGCAGGAGCGGGGGAGGAGATCTCCACCCGCCCCTTCCAGCTCGTCACCGGCCGGGTCTGGCGCGGCACGGCTTTCGGCGGGGCAAGGGGGCGTACGGACGTTCCGAAGATCGTCGACTGGTACATGGAGGGCAAGATCAATATCGACGACCTCATCACCCACAAGCTCAGCCTCGGTCAGATCAATGAGGGGTTCGACCTGATGCATGAGGGCGAGAGCATCCGCTCCGTGGTGGTGTACTGATGGCGGACCTCGTCAGCGAGACCCGCTGTTTCGGCGGCAGCCAGCGGACCTATGAGCACCGCTCGGATAGCTGCGGCTGCGCCATGCGTCTGGCCGCCTATGTCCCTGACCTGCTGGAGAGTGCGACGGCACCGGTGCTGGTCTACCTGTCGGGGCTGACCTGTACGGAGGAGAACGCGACCACCAAGGCCGGCTTCCAGCGGGTCGCCGCCGAGCTCGGCCTCATCGTCGTTGCGCCCGACACCAGCCCGAGGGGGGACCATGTTCCCGATGCGGAGGACGAGTACGACTTCGGCAAGGGCGCGGGGTTCTACCTCGATGCGACCGAAGAGCCTTGGTGCGAGAACTACCGCATGAAGAGCTACGTCACGGGTGAGCTGCTGAGGCTCATCGAAGGCGAGCTGCCTGCCGATATGGCGCGTGTGGGGATCACCGGTCATTCCATGGGCGGGCACGGCGCCCTGACCCTGCATCTCAAGAACCCCGAGCTGTTCAAGACGGTCTCGGCCTTCGCGCCGATCGTTGCACCTACGGAGGTTCCCTGGGGTCAGAAGGCGCTCAGCCGGTATCTGGGGGAGGACCCCTCCCGATGGGCAGCCTACGATGCTTCGCGCCTGGTGAGAGAGGCCCCGTCGGCGGCGGAGATACTCGTCGATCAGGGCACGGCGGACAACTTCCTGGAAGAGCAGCTCAGGCCGCACCTCTTCGAGGAGGCCTGCCGGGAGTCCGGTCAGAAGCTCACCCTACGGATGCAGGAGGGCTACGACCACTCCTACTACTTCGTCTCGACCTTCATTGAGGACCATCTCAGATGGCATGCGGAGCGGCTCACGGGCTGATCGTCAGCCTGCTGCCGGGTAATCATCCAGTTTGCGCGCTTCGCCTTCGAGCATGACCGGGATGCCGTCCCTGATCGGGTAGGCGAGGCCCGCCTGTTCGGAGACGAGCTCCTGCGCCTCCTTGTCGTAGCGCAGCGGTCCGCGGCTGACCGGGCAGACGAGAAGGTCGAGGAGGCGGGGGGAGAGGGCGGCGTCGTTCGTCATGGCCTGGCTACTGTAGCCGCTCCGAGACCTCGTCGTCACCCAGCTCGGAGCGCTTGGTGGCGATCGCCATCTGCATCAGCGCGACGAGGGCGTCGCCGCGCTCTTCGATGGATCGGGCTTCGAGGATGGCCTGCTTCTCGTCGGGCTCGAAGGGGCAGGACATGGAGACGGAGTTGATGATCGTCTCGGCGCTGGCGCCCTCGATCGAGTCCCAATCGGCACGAAGCCCGACCTCTTCGAGATACTCCATCAGAAGCTCGATGACGCGGTCGCGGAGGTGGGGGTTCTCTTCTGGCTCTTGATAGTGGTCGAGGGCGAAGGCGGACCAGTCCACCTCCGCCTCGCGGAAGCCGCCATCGGTGAGCTCGTCGCCTTCCAGGCGGAAGCGGCAGAGCCCGGTGAGGGTCAGGAGGAACCTGCCGTCGCCGGTCTCCATGAAGGAGGTGATGCGCCCCGCGCAGCCGATATCGTAGAGCGTGCCCTCGGGGTCGTCCTCGTATTTCGGACGCACCATGCCGATGAGGCGGCCATGGCCGAGCGCGTACTCGGTCATGGCCAAGTAGCGAGGCTCGAAGATGTTCAAGGGAAGCTGCGCCCGCGGCAGAAGCATCGCGCTGCGCAGCGGGAAGATCGGCAGCTTCGTCGGCAGAACGGCATCCTGTCGGTTGAAGTGCATAGCCCGTTTCCTGTCGCCAAACCGTCCCTCTGGCGCGGGGACGTCCCTAAGGGACTTAGCTGAACAGGATAGAAGACAAGCGCCGACGCCCCCTCTTCACCGCAGGGTGAGCGCCGCCCAGGGCGTCGAAGACCGTGAGAAGCTTCTGCCGCGCCGCGCCCTCGTTCCAGTCCCGGTCCTGCTCGATCGAGGCGAGGAGGGTGTCGATCGCGCCCTCCATATCGCCGCTGCCGATCTGGGCGTCGGCGAAACCGAGCGCGGCTTCGGGGTCTTGCGGGTTGGCGCGGTAGCGTTCGGCGGCCTCGTTCGCCTCGACGGAGACCTCGCCTCCCGCGCTGAGATCGAGCTGGGCCTGAAGCTGCGCTGCGTCCTGATGGGCGGTTTGAGCGGGGGTGAGCTGCGTCATCGTGGCGCGGGCCGCTTCGGCGTCGCCCGCCGCGAGCTGGCAGCGCGCGATGCCGACCAGCGCGCGGCCGTGCTCCTCACTGCCGTCCTCCGCCACATCCGCGATCTGCGCGTAGGCGCCCATGGCCCCCGGAAGATCGCCTCCCTCGAAAGCCTGTCCGGCAATATCCAGTAGCTGGCCGAGATCGGGTGCTCCCGCCTGGCCGCCTTGCAGGCCCATCTGGTCCGCGGCGGCGAGAATGCGGTCGAGGAAGCCGTTCACCTCGCTTTCGGGCACGGCGCCCATGAAACCGTCCACCGGCTGGCCGCCGATAAAGGCCATCACCGTGGGAAGCGACTGGATGCGAAGCTGTTGGGCGAGCATCTGGTTCTTGTCGGTGTCGACCTTGACCATCTTCACCCGTCCGCCCTTGGCGCGGATGGCCTTCTCCAGGATCGGGCCGAGGGTCTTGCAGGGGCCGCACCAGGAGGCCCAGAAATCCACCACCACTGGCGTGCTCATCGAAGCGGTGAGGACGTCCGCCTCGAAGGTCTCAATGGTGGCGTCCTTGACGAGATCGTCGCCTGCCGCGCCGGTTTGGGGGGCGTTGCCGCCTAGGTTCAGTGTGTTGGACATGGCGCTCACTCTATATGGGGCTATCGTTGAGGCACCAGATGGCCGCTCGATCAGGCTGCGGCAAGTCCGGCGGTCCGATGCTCCGCCGCGTGAAGCGCGACAAAGGCCTGCAAGTGCTCCGGCGCCATGCCGATCGAGGCGGTGTTGCGCAGCGGATGCGCCCAGACCGGCGAGGCTCGAAGAAGGGCCTCGTCGATCAGCACCATGCCGACCCGCTGGGCGCTGTCATTGATCAGCGCGAAGGGCGAGAGATGGCCGGGCTCCACCCCGAGAACCGTCTGCATCGTCTCAGGGAGGGCGAAGCTCAGCCTACTCTTCGAGCCGCAGAGGCGACCGATGGCCTGTAGATCGGCACGCCGGCTGCCCGGAAGGGTGGCGAGCACGAGCCTGCCGTCGCGATCGGTGAGAAGAAGGCTCTTCGACCGCCCCCCCGGCATGTCGGCCGCCAGCCTCTCGCTGTCGGCTACGGTCGCCGTGGCCTCGTGCTCGACCAATTCGTAGGGCAGGCCCATCTCGGCGAACCGTGCGTAGAGGCGATTCTCGGCATCCATGCTGAAAACCTACCCTTTATCGCCCCCGTTCTCAATTGATACTCCGCCTCAGAACGGCTGACGGCGGGGGTAGTATCGCTCGCGAAAGGTTTCCGGCTACCTCCGCGAAAGTTTTTTGCTCTGGCGCCAACGAAAGCCTTGCAAGCAGCACCCCGATTTGCTTTATGCGGGCTTCGCCGCCGATCGGCACCCGGATCGGCATTGAGCGGGCGTAGCTCAGGGGTAGAGCATCACCTTGCCAAGGTGAGGGTCGTGCGTTCGAATCGCATCGCCCGCTCCATTGTCGATCTTCCGTATTTTGATAAGCCGCTGATTTTCAGCGGCTTTTTTCTTGCTTAGTCCGTTTGGATCGCTGAGCGGCAGGTTTTGCTACATTTTCTTCTCGTTTTTTGCTACATTTTGGCATGGCGAAACGCGACGATCCCGACCGCTATCTGATCCGGCGAAACGGCTGGTGGCACTATCGGCGAATGGTGCCGAAACGTCTGCGCACGTTCTATGAGCGGGGCGATTTGTGGGTCTCTCTGGGCACTCGGGAACGCGATCAGGCCAGAGAGCGGCGGGACGCGCTCGCCGCCGCCGACGATGAACACTGGCACGTCCTCAAGGAGAAATTGCGGCTCGAAGCGGCGGGGCATGAGATGACCATCGAGGATGCGCTCAAACGCTACGAGCTGGCTAAGGCGCGGGCGCTGTCGTTGGGCTTTCGGTACAAGCCTGCGCACGAACTCGCTGACCCCGCAATGCTCGAGGAGTTGGTGCGACGGGCGCTTGCCGCGGGGGAGAGGTCGACTTCGAAAGGGGAGCTGCTGCCGAAGGTCGTCGAAGCCGTTCTTGGGGGTGTCGCCGAACCGCAGGTGACGGTCACGAAGGCGATGGAACTCTATCGCACGAAGATTGCGGTGGGCGAGCTTCGACAGAAATCCGACGCCCAGAAAAAGCTGTGGGAGCAGACCAAGGAACGCTCGGTGCGCTACTTTGTCGATGTGGTTGGCGACCTCCCCATGAACGACATCACAAGGGAGCACGCCCAGACCTATTTCGCCTGGTGGAACGACGAGATTACGCCGTCGGACAACAACCCCAAGCCGAAGTCGCCCAAGACGGCGGCAAGGCATTTCGGTGACATGCGAGATCTCTACAGGCGCTACTATACCTATCACGGTGAAGAGGGGCGCCTGAACCCGTTCCGCGAGCTGAACTTCAAGGACAAGAGGGCGAAGCGGAAGAAAAGGCCAGCCTTCAGCGACGAATGGGTCCGCACCCGCGTTCTCGACCGCGAAGCCTGGGCGGGCCTCAGCGATGAGCTGTTCCTCGTCACCATGATCCTCATCGAGACCGGGTGTCGTCCTGGCGAGGTCATCAACCTGCGCCCGCAGGACATTGTCCTCGCGGCGCCGGTGCCGCATCTTGTTATCCCTGTTCGTGATGACCGAGAGATCAAGGCGGCAGAGTCCGAGCGCGAAATCCCGCTCGTCGGCGTCGCGCTCGAAGCGGCGAGGCGGGCACCTCGCGGTTTCCCGAAATACCACGATAAGACGAACGCATTTTCGGCCGCGCTCGGCGCCGCGTTCAAACGGCGCAAGCTGTTCGAGACGACTGATCACGTGATCTACTCCTTCCGCCACAGCTTCGAGAGCCGGATGAAGGAGGCGGGTGTCGATTACGAACTTCGGTGCCTCTTGATGGGTCACGACATCAAAAGGCCGAACTATGGCGATGGGGGATCGATGGCCTATCGTGCCAAGGCGCTCGAAAAGATCGCTCACCCCTACGAGGAAAGCCTCTTCAGCGCTTTCGCCGGCAACGTTTGAGAACTTTTGCCCGGTTGAGCGTCTTTGTGCGCTCGGCGAGGTCGGTGGCGAGGCGATGTCGGTTCAGCCGCTCCTCTTCGACAAGCTGATAAAGAGGCGCATACTGATGACCAAAGAGTTCGACGACCATCGCGAGGATGTCGCTCGCGTCGCTCAGGTCATGATCCGAGATCGATGAAGCCTGACCTGAGGTCTGGTATGTCTCTTGAGAGAGCCGAGACTGCGACATGAACAAACACGGCGCGGGCACGCAAGGCGAAAGCGATCCTCGATCTAGAGCGGTTTCATCGAACGCAGAGTCGTTGAGGATTCCCACTG
>NZ_JANIBC010000019.1 GCF_024505085.1 Parvularcula maris
GACGGCGGTAGGACCATGCGTTGTACCTAGGAAAGGTGGCCGCCTACCGGCGTCCACCCTACGGAGAGGATCACCGCCCGCCCCTCCTTGCGGTATCTCGGCGGGGGCGCCATTTTCACCGAGCTGTTTCCGCTTCGAAAGGCCCTCATGCTCGCCTCCCGTCCTGACTTTATCATCGGCCATGACCGCGTGGCGCCTGGGACGCGGCAGGTCGTCGACCTGCCCCTGAGCCTCCTTGCCGATCACACGCAGATCCATATGGACGCGGAGGTTCTTCACGGAGAGAGGGGCGGCCCGGTCGCCTTCGTCAGTGCGGCGATCCACGGTGACGAGATCATCGGTGTGGAGATCGTTAGGCAACTGGCCCAGCGAATAGATATCCAAGACGTGTGCGGCACCGTCATTCTGGTTCCGGTGGTCAACACCTACGGTTTCATCAGCCTGTCGCGCTACCTGCCTGACCGGCGCGATCTCAACCGGAGCTTTCCGGGCACGGCGGGGGGTTCTCTGGCGTCGCAGCTCGCCCACACCTTCATGAAGGAGATCGTACGCCGGTCGGCGTTCGGTATCGACCTCCATTCCGGCGCCGTCCACCGGGAGAACCTGCCGCAGATCAGAGCCGACCTCGAAAGCGATGAGGTGCGGGCCATGGCCGAAGCCTTCGCCGCGCCGGTCATGCTGTCGTCCAAGCTAAGGGACGGCTCCCTTCGCGAGGCTGCCTGCGAGACGGGCTGCAACGTCCTGCTCTACGAGGCGGGCGAGGCCCTGCGGTTCGAAGGTCAGGCCGTCACCACCGGCGTGGAAGGGGTGCTCCGCGTGCTGAGCCATCGCGGCGTGCTGAAGGCCGCCCACCCTCCCAAGCCGGGGATGCCGAGCGCAGAGGCCATGTCGAGCTACTGGACCAGGGCCTCGATGGGCGGCCTCTTCCGAACGGCGAAGAAACTGGGTGAGCGGGTGGCCGAGGACGAGGTGATCGGGGCGATCTCCGACCCCTTGGGCAAGGTCAACCAGACCATCCGTGCACGCGAGGGCGGCATCGTCATCGGTCTTCTCAACATGCCCGTCGTGAACAGGGGCGACGCCCTGATGCATATCGCCACGTTGGATGCGGCGAGTTCGCTGTCGGCGGTTACGCGGGGGGCGCTGGAAGATGACCCGCTTTATGAGGGTATGGACAGCACGATCTAGCCGTCCCCCTCCTCCGCCGAGCAGGGGACGGTGTTGCCGGTGCTGCGCTTGTAGTCTGCACAAAGACGGGCGGCCTCGTCCTGCCTGTCCTCGGCGATGAGAAAGCCCGCATAGCCCTTCGTCGCTTCGCGGTCGTAGGGCGAGTCGTCGAGGGTGCGGCGGTACCAGCGCTCGGCGGCTTCCCGCCGCCCCGCTTCGAGGTCACGGCGAGCGATGCCGACGCCGAGCGGCGCCCGCCACTTCGCCACCTGCCGGCGGTCCACGCCGTAGGCCTCGCCCATGGCTTCGTAGCCCTCCACCATCAGCGCGTAGCCCTCATCGAACTCTCCGCGCAGATCATGGAGCTCGGACAGGTTGGTGAGCACTTTCCAGTCCTGCGGGTCCTGCTGCAGCGCTTTCTCATAGGCCTCGAAGGCTCCCGGCAGGTCCCGCTGGGCGGTCTTCACCAGTCCCAGCACCCGCCAGGCATCGGGGTCGCGGGGAGAGCTGCGCACGGCGCGTTCGGCGAGAAGTCTCGCCCGGCGCAGGGTCTCGCGCCCCTCCGGCGTGTCGATCAGGTCCTGCTGCAGCGCCGCGCTCATGCTCGTCACCCCCTCCCCTTCGAGACCCACCATGGCAGGCCAGCGCACCACGCGCTGCACCAGGGCCGCGGCGAGCCCCGCCTCCGCCCGAGGGTCGGGGCGGCGCTCGGCGAGGGCGCGTTCGTAGAGCTTGATGGCCGCCTCGTTGTCGGCCCTCGTCGCCTCCATGTAGCGGTCCGCGGCGACGGCGATGGTGCGGTCGGCCTCCGTCGGCTCGTCTCCGCCGAATACCCACAAACCGCCTGCCAGGAGCAGAACCACCGCCCCGGTGAGAGCTGCGATCCTCGGCAGCCGCCGGCCTGGCCGCGTTTCCGACCTAGTAGCCCGGTCCTCTCCAGCAGGCTCCGGCGCCACCATCAGGCGGTAGCCGCGCTTGGGCACCGTCTCGACCAGGCTTGGGTTCTTCGGCGCGTCGCCCAGGGCGCGGCGGAGCTTGAAGACGGCCCTGGTCAGCGTGTCCTCGCCCACCGTCACTTCCGGCCAGAGCTCGGCGAAGAGCCTGTCGCGGGAGACGACCTCCGTCCCGGCGCGAGCCAGCACGCAGAGAAGGTCCGCCACCTTCGGCTCGAGCTTCACCTCGGCTCCGTCGGCACCGGTCAGAACCCCGCGGGAGGGCTCCATCAGCCAGACGCCTAGGCGGAAGGGCGGCATATCGGTCGTCTTGTCCATCCTGCCCCGGCTAGCCTACCCGTCCTGCGAAACCTAGTATCTATGCGGTGGTCAGGAAAGCGTCAGGCCGAAAGGAGGGCTTCGTCATGGCGGTTGGGGGTTTCGTCGCGAAGGAGCGTAGGAGACCCATCGAAAGGACCCCGCATTTCATGTACCGCCGTTTCCTCGCCAGTCTCCTCTGCTGTTCCGTGACAGCCTGCGCCGCCGCCCCCGACGCAGGTTCACCCCTAGGGCAGCCGCCTGCCCTCCCCGACTATGCCTTCGCCGAGGGTGAGGCGGCGCTCTCCCCCGAGGAGCTGCGCGCCGATCTCGATCAGCTCTACCAGGGGCTTCAGGCCGCCCATTACGACCTTTATGCCCGCCAGTCGGAGGAGGCCTATGATCGCCTCTACAGCGAGCTTCGAGAGGCCCTGAACGTTCCGATGAAGCCGAGCGAGGCCCTGTTCGTGTTCCAGCGCTTCGCCGCCTTCGGCCACATTGCCCATGCCAGGGTCGAGGGAACCGGCGAGGTCTATGGCCGCTACCGCGACGGGGGCGGCAAGGCGCTGTCGATCTATCCGCGTATCCGGGACGGGCGTGTCTTCGTGACACAGAGCTACACCGACGGGGTAGCACCAGGGGATGAGATCCTCGCGATCAACGGTGAACCGATGAGCGTCTGGATCGAGCGGCTCAGCCGCAACGTCTCCGCCGACAACGACTATCTAGCGGCCACACTTCTCGAGCTGACCTTTCCGATGAACCTTCTGACCGAGACCGGTCCTGTCGGCAGCATGACCCTGAGTGTCAGAAGCGAGAGCGGCGACACGAAGGACATCGTCGCGGCTACCATCGACGCGGAGACCCAGGCGGCACGGATTGCGGAAGCCGACGATCCCTGGTTCACCTTCAACGGCTATGCGCGGAAGGCGGAGATGCTGGAAGGCGGGGTCGCCTATCTTCAGCCCGGCCCCTTCTACGGCATCGAGAACCCGCAGAACCCCTGGGACCCGTCCGCTTTCCACGCCTTCATCGACGAGAGTTTCGAGACCTTTCTAGAAGCGGATGCCGAGGCGCTCCTGATCGACCTCCGTCAGAACCCTGGCGGCGACAACTCGTTCTCGGACCACATGATAGCCTGGTTCGCCGACGAGCCCTTCAAGTTCGCCAGCAGCTTCGCCATCCGCTCAAGCGAGCAGTCGATGGCTTCGAACCAGGCACGGATCGATCTCAACCCCGGCTCCGAAGAAGGTATCAGCGGCGATCTGGCCCGCGGCTACGAGGCGACGCCCTTCGGCGAGACCTTCACCTTCGACCTACCCTTCGCAAGACCGCGCCGGGGTAGCCAGTTCGAGGGGCCGGTCTTCGTGCTGGTGGACCGCTACAGCTTCTCCAACGCGGTCAACGTGGCCGCGCTGGTGCAGGATTACGGGTTTGCGGAGGTGATGGGCGAGGAGACGTCGGACCTCGCCACCACCTACGGCGCGATGGAGACCTTCACCCTCGACCATTCAGGACTCACCGTCGGCTACCCCAAAGCCATGATCGTCAGGGCTTCGGGCGATTTGAGCGACCGCGGCGTCGTACCTGACACCTTCATCCGAGGCCCCAACTTCGCAACCTCCGACGTCGTCCTGGAGAGGACCGTCGAGGTCATCCGGCAGCGGATGGAGTAGCGTCCCGCGCTCAAGGCCGGGTCTGGCCGCTCCCCCGGACCCGGTACTTGAAAGTGGTGAGCTGTTCGAGACCCACCGGCCCCCGCGCATGGACCTTGCCGGTGGCGATGCCGATCTCGGCGCCCATGCCGAACTCGCCACCATCGGCGAACTGGGTCGAGGCGTTCTGCACCACGATGGCCGAGTCGATCTCCGAAGCGAAGCGGTCGAGGACGGCCTCGTCCGTCGCCAAGACGGCGTCGGTGTGACCGGAGCTGTAACGCTGTACCCACGCGATAGCTTCGTCGGGACCGGAGACGGTGCGCACGGAGAGGATCGCATCGAGATACTCCGTACCCCAGTCCTCCTCGGTAGCCGCGCCGATGCGAGCATCGGCCTTCACCGCAAGCTCGTCCCCGCGAACCTCGCAGTCTCCCAGCTCATCGAGGAGCTTCGGAAGGAACGCGCCCGCCACGGCCTCGTCCACCACGAGGCTCTCAGTTGCTCCGCACACGCCGGTACGGCGGAGCTTGGCGTTGGTGACGATGCTCGCCGCCTGATCGAGATCCGCAGAGGCGTGGACATAGGTGTGACAGTTGCCGTCGAGATGGAGAAGCGTCGGCACGCGCGCCTGGTCGCGCACGAGGCTGACGAGCCCCTTGCCGCCCCTGGGAATGACAAGGTCCACATACTCGGTGGCGCGGAGAAGCGCACCGACCGCCGCACGGTCGGTGGTGCCGACGGTCTGGACGCAGGCCTCGGGCAATCCCGCCTCACGTAGTCCCTCGGCAAGGCAGCCTACGATGATCTCCGTGGACCGACGGCTTTCCGAGCCGCCGCGCAGGATCACGGCGTTGCCGGATTTCAGGCACAGCGCCCCGGCATCGGCGCCCACATTGGGGCGGCTCTCATAGATCATGCCGATCACGCCGATGGGCACGGCGACGCGGTCGATCTTGAGGCCGTTGGGCCGGTCGATGCTGGCCAGCACCCGGCCTACGGGATCGGGAAGCTCCGCGATCTGATCAAGAGCCTCGGCGATCCCCTCGACCCTAGCCTCGTCCAGCATCAATCGGTCGATGAAGCTCTCCGGCTTGCCGGCGGCCCTCACATCCGCCACATCGTCGGCGTTCGCCGCGACGAGTTCCGCCGTCGCCTTTCGAAGCGAAGCGGCGGCGGCGCGGATGGCCTGGTTCTTCTGTTCGGTAGTGGCGGAAGCGAGTTTGCGCGCAGCCTCGCGGGCAGCGGCGCCCCGCTCCGCAATCAATTCTTCTGCTCGTGTTTCGTGGCTCATCGGTCGGTCGTCCAGCATTCTATCCTCATTCTGTTCAAGTCGTTCTCGTCGGGCAGCATTCAGCGAAGCTCGACGGCGCGGTTGTAGGCGGCGCGTACGGCCGAGCGCAGGCGGTCCTCCAGGACCCCGCCCTCTCCCATCGCGGTCAGGCCGGCCTGGGTGGTGCCGTTGGGGCTGGTCACGTCGTCCCTCAGTTCGGCGAAGGGACGCTGGTCCTCTAAAGCCATGGCGGCGGTTCCGGCCACGGTGCCGAGCACGAGCTCCCTTGAAGTGGCTTCGTCGAAGCCCGCCTCGCGAGCGGCGTCCTGATAGGCCCGCAGCAGCTCGAACACGTAGCCTGGCCCCGAGCCCGCAACAGCGGTGAAGCGGTCGATGCCGTCCTCATCCTCGACCCAGACGAAGCGCCCGGCGGCGGCGGCGAAATTCTCCGCCAGCTCTTTCTGCTCGGCGTTGATACGGTCCTCGGCGTAAAGAGCGCTAACGCCCTGACCGACGGCGGCGGGAAGGTTCGGCATGATGCGGATGACCGGCGCCCCGCCCGCGGCAGTAGAGACGGTGCTCGCCGAGGTTCCGGCCGCCATGGACAGGACGAACCCATCAGGCTCGAGATACTCCGCATAGGATGGAAGCACCTGCCCTAGAAGCTGCGGCTTCACCGCCGCGACCATAAGGTCGAAGCACTGACCGTCTAGCTCGCTCGGCCCCTCCACATGGGCGACGTCCAGGGACGGCGGACCGGCGGGATCGGCCACGACGAACGCCGGACCGTCAGGAGACAGCCAGCGGGAAAGCAGGGCACCGCCCATCTTGCCGCATCCCACCATCAGCACCCTAGGCTGATTTCTATCAGTATACTGTTTGTCAACATTCATAGCATGCAGATAACGTAGATCACGCCCGATATCAACCTCATCAACAGCGTTGATGTAGAGAAAGAAAGCAGTAATAAACTAACTGTCCACACATGCTCTTCAGCTGGCCGTTAGTAAGCTGAATACGTTGCAACTGCGCTCTCGATCACGAATACGTTATTAAACAATGTTTTTCATCTGCTCATGTTGCAATGCGTCATCGCATGCCTACACCTGTTCGTAGCAGGAGAGGAATTATGTCAGTAAACGAACAAAAGCGTATTGTCATCAAGGTCGGCTCGGGTCTTCTGGTTTCAGAGGAGGACCTCAATGTCCGCTACGCGTTTCTGTTCGGCCTTCTGGAGGACATCGCCAGCTTGAGAGCGAAGGGGCATGAAGTCGTCCTCGTCTCGTCTGGCGCTGCCGCGGTGGGGCTCAAGGCGATGGGTGTACGTCCCAGCGAGGCGGGGGTGGCGGACAAGCAGGCCGCAGCGGCCTGCGGGCAGCCGCTCCTCATGGCTGCCTACAAGGCCGTGGCGTCCGAGTTCGACCTGAGCATCGCCCAGGTGCTGCTGACCTCGGACGATATGGAGAACCGGCGCCGGTTCCTGAACACCAAGAACACGCTGGACCGCCTTCTCGACCGCGGCCTGCTGCCGATCGTCAACGAGAACGACACGGTCACCACCGAGGAGATCAGGGTCGGCGACAACGACCGGCTCGCAGCGAAGGTTGCCCAGATGATCCAGGCCCAGGCCTTCATCATGCTGACCGGCGTCGAGGGCCTCTACGACCGCAACCCCGACGACGAAGATGCGCGCTTCGTGGAGGAGGTGTCCGACGTCTCCGAGTATATCGAGGCGACGAAATCGAAGTCCGCTCTCGGCTCGGGCGGTATGCTGACCAAGATGATGGCGGCCAACATGGCTCAGAACGGGGGTGTCGAGACCTACATCGCCAGCGGCATTCTAGAGAGGCCCGTGACATCCGTTCTGGAGAACGAGCGGCGCTACACCCGCTGCACGGCGCATGGCGACCCGGCTTCGGCCTGGCGGGTCTGGCTGGCCGACAGGCTCAACATGGCCGGCAGCATCACCCTGTCCAAGGACGGGGCCAAAGCGGTGCGCGAGGGCAAGATCGGCGTCAGGGCCGAGGACATTCAGTCCGTGCACGGTGAGTGGGCCAAGGGCGACGTCCTCCACGTCTACGACGAGGACGGAGAAGAGTGCGCCCGAGGGCTTACCAACTACTCGTCCAACGAGGTCGTGCTTCTCGCCAAACGCACGGGCCGCGCGGTCGAGGAGGTGCTCGGCTACCACAGTAATGCCGATGTGATCGACGCAGGCAACCTCGTTATCCTGGAGGAGCACCACCTCCCCTGGGCCGTGCCCGAAGAAGAAGCCACGGCGATCGAGGTCTAAGGCTTATTCGGCGGTCTGAAGCTGCGCCGGGCAGGTGCCGGTTTCTGCCGCCACGGTAACTTGGCCGTAGGGTGCGAGACCCTCGTCTTGATCGAGGAACGCGGCGGTGACGCCGTTGGTCCAGCCGAAACCGTCTTGGGTGGGGTACTCCCCTCCCCCGCCCTCGCGTTCGGTCAGAACGTCGTACTTCTCGACCAGCTTGCCGCTTTCACAGAAACCCCTGGCCACCGTCCGTACCCAGCGCTCGGCGATCTCCCTCGCCAGGTCATCATGCCCGTAGCGGCGTAGCCCCTGTACCGCGATCCACTGCATCGGAGCCCAGCCATTAGGCGCGTCCCACTGCTGCCCTGTGGTGAGCGTCGTGGTCAGAAGCCCCCCCTGGACCAGAAGCTCCTCGCCCACAGCCGCAGCCACGCCCTCGGCTTGCTCCTCCGAAGCGATGCCAAAGAACAGGGGGTAGGCCGTCGCCGCGGTGATCTGGCCGGTCGGTGCGCTGGCGGTGAGGTCGTAGTCGGCGAAGTAGCCTTCCTCCTCCGACCAGAAGCGGGACCGGACGGCCTCGCCCCTCAGCTTGGCTTTGTCGGCATAGTCAGCGGCACACTCGTCATCTTCGAGGACTCGGCATCCCCGCGAGATGGCCTCCTCCAGCCCGTAGAGGAGGCTGTTGAGATCCACCGGCAGAAGCTCGGTCGTGCGGATGGTTTCGAGCCCTCCGCCCTCCGCGAACCAGCGGGAGGAGAAGTCCCAACCGCTCTCCGCCGCCGCCCGCAGCTCACGGTAGACTTCGCTTGCGGGACGATCCGTCTCGCTCGCGGTCTCGACGTCGTAGACGTAGCTTTCGTCTCTAGGCGTATCTTTCGCGTCCCAGTAGCGGGCTAGGGACGCTCCGTCTTCGAGCGCTACGACCCGGCCGCCGCCGGTCCAGAACGCGTGCTCCTTCTTCAGCGGCTCGATATAGTCGGCAAACGCCTCTTCGGGCCGATCGCTCAACAGGCTGACGATCAGAAAGAAGAAAGGCGGCTGCGAGCGGGACAGGTAGTAGGTGCGGTTGGCGTTCGGCACGAAACCGTAGCGCTCGATCAACCCGGCAAAATTGTCCGCGATCGACCGTTTGAGGTCTTCGTCGTCGAGGCCCAGAAGGGTGAAGTAGCTGTCCCAGTAGTAGACCTCCCTGAACCTTCCGCCCGGAACGATGTACCGGTTCTGGAGCGGCAGGAGCGAGCTTCCAGGGGCCGCCGCCCTGACCTCCCGCGTCAGCGCAGGCCAGAGGAGGTCGATATGCTCCGTCAGCGTGCGGTTTGGCGGAAGGTCCGGCACCTCCCCCACCGCACGCGGCGGGGCGAAATAGTTCTGGGTGAAGGTGAGGAGCGCCGCGCCCTCCAGCGGTCCGGCCTCTTCATAGGCTCTCAGTATCTCCGAAGGGGCAGCGCGCGGTCTCAAATCGACCCAGTCTTTCGGTTCGTAGAGGCGAGCTTCGGCGACATCTACGAAAAGCTCGCCGTAAAGCTCTGCAGGCGATGGAGGAAGCTGCTCCGCAAGGGGTTTTTCGGCAATGCTCTGCGCCATGAAGACTAGCGAAAGAAGCGAAATGATCATGCGTCGACACCCTCATTCTGCGAGGCGAAGCGTTGCGACAGCTTCGCTCTCAACTTGCCGTCCGTATCCTGGAGACCGAGTTTCGTTCGGCGGAAGAGAACGTCATCGGCTCTCGTGACGAACTCGGAACGGCGGAGGTGGTCGAGCTCGGCTTCGTAGAGCCCGCAGCCGAGATGCTCTCCCAAACCCTCCAAGGAGGAGGCGTCTCTCAGTATATCCGGCAGCATCGTGCCGTAGGCTGAGATCAACCGGTCCAAGTTGGGCGCTTTCATAAAGGCGTACCTGGCGCTCATCTCATCCCGGAAGGCGGGGAAGTCCTCGAACCGAACCTCCCCTCCAGGAAGGCTTGCGGAGGATGTCCAAGGTGCACCAGCATGGGGAAGGAAGGAGGAGAGCTCGGCCAGGGCGTGCTCGGCCAGCTTGCGGTAGGTGGTCAGCTTGCCGCCATAGACCGAAAGAAGCGGCGCGCCGCCATCCGCATCGTCGATGTCGAAAGCGTAGTCCCTGGTGACCGTGGACACGTCCTCCCTGGACAGATCGTCGTAGAGCGGCCTCACCCCTGAATAGGTGGAGAGGATATCGTCCCGCGTGCAGGGGGCGGCGAAGTACTCGTTGGCCAGAGCTAGAAGATAGTCCGTCTCGTCGTCGCTGATCGCCACCTCGGCGGGGTCGCCCTGATAGGCGACATCGGTCGTACCGATCAGGGTGGCGCCGTTCAGATAGGGGATCGCGAAGATGATGCGGTTGTCAGCGCTTTGAAGGATATAGGCCCGGTCGTCAGCGAAGCGCGGCGTCACCACGATATGGCTTCCCTTGACCAGCCTGATCTTCTTGCGCGGCTTGAGAGGGGCCAGCCCGTCGAAGAGGTCGGTCACCCAAGGCCCGGCCGCATTGACCACCGCCCTGGCCCTCACCTCATATGGCGCACCGCTTTCCGGCTGCATGGTGAGCTGCCAAACGCCCTCGGCGCGACGACCGGCGGTCATTCTGGTACGGGTGTGGATATCGGCGCCCTTCGCACGTGCATCCATCGCGTTCACGGCAACAAGGCGTGCATCGTCGGCGAAACAGTCCGAATACTCGAACCCTTTGGTAAAGCTGTCTTTGAGCGGAGCGCCGTAGGGGCTGTTCGACAGGTTCAGGGTCTTCGTCGGAGGGAGGAGCTTTCTGCCGCCCAGGTGATCGTAGAGAAAGAGCCCGGTGCGGAGCATCCAAGCCGGTCGCAATCCCTTGTGGTAGGGCAGCACGAAGCGCAGGGGCCTGATGAGATGGGGCGCGGCCTGAAGCAGCACCTCCCGCTCGATCAGGCTCTCCCTGACGAGCCGAAACTCTTTATGTTCGAGGTAGCGCAGGCCTCCATGGATGAGCTTGCTCGACCAGGACGATGTGTGGCTGGCGAGATCGTCACGCTCGCACAGATAGACCGAGAGCCCCCGTCCGGCGGCATCACGGGCGATGCCCGCGCCGTTGATGCCGCCTCCGACGACGACCAGATCATAGAGGTCGGTCATGTCTGATCCCCACTCTCTTGTCTCATGGACAGCGGCGCACCGCAGGAATCGCGGATGATGAGCTTGGCGGGAAGCATCTCCCCCTTGGGCTTCTCTCCCTGGAGCATGGCCATGATCTTTGCCGTCATGAGCTGCGCGCCTTCTGCAATATTCTGTCTCACCGTCGTCAGTGCAGGATGCATATGGGCCGCCATGGCCACGTCGTCGAACCCTACCACGGCCACATCGTCCGGTATCCTGGCCCCCGCCGCCTGGAGGTTGGCCATGGCCGCCATGGCGATCATGTCGCTGGCCGCGAAGATGGCGTCGAAGTGACGCCCGAACCTGTCGAGACCCACCGTCACCGTGCGGGCGCCGTCTATATCGAAGGGAGCGTTGATGCGAAGGGCGTCGCCGGGCTCCATTCCCGCCTCACGCAGGGCGGCGCAGTAGCCTTCGTAGCGCTCCTCGATCTCAGGCAGGGTGCAGTCGCCCAAGAAAGCGATCTGCCTCCGGCCCAGAGCGATCAGATGGCGAGCGGCGAGGTAGCCGCCGCGCACATTGTCGGTGCCGATCACGCAGCCCTCGTCGCGCCTCCCGCCAGCGCCCCAGGTCACCACGATCCGGTTGTCACGGGCGAACTCGGCGATCTCCTCACGGTGACGGCCCTGGCCGACGAAGATGACACCGTCCGCCCTCCCCCCCAAAAAGGCGCAGCCCGGACGGACCTCGGACCATGGCGGTGAGGTCGACAGGAGAACGTCGTAGTCATGGGTGGAGAGAGCGTCGATCAGCTCGGCCACCATGTCCACGAAGAACGGGTCCGAGACCCGCTGCAGCGTCCCACGCTCGATGGGGAAGAGCACCTCGATCGTCCGTGTCTGGCCTAAAGCCAGGTTGCGGGCGTGCTCGTTCACCGCGTATTTGGTGCTGCGCGCCAACTCGAGGATGCGGAGCCTGGTATGCTCGGCGACGAGCTGACTGCCCGCCAAGGCCCGCGACACGGTGGATTCGGACACGCCCGCCATGCGGGCGATGTCCCGCATGGTGATCTGTGTCCGGTCCTTGGCCGCGGTCTTCGACATCAGCTCAGCCAGGCCGCCAGCCCCCCATGGGGAGGAAACACGATGGACGCTTCGTCCTCGTCATGCCGGAGGTCTTCGGTCACCAGCTCGCTGGTCTGCGGCAGCATATCCTTTGCAAGCCGCACCTCCTCGCCTGAGAGGTTGAAGACGAAGAGAGCGGAGCTGTTGCCTGCCCTTCTCTCGAAGCCGAGTAGCGGCGGGGCGAGGTCGAGGAAGGACATGGATCCCTCGCTCAGCGCAGGGCTGCCGCGCCGGGTCGCGATGAACCGCTTGGTGACGTGGAAGACCGAGTTCGGATCGTCGACCTGCCGGTCCGCCGCCTTTTCGGCGTGACGCTCATCGACGCGCATCCAGGGCTTTCCGCCAGAGAAGCCAGCATGTTCCGCATCAGCCTGCCAGGGCATGGGGGTTCTTGCGCCGTCCCGGCCCAGATCTTCCGGCCAGAAACGTTTCGATTCAGGGTCGAGAAGATCCTCGTAGCGAAGCTTCGCCTGCGGAAGACCGAGCTCGTCGCCCTGGTAGAGGAAGATCGTACCGCGCAGCGAGAGAAGGAGGATGACAAGCTGCTTCGCAAGCTCCTCGTCATCGCCGCCGGCGCTCCACCTGCTGACAGCTCGGCGTACGTCGTGGTTCGAAATGGACCAGGAGGGCCAGGCGCCCGAACGGTTGTAGGGTTCGAGCGAGCTGCGGATCACATCGGGCGTGAGCTTCGGCGCACGAAGCAGGGAGAAGCTGTAGGCCGTATGGTAGCGCACCTCCCCTTCGGTGTACTGAATGGCGCGCTCGAGGGGCGAGGTGCTGTCGATCTCCGCCACGGACATCTTGTCGGGGTAGCTGTCCAGGACTTCGCGCAGCCGTTCGGCGAAGGCCAGCGCTTCGGGGCGGGAGCGCTCGTAGAGGTGCTGCTGGAACTGGCCGGGACGGCCGTGCCCGACGGTGCCCACGGGCGGGTTGTCGCGCAGGTCCTGATCGTGAGCGACATAGTTCGCGACATCGAGGCGGAAGCCGTCCACCCCCCGATCGAGCCAGAAACGCGCGACATCGAGGACCGCTTCCTGAACCTCGGGGTTGTGGAAGTTGAGATCCGGCTGCTCGCTGAGGAAGTTGTGCAGGTAGTACTGACGCCGCCTCGCATCCCAGGTCCAGGCCGATCCGCCGAACACGGAGAGCCAGTTCGTAGGCGGCGTACCGTCGGGTTTGGCATCGGCCCAGACATACCAGTCGGCCTTGGGATTGTCCCGGCTCTTACGGCTCTCCTCGAACCAGGCATGCTGGTCGGAGGTATGGGAGTAGACCTGGTCGATGATGATCTTCAGCCCAAGCGAATGCGCCGTGCCGAGTAGCTCGTCGAAGTCCTGAAGCGTGCCGAACATCGGGTCCACGTCGCAGTAGTCCGCCACATCGTAGCCGTAATCCGCCATCGGGGACTTGAAGAAGGGAGACAGCCATACTCCGTCCACCCCCAGCTTGGCGAGGTAGGGCAGCTTCTCCGTGATCCCCGGCAGGTCGCCGATACCGTCGCCGCCAGTGTCGCGGAAGCTTCGCGGGTAGATCTGATAGAGGACGCCGCCGCGCCACCAGGACTGTGCCATCCTTACCTCCTAGCGGAACCAATAGACGATGAGGGCCACCGCGAGAAGCAGGCAGGCGGCCTGAACACGGTAGTTCTGCCAGAACGGCAGCCCGCGCAGCTCGGCGCTCTCCTCCTTGAGGAGCGAGGGACGCCAGAGAAGCGGGGCGGTCTTGACCGGGTCCGGCGCCTGGGTCGCCAGGCTGACCCCGACGATCGCCGCCGCTGCAACGATGAAGAGGATCGGCGCCGAGTAGAGGAAGTGAAGCTGGATCACGCTCGCCACCTCGATCAGAAGAAACGCGACCACCCCGACCAGTAGGCCGACCATCGCGCCTGCGAAGCCGCCCTCGGCATTGGCTCGGCTCCAGAAGGTGCCCATCAGGAACAAGGCCACCACAGGCGGCACGGCATAGGAGAACATGACCTGGATATAGGAGAAGATCGAGCGGAAGCTGGAGATGAAGGGCGCCCAGAGGACCGCGAAGAGAAGAAAGCCCGCCATCACATAGCGCCCCACGGCGGAAAGCTGCTGGCTGGTGAGGTGAGGACGGCTCGGCCTGACGAAGTCCATCGTCACCATGGTGGAGGCCGAGTTCAGGGCCGAATCGATCTGCGACATGATCGCCGCAAGGAAACCGGCCAGCGTCAGTCCGAGAAGCCCGGTTGGCAGAAGATCGAACATCAGCGTGGGGAAGACCAGGTCCGCTCTCGGCAGCTCAGGATAGAGAAGGATCGCCATGGTGCCGGGCAGCACCATGATGAAGAGCGGCAGCAGCTTGAGAAAGCCGGCGAACAAAGCGCCCCACCGCCCGTGATTTACGCTCTTCGCCGCCAAGGCCCGCTGCACGATGGCCTGGTTGGTGGCCCAGTAGTAGAAACCCAGGAGCGGAACGCCGGTCAGAAGGCCCGGCCAGGGGATGCCCTCGTCGCCGGGCGGCCTGATCAGGCTCAGCTTCTCCTTCGGCACGGCGTCAAGCACGGCACCGATCCCGCCAACCTCGTTGAGGGCGATGGCGGTGATGGTCAGTGAGCCGATGAGAAGAAGGATCGTCTGCACCGCATCGGTGAACATCACCGCTCGAAGCCCCCCAGTCAGGGTATAGAACCCAGCGATCAGCGCCAGGACGGTCATGGTCTGCCATAGGGGAACGTCGGGCAACAGAAGCTTGAGCACGAGCGCGCCAGCGAAGAGCGAGCCCGCCGTCTCCACCGCGACGCTGAGAAAAAGAGAGAGCAGGGTGAAGTAGACCCGTACCCGGCCGTCATAACGGCGACCCAGGAACTCGGGCATGGTGAAGACCTGCTGGCGCAGGATGAGGGGCAGGAAGAAGACGGCGAACACCACCAGGATCACCGCTGCCATCCACTCATAGGCGTAGACAGAGATACCCGTCGCGTAGGCGTCTCCCGACAGCCCGACCAGGGTCGTGGAGGAGATGTTCGAGGCGAAGAGCGACAGCCCGATGAACGGCCACACCATGTTCCGTCCAGCGAGGAAGTAGTCGTCCGCCCCCTTGGTTCGCCTCGACAGGTAGAGGCCGAGCGTGATCATCCCGATGAAGTAGACACCGATGATCGTTAGATCGAGCACGGAGAGGTTGATGTTCACCAGCGGCCCTACCCTTCGCTCCGTTCGCGGAGACTAGCTGTTCGCCCTACTTTGTCTGATCGTGCCGTCATCTGCAACCGCTTGCACAGCTTTTCGTCATCCGAGTGCGCCGCGGAACCATCGCTACCCGTTCCCCTGTAGCGTTCCAGTATATCGTACCCTTAGCAGCATGATCCATGCTGACTTGCAAAACTTGCAAGCGCTTGCATAACAGTTCTGTCAGGCATAGCCTCTTTCCAAGGCCTGATCCGCAGGTCGCTAATACATAGGGAAGGTTGGTTATGCGGCAGCAATACAGACACACGGCTCGTGCGCTTTTGTGCAGTGCAGTATCTTCGCTTGTGCTCACGCAACATGCGGCGGCGCAGGATAGCGATCGGGAGGACAGCGACTTCGACGAGATCGTCGTCACCGGCTCCGCCAGAGGGGTCTCGCAGTTCGAGTCCTCCATCGCCGTCACCACCTTCGACGAAGAGGACATCCGCGCTGAAGCGCCGCTGACGATCACCGATCTCTACGCTTCCTCGCCGGGTATCTGGGCCGAGACGTCGGGCGGCGAGGCGGCTGCGAACGTCTTCGTCCGCGGCATCCCGGCGCCGGGCCAGTACCGTTTCACCAAGCTGCAGATCGACGGCATGCCGTCCTTCGAAGAGAGCGGCCTGCCCTTCACCCCCCCTGAAAGCTTCATCAAGCTCGATGAGATGATCTCGCGGGCGGAAGTCATCCGCGGCGGTACGGCGACCATTTTCGCCTCGAACGCGGCGGGCGGCATCGTCAACAACATCACCAAGAAGGGCTCCGACGTACCCGAAGGGTTCCTCGGCTATGAGTGGGGCAATTTCGGCCACCACCGGGTCGATGGCTACTATGCCGGGCCGATCACGGATGACTGGTCCTTTGCGGCGGGCGGATTCTACCGCATCTCCGACGGTGTCCGCGATCCTGGCTTCACTGGCAATGAGGGCGGTCAGTTCAGGATCAACCTCACTAGGCGGGGCGTCGACAGTGAGCTGAACATCTACGCCCACGCCGTCAACGACCGGACGATCTTCTACCTACCGATCCCCCTTGGTCTGGACTCGGATGGCGACCTCACCTCCATTCCCGGCTTCGATGCCAATTTCGACACGCTCACCAGCAACGACGTGGCGCGGGCGGGTATCGTGGTCCCCGGCGGGATCAACAACCCCGACCTCACCGATGGTATCCACACGGAGGCCTTCTCCTTCGGCGGTAACTACGAGCGGGAGATCGGTGCCTGGACGCTGCGCAACAATGCCCGCTATGTGGACGGCGACGTCGTCTTCAACGCGATCTTCTCGCTCAGCTCACCGGAATCGGCTGCCGACTTCCTCGATGGCGCGCTGGAGAGTGCACAGGAAGCCTTCGAGGGTACGGACCGGCTCGCCCTTCGTTTCCTGGGAGACGGCGCGGGGACGGAGTCGACTTTCAACCTCGCAGGCAACAACGGCAACGGTCTCGTCATCCAAAGCGGCTGGTGGAACCAGGAGACCTCGGTCCAGAACTTCATGAACGATCTGCGGCTGTCGAGGGGCTTCGAAGCCGCCGGCGACCACACCGTCAGCTTCGGCGCCTATGGCAGCTTCGCCAGCTACGCTTCGTTCTGGAACTTCAACGACATCCTGCAGGAAGTCGCCGGCTCGCCGCGCGGTCTCGAAGTCTTCGCGGTGGACGATGACGGCGAGGAAGGGGCCGAAGTCGTCGGTGCGGTCACCCAGAACTCCTTCATTCAGTACGGGGACTTCTACCGCAACTACGAGGCGGACGTCCGTGTTCTGGCGATCTACGGCACCGATGAGTGGCAGGTGACCCCCGCCCTGCGCCTCGATGCGGGCTTCCGTTTCGAACAGCTCCGCATCGACGGCAATGCCGAGCGTCTGGCCAGCTTCGACCTGTCGGACGAGAACCCCTTCGTCGCCACCACGGGCATCGAGACCCTGGCCGACGACAATGTCACCTTCGGCTCGGGCATCTTCGATCCGTTCGAGGAGACCTATGAGGAGTTCGCCTGGTCGGTGGGCTTCAACTACACGCTGACGGACGAGATCGCGTTCTACGGCCGTGCCAACGACGCCTTCAGAACGCCGGACCCGAACGATCTCGCCGCCAACCCGGCAGCCTCCGGCGCCCTGCCGGTCAACGACATCTTCCAGGCCGAGGGCGGTGTCAAAATCGACACGCCCTGGGTCAGGGCCTTCGCCACGGTGTTCTACTCGGACTTCACCGACCAGATCTTCTCCGATCCGGTGCTGGACGAGACGGGCAGCGCGGTCGAAGCCCAGGTGCTCCTGGCCTCCGAGACCATCGGCCTCGAGGCCGAACTCGACATCGGACCGTTCGCAGGCTTCGGCGGCACGATCCGCGCCACCATCCAGGACCCGGAGATCGAGAGCTTCGAAGTCGTCGGCGGCGGTTTCGGTGTGGTCGGTGAGGACTTCGTCGGCAACGACATTCAGAGGATCGCCGACAGGATCTTCATCTTCCGGCCCACCTACGAGTTCGATATGCCGGAGTTCAACGGCAGTATCTACACGGAGATCACGCGGATCGGCGACCGCTTCTCCAACAACACCAACACGGTGCTGCTGCCTGCCTACACCACTCTCGGTGCGGGGATGCTGCTCAATTTCGGTGACGGCCTCGAGCTGACCGTGGCAGCCGACAATCTCACGAACACCATCGGTGTACAGGAAGGCAATCCGCGTACCGATGCTTTCCTTCAGACAGGCGACGTGTCGGTGGCGACCTTCGCCAGGCCGATCCTCGGCCGGAACGTCCGCGTCAAGCTGGGCTACCGCTTCTAGCGCCAGCCCCGCAACCACCTCCCCCGACTGGGCGGCCCTCCGGGGTCGCCCTTTTTTACGCGAGGGGCGAGTGGCGGCGCTTCCTGCCGTTCACGATCCTCTTTGGAACCTGGTCGTATCCTTTGCAAACAGACGGAGACATCAGCGCAGGTGGCTCCTCCCCCTCAGCCTACCGGCAGCTCCCCCTCGGGGAGGGGGAGCGAAGAAGTAAGCGACGTTCGTTCTGCTTCCCTCCCCTACGCAGTGGGGGGTGCCCGAAGGGCGGAGGGGGCTGCTACGNAAGTAAGCGACGTTCGTTCTGCTTCCCTCCCCTACGCAGTGGGGGGTGCCCGAAGGGCGGAGGGGGCTGCTACGTTTGTACAGGACACAAACGCCTTTTATGAGGCCCACTAGTACGGCTCACCAGTAGAGGAGAAGAGAAGCAGCGCAGAAATATCCGGCAATTCAACTAGTTCACAGCACTGTTTATCTCAGCTCGTATCTTGGCTAACCTGCGAAGCCTTCCCCGGCAGTCATCGCGGGAAGGTGTACCGATTGGGATCAAGCGTTGCGCAGTGTAAAGAATATCCGTTCCTTTGATCGTGAGGCAGAGAACGCAGCGCTGCAGTCCGAGTTCTGCATCATTGGAGCAGGCGCTGCCGGGCAGACGGTAGCGAGACATCTTGCCTATCATGGCCGCGAGGTCGTCCTGGTCGAGAGCGGTCTAAACGACTTCGACGCCAATACGCAGGAGCTCGCCGATGGCGATCAAACCGCAGGCTCCCACAACTACTACCCCCTGCGTGACGCGCGCCTAAGGCTCTATGGCGGCAGCACCGCGATCTGGGGAGGGCGCTGCGCAGCGCTCGACCCCATCGACTATGAGCGCCGTCCCTGGGTGCCGTACTCCGGCTGGCCAGTCACCTACGAAGAGATAAGGCCGTACACGAAAGAAGCGTTTCGTCGGCTGGGTGTCGTTCCGGCCTCGAGCCTGTCGGACCTCGGACTAGATGCCAGCCTCGACGCTAGTCTCATAGACCAGCCTCTTTGGGCCTTCGACGACCGAGCAGAGCGCTTCACGAGCACCGCCGATGAGTTGGCTGGCCTCGGCGTCGAGATCGTCATGGGGGCATCGCTGACCAGTCTTGACGTGTCGGAGAACGGAACCGTCGGGTCCGCCGTCTTCCGTAACTTTCAGCATGCTGCCCTCACTGTCAGGGCACGGCACTACGTCCTGGCTACCGGCGGTATCGAGAACGCACGGCTCCTTCTGGCGGCTGCCCCGGCGAGGCCGGACGGGCTGGGCAATGGGCGCGGCCTCGTCGGGCGGTACTTCATGGAGCACCCCCATGCCCGGATCGGTGAGGTCGTGCCCAGCGAGAAGACCAAGATTGGCGCCGGCTCGCTCCTCCGTCTCTTCCCCAAATATATCTTCCGGAACAAACAGCGATACGCTCCCGCCTTGCGCCCGTCGGAGGCAGCACAGAGGGAGCGCGGCCTACTGAACACCGCGGCGACCATCGCCCTACGGAGGAGGGAGGGACAGCCCCAGGCGCGCCACCAACGTCTGATCGCCTCTGCCAAGCACGGTCTCCCTGCGACCAAGCTGTTCCGGCGTACCTACCACTCCCTCAAGCAGGCCAGCCTGCACGTCTCCGCTGCGACCTACCCAAGGCCCCAGGCCGGCCGGTACGCGCGCAAGCAGAACACCCACGGTCTCTTCGTCGTAGCGCGCGCCGAACAAGCGCCGAACCCGGACAGCCGTGTGCTTCTGTCCCGCGATACCGATCGGTTCGGCATGAGGAAGGCGCGGTTGGACTGGCGCTTGTCGGAGATCGACAAACACTCTGCACGGGGACTGGTAGAGTGCCTCGACCAGGCACTTCGTGGCATGGGAGCCGGAACCGCGCTGCCCTCCCCCTGGCTGGACGACCCTGACACGCTCTGGAAGAACGACCCCCTTGTCAGCAGTCACGCCATCGGCGGCTACCACCATATGGGCACCACCAGAATGGCAGCCACCCCGTCGGAAGGGGTGGTGGATGCGAACGGCAAGCTTTTCGAAAGCCCGAACCTCTATCTTGCTGGCTCTTCGGTCTTTCCCACCGGCGGCTGGGCCAACCCGACACTGACGATCATCGCGCTCGCCCTGCGCCTCGGTGACCATCTGGCAGCACAAAGGTAAGTGGTACAGCTTCCGCGGCTCTAAGTCGGAGGGAGCGCCAATCATCCGTGTAGCATCATTTCATATGTACGGCTACACACTGTTCAGGGTCTCCCACCCATCACTCGTCATCGAGGCTTTCTTCGAGCGCGCTCTTTAGCCAGGCCCGCGTCGCCCGCCAGGACCGCTCCACCGTGGAAGGCGACGTGCCCAGAACCTCCGCGGCTTCGGATATACTCAGACCACCGAAATAGCGCAGCTCGACCAGATGAGCTCGGTCCGCGTCGATCACCTTCAGCCTGATGAGGGCCTCGTCGAGCCGTACCAACGCGGCGTTGCCTTCGGCGAAGACTCCGTCATCCGTTCTCAGGGTCAGGCGCTGACCACTTCGTTTTTCGGCGTTACGTTTGCGCGCCCGGTCGATCAAGACACGGCGCATAGCCCTTGCAGCGAGGCTCTTCAGGTGAAGCGGATCGTCCACCACGAGACGCTCCGCTCCGAGAAGCCGGGCTATCGCTTCTCCGACCAGGTCGTGGGTATGGAGGCTGACGTGACGTTCGTCCTGACGCAGAAGGTAGGAGGCCAGTGCCGCCAGCTCAGCGTGGATGTCCTCGAACATCCAGCCTTCGACCTCGGCGCCCTCCATGGGCTCTTCCCGCTCCCCGTCCACAGCGACCTCCCCTGCCCGGTCGTCGAGACTTAACATAAAAGAAGCGGCGCTCCAGCCTCGGCATGGTCCGAGAGCCCCGACGGTGCCCACGGCCATCTGAACCAGCTCGGTAGAGATGGCTGAGACCACCCTTCGTCCATTTTTCGTAAAATCGTTCAACTGCGCAGTGCTGTTGTGTCTTCCCTCCCCAGCCCTATCATCGACTGCAAAAAGGCCTGCGTACCATAAAAACAAAAGCTTTGGAGGAAATGAGATGTCCCTGACCAGGAGAGTGTTTTTGTTCCTAGCTGTGCTGGTTCTTATGAACGGTATGGCAGAAGCCAAGTTCGGACGTGACCGAGGCGAGCCGTTCGATCGCGATCCCGTCATCTTCGTTCATGGAGGTTCCGGATCGGCGTCGCAGTTCTCCGCCCAAGCCCAACGCTTCGCTTCCAACGGGTATCCCGACGCCTGGCTGGCAGCGGTCGAGTACGACAGCGGCAACCTCGATTTCCCCGATGACCTGCCCGTGGTCTTTGCCGAACTCGATGCCGTCATCACCGCGCTGCAGGAGGAGACCGGCCGGGAGCAGGTGGTGCTGATGGGCCACTCGCGCGGCACCACGGTCAGTCAGGCCTATCTCGAAGATCCGGCGCGGGCCGCTAATGTCTCGTCCTACGTCAATATTGACGGGCGGCCCGCCGAGGCGCTTCCCGGCGGCGTTCCCACCCTCGCCCTTTGGGCGGGCGCGGTCGACCGCGAGGTGCCGCGTGTCGTCGTGGGGGGTGTCAACGTGACCGTTCCGGACCAAGAGCATATCGAGGTCGCGGTCTCCGAAGAGAGCTTTGCGGAGATTTACCGGTTCATCAATGGTGAGGAGCCGAAGACGACAAAGGTGATCCCTCAGTTCGGACGCCGCTTCGAGATCGAGGGCAAAGCTGTGATCTTTCCCGACAATGTCGGTGTCGATGGCGCGACAGTGGAAATCTACCGCGTGAGCCCGTTCAGTGGGCGGCGCATCGGTCGCCAGGTCGCAAGCTTTTCGATCGACGAGACCGGCGACTTCGGACCTTTCCGCGCGAAGCCGTTCCGCTACTACGAGTTCGTGATCGTCCGTGAAGGTGAGCGGGACCATCACTTCTTCTACGAGCCGTTCCGCCGCTCGGACCGTTTCGTGCGCCTCAACACCTCTCGGCCAGGCGAGGGCATCAGCGCCTTCATTCCCACCAGTCCTGCGAGCGTCGCCATCAACGTCAACCGCAATGTCGAGTACTGGGGTGACCGGGGCGGCCTTAACGACAGCCTGCTGATCGACAGCGCAGAGGTCATCAACGAGGCCACGGCACCGTCCGGTTTCGTTGGTGCACCGAGCACGATCTTTGCCTTCGACGAAGGGCTCGACGGCGTAAGCAATGTCGAGATGGTGCCCTTCCCCTTTCCCTTCATCGCGTTTCTAGCGGCGACGGACCTCTTCGTGGAGGCGGATGCCGACGCACCGCTCTCCATCATCTCGCGCCCGCGCTTCGATAGCCGCACGCGGTTCGTAACGGCCCGCAAGCTGCCCTCTGATGGGGCAAGGGTGACGATCCAGCTTCGAGACTACTAAGAAGCCCCTGCCATGGTCCCGGCGGGGGCCATGGCGCTCCTTTACGTCTTAAGCTCTGAGCCTCGTAGGTTCCCACCGGAACGCAGGGCGTACCGCTTGTCGCCAGAGCTGCTGCGGCCCGGCATACGCAGCTTTCAGATGGAAGGTTGCAAGCCTGCGCCTGAGTTCTCTAGAACATACCCTCTGTTCGAACTCGCTTTTTCAGCGACAGAGCCATTGCCAGGAGCCTTCGATGCCTTTCCTCCTCAACCTTCTTCTCGCCACTGCCGCTCAGGCTCCTGCGGACTACACTGAACCTGACCACTGGCTCTGCTATCCCGGCCGCGAAGATATCTGTACGGAGGACCTCTCCGCCACCGTGATCGAAGCCGACGGCGAGACGTCCGTCGTCGATTTTCCTACAGCGAGGGACCCTGAGGTGGACTGCTTCTACGTCTACCCGACGGTCTCCGGCGACCCCTCGCCCATGAGCGACCTCGAAGCGGACGAGACCGAGGAAGGGGTGACGAGGACGCAGTTCGCCCCCTTCAGAACGGTCTGCAGGACCTTCGCGCCCGTCTACCGGCAGGTCTCCATCCAGGGGCTTCGGCAGCTCTTCGCCGGGTCGAACAAGGGCATCAACCCGGCCATGGCTTACGGCGACGTGGCGGCTGCGTTCGCCTACTACCTGGAAAACGAGAACGACGGGCGCCCCTTCGTGCTCGTCGGTCACAGTCAGGGAACGAACATCCTCACCAGCCTCATCGCCCGAGAGATCGACGGCAAGCCGGTCCAGGAGCGGATGCTCTCCGCCATGCTGATCGGCTTCAACGTCGCTGTGGATGAGAGCGGGGATCGGGGGTCCTTCAAGAACTTGGCTCCGTGCAAGGACGAGCGGGAAACGGGCTGTGTCATCTCCTACGTCTCGTTCAAGAGCGACGCCCCGCCGCCCCAGGATGCCCGCTTCGGCCGGCCCGCGGAGGAAGGGACGGAGGTGCTCTGCACCAACCCCGGCGATCTCGGCGGGAGCGGCCCGGCGGCGCTCGACGCGATCCTTCCCGCGGCAGCCTACGGGACCAGCGGACGCCCGCCCGCCCCATGGGTCAAGGGTCAGGAAATCAAGACGCCCTTCGTCAAAGTGCCAGGGCTCATCTCAGGTAGCTGTATGAAAGAGGACGGGGCGAGCTTCTTGTTGATCTCGGTCGATGCCGACCCGGACGATCCGCGAACCGACGATATCGGCGGCGAGGTGCAGGTCGCAGGAACCATCCTCAGAAGCTGGGGGCTGCACCTTCACGATGTCGGTCTTGCCCAGGGCGACCTGATCGGCCTGGTGGAGAGCCAGGCCGCGGCCTACCGGGCGAAAGACTGAGGGGGCTTAAGGCTCACCGGGCCGCTGCGTCCCTCGCATAGGTCCGGGCGCTCATCGCGAAGCACGCCGCCGCCAGGATGTAGAACAGCGAGATGAACAGCATGGACCACTCCGTGCTGTTCGCATTGGCGTAGTTGCACAGCGCGAACTGCGCCTCGCTGACTGGCGCATCGAGACTAGCGAGCACACGGCTGGTCTCAGCGGCGGATAGTGCGCCGTCGGCAGCGCGGCCTGCGGCGTTCACCGCTTCCTGGGCCGCATCGCACATCTGCCTCGTCACGTCCTGCGCTGGTGAACGCGACACGATGGCGCCAAAGCGTGCATCGGAGACGATCCCGGCAAAGAGCGGCCCGAGGCCGTAGCCGATGAGGTTGACCACGAAGAGAAGAAGCGCGATCGAGGTGGCGCGCACCCGAGGCGAGGCCACACCCTGTCCGATCGTGTACTGAGCGGCTAGGTAGCCGTACTTCAGAAAACCGCCAGCCATCAGCCCCGCGAGGCACAACCAGACGGTCTCCGTCGTGAAGGCGACGAGGTAGAACGGGACGGAGACCGCGAGCCCCGCCGCCGCGAGCCAGGCGATGGCCGCCTTGTTTCTTCTGGTGAGCTTCTCCGCCAGCCAGCCGAGAAGGAACGTCCCGACGGCAGCGGAAAGTGCTGCGGGGGCACTGAAATTGACCGCGGCGCTGCCCGCCGAGACATCGAACGTGCGCTGGATGTAGAGGGAGAGAAAGTTGCTGATCCCGTAGCCGCAAAAGGCCGAGATCGTCGCCCCCGCCGTCATCCACCAGTAGGAAGGCTTGGAGGCGAGCTCCCGAACGGCATCGGCTATGCTGGCCCGCTCCTTTCGCTCCGTTCCCGGCGGATCGGAGTAGCCTCGCGGCACCTCCCGAACCGTCAGTTTGAGGAGGACAGCCACCAGGACGCCGGGCAGGCCCAGTACGACGAACGCAGTCCGCCAGTCGAAGAGGTCGGTGATCGGCCCGCCGATGAGGTAGGAGAGCGCCGTGCCGATGGTCACGCCCATGGCGTAGTAGCCCAGGGCGGTGGACCGCTTCTCCGGCGGGTAGTAGTCCGCGATGAGAGAGTTCGCAGGCGGCGTGCACCCCGCCTCGCCGATCCCCACCCCGACGCGGAAGGTCAGCAGCATCCAGAAGGCACCGATAGTGGTCGAGCCAATGACGATGTCCGTGGATAGCCCGCACAGCGCGGTCATCAACGACCAGGCGGCGAGGCTCGCCGCCATGATCCACACCCGGTGGTGCCGCTCGGCCAGCCGCGCGATCGGCAGGCCGACGACCGTGTAGAGGAGCGCGAAGCCGAAACCGCTTAAAAGACCGAAGGCCGTATCGCCGATCCCCAGCTCCGCCTTGAGAGGCCGCGCCACCACCGCGAGAAGCGATCTGTCCACGAAGTTCAGCACGTAGATGACGAGGAGAACCGTCAGTACATAGCTTCGGTAGCGGACAGAGCCGTAGCCGGTCCCCTGCCCTGCCGGACTGGCTGCGCCTTGGCTCATCTCTTCACCCTGAGAACCTGTCTCAGTGCCCCTCGCCGTTTCGTTCCCATGCACTCCCTTTCACCGCTTCAGAGGCCTGGAGCAGCATCGTTGTTTGTTGTCAGACCAGCTTTTCGTATACCCAGTCCGATAGTCTAGGCAGACCTACGCAGCTTCTTCCTTGCCAAGATCGATGAAGCGCTGGAGGTGGTAGTCCTCATCGCCGAGCTCGTGGCCGATCATGATCAGGCGCTTGGCGTAGTGCGAGACGGCGAACTCCCACGTCATGCCAATGCCGCCATGCATCTGGATCGCCTCTTCCGCCAGGAGGGAGCCGTTCTTGCCCAGCGTCACCTTGGCGGCGGAGGCGGCGCGCAGCGCGGCGTTACCGCCCTCCTCCAGGCCCACGGCGGCGTTGATGGCCGCGGAGTGAGCCTGCTCCACCTCGAGCGCCATGGTGCCCATGCGGTGCTGAAGGGCCTGGAACTTGCCGATGGGAATGCCGAACTGCTTGCGCTCGCGTAAGTACTCGACCGTCTTGTCACGGAGGACCTGCATGATCGCGTAGCCCTCCCAGGCGAGCGCCACGAGCCCCGCCGCCACGGCCTGATCCACGATTTGTGCTGCCTTAGCCTCCTCGCCGATGAGGGCGGCGGGGGTGTCCTTGAAGACGACCTCGCCCGCTTTTCCTCCGTCCACGACCGGGTAGCTCTGCACCGTGAGGCCGGGGGCACCCGCCTTCACGAGGAAGGTCGACAGCTCCGTCCCACTTCCCGCCATCACCACAAAAAGGTCCGCCTCGTCTGCGAAGGACACGACCCCCTTGGCGCCGGTGAGCTTGTAGCCATCGCCCGCCTTCTCGGCCCGGACGGGCTCGGCGGCGCGACCATCGGGGCCTTGGGCAGGCTCGTGGGCGAAGGTCAGGAGCTTCTCGCCGCCGACCACCTCCTCGATGACCGCCGTCTCGCCTGCGGCCTCCAGCACCTTGCCGGCCATCAGCGTGCCGAGGAACGGCCCCATGGCGAGGCCGCGGCCGATCTCGCCGAACACCACGGCGATGTCGAAGGCCGAGCCGCCATAGCCGCCCGCCTCCTCGGTGAACATCGCGCCCACCGCGCCTAGCTCCACGAGCCCGTCATAGGCCTCGCGCGACCAGCCTTCGGGGCTCGCGAGAGCCTTGAGGCGCGCCTCGCTGCCGAACTTGTCGGCGAGGTAGCGTCCGAGGGAGTTGGCGAGCAGTTCCCGCTCCGTACCAAGAGAGAAGTCCATCGCTCAGAGCCCCAGCATGGATTTGGTGATGATCTCGCGCTGCACCTCGTTGGAGCCGCCGAAGATCGAGAGCTTGCGGTAGTTGAAGTAGTCGCTGGCAACAGGGCCTGCGAAGGCGGGACCCACGGGCTCGCCGTTATAGCCTTCCTCGAAGCTCGCCTCGATGAAGGGCCTGGCATAGCTGCCCGCCGCGCGCCGCATGAGATCGCTGATCTCCTGCCTGATCTCGGTGCCTCGGATCTTCAGCATGGAGCTCTCCGCCCCCGGCGCCTTACCGTGGCCCGCCGCGTCCAGGACGCGAAGGTTCGTGGTCTTCATGTTCTCGAGGTCGATCTCGAGCTGCGCCAGGCGTGCGGCGAAGCGGGGGTCCTCGATCAGCGGTTTGCCGTTCCTGAACTGCATGGAGGCCGCCTCCTTCAGCACCTTGAAGGCCGCCATGGAGGCACCCACACCGGCGATGTTGGTGCGCTCATAGGTGAGAAGGTACTTGGCGTAGGTCCAGCCCTTGTTCTCCTCGCCGACAAGGTTCTCCACCGGCACCTTCACATCGGTGAAGAACACTTCGTTCACCTCGTAATCGCCGTCGAGGAGCTTGATCGGCCTGAGTTCGACACCCGGCGTGTTCATGTCGATGAGCAGGAAGGAGATGCCCTCCTGCTTCTTGCCCTCGGAGTTCGTCCGTACCAGGCAGAAGATCATGTTGGCGTGCTGGCCGAGGGTCGTCCAGGTCTTCTGACCGTTGACGATGTAGTGGTCGCCCTCGCGCACGGCCTTAGTCTTGAGGCTCGCAAGATCCGAGCCCGCGCCCGGTTCGGAGTAGCCCTGGCACCACCAGTCCGAGCCATCCAGGATGCGCGGCAGCCAGTGGTTCTTCTGCTCCTCCGAGCCGTATTTCAGCAGCACCGGCCCCAGCATGGAGACCCCGAACGGCACGACGCGCGGCGCATGGGCCATGGCGATCTCGGTCTCGAAGATGAAGCGCTGCATCACGCTCCAGTCCGTGCCGCCGTGCTCCACCGGCCAGTGGGGAGCGAGCCAGCCGCGCTCATGCAGGATGGCGTGCCACTCCTCCATGTCCGCCTTGCTGAGGTGCTGCCCCTTGCGCACCTTGTCGGAGAGGCGCTGGGGCAGCTTCTCCTTCAGGAAAGCGCGGACTTCCTCGCGGAAAGCCTGGTCTTCGGGTGAGAATTTGAGGTCCATGACATGATGCTCCCGGTTCAGGGTTCAGACGATCTCGAATAGCCCGGCCGCGCCCATGCCGCCAGCGACGCACATCGACGCGACCACGAAGCGCGCGCCGCGGCGGCGGCCTTCCAGGAGCGCCGCGCCGACGAGGCGGCTGCCGGTCATGCCGAAGGGGTGGCCGACGGCGATGGCGCCGCCGTTGACGTTGAGCTTCTCCAGGTCGATGCCGAGCTTGCGCTGGCAGTAGAGCGCCTGACTGGCGAAGGCCTCGTTGATCTCCCAGAGGTCGATGTCGCCGACGGAGAGACCCGCCCGGTCCAGGAGCTTCGGCACGGCGAAGACCGGCCCGATGCCCATCTCGTCGGGCTCGCATCCCGCCGCCTGGAAGCCCCGGAAGATGCCCAGCACCTCGCGGCCCTCCGCCTCGGCGGTCTTGCGGTCCATGACGATCTGGGCCGACGCGCCGTCGGAGAGCTGGCTGGCGTTCCCCGCGGTGATGTTCGTGCCCTCCTTCACCTTGAGCCCGTCCCTGAAGACCGGCTTGAGGTTCGAGAGCGCCTCGTAGTTCGTATCGGGACGAATGCCCTCGTCGGCACTGAGGGTCACCGTCTCGCGACCCGCCTCCTGGCCGTCCTTAGCGCGCAGCACCTTCTCCGCCGTGAGCGGAACGATCTCCTCTTCCAGGCGCCCCTCCTTCGTGGCGGCGGCAGCGCGGAGCTGGCTCTGTTCGGCGAAGCGGTCCTGGTCCTCACGGGTGACGCCGTAGCGCTCGGCGACGATCTCGGCGGTCTCGATCATCGCCATATAGGCGTCGGGCTCCGCCTCGCTCACCGTGGGAGAGCGCCAGTGGGGGCCTGCCATGTTCGGCACCATGGTGGTCGAGATCGACTCCCCTCCCCCCGCCAGGATCACATCGGCATCGTCCGCGATGACCGAGCGCGCGGCGAGCGCCACGGCGGTGAGGCCCGACGCGCACTTCCTGTCCAGGGTGAAGGCGGGCACGCTCTTCGGCAGGCCGGCCGTGAAGCTGCTCATCCGCCCGATATTGTAGAACTGAGGACCGTACTGGTTGCCCGTGCCGTAATAGATGTCGTCGATTCGTAGGGGATCGATCCCGGCACGCTCCACGGCGGCGTTCATGGCGTGGGCCGCGAGAACGTCCGGCATCGTCGCGTTGAACGCGCCCCGATGCGCCCGGCCGATGGGCGTGCGGGCCGTGGAAACGATGGCGGCTTCCCTGGTCATGTGTCCGGGCTCCTCTGCAACCTAACAGCTATCGTCCCGTTCTAAGGACGCCGCACCGCTTTGCCAATGGGAGAGCGTTCCGGTTTTTCGAAAAACGCTCTCAAGTCCCATTTATAAACAAATCGTATCCGTGCCGCTTTTAGGAATCGGAAGCGTCAGCCGGTGAACCGCCCGCCCTCCTCGGCCTTCCGCTTCAGAAGCTCCGACAGGGTGAAGCCGTCCTGAAGCCTCGCTTCGTGGCGTTTCAGCCCGGCCAGCACCTCCGCCGCCCCCTGCTGGTCGGCGAAGAACATCGGCCCGCCGCGATAGGCGGGCCAGCCATAGCCGTTGACCCAGACGATATCGACGTCCGAGGCGCGCTGGGCGATGCCCTCCTCGAGGATCTTCGCGCCCTCGTTGATCATGGGGTAGAGGAGGCGTTCGAGGATCTCCTGGTCGCCTATATTTCGCTGCTCGCGGCCGGACCTCTCGGCGAAGCTCGCCACCACCTCCTCGACCTCCGCGGACGGGGCGCCCCGGCGGCTCTCATCGTAGTCGTAGAAGCCCGCGCCGGTCTTCTGGCCGCGCCGGTCCCGCTCGCACAGCACCTCGCGGATGGTGGACGAGGACGTCTTTTCCGGGTCCCAGCCGATATCGAGGCCGGCGAGGTCGGCCATCTGGAACGGCCCCATGGGCAGGCCGAACTCGACCAGCACCCGGTCCACGTCCCAGGGCTTCGCCCCTTCCAGGATCAGGTTGTTCGCCTCCGCCTGGCGCACCGCCAGCATCCGGTTGCCGATGAAGCCGTGGCAGACGCCCGCGACCACGGCGGTCTTCCTGATTTTCTTGGACAGCGCCATCGAGGTCGCCAGCACGCTGTCCGAGGTCTTCTCCCCCCGGACGATCTCGAGAAGGCGCATGATGTTGGCGGGCGAGAAGAAGTGAAGACCCACCACGCTTTCGGGCCTCTTGGTGGAGGCGGCGATCTCGTTCACGTCGAGATAGCTCGTATTGGTGGCGAGGATTGCGCCGTCCTTGGCGATACTGTCCAGCCTGCTGAAGACCTCTTTCTTGATCTCCATCAGCTCAAAGACAGCTTCGATGATGAGGTCGCAGTCCTTGAGGTCGTTCATATCGGTGCTGGGGGTGAGAAGCCCCATGGCTTGCTCGACAGCCTCGGGGCTCATCCGGCCCTTCGCCGCGGTGGCCTCGTAGTTCTTGCGGATGATGCCGACGCCCCGGTCCAGGGGAGCCTGGTCGCGCTCGACCAGGGTGACCGGCAGCCCAGCCGAGAGGAAGTTCATGGCGATGCCGCCACCCATCGTCCCCGCACCGATGATGCCGACCTTCTTCACCTCGATCAGGGGCGTGTCCTTGGGTACGTCGTCGATCTTGGACGCCGCGCGCTCGGCGAAGAAGAGGTAGCGAAGGGCCGCCGACTGCTCGCCCATCATCAGCTTCATGAAGAGCTCGCGCTCTTTTTTCAGGCCCTCCTCCAGGGGAAGCTCCGTCGCCGCCTTCACCGCCTCGATGCAGGCCTCGGGCGCCTCGAAGCCGCGCAGACGCCGGGCGTTGGCGCGGCGGAAATCGTCGAAGACAGAGCCGTCGGCCGTGATCTTGTCGGTGCGCCTGCCCGAGCGGGGAAGCTCCGCGCTCCCCGCCTTGGACCGAGCGAAGGCGATCGCCCTCTGTCTCAGCTCGCTCTCGGGCACGATCTCGTCGACGAGGCCCATGGCCTCGGCCTTCTTCGCCGGGATGGGGTCGCCCTTCACGATCATGCCGAGCGCCGCCTCCACGCCCACCACCCTAGGCAGGCGCTGGGTGCCGCCCGCCCCCGGCAGAAGCCCAAGCTTGACCTCCGGTAGACCGAGCTTCGTGCTTGGGGTCGCGAGCCGGTAGTGCGCGCCGAGCGCCACTTCGAGCCCCCCGCCGAGGGTCGTGCCGTGAAGGGCCGCAACCACGGGCTTGTCCAGCGCCTCGATCGCCTCGATCACCTCGGGCAGCGAGGGGTCCTGAGGCGGCTTGCCGAACTCGGTGATGTCCGCGCCCGCATGGAAGGTCCGCCCGTCACAGGCGATGACCACCGCCGTCACCTCCTGATCCGTCCGCGCCGCCTCGATGCCCCGCAGAATGCCCTCGCGCACCCCGTGGCCGAGGGCGTTGACCGGGGGGTTGTCCGAGACGATGACGAGGACGCCGTCCTCCTTGCTGGTGCTGACGCTCATGACGGCTCTCTCCTCCCGCGCTACGCCGCGCACCCATACCGCTTCTTCGAACGGGCTAGCATCTGCCGGACGGCTCGTGCTGGTGCGCTTTCGTTGATCCGCCTCCCTGATAGCGATAGGCTGGCCGGAAACAAACCGTTCTTTTCAAAAGGTGGCGGCTGGGATGGAGACGACGACGAGCGGCGGCTGGCCGCAGATGAGCTTGGACGAGGTGCGCGCCAGGCTCTGCGGTCCGGGCGCCACCTTCGAGACGGAGACGGCGGATATACGCGGCATCCCGACGCGCGTCTGGAAGAACGGCCCGAAAACCCTGCCGGACCTCCTGCGCCATGCCGCTGGGCACGGCGAGGCGACCTTCCTCGTTCTGGACGGGGAGCGCGTCAGTTTCGCCGCCTTCGCCGCCGCCTCGGCGCATCTGGCCGAAGCGCTGGCAGGGCGCGGCATCGGCCGGGGGGACCGTGTCGCCCTAGCCATGCGCAACCTGCCGGAGTTTCCGGTCGCCTTCTTCGCTATCGTCAGCCTGGGTGCTATCGTCGTTCCGCTCAACGCCTGGTGGACGAGGGGGGAGCTTCTTTTCGGCCTCAAGGACTCAGGCGCCAAGCTCCTCCTCTGCGACGCCGAGCGCTGGGACGTGCTGGAGCGGGGGGCCGGTGTCGATACGCTGGTCTGCCGCGCCGGGGGGACGGTCCCCGAAGGCTCAGCCCTCGAAGCGCTGATCGGCCCGCCCTCGAGCTGGGCCGCGCTGCCCCCGAAACCCCTGCCAGACGTCGCGATCGAGCCCGACGACCACGCCACGATCTTCTACACGTCGGGCACCACGGGCAAGCCGAAGGGCGCCCTCGGCACCCATCGCAGCTCCGTCACCAATGTCATGTCGTCCGCCTACGCCGCCGCGGCCAAGCATATGAGGCGCGGAGAGGAGCCACCCGAACCGACTCCCAAATCGACGCTCCTGACCATCCCCCTCTTCCACGTCACCGCCTGCAACGCGCGCATGATGATCAGCCTCTATGCTGGCTACAAGATCGTCCTGACACGGAAATGGGACCCGACCGAGGCGTTCCGGCTCATCGAGCGTGAGCGGATCACCCATGCGGGCGGCGTCCCGGCCATCGCCTGGAGCCTGATCGAGCATCCGGAACGAAAGAACCACGACCTCAGCTCCCTGGAGGCCATCGCTTACGGCGGCGCCCCCGCCGCGCCCGAGCTCGTGCGTAAGATCAAGGAGATGACCGGGTGCGAGCCGGGGTCAGGCTGGGGGATGACGGAGACCTCGGGCACCGTCACCATTCACGGGGCGGAGGACTATCTTCACCGCCCCGAAAGCTGCGGCCCCCCTGTCCCGGTGGCCGAGCTTAGAATCATGAGCCTCGATGGTGAGCGAGAGATGCCCGTGGGCGAGGACGGGGAGCTCTGGGTCAAGGGGCCGATGGTGGTCGAGGGCTACTGGAACGATGCTGATGCCACCGCCGAGACCTTCAAGGAGGGCTGGCTCAAGACCGGCGATGTCGCCCGCCTCGACGAGGAGGGGTTCTGCACCATCGTCGACCGGGCCAAGGACGTCATCATCCGCGGCGGCGAGAACATCTACTCCATCGAGGTGGAGAACTGCCTCTACGAGCACCCTGGCGTGGTCGAGGCCTGCGTCGTTCCCCTGCCCCACCGCACCCTCGGCGAGGAGCCGGCGGCGGCCGTCTTTCTGGCGGAAGGGCAGCATACGACGGAGGCGGAGCTTAGGGCATGGACGGCCGAGCGCCTCGCCGCCTTCAAGGTGCCCGTCGCCATTCGGACCCGGAAGGCCCCCCTCCCCCGAAACGCCAACGGCAAGGTGCTCAAACCGGTCGTCAGGGCCGAGTTGGCCCAGGAGCTCGGGCGCGGCGAAGGAGCGGGCTGAAAGAAGGCCTACAAAGGTGACGCAGCGTGCCGAGGAATGATACAGCGGGGATATGACGACCGGGATCGAAGCTCAAAAGCAGTCACAACGCTTCGAGAAGAAGCGGGCGCTCATCGTGGGTGCGGCGACGGCGATCATGAACGCCCACGGCGTCAAGGGCATGACCCTGAGCAAGGTGGGCCAGGCCATCGACCTCAACACCACCAGCGTGACCTACTACTTCAAGCGCAAGGAGCTCCTCGCCGAGGCGATCCTGGAAGATGCGATCGAGCGCTATCTGGCCCTCGTCGACGCCGCCGCCGACGAACAGGATGCGGAAGCGCGGATCAGGCGCCTGGTTTGGGACTGCCTCAGCCTCTTTGCCGCCATCAGGTCGGAGGAGGCCCCCCCGATCGCCAACCTCTCGCACCTTCTCGCCCTCGACGAGCCGACACGCAGCTCGCTTCTCAAGCGCTACCTCCACCTCTTCCGAAACCTAAGGGCGCTTATCTGGGGCGATCCCCAGGCCGATAAAAGCCTGGTGACGGCGAGAACCCAGGTCTTGATGGAGAACCTCTTCTGGAGCCAAGCCTGGTTGCCCCGCTACTCGCTCGGGGATTTCGAGCGGGTGGCCGGACGGCTCGTGGAGGTGCTGACCGGGGGCGTCGCAGCTTACGGCGCGACCTACACGCCGCAGATCCTGACCCTCGACCAGCCGAGCAACCTCGCCGACAAGAGCGCGATGAACGAGGCGTTCCTGCGCTCGGCCACCATCATCATGAACGAGCGCGGCTATCGCGGCGCCTCGGTGGAGAGGATCACCCGAGAGCTGTCGGTGACCAAGGGCAGCTTCTACCACCATCTCAGCTCGAAGGACGATCTGGTGCTCGCCTGCTTCGACCTCAGCTACACCCGCGTCTCCCTCGCCCAGCGCGCGGCGCAGCAGGCCGGAGGAAGCTATCTGCAGCGTCTGACGGCGGCGATCTCGACCCTGCTGCACATCCAGTTCTACGGGGAGGCCCCGCTGCTGCGCACCACCGCCCTCTCCGCCCTGCCATGGCCTTTGCGGGGAGAGGCGATCGAGCGCTCGAACCGGATGGCCCGCCGCTTCGCCGGTATGCTGATCGACGGCATCACCGAGGGCTCGGTCAGGCCCATCGACCCCCTCATCGCCTCCCAGAGCATCATGGCCGCCCTCAACACCGCCTTCGAGATGAGGCGCTGGGCGGCGGCTCAGCCTCCGGAGAAGGCGATCGGAACCTACGGCTCGATCGTCATGAGGGGCATTCTTCCGCAGACCGACTAGCTTTTGATCTCAGGGTCTTCGGCCTGCGTGAGGAGCTGCTGCGCGAGGCTCCTCTACGCAGCGCAAGAGCACGACGAGCGCAGCGCCGGTCGCCATCGCCGTCAGAACAAAGACGAAGGTCAGCCCTGCCATGGCAGCGACGCCTCCGAAGAGGAGCGGGCCGATCGCCGCCATGCTCGTCTCCGCCGAGGTGGAGAGCGCCAGGCGCATCGGAACCTCCCTCGCCGAGCCGAACTCGAGCGCCAGCGACGGCGCGCCGATCATGAAGCCGGACATGCCAGCGCCGAAAGCGGCGAAGGCGAGAAGAACCTGCCAGACCTCGCCGGCACTCAGGATCAGGGCCATCCCCAAGGTCCAGAGGAGGCCTGTGCCGATCATCACCGCGCGGTAGCCGCGCTTGTCGCCGATCCGTCCCCAGACGAGATTGGCCAGCGTGTCCGAACCGAGAAAGACCAGGGAGAGAAGCCCCAAGGTCGTCCCGTCAAGTTCGACGACCTCAGCAGCGTAGATCGTGGCGAAGGGCATGGCCACACGCCCGTTGGTCAGAAGCATCTGCGCCGAGACGAAGAACCGAAAGCTTCGGTGCCGGAGAAGATCGGGAAACTGCCTGATCCGCCGTAGCACGCTCTGACGCTCGGCGACCACCGGTGCGTTCGGCTCACGGATCATCACGTAGAGGACGGAGAGGCCGATGGTGGTCAGCACGAAGCTGATCAGGAACGTCGCGGCGTAGCCGTTGCCGAGCACGTTCCGCTCGATGATCTCCCGCCCGGCATAGTAGGATAAGAGCGCCGCGACCGCCCCTCCCAGAAGGTTGCGGCCGGCCTGAAGGCCCCCGCGCCGCTCCACGGGGATGACCTTCGCCATCAGCATCTGGAACGCCACCCGCTGCGCGCCGAGATAGTAGCCGAACAGGGCGAGGAAGAAGAGGCAGCTCAGAACCTGCCAGCGGCCTTCGAGAAGGATACCCGAAAGACCGAGCCCCAAGATGGCGACGCGCATCATCCAGCCGATCGAGATGGCGACGGGCAGCACCCGGCGGCGGTGCTCGACGGCGGAGGCGCCCACGATCGGCGAGACGACGGCGCCCATCTGCAACAGCGCCTGGCCTAGTCCGACCACGAACACCGACTCGGTCAGGACGAAGAGATAGGCGGGTACGAAGGTCGGCGCCAGGATGAGCCGGAAGCCGGTCATGCCGAAAACACCGTGGACGAACTGGGCGATGTAGTTCGCCGTCAGATGATCCCGGACCTGCCGACGGTAGCCAGCTTCATCCGGTATCTCATCCTCTTCGGCGCGGCGAAGCCGGACCACGCTGAAACGTCTAAACGGCAAGTTCGGTCTTTCGTACAAATTGAGGCGTACAGACGAAAAACCCCCCGCCGGTGCAGGCGGGGGGATGGTTCTTCGGTTAGGCGACGATAGGGAGGTTTAGAAACCGACGTCCAGGCCGAAGTAGAACAGGCGCCCGCGCGGGTCGTGCACCTTGGAGTCGTAGCCCGCATTGGTGAAGACCTGCGGCGGCTCCTCGTGGGTCAGGTTGCGGACACCCGCATAGAGCTGGACCAGTTCGTCCCGCTGCAGCGCCTCACCGAGATTGAAGGCGTAGCGAAGATCGACGCGGCCATCGCTGTCGACGGTCCGGCCGGGGTTCTGGTCATCGTCATAACCGTCGATATAGCGGTAGAAGACGTTCGCGCTGTGCAGACCGGTGTTCCACTCCAGACCCAGATTGAAGCGCAGTTGCGGCGTCGGAGAGCCGAAATTGCGGAAGTTGCGGTTCCCTGCACCGTCCACGTCGCCGAGGAAGGGATCCTGAAGGTCGTAGGTGTCGATGTACGTACCGACGAAGCTCGGGTTGAACTCGCCGATCGGTGTATCGAACGTGTAGTATGCGGAGAAGTCGAAGCCGGACGTCTCCACCGAGTTGGCGTTGAAGCGCTCGACGAAGATCAGGGTGATCTGACCGGCTTCGTTGCGCAGGATCTGCTCGCCGTTCGGATCGGCATCGACCAGGCCCTGATAGTTCTGAACCGTGATGACGTCTTCGAAGTTGTAGTCGAAATAGTCGAGGTTCAGGACGAGGTTGTCGATGGGCTCGAAGGTGACGCCGAAATTGTAGGCGCGGCTCTCTTCGGGCCGTAGGTTCTCCGCACCCGTGGCGCGCACGCCGACGAAGACGTTGCCGCCGATATTGGGGTCGAACACCTGGTTGAGCGCGGTGGCGAGGCCGAAGCGTTGGAACACCGTCGGTGTGCGGAACGACGTCGAGTAGGTGGCGCGCATGGACAAGCGGTCCGTGGGCCTGAACAGGAGGCCTACCTTGGGATCGAGGGTGTTGCCCAGATCGCCGTAGTCCTCGTAACGCAGCGCGAGGGAGAGGTCGAGGCTCTCCGCCAGCGGAACGCTCGCCTCACCGAAGACGGCGTAGACGTCCTGCTCGTTCGCATAGGGACGAGCACCGATCAGGAAGCCGAACCCGTCATTGGTGCCGATCTCGTCGTAGCGGGCGTCACGCTCTTCGAGCCGGTACTGCGCACCGAGGGCCACGGCCACCGGTCCGGCGGGTAGCTCGAAGAGGTTGGTGGTGACCGAGGCGTCGATCACGGTCAAGGTCGAGGAGAGATCCTGGAAGTAGTCCTCGATCAGGTAGTCGAAGAGCTCGGGCGAGTTCGCCTGAGCGGGGTCCAGAAGTGAGGTGGCGAAGGGGTTGAAGAACTGGTCGGCCACCCCCTGGTCCGCAGCGATCGCAGCGGCGTTGTCGCAGTAGCCCTCGCCGAAGATCGCGTCGCCCAGCGCCTCCTGGAAGCCCAGGAGCGAGCACTGGAAGCGGTCGGTCACCACGTCAGGCGTGGTCACGGTGGCGTCGTTCTCGGCCCTGACGAAACCGATCTCCCAGTAGCCGTTGTTGAAGGCGTCGCCGGTGAGGCGCGAGCTGATCCGCAGCGTCTCGTTGGTGAAGGCGTTGCCAGCGGGCTCGCCTCCGGTGCCGCTGGGACGGCCGAGCCAGCCCACATTAGTGCCGTAGATATTGAACGGGTTCGCCGCGGGCACGACCAGCGATTGCAGGAAGGGATAGGTCGGCGAGTTGTTCCTGGTCGCCTCATTGTCGGCGTAGCCGATCGACGCGGTCCAGTCGATCGTGTCCGAGAGCTGAGCGTCGATGCGTCCGTAGATGTTGAGACGCTCCTCATTGGCCACATGAGCGTAGAAGTCGCCGAAGTCGAAGCGGCAGAGACCGATGGTGCCGGCGGGCGTTGTCGGCCCGAGCACCTGCTCGATGCCGCCGACCTCGGAGCAGCCCGTCGGGTCGATGACCGGAAGCGGCGCCCCGGTGGCCGGGTTGACCACACCTGGCACGTAGAACGAGCCGGGGTTGCCGACATTCGAGGTGTCGTCCTCCACGCGGCTGAGGCGGCGCTCGGCGGTCGTCAGGTCGGAGCGGTCGAGATAGCTCGCGGCGATCATCACCGAGCCGCCGCCGAAGGTCTTACCGAACAGCCCCTGGACGAGGTACTCGTCGTACTGACCATCCTTGGGGTGGTTGAGATAAGTGCCGGAGAACAATGCCCCGTCGAAATTCTTGCGGGTGATGAAGTTCGCCACACCGGCCACGGCGTCGGAGCCGTAGATGGCCGAAGCGCCGTCCTTCAGGATCTCGAGCCGCTCCACCGCGATCAGGGGCACGAGGGACGCCGTATCGACGAAGTTGACGCCTGCATTGTTGGCGACCGCCGTCTGCACCTGGCGCTGACCATCGAGAAGCACGAGGGTGGCGCCAAGGCCGAGGCCGCGCAGGTTGATGTTCTCCGTACCCGTGGTCTGCGCCTGGGTGAAGGCGTCGGGATTGTTCTCCGCACCCGTGTTGATGGTAAGTGTCTGGGTCAGGTCGCCGATATTGAAGGCGCCGACATCGGCGATCTCCTCGGAATCGAGGCTCGTCAACGGCGATACGGAATCTTCCTGACCTTGCCGTAGCCGGCTCCCGGTCACCACGATCTCGTCGGTGATGACGACCTCTTGGGCATAGGCCGGTGCGGGCACGTAGGCCGCAGCAGCAAGGGTGATTACGGCTGTCGAGCCGAAAAGTGCTTTCTTCATCATGGGTCCTCCCTACGAACGCTCCTCTGCCGGGACCGTACCGTTCGTTCAGTTCATACCGTTTTTAGAAAACCGTCAACAGCCCTGGACCGCGAACGAGTCGAGGAGCCTCTTTTTCAGCAAGAACGGCTGCGACCGTTGCCGATATGCCATAGCTACGCGCCCGATCCGGCGCCCGCGCGGGCATACATACCGTGATTACCAAAATATTGACCGAGGCCCGAATTCCGTCTCTGAGCCCTTGGCAAGCCCCAGCGAACCGGCGACAACATCGGCGCCATACTATGTTTTCGAGGAGAGCCACGATGTCCGAAGCGCTCAAAGAGGTCGAGGCGGGTAAGAGCTTCGACTGGCGCGATCCCTTCCACCTGGAAGAGCAGCTCACGGAAGAGGAGCGCCTGGTCAGCGAGAGTGCCCGTGCCTACTGCCAGGACAGGCTGATGCCGCGGGTGATCGAGGCGAACCGCGAAGAGCATTTCGACCGCGAGATCCTGCGCGAGATGGGCACTCAAGGGCTTCTGGGTGCCACGGTGGCGGAGGAGTACGGGGGCGCGGGGGCGAGCCATGTCTGCTACGGCCTGATCGCCCGTGAGGTGGAGCGGGTGGATTCGGGCTACCGCTCGGCCATGTCGGTGCAGTCCTCCCTCGTCATGTATCCCATCGAAGCCTTCGGCGACGAGGCGCAGAAGAAGCGCTTCCTGCCGGGCCTTGCCAGAGGCGAGCTCGTGGGCTGCTTCGGCCTGACCGAGACCGATGGCGGCTCCGACCCCGGCGCCATGAAGACGACGGCGAAGAAGGCGGATGGCGGCTATATCCTGAACGGCTCGAAGATGTGGATCTCCAACTCCCCCATCGCCGACCTCGCCGTGGTCTGGGCCAAGCTCGACGGCGACATTCGCGGTTTCGTGGTCGAGCGGGGAACGGAGGGTTTCTCGACGCCGAAAATCGGCGGCAAGCTCTCCTTGCGCGCCTCGGTCACCGGGGAGATCGTGCTCGAGGACGCCTTCGTGCCCGAGGAGAACCTGCTACCGAATGTCCGCGGTTTGAGGGGGCCGTTCTCCTGTCTCAACAAGGCGCGCTACGGCATCTCCTGGGGAGCGATGGGCGCGGCGGAGTTCTGCTGGCACGCAGCCCGTCAGTACGCCCTCGACCGGGTGGTGTTCGGCAAGCCCATCGCCGGCACCCAGCTCGTCCAGAAGAAGCTCGCCGACATGCAGACCGAGATCGCCCTTGGGCTCCAGGGCTCTCTCCGGCTCGGCCGCCTCCTCGACGAAGGCGCCTATGTGCCCGAGACCATCAGCCTGATGAAGAGGAACAACTGCGGGAAAGCCCTCGATATCGCCCGCACGGCCAGGGACATCCACGGCGGCAACGGCGTGTCGGAAGACTACCATATCCTCCGCCATGCGATCAATCTGGAGACCGTCAACACCTATGAAGGCACCCACGACATCCACGCCCTGATCCTGGGAAGAGCGCAGACAGGGCTTCAGGCGTTCTTTTAGCGCTTGTATTGTTTGTAAGCAGGCGGAGATGTGAGCGCTACTGCTTCCTCCTCCCCCTCAGCCTGCCGGCAGCTCCCCCTTTAGAGGGGGAGCAAAAAGGAGAGCGGCGTTGGTTCTGCCTCCCTCCCCTACGCAGTGGGGGAGGTGCCCGTACGGGCTTCGGAGCTGGTTCGCCGTCAGGCGAAACAGAAGGTCCGGGGGACCTTCTGTAAGCGTAGAAGGCTGCGGCAGCAGCGCAAAGGGGGCAGCTACGTTTGTACGAGACACAAACGCTTTACGCTCAAGCTAGGGTCCGCCCCTATCATAGGTTCTGTACTGAGCGGTTTTCACCATTCGGCGAAGACACGCGGAACGATGGATCGCCCCCGGCGTTGACCACCTGAGATAGCGACGAGGTGGTGAGATGCGCGCTCTAGTCTGGCACGGAAAGAACGACATACGCTGCGATACGGTCGACGATCCTAAGATTGAAGCGCCCACCGATATCGTCCTCAAGGTGACCGCCACCGCCATCTGCGGCTCCGACCTCCATCTTCTGGACGGCGTGGTCCCAAAGATGAAGGAGGGCGACATTCTCGGCCACGAGTTCATGGGCGAGGTCGTGGAGGTCGGCTCCGAGGTGAGGCGCCTCAGGATCGGCGACCGGGTGGTGGTCCCCTTCACCATCTCCTGCGGGCATTGCTGGTTCTGCGAGCGGGAGCTGTTCTCTCTCTGCGACACCACCAACCGCACGGCCGAGAACGCGCGCCAGGCCATGGGCCACGCCCCTGCGGGCATCTTCGGCTACAGCCACCTCACCGGCGGGTATCCCGGCGGCCAGGCGGAGTATGTCCGTGTGCCCCACGCCGATGTCGGCCCGGTCAAGGTGGAGAGCGGGCTGGCGGACGAGAAGGTGCTGTTCCTGTCCGACATCTTCCCCACGGGCTGGCAGGCGGCGGAGAACGCGATCGCCCAAGAAGGCGACACGGTGGTGGTCTGGGGCTGCGGCCCGGTGGGCCTCTTCGCCATCCGCTCGGCCTGGATGCAGGGCGCCGGCAGGGTCATCGCCATCGACAACGTGCCCGAGCGCCTCGCCCTCGCCGAGAGCTACGGCAAGGCGGAGGTGATCGACTTCTCCAAGACCGACCCGAAGGAGGCGCTGGACGAGATGACCGGCGGGCGCGGACCCGATGCCGGGATCGACGCGGTGGGCGCGGAGAGCCACGGGCACAATTTCGGCGCCTCCGTCGCCGAGGCCATCGAGCTTCACACCACCGGCGCCCACGACCGTCCCCACGTCCTAACCGAGATGGTCAAATGCGTGCGCAAGGGCGGCATCCTCTCCGTGCCCGGCGTCTACGCCGACATGACGGTCTTCCCCATCGGCCCCTTCATGAACAAGGGCATGACCATGAAGACCGGCCAGACTCACATGCAGCGCTACCTCAGCCCGCTTCTCGAACGGGTGGAGAAGGGCGAGATCGACCTCTCCGAGATCATCACTCACCGTGGCGGCCTCGATCACGGACCGGACTTCTACAAAACCTTCCGCGACAAGAAGGACGGCTGCGTGAAATGCGTCATGGCACCCGCCGTGTAGCAGCACCGCTTACGGCTCGGGCCTCTCGCCCTGATAAGGGGGTAAGTTTCGAACGATGGTGAGGTGAAGCTCGGCCAAGGAGGGACCGCCTCCTCATCTCTCCCTCGGGAGAGAGAGGTAACTGAGCCGAAGGCTGAGACAGGCGCTTCCCGAACGGGAGACTACGGCAGCAGCCTCGGTCCGGCCGTTTCGGCAAAGTCGAGCGCCGTCTCCAGTTGGCGGTCCCGGCCTGCCGCCACCTCGGCGGCCGTGTTGGCCACGAAAAGGTTCGGCACGACGCCGATCCCCTCCCAGGACCGGCCATTCGCATCGCGGAGGACGTTGGACGGCACGCCGAACACCCAGCCCTCGCCGAGGGCGACGGGGAAAGTGTCCGCCATCGCGCCTGCCGTCGTCTCGCCTAGGATGGTCACATGCGGAAAGGCGCGCATCATGATCGCGAAGTTCTCGGCAGCGCTGATCGTGCGGTCGTTGACGAGAACGAAGATCGGCACCCTTAGCGCACCAGGGACAGGCCCTACGTGCCAGGGCTGCGGCCCGCCTAGCACATCCTCCCCCGGTAGACGCTCTTCGGAGGTCATCACCAGACGCCGTTCATCCGCGAACCGGGCGGCCAGCATCCGGGCCACCGCGTCCGAACCGCCCCCGTTCTGGCGGACATCCACGATGACGGCGGGCGCATCGGCGAAGGCCCTCGCGATCTCGTCCGCCGCCGCCTCGCTGGTGGTGGGGTACTTGAAACTATCCACCTTCAGATAGCCGATCCCGCCGCGCAGCATGCCGTAGCGCATCGTGCCGCCCGCTAGAACGGTGAGGCCGCCTTGGGCATAGGCGCTCTCGATCAGCTCCATGGAGAAGGTGCCGACGTCGAAGCTTCCAGTCCCCAGGCTCTTCCCGCCGGAGCGTGCGAACCGGCCCGCCTCCGTATCGCGCACCGTCACATGGACGTCGTTGAGAAGGTCCGTCACGCTCTCGAACACCGAGAAGAGCTCCGCCCTCGTCGTGTTTTCCGAGACCTGCGGCCGGTAGACATCGTAGACCTTGTCCCAATCGACGCCCTTCACCTCGAACAGTGCGTAGCGCTCGTCGTAGAGCGTCCAGAAGGCGTCGAAGTCGGCCTCGGGATCGAAAGCGTTCTGCTCTGCCAAGGCGCTGCCCATGAGGGCCAGCGCACCGAGCAAGATGATGAGGCCCCTCATGGCTGGGCCTGCTCCATGATGGCGGAGATCATGTCCTCGCCGTTCCGGCCGTTGGTCAGGATGACGTAGCCCTCGCCCGTTGCGGGCAGGAACGCGGCCAGGCTGCGGTACTCGTCATTGTTCCCGGTATGCATGGCGATCTCGTCCGGGCCGAGCTGCAGCATGACCCAGCCGAGACCGTAGGATGCAGGACCGGGCATCATGCCCTGGGGCAGCGGTGCCTGGGGCCGAAGCATGTCCGCCTGCATGGCCTCGCTCAGTCCCTCTCCCCTGCAGACCTCGTCCAGGAACCGTGCGTAGTCCCCCGCGGTCGTGACGAGCCCCCAGGCCGCGCCGGTCCGGTGGGGGGTGAGGTAGAGGCTGCGGCTGCTGCTCCCGTCGCTCGCCGACACATAGCCCCTGGACGATGTCGCCTGCCCCCGAAGCGTGCCGTCGACGCTGGAGTTCGGCATAGCGGCGCCAAGCCGGTCCTCGAACAGCTCCTGGAAGGTGCGCCCGCTCTTCGCCTCCACATAGGCGCGGAGGATCTCGAAGGCTTCGCCCGAATAGCTGTACGCCTCGCCGGGCTCGCTCTCGAAGGAGATCGCGTCGGTCCGGTCCTCGTCCTGGCTGTCCCCTGCCCAGTTGGGCATGCCGGTGCGGTGCGTCAGGATCATGCGGGGGGTGACCTTGGCGAAGGCCTCCCTGTCCTCGACCCTCGGCGCGGGGAAGGGCGGCAGGGGCTGATCGAGGTCGATGACCCCCTCATCGGCGAGCTGCAGCACGAGATAGGCGAAGAGCGGCTTGGTCAGCGATGCGGCTTCGAAAGCCGTGTTGGCCGTCACGGGCTCGCTGGTCTGAAGGTTCGCGCTGCCGACCGCGGTCACCCCATCGGGTTCGCATCCGGTGAGGGTGGCGAGGGCCATGCCCGGCACGTCGAAGGCGCCGAGAAGCTCCTCGAAGACCGGTTTGGGCGGCAGCCTGTCCGCCGTCCTTCCGGCGGGGGCGGCGGCTTCGGTAGGCACGGCGTCCTGCGCGCTGACGCAGGCGGCCAGGGACAGGTTCAAGGCGCCGAGCGCGGTGGCCAGTAGAAGGCGGGTCGTGGGGGTCATCGCTTCTCTCCGTTACGGGGCGGGCTGCCCCTTGCTGCGTCGAGACTGCCCCAAACGGCTTCCTGGCGTCTCCGCAGGGGCGAAAGAAGACGGGCGGTTTCGAAATTGCCCGCCTTTTTTCGCTTTCGCTTGCCGCGATAGGCGCAGGAGGCGAAGGTGCGCGGCGCCGCCGACGGACCCCCTCCCCCATGCTGCTGCTTCAGGCCGCGCTCTGCTTCTCCGCGAACACCCTCATGCTGCTTCTCGCGGTCCTGTTCCTGCGCGACGCCAGGCACCTCGTCGCCGCTCGGCTCGGCGCCGTGCTGTTCATCGGTTCCGTGGGCTACTCGCTGAACCTGCTCTCGGGTCCGCTCAGGCTCCCCTCCCCCCTCTACGAGGCGGCGGCCCTGGCCAATGTGCCGACGCTGGGGCTCAGCCTTCTCTTCTGCCGGGCGCTTCTCCTCGATGGTTTCAGGATGGACGGAAGGGCCTGGCTCGCCCTCTTCCTGACCAGCGTTCTGATGCTGCTCGCCGCAAGGCCGCTGCTCGGCATGCCGACGGCGGGACAAGCGATCGCCAACGGGCTGCTCGGCGCGGCGGGCCTCGCCGTCATCGCTCACCTCCTCTGGATCGCAGCCACCGGCTATCGCGGGGACCTGGTCGATACGCGACGCCGCGTGCGGATCGGCGTCGTCGTCTTCGCTCTCCTCAACGCGCTCGCCGTGAGCGTGGTCGAGCTTCGCGGCATGTCGGTTGTCGTCGAGGGGCTCGTCTTCGATACCGGAACGCTGGTGCTCTGCCTCGTGATCCTGCTGTGGATCCTGCGCACCGAGCCCGAGCGGTTCTTCTCTTTGCCGGCGGAGGAGGAGCACGCCGCTCCTCCACCGGCGCCCTCACCGCGCCAGCACGCAGCGCAGAACAAGCTGCTCGCCGCGATGGAAGAGGAAGCCGCCTGGCGAGACGAGACGCTGACCATCGCAAGCCTCGCCGAGCGCATCGACGTGCCTGAGCACCAGTTGCGTGCACTGATCAACAAAGGCATGGGCCACCGCAACTTCGCCGCCTTCCTGAACGGCTACCGGCTAGCCGAAGCGAAGACGCGGCTTGCGGATCCGCAGGAAGCGGCGACCCCCATCCTGACGATCGCGATGGAGTCCGGCTACAGAACCCTCTCCACCTTCAACCGCGCCTTCAAGACCCATGAGGACGAGACCCCATCGGCGTTCCGGCGACGCATGCTGCAGGGAAGGTAGAGCCGCGGAAGCCACCCGTACCCAGCGAACGAGCGCGATAAAGGCCGATACAGAAGGGAAGAATAGTGGAGCGGGCGATGCGCTACAAACAATCACCTATATCATAATGATATCATTGCCTTAGCTAGTGTCGCTGCATCAGAAAATGTAGCAAAAAACGAGAATTTTCTGTAGCAAAATCTGGTGTCCTCCGGATGATCAGGAGGGCGACTTAAGTTTGCAGTTCAGCGCTATCAGGACAGCCTACACATGTTTCGCGCTCTCCTCCTACCGCCTCCAGAGAGCGTCACCGACAGCCAGCGACAGCTGCCTGGCTCTATCGCTAAGCTCATCGCTGATGGAGGTCGTGCAGGAACGAAGCGCGGGGCGGAGGGCTTCCAGAGCATCGTCGTGAAGGCTTTTGAATCTTCACGAGCGAGCATTCTTCGCCAGCCATACCGGTTACCTGCAGGACCGTTAGTGCAACACCTCTTCTTCTTCGCCCAGCATCGTTCAAATTGCCCGCCTTGGAGAAGTAGGGTGAAACATCTGTGCACTCGACCCCTCAGTCCTCGAGGATGTTGCGCCGCCGAAGTTGGCTACGTCTCGTCGCGCATGACAAGAGGGGACTATCGTGCGCGAAAAGGCGTGTTCCGGGAACAGCAAGAGAGCGAAAATCGCCGTATCGCCTCTAAGCGCTGACAGCGACTCAAAAGTCGCGACCTCGCCTCAGCCCTTGACGTGGTATTTCGTGCTTCATCGCAAACGACCCCAATTTCCGGACGCCGCATCCTGCGGATGATGTCTGCGTTGACCTCATGCCACATGAAGCATTTACGTTCCATATATTCCAAGCTGGAGGTAAGCCATGGGCATCGTCAAGGCTCCGGGGAACTGCACGATGAGGTGAGGCGGGCGAGTTCGGTGATGTGCCGCTCGATCAACGCTCAGGGCGAATTCTGGATGAAGATTGGCATGCTGGCCGTGGCTCATCCAACCCTCTCCTACAACGAGCTGCTCAAGATGCAGTTGGACGAAGCGGACGTCGGATCCAACCAAATCAGGGTGGCATGAATGGTCAGGACGCCCGAAGAACTCGACCTCATGCGGATCTCGGGGAAGCTCCTTGCCTCCGTCTTCGACACGCTCGACCAGGAAGACCTGACAGGCCTGTCAACCATGCAGATCAACGATCTCGTCGACCGGTTCATCACCAATGACCTGCAAGCCCGCCCGGCGAGCAAAGGTCAGTACGACTACGCATATGTCCTTAATTGCTCTGTGAACAATGTGGTTTGCCACGGCAAGCCGAGCGACTCCGCCGTCCTGAGGTCGGGCGACATCGTCAATCTCGACGTCACGCTGGAGAAGAACGGCTTTATCGCGGACTCCAGCAAAACCTATGTGATCGGCGAGGTGCACGCCAGAGCCCACCGACTGGTCCGCGCCGCCGAGGGTGCGATGTGGAGCGGCATTAAGCAGGTCCGACTGGGCGCGACACTCGGCGACGTCGGCTATGCCATCCAGCGGTTCGCTCGCAAGCAAGGCTACGCTGCCGTCAGAGAATATTGCGGGCACGGCATAGGGCGGGAGATGCACGAGGAGCCGCAGGTACTAAATTACGGGCAAGCGCGGCCAGGGTTTGACGCTCCGAGAGGGCATGGTGTTCACCGTCGAGCCGATGGTCAATGAGGGGTCGCGCAAACCGAAAACCCTCGATGATGGTTGGACGGTCGTCACTGAGGACGGAAAGCTCTTCGCGCAGTTCGAGCATGCCGTCGCGGTAACGAAGACCGGTTTTGAAGTGCTGACCCTACGCAAGAACGAGGCGCTACCGCGAGCTTGGGCGAGCGACGCGAAGAGTCTGACGTGCTTGTCCGGCTTGTAGATTGACGGAACGAGCCCTAACGGTATGCTCAAAATGCAAACGTCCTGGTAAAAAAGCAGACGGCAATGTCACGGTAACCTCCGGCTCCCATGCGCGCGACCATGACTTTACTGTCTTACAAGCGTCACCGTTTCTCGCCTGTGGTCATCGCCCATGCGCTGTGGCTGTATCATCGTTTCCCTCTGTCGCTACGGCACATCGAGGAGATGCTGTTGGCTCGTGGCATTCAGGTTTCCTATGAAACTATCCGCCGATGGTCTGCTAAGTTCGGCCCCGAAGTGGCTAAGTCGGTTCGGCGCCGTGCGCCCCGGCAGGGCGACGTCTGGCATCTCGATGAGATGCAGGTGAAGATCGGCGGCAAGCCGTACTGGCTTTGGCGTGCGGTCGATGCGGAGGGCTACGTCCTTGATGAGGTCGTCTCTGTAAGCCGCGATCAGAAGCAGGCTCGCCGTCTTCTCGTCCGGTGCCTGAAGGCGCAAGGCTGGCGGAAGCCGAAGCAGATCGTGACCGACAAGTTGAGGTCCTACAGCGCCGCCCTTCGCGAGCTCATGCCCTCGGTTCGGCACCTCTCCCACAAGGGCCTGAACAACAGGGCCGAGAACAGCCACCGCCCCTTACGGCGACGAGAAAAGATCCATCAGCGGTTCCGATCACTAGGCACTCCGCAGCGCTTCACCGCCTCCTTGTCCGCCCTCCAGAACCTCTTCTACATCCCAACAAGAAAACGCACTGTCCTTGGACGACATATCGCAAAACTGAACGCCTTCGCCGAACTCAGAATCGTCCTTAGGTCGAGGTTCAGCCAATCGCTTCGGGGCCAAGGCAATACAGCGCCTACCGACGATCTTCGCCCGTTGATATGACATTGCCGGTCAAAGGGGTGAGGTAGCCGCACCGCTTACCTCGAACTCGGTGAGGAAGGTGTAGAGCGAGGCTGCGGCGTTAGCCGATCGGGGCGTTGCCAGACCAGTACGATATTCGGCTTCCAGAGTCACGAACGATGCCGCGGCCGGCAGCTCGTACTGCCGCTTGGCGACGATCTTGAACCCGTGCCCGGTCGAGCTCGCGAAACGCTGGGGATCGGCCAGCACGAGAAGCGCCGGCGTCCTCGCTGGTGCCCCGACGCGCCTGTAGGGAGAGCGCTCCATGCGCACTGCCAGCTCAGTCGGCGGAACCGGACCGGGTAGCAGAGGCCGCTCGTAGTCGGTCAGCGGGTTCTCCGCCACTAGCGCTCCGAAGGGAGGCTCGTCATCGACGGACAAGGCCACACCGAGAGACGAGGTCCACCCGGCTGCGATCATCACGACCGGGCCATCTGCATCACCTTGCAGCTCCCCGATCGCGGCCTTCACCTTGGGAAGGACTTCCTCCTGCGCCGAAAGCTCAGCCACGCTTCTCGCAAACGGAGAGGGTTTCGGCACGACCATCATGGCCGCTCGCCCACCGCGGTCGAGGTGGTGACGCAGGAGATGGGGTAGATGGGTGCCGAGGGCCTTTTCGGGCGCATCGGTCAGCATGAGAAGGAGCTGCGATCCCTCTGCCGAGGCACCGGCGGTGAGCACCGGAAAATCGCTTCCACTCCGCTCGATATCGGTACTGCCCTGCCCGGTACTGATGGTCCGCACGGAAAGCGTCTGCAGATTGGCGATCTGGCTCGTGCGCGCACCAATAAGATCAGTGAACTGCAAGGTGACGAAGGGCTCCGCTGCTGATGCCCCCACATAGGTCAGGGTGGGACCGTCGGGCACGGGCAAACCGCCCAGCAAACTGCCTGTCAGGGAGTAGACGTCGAGGGAGGTGGCAGGTGCCGCATCATTCGCCACCAGCAGCGCCCCGCCCGCAAGCCAAGCCCGCCTGACGCCCTCGGACCTTGCGAAGGAGAGGATCTTGGTCCAGTCGCGAGGAAGAGGTTTCGACGGATCGGTGCTGACGATCCGGCTGCCATTCTCGTCTTCGATCAGGAGAAAGAGGTCCCTTCCCGCCTCACCAAGAAAAGCGGCCCTCCCCTGGATCGGCTGGAACAACGGGTTGAAGCCCTGCCTGCCGATCGCGTGACCAAAGATCGAGGTGGTGCCCCTACTCGGATCGACAAAGCTCGCCACCAGCAACCCTCCGTCACCGGCCAAGGCCAACTGGTGGTCACCGCCTGGTACCGCGACTGCGCTCGCCGCGACCTCATCGAGCGCTGAGGGCGTGCCCAGTATATGCTTCTTGATCTCCACCAGTGTCGGAGACGCAGCCATGCTGTAGAAAAGCGCCTCCCCTGCTCCGTCCCACAACAGCACCGTCCCGGCGGAGGCCGGCACCGCATCGCGAAGAAGGCGGCCTTCTGTCAGATCGGCGAAACGCACGAAGGTTCCTGCCTCGCTGCTTGTCAGATAGGCCGCCAACGTGCCGCTCTGATTGACGGCCCAGCGCTTAACCGTTCCGGTTTCGAGCGGCAGGGGCAACTGCCCCTCCCCGCCTAACCCGCCCGTGAGCGGAGAGACCTCGAAGGCTAGGCTTCCATTCTCAGCGGAGCTTAGATGGACGATCTGCGTATCACGCACCGTGGGCTGATGAATCGTCCAGCGGCGCGCCAGGGCGAGAACGTCTTCATAGGTGTTTTCGCCGCTGCGCTCCCTCAGCGCTTTCTGTGTAAACTCGGACTGGCCCTCCGCCCACCGGCGGACCTGCGGATCCGCCGCCACCGAAATATGAAGCCAGTCATAAGGATCGTGGGACACAGCCCCGGTCTCGGGCTCCAACGCTTCGAGCCGCTTGGTGACGGGGTAGTCGAAGGGTTCGGCATCACGCTCGGATGGCCGCTCCCCGCTACCGCAAGCCGCAAGACAGAGCAGTAGACACGCAACAAGGGGCCTGCCGGGGGAAAAACGCATCACTTGATATCCGAACCAAGAAACGCAGTGGGACCACGCGGCCCCGCTGCCTTCGTACCTCTACCCCTAATTTCCGCCCAAGGCCCCGGCCGTGGTCGTAAAGTCGATATAGGACCAGCCGGACGTGTTGCCGCTGACATCCGCGCCGCGGCCGCCGAGCACCCTCAACCTGAAGCGGGTGCTCTCTGGCAGCACGTTGACGGGGCTGACGGTCAGGATGGTCCCATCGACGCTGAGCGATGTGCTGACCGGCAGGTAGCCGCCGCTGGTGTAGTTGTAGAGGTCCACCATGTTGTCGGTCGTCGTCTCATCGAGGCGCTCGTCGAAGGTCAGGACGAGGAGCGGGCTCGTGCTGATCCCGGCCTGCTCGTCGGTCGGGTTCGAAGCCGACAGACGCGGCCCGACGAAATCAGGCTCATCGCCCGTCACGAAGCTCCGCACCACCGCCGTTTCCAACACGTTTCTCGCCATATCCGAGACACCAGCAGCCACTCTCACATCATATCCTTCGTTTTGTTGGAGGAGTGTTTTG
>NZ_JANIBC010000020.1 GCF_024505085.1 Parvularcula maris
TAACGACCAAGCGGAAGAAGAACGTCGATGGGCTGAAGATTGAGCGAAAGGCCGTCTGCGGACAGAGCCGTCTCGATACGAATATTCCTTCCGCGGGTATAGTCGTAGAGGGTTACCGTGCTGGTGTTCACGGTGACAGGGTCGACCGCCTCATCGAAGACGACATCCATGAAGGTATCGAGAGCCAAGCCGCGCTGCTCGTCTTTGGGATCGGTCAGGCTGACGCGCGGACGCACATCGTCCTCAGCGCCGCCGGTGGTGAAGGTCGTCGTGCCGGGGTTGATGAGGTTGTTCCCTGCGGCATCGGTCAGGCCTGCGGCGACGACCACGCTGTACTGCGCAGCGGCATCGAGCGCTTCAGAAGGCGTCAGGGTCATGCGGCGCTGGCCGCCGAAGAAGGAGACGCCCACCGGCACGATCTCATCGTCGCGTCGCAGGCTGACAGCGCCGAGCGCCGAGGCAGCGTCGATGGCTTCGTTGAACTCCAGGCTCACCCGAGCATTGAGCGGTACACCCCCTGCCCCGTCGGCAATCGAGGATTTGAGGAGAACAGGCGGCGCCTGGTCGGTCTCGAACCCTGTGGTGAAGTCGAAGTCGCGGGTGCCGGCGAGCGTGTTGCCCGCGGCGTCAGCCACCAGATAGTTCACCGACAGACGGTACTGGCGCAGGATATCCAGAGGCTCATCAGGAACGAGGAAGGCCTGACCATTGGCCGGATCCACCTGCACGGCCGCTGGGACGAAAGTGTAGGTTGTCCAGTCATAGAGGGTGACGCGGTCCTCGGTCAGCGTGGCCGGGTCGACCGCCTCGCTGAAGGTGATGCCGAAGGACGCGTTGACCGGCACGCCGGTCTGGTTGTCAGCCACCGTGGCGGCGAGGATCTGCGGCGCGGTCTCATCGGCGACCTCGCCCGTGGTGAAGCTCAGGACGAAGGGCTCCGCGAGGGCGTTGAAGGCAAGGTCCCGGACCCCGTCCAGCGTCACGGCATAGGGGGTGAAGGGTACGAGGTTGACCGGCGGGTCGATCGTCAGGCTGAGACCGTCGGCGGAGAGCGACAGGTCGGACTGAACCGGCTCGCCTGCGGGGAGCGGCGCGAGCACCACTGTCCCAGCGTCAAAGCTGCTGCGTACCATCGGCTCGGAGAAGCGGATCGTCACCGTGCGGTTGGTGAAGACATCGGTCGCATCCGCCGCGGGCACGGTCTCGACCACCAGAGGCCGGGCAATGTCGTTGTTGAAGGGGTCGCTGCCCTCAGCAGCTTCGGCGAGGTTGGTCTTGCCGTCGCCATCGGGGTCGAGGCCAGCATCACCCTCATCGGTGGGGTCGAGGCCGAAGCGGCTCTCATAGCCGTCGGACATGCCGTCGCCGTCCGTATCCGTATCGAAGGGATCGGTGATGTAGCCGTCGGCGCCTGCAAAGACCTCTTCGCCGTCCTCAAGGCCGTCGCCATCCGTATCGGCGCCGTTGATATCCGTACCGCGCGCGACCTCATCAGCGTTGCTCAGGCCGTCGCCGTCGAGATCGTCTTCGCCGTCCGGAATACCGTCATTGTCGGTATCGGGATTGAGGGGGGAGAGACCAGCATCGATCTCCACCTTGTCGCTGAGCCCGTCCTCGTCAGTGTCGGCCTTGGTCGGATCGGTGCCGAAGACCAGCTCCTCAGCGTCGCTAAGCCCGTCGCCGTCCGTGTCCTCGTTGAAGACCAGCGGGTCGGAGTTGATCTCTACCTCGTAGCCGTCGGACAGGCCGTCATCATCGGTGTCGGGATCGTTCGGGTCGGTGTTCCAGATGGAGGTCTCGGCCAGATCGGCCAGGCCGTCGCCGTCGCTGTCCACATCGGCGCCGACGATCACGTCGCTGGACCGGCCCAGATTGGAGGCGAGGTCGATCGCCGTCGCAGCGATGGTCAGGCCGCTCTCATTGTCAGGCACCTGCAGGTTGTAGGCGTAGGGGGGTACGGTGTCGGTAAACACCGTCTCGCCGTCCACCAGGAAGTTGACGGCGACCACGCGCACATCGTCCTCGGCTTCCACGGTGACAGGCACGGTGGAGCCGCGGACCAGTACGTCGCCGCTGAAGGGGCTGGTGATCTCAACCGTGGGCGGTACCCCACCCGTATCGCTCAGCTCCCGGTACTGAGCGATGAACAGCCGCGTCTTGCCGGTTGCCTTGTAGTCATCGCGGACCACGAAGCTCTCTTCGGTGATGTAGACATACTGCCCGTCGAGATCGATCCCGGTACCCGCATAGTCGCCAAAGGGCGAGAGGTTGATGACGCCCTGCAGGAAGGCCGAAGCGGGAACCTGGATGTTCACATAGGCCACGACGTTCGGGAACAGCTGCTCGGCGAAGAAGGCTTGATCGCCGTCCAGCACCACATCTCGCGGCGCGAGCGAGCGGTCGGTCCGGCGCACGATCGGGCTTGCTGGGTCGTTGAAGTCGATAACGGCGTAGCCCGTCGAGTAGGCGGCGACGTAGACGAAGCGTCCGTCGGTGGTCAGATCTTTGGAGAGCGACAGCGGCGCCGTCCCCGCCGCCACCGGGGCGGAGGGCGTGTCGATGGTGAAGCCCGCCACCCCTGCATTGGTGGCCGCGACGAGGAGGTTTCCGGCAGCCGCCACCCCCTTCACATCGCCCAGACCGCCTATGGTTCGAACCAGCGTCGGCACCTCGATATTGGAGATGTCCACAACGGCAACACCGGCCGAGCCCAACGCGACATAGGCAATGTCGCCAAGGACCTCGACATCCTGCGCGATCCCCTCAAGCGACAGGCCTGCGGCGAAGCTAGGCGCGGCCGGATCGGAGATGTCCGCCACTACCAGACCGTTTTCGCCGTCTGCGATCAGGGCGAACTCGCCTTCGAGCTTCACGTCGATGGCGGTGCCGGCCGTATCGAGACCATCGCCGACAACGGCGGGAGCCGCCCTGTCAGCCACGTTGACGACCTGAAGGCCAGCGGCCCCGGCGGCGATGAACGCCCGGTCGCCCGCCACGGCCACATTGTTCGCGTAGCCCGGAATATCTACGGCAGAGAGCGCCACGGGGGTGAAGGAGGAGACGTTGATCTGCGCCGTCGCCTCAAGGCCGCCGAGGCTAGCGGTGACCGTGGCGACCCCGGACCGCCCAGCGAAGACACGGCCCGACTCCGCGCCGAAGCTCGCGATCGAGAGGTCGTTGGAGCTGTAGTTCGTCCCGTTGGCCGTCGAGGTGAGGTCGATCGTGTTGCCGTCGATCAGCGTACCGGTGACCCTCAGCTGCGTGCTCGCCTCGGTGTCGATCGTGTTGAAGACCAGGGTGACGTCGGACGGGACGATCTCGATGGCTGCGAGAACACCAGCGAGGTTACGGTCGGTGGGATCGTTCGGATCCGAGCCGGTCGCGATCTCCAAGGGGTCGCGAATGCCGTCGCTGTCGCTGTCCTGCAGGAGGGGGTTGCTGATATAGCCGTCGGCACCAGCGGTGACCTCCTCACCGTCGCTGATCGTATCGCCGTCGGTATCGGCATTGGTGGGGTCCGTGCCGAGCTGGAACTCCTCCAAGGTGGTGAGGCCGTCACCGTCCTGATCTTCTGCCGCGTCGATCGGATCGTTCGGGTTGAGGCCGAAGGCGATCTCGTACTCGTCGGGCAGTCCGTCTTCGTCCGAATCGCCTGCCGCCGTCACCGTAACGAACTTCACCGCCAAGGTGCCGTCGAGCTGGACGGAGATCAGCGCATTGCCTGTGCCCACGGGCGTGATGGCGCCGCTCGCCGAGACGGACGCGATGTCGGGGTTGGACGAGATATAGTTGATGCCGCTGGCCGCCGAGGTGACATCCTCCCCGCTTCCGTCGGGATAGAGCGCGGTGACGTTAAGCTGCGAGGGGCTGCCGTCGAGGTCGAGGATGATCGTCTGGAAGGGGAGGATGTCGAGGGACGAGGGAACGACCGTCTCCTCGGCGAGGAAGAAGGCGCCCGGATCGACCGCCCCGTTACGCTGTACCGTGAAGAACTCGGTCTCCGCCGAGATGGTCTGACCATCGCGGATACAGCTTGCCCTCGCCCTGATCTGCCCGGATGTCGCCGGAACATTGGGTAGCGCAAAGCTCCCATCGGCGCCCGCCTGGACCACGCGGTTCAGAATGGAGATGGTACAGGTCTCGTCCAGTTCGAGCTCGACTTGGGCCTGTGCGGCAGCACTGCCGAAGAGGAACCCGGCTGCGGTAAGGAAGGCTGCAAACTTGACGGACATGTCTGTTCCCCCGGCTAGAGACGCTCTCGCCGTTATTGATCCTGACCCGTGACTTCGAACTGCCCGAACGCTGGCTCGGCGAAGGCGCCGGTGACCATATTGGGCGAAACTAACGCATTCAGTACGCTGTAGACGCTCGCTGCGTTGACGAACTCAAACCCCTCTTCGGTCCGCTGAGCGAACACAGGCTGAAGGGCATCGCCCGGCCTCGAGAAGAAGGCGACGATCAGCGGCTCAGCATCCATGACGAAGAGGAGCTCGAACTCCGCGAACTGCGCGAGGGTCTCTCCAGCCAGCGGTGTGGACTGCAACGCCTGGCGCAGGACAGAAGCGCTGTCCTCCGCATAAAGATCGACGAAGCGCCCGAGCTCGCCATTCGCGACCAGCTCCTGCGCCTCCTCAACGAAGCGCACAAAGGCCGCCTCATCATTAGAGGTATCCGGGTCGCTGCCGTCGAAGGACAGGACCGGCCATCCGATCTCGGGGTCGTTGTCCCGGCTCGGCAGGAGGGGGACTTCGAACTCCCGGGCAGTATCCCCATCGGCGAACAGACTGTCGACATCCGCTCCGCCTGTCAGCGCGACCGCTCCCCTGGTACTCCAACCCGAGACGATCTGGCTGAGGAAGTCGGTCTTATCGATGACGAAGACCAGCTTGCCGTCGCGGAGGATCTTGAAGGAGATCACCGGCAGGACGGTGTTCGACCCAGCCTGCCCCCGCAAAACGAAGGTCGCGCGGTCGCCATAGGTGAAGAGCGCCAGCACATCTTGAAGCTCGATCAGGTTCCATGTGCTCAGATACGGACCGAGTGCCTGCTCGATGCTGCCCCCCGAGCGAATCAGCAGTTCCGGATCGACCAGGCGGCGAAGCGTATCGAGATCGCGTGCCTCGATCGCCCGGATGAAGAGGTTGAGCGCCCTTGTCTCTCTGAAGGGCCGCTCGCCGGAGATCCGCTCCCAGGCCACATCGTCGAACCGAACGCCCGCAAAAGTCACCAGCGCACTGGTATCCACCGGAGCTTCCTCGATGGCGTAGGGCATAGGGATGACGATCTCGCTGCCGTCAGCGACCTGCGCTTCCGCAGCACTGGCCAACAAGGCCAGTACGCCGAAGAGGCTGCCCTTAAGGCGAGAGGAGAGGCGAGCCGACATCAGTTGCAGAGCCCCGCATTGGCGCCTGCGAAGAGCGGACCGAACTCCCATTTCAACCCGCCCGTAGACTGAACGGTGGTGTTGTTGGTTTTCTCTTTGACGGAGGCCGTGAAGGAGAAGGAGAACTTCAGACCGCCATTACCGAAGCCGCCGGTGAATTCCGTCGGGCAGGACGGTCCCTGTCCGAACTGGTACTTGAGACCCGCGCAGAGGTTCCACTCCAGCCGGCCCGGCTTGAAGGCCAGGCTGGCGCACTCTTCATAGTCGCCCGACCAGAAGGAGGAGTAGCCGGTGCAGGCATTGGCCTCCAGTTTGAGGTCCAGGGCCGGGACGAGCGAGCCCCGCAGGTCAAGCGTCGTACACTTCTCATTGTCGTTGCAGGCGTCCTCGGTGACTTTGACCCCGCCGCCGACCTCGGCCTTGATGTCGAAGAACAACCCGCCCTCGAGATCGAGGCTCATAAAGGCAGAGCCAAGCCAGCCGAAATCTACCTCGACTCGTGCTTCCAGGGCTGCGCCTGGGATGGGCCACGGGATGAGGAAGTCACCGGCAATACCGATCGTTCCGCGGCCGGACACTTCCTTCTTGCCGCCCGGGGTTACGTTGCCAGTGTCCCTATCGCAGCAGTTGGAAGCCTTGCCTTCCAAGGTGACGGTAGGCTTGCTGATCTGAAGATCCGCACCAGGCAGCCTGTCGATTACCTCCAGCGCTTTGTTCATGTTGTCGATGACTTCGGAAGGAAACTCCCAAGCAATCGAGACGCTCGTCTCCGGGTTCGGGATATCGTCGAGCTTCTTCTTGAGCTCGCCATCCTTACAGTACTGGCACTTGTCGTCCGGCGGAGCGTCGCTGTCGTCGTTCTCCGTACCCGGCGTTCCGTTCTTGCAGGTCGGCGCCTTGCAGTCGCCCGGCTTGTCCTCGGGCTTGTCGCTGTCGTCGTTCTCCTGCTTGCCGCCGTCCTTACAGCCGTTCGGTCCTGGCTTCTTGCAGTCGCCGGGGGTGTTGGGCAGCGGCTTGTTGGGATCGTTGACGCAGTTGCAGTTGCCATCGACGCTCTGGCAGTCACCGCACTTCGCGCAGCAGCCCGAGCCGCCGGGCTGGGAGCCGCAGTGCCAGCCGGCCTTCACGACACCGACGCCCTTGTTGGACTTCACCAGCGAGCCGTCCTGGGAGACCGTCCCGAGGCCGATGGTCACGAACTCCTCGATGTCGTGGTCGTAGGAGTACATCTCAACCTGGGCGCCGGGGGCGAAGCCGTCGACATTGGGCAGCTCCAGCGGGGCGGGCGGATCGAACTTGGTGCCCGCGGGCTGGATGGTGACGATGAGCTGCGGCTGCATCCCGTTGGGCGGCGCCATCGGCACCTTATTGGCGTTCACTGGCGTCACAGAGAGGAGCCCGCTCTTGGCGCCGTCGGGGAACGTCACCGAGCCCTCCTCGACCGTCAGCTTGAAGCCGGGCACCTCATCAAGGGTGTACTCCACCTTCTCGAGACCGACCATCTGAGCGTTCTCAGTGTCGAGCTTCACCATGTAGATCGGCGCTGGCAGCGGGTTCACCGCGCCGGACACCGTCACGATGTTGTAGCTGAGATTTGGCCATTCTCCGTCCACGGTGGCGGTGGAGCCGTCCGCGATCAGATGGACCGGCCCGACCGGCGCGCCAGTGATCTCGAACTGCCCCTCGGCATCGGCGACAGCCTGCCGGTTGAGGCCGTCGACACGGATGGTCACGCCCGGAATGGGGTTGTCCTGGTTGTCGAGTACCACGCCGGTGATCTTGGTCTGACCAGCATTACCGACCTTGAGGGCGGAGGCGGTGAAGCCAGCCCTCGCCTCGACACCGTCGATGGAGGCGACCACACGGTGAACATCGAGGCCTAGCTCGCTTCCCAGACGGAAAGCCACGCTGGCCCGGCCGTCACCGTCCGTGCGGACAATCTTCGTCGTGGAGCCGTCCTCGAACTTGCCCTCGCCCTTGGTGACCTTGAACGTCACATCGACCCCGCGCAGCAGGTTCGCGCCGGTATCGGTCACTGCGACCGTCAAGGGCTTGGGCAGCGGCTGTCCGGGGCCGGACCGCTGGTTGTTGCCGTCGATAATGGAGACCTTGTCGCCCAGGCGCGGCGTTGCGTCGGCGTAGAAGACCACCTCGCCATCATAGCCCGAGGCCGTCGCGCGAACGCGGTTATTGCCTGTCCCCGCCCGGCTGCCGAGGCGGAAGCTCGTTGATGCGAGGCCTTCGGCATCGGTTCGCACCAGGATGGCCTGGGCCTCGAGATCGGTTCCCGCGCCGACCTTGCCGTCACCCTGGATCGCCCGGAAGACGACCATCTTCTCCGCGGCCGGAGAGCCATTGGCGTTCTGCAGCTTGATCGAAAGCGGAGCATCCAGAGCGCTGAGGATCTCGCCGCTCTGCGCCTGGCCCGAGACGAGCTCGATCCGGTTGGGAAGCGGCTCCTCATAGGTGATCTCGATGCTCGTGCGACCGACATTACCCACCTGGTCCGTGGCCAGGACCTCGATCGTGTTCCTGCCGAGCTGGAGGGGGATGTTCTCGCCGAGATAGGTGCGGTTCTCGATCTTTGCCCGGCGACCGTTGACCGTCACCACCGCCTCGTCCGCGGTGACCGTGCCGCGCACGATGTCGTTGACGAGGCCAGTCACGGCGACAGTCGGTGTCTTGACGACAGCGGAGGCCAGCGGGCTCTCAATGGTGACAACGGGGGGCGTGAGGTCCTGGGAGACGACGATCGAAGCGGTGGTCTCTTCGTCCCCTGCCCCGCTTGCGCGTGCGACGATGGTGTTGAGGCCCTGCTCGAGGCTCACGAAGGTCGAGAAGGTCCCGCCGGAAAAAGTGACATTCTGTCCGTTCACGGTCAGCACCGTGGTGCCACCGCCGACCGTGCCTCTCACCTCCACCGACTGAGTGCCGACGGTGGTGAGCGTCGCCGGCGAGGTGATCGACACCTCAGGCCCTACGGGCTCCTCGTCATCATCCTCTTCGGTGTAGAGCTGCGGCGCGAAGTTGAACCGGGCGCGGCCGCCGAGAATTACCAGGCTCTTGGTGATCGTCTCTCCGGCAGCCATCCCGGTGGCGGAGAGCACCACATAGGGATCACCGCTCGGCGAGAAGCCGTCAGCGCCCTGAAGTTCCATGCCGTCGGTCAAATCGCCGAGTACCATCCAGACCGGGCCTTCAATGGTGCTGGCGGCGGTGATGGTGGCGCCTACGGTCGCGTCGCTCGACCGCCTGCTCCGTCTGGGACTGGTCAGGGAGACCTGCGCCTCCGCACCAAGCTCGGTCCAGGCGGTAGGGTCGTCCTGTGCGTAGGCGGACGGTACAGGGGCCCAAAAGAGGGCGCATACCAAAAGGGCCGCTGCAAGCAGCCAGGACGGATTCGTCACGTAAGTGCGGCGCATCGAGAACAGCCCCTCCCACAACGGAGCGCTGGATGCTCCGTAACCCGGTTTATCTCGTTAACACGGTGTTAGGGTGTCAACACGCCGCAGGGTTGTCAACGCTGAAAACTGCACCTGGCTGCATCTTTTCTGAACAGGAAACGCGAGGAAAAGGACTTGCACAGCGAGAGTAGCTGAAACCACTCGTTATTTCGGGGTTGCCGCAGTATTCGCGAGTAGCGCAAAAAAACGGCGCACCATCCCCGAGGTTCCATCAGCACTATGCAGAAGCGAGCCCGAGAGGGATAAGACGCATGCGGTCCGACGCTCGTCTAGAACGTCAGACCACCAATTGCTAGGAGACGAATGTTCAGCCGCGCTTGCGCAGCAGCAGGCCGCCGAAACCGGTCAGTGCGAAGACGAAAGCGCCTGGAAGCGGGATCGGGTTGACCACGTCATCGAGAACGAAGGCGATGTTGTCGATGCTGAAGGTGGTGTCGAAGCCGTCATCCTCATCGAACAGGTCGATGAACAGCGCGACGGTACGCCCCTGCAGCGAGCTGATATCCACGGTGAAGCTGCCAACGTCACCAGCTTCGATGAAGGTAGCCACGTCGAGCAGCAAATCCTCCGAATCGGCCAGGAGGACCTGCAGCGAGTCGCCGAAGAAGCTGGTTCCGTCTTCCAGCGCATCAACATCTGCCACCGCCTGGGTGATGTCGAACACGAGCGACACCGCGTTGCTCGGCACCAACAGGCCGGGATCGAAGGTGAAGCTCCCATCGTCGCCCTGGCTGATCGAGGCCACCAGCACATCCGCGCCAAGGCCAGCATCGGTGCTGAGCGTTGCGGTACCGCCACTGATCGACACTGTTCCGCCGTCTTCGAAAGTGACGAAGCCTGTCGAACCAGCACTAAAATCGCCGTTCACAATGGCGGCTTGACCGATCCCCAAGGAAGCGGATGCAGTTAGAGCGATAGCTGTCAGCGTCTTAATCATGGCTTGGTTCCCCCACCCCCAGGGCACGGACCTTTACGGTCACTTCCCCGTTACCGTCATTTCTCAAATACCTCAGGCTCAGTCAAGCGCCTCTTTATCTTGGTTACCGCCGGCGAAGACCGCTGGACGGCTCTTGACGCTGAGCGTTTGTACGTCCCGCGCTACCTCGGTCACCGGGAGGGCGACCTCGCTGCCCAGCGACCAACTCGAGTAGCGTTTGTTCAGCTTACGGTAGTTCAGCGACGCGGTCACCGTGAGCGGCCCCTTGGCCCAGTGAGGCACGTCGAAAGCGAAGCTCACCACATCCGCCCCGCCCGCGGGGATCGTCCGGCGGTAGGCCTCGCCGACCATGTTGAAGAGGTCGTGGCGCCAGACTTCCCTACCCTCTCGGTCGATGGGGACCGACTTGTAGAAGGTGGCCTCCTCATCGACATAGCCTTCGCCGTCGATCGCTCCCGTCTCGGCGACCAGCCTGCCCGAGCCATCGCGAACGGTGACCGCCAGCCAGGCTTCGTTGAGATCGGTGGTGCCGCCGGGAAAGGCGTGCCCAACCCCGATATTGGCGACGGAGATCTGCAGCTCGACCTTCTCTCCATTGTAGACGAGGGCTGGTGCGTCCGAGCCGCGTCGCAGCCTGGGATCGACAAAGGTCGTCTCCTCGGCGGCGCTGCGCTGCTCCACGGGGTCGATCGAGACCCGCATGCGTCCGGCCTGAAGAAACTCGCGGACGATCCGCTCCTGCTCCTCGAAGCCGAGGACATGGGGGATCGCGGTGTTGGCGCCGGGGAAGCGGTGGGACATCACCATGCCGTCGGCGTTGGCGGAGGGGTCCTCCGCGCGGACCAGCGGCATGTGACAGCTCTGGCAGGGCATGGCCTGATCGACGGCGAAGCGGTGGTCGTGCTGGCCGGAGAACGGGCTCTCCAGCCAGGACGAGTAGTCCGCCTGCATCTTGACCCAGCCCCAATCGTTCATGTCGCGGTCCATGAACTGCTCGTGGCATCCTGCGCAAAGGGCTGGAGAGCTAAGCACCGGCTGGTTCATCGCCTCCTTGTGGCTCTCGATATCGGCCAGAATCATCGCTCTACGGATCGTCTTGCCGCCTGGGACAGGCAGCGGCGCCATGCCGTCATCGGCGTCGAGCATGTAGGAGCCGACGCCCTTGAGGTGCACCATGTCCTTCGTACCGTGACAGGAGAGGCACCCCACCCCCTCGTGAAAGGCAGGGGTTCCTGCCGTGCCGCCATGATCGCCGCCCTCGGACAGCTCGCCGGTCAGAAGGGCAACGGGAGCGTGGCAGCCTTCGCAGTAGCGGGCCGCCTCCATCCCCTTGTTCTCTACCAGGAAGGTGATGTTCTTGACATAGGTGGGGTCGGCCGCCGCCTGCCCGTGCATGCTCTCTCGCCACTGCTCGAAGATCGCCTGGTGGCAGGCGCCGCACTCCACCGAGGTGGCGATGTAGTCCGGATGCACAAAGCCCCCCGTGCTCGTCTCGGTCTGCGAAGGCTTGAAGGGATGAGGACCGTAGCTCTGCCCGTAATCGGCAGTCTGCGGGGCGGCGGGTGATTTCCTCGGATCGGTGAGGTCCAGGACACTTCCCCCGCCCACGAGAACCGCGGCAAGCAGGAGCCCCGCGAGCCCTACCCGGCGGTAGGAGGCGAAGCGCGGCGCGGCTCCCTCTCGCCTAGCGGCCAGCACCACATGGAGCACCACGAGCCCGACGACGCTCAGCCCCATAACCATATGGGCAGCGGCGATCCCGGCCCGGCTAGTGGCAGGCCCGAGCACCGCAAGGGCAATCCCGGTACTGATTAAGAGCCCAAGGAGGAGAGCCGATGCGATGCCCGAGGCCGACAGGCCCCATCTCTTGATCCCGGCGGTCCTGCGGAAATGGTGGAAGGTGTAGAGAGAGCCGAACACGGCCAGGGGCGCAGCGGTCAACAAATGACCAAGACCCAGCAGAGCCATCGCCTCCGCCGAGACGGGCAGCACCGCTTTCAGAACCGCCAGCACCGCCGTGACAGTCAAAAGACCCATCGCCGCATTGCGCCAGCTCATCTCCGCACGGAGCAGCTCCCTCAGCCCCTGGCCCTGTGTGCTCATCCGTTCCCCTCCGCTGCCGAGCTCTCGCCTCGCCCGGCCTCGCTCCGCCAAGCGGCGTTGAGTAGGCCGCGCATGGCGAGCGCCCTGGCTTCTGGCCGCTCGGCCCTGTTGTTTGATACCCGCTCGAAGAAGGAGAGGGACGCTTGATCGTCAGCGCCAAGGGCCACGAGGCGTTCGAGGGCGAGGTCGCCCGCCTCGTCATGGCGCAGGCTCGCCAGCCTGAGAAGGAGCGGCTGGTGGCGAAGCTCGCCCCTGCTGCCCAAGGCCCGCCTGGCCATGGCGCGCCGGTGAGGATCCTCTTCGGTAGAGAGCTCACGGCGGAGCGTCGTATAGGCCCAAGGCTCGCCGCGAGCGACCAGAACCCGCATGGCGGCCTCACAGATCGCCGGGTCGTCCGCCTCCAGGCCGTCCGTCACGAGATCGGGCATGGCCCGAAGAACGCGGCTGGAGAGAGCCAAGGCTTCGAGCTTGGACTGGCTCGCGCCGAAGCCTTCTTGGCCGTCTCCCCGTGCAAGCGCGGATGCCTGATCGCGGCGCCAGGCTCTCGCCGTATCGGCGATCTGCTGCTGACGCTCGGGCAGCGCCGCTTCCAAGTCGCGGGCCAGGGAGACGATCAGTTCCGGGCGTACCCGGACCGTCATCTCATCATCCGCTGCGATGAGGCCGATGATGGCGAGGAGACCCTCCGGATCGTCTTCGAGAACCCGTCTGAACGGCACGAGCGCGCGGCCGAGATCGGGGCCGTAGATCTGGGAGAGGGACGCCATCGCCTGCGCCCTCAGCGTAGCGGAGACCGCCGGGTCGGTGCCCACCGAAACGAGGAACGGCAGGGCCTGCGGGTCTCTGATCGCCCCCAACGCCTGGAGAATCGCTGTTCTGGTAAAGACGGCTCGGGACCGCTCGTAAGCTTCGACCAGGGGCTCGACCGCTTCGGTCTGCTCGGCCTCGGCCAGGGCCTTCGCTATGCAGGCCTCGCCTCCCCTGCCGTCATTCAGTGCCCGGATGAGGCCAGATAGCCCGAGCCCCTTCTTCAGAAACACCGCCTCCTCCTCCCGGTAGAAGGCTGAGAAGGCATCGGCGACCGCGCAGCGATCCGAGAGACTGCCGGCGTCCAGCAGGACGAGAAGGTCCGGAACCGCACGGTCGAGCTCGAGCCTTGTAAGGCTCTCCACCGCGGCTCGCCTGACGGCGAGGTCGTCGTCCCTGAGCCCATCGAGCGCGGCGCCTACCGCCTGTGGCACCCGGTGTTCCGTCAGTGCCGAGATGGCCTCAGCCCTTACCGCAGCCTCCGGATCGGCAAGCGCGGCAGCGATCCGTGCGCGGTAGGTGTTGGCTTGCGGCTCTTCCTCGAGCCGCCAGGGCCTCAGCTCAAGACCGTCCCGCTTGACCACCACATGCCGGTTCACCGCGTCCAGGGGCAGCTCCTCTCCGCCGACGATCAGCGCCTGGACTTCCTCTCCCGTCTCCAGCGTCAAGATGGTCTGGCGGGGCTGGGAGCCGAGAAATGTTTGCGCCAGGGGGAAGGAGACAGCCCGCTCGCCGCGGGAGGTGAGGAGGGTGATGTTCTCGCCGGTTCGGTTCTCGATCCCCAACCAGCGGTCCTTCTCCAGCCCGTTGCGGTAGTAGCGCACCGCGCCGTTGTTCTCGGTCACGATGAGATCGAGATCGCCGTCATGGTCGGCATCGAACAGAGCGCCGCCGCGGCTCGATAGAGCTCGCATGAGATCGGGCTCGTCCGCCAATTCGAGGCGGCGCTTTCCAGTCGAGCGGAGGAGAAGATCCGGCTGGCCCTGGCTGGTTCGGTCGGCATGGGGATCAGGGGTCATTAGGCCGTTGAGGAGGATGATGTCCGCCGCGCCGTCAAGGTCGATGTCCCCCGCCAGAACGGACTGCGTCGCCAGGCCCGCCAGGTCGGCGAACCGGATACCGTAGGCGTCGGAGCTGTCGGTGAACGCACCCTCCTCGCCCCGCCGGGAGAAGATGCGGGCCCCTGCGCTTGCCGCGCCGCCCATGATGAGCTCGTCCGCTCCGTCGCCATCGAGATCGGCGAGGGCAGCACCGGCTGAGCCCTCGAGCCTCGACATGCCCATGGCCCCTGGCCGACGCTCAAACTCTGTCTGACCAAGCCCCAGAAGCTCCGCATCGGGTGAACCCGGACCGTTGGCGATGAGGAGGTCGGATGCGCCGTCCCCTGAGAGATCGGCGAAAACCGCGAACATGGCCCGGCCAGAAAGATCCGCCAGCGCCTCCGACTGCACCGTCTCATACGCAAGGCCGCCGCGTCCCAGGTGAAGCCGGTTGCCCTGGCTGTCGAAAAGCGAGGGGTCGAACCGGGCCGCCTCCTGTCCGGCGAAGGATGCCCTGCCTTCGAAGACCCTGCCGCCTTTCAGATAGGTGACGTAGCCGAGCTCGTAGACATCTTGCCTGCCATCACCATCGAAGTCGGCAATGACGAAGCCGTTGGTCCAGCCGCTGCCGCCCCAGGGCACCTCGCGGGCCTCGAACCGGCCGCCGACATTCTCATAGAGGCGGTCCGGGCCGAGGGCTCCGACCAGAATATCCTCATCGCCGTCGCCGTCGAGATCGGCCGCCGCGCAGGAGATGCCCCAGAGGTCCGGCTCGTCCGGCAAAAGCTCCGTGGCGCTCAGGAAGCCCCTGCCGCCATCGTTCAGGAACAGGGCGCTGCCGCCGCTGACGGACCACCACTCCCGCTCCTGGTGGAACCGGTTCTGGCCAGAGCCCCCAACGAGGAACACATCGAGAAAGCCGTCCGCATTCGCATCGAAGACACAGAGACCGCTGCCGAAACTCTCATCGAGGCCTTCGAGGTGCTCACCGCCCTGGGAGTGGCTCCAGACGAGACCTACCTCTTCGCTCCGGTCCCTGAAGAGCGGCTCGCTCGGTGCGGCCTGGGAGGTTTGGACCTCCTCGCGTTTTGGTGTTTCGGCCTGAGTCTCGGGGGTCTGCCGCATGGCAGGCAGGAAGGCGACTGCGGTGAGAACCGCCGCCACTGCCCCGGCTAGGAGCTGAGCTCGCTGCACCTGCCACCCATCTCGGCGGACTCACCCCGCCCACTGTGCCCTACTCCAAAACCTCCCACACGCCTTCGAGGCGGTCAAGCAGCTCGCGGCTGACTTCGCGCAGCTCCGCCTTGTTGCCGACGATGGTGGGTCTGATCAGGACCACCAGCTCGGTGCGGTCGCGGGAGTTGTCCTTGGCGGAGAAAAGCCATCCGAGCCCCGGCACGCGGCCGAGATAGGGGATGCCGCTGGAGGAACGGTTGTTGGTCTCAGAGATCAGCCCGCCGAGAACCACCGTCTCGCGGTTGCTCACCGAGATCGAGCTGGCGATCCGCCTGGTGGAGATGGTCGGCGTGAGAATGCCCGTATCCACCGAGTTCGAGACCGAGCTGACCTCCTGCTCGATGTCTAGGCTGATGAGCCCGCCCGAGGTGATCCGGGGGGTGACATTGAGGAGGACGCCGGTGTCGATGAACTCGATCGAGGTGCCGAAGAGCGGGTCCAGCCCCCCTCCCCCTGCGGTCTGCAGTCGCTCTGTCACCACCGGCACCTCGTCGCCGACCTGAAGCTCCGCCGTCTGGTTGTCGCGCACGAGGAGCTGGGGTGTGGAGATGACGTTCACCTCAGTGAGCGCCTCGAGGGCGGAGAGGATCGCGGTCACGTCCCCGCCGCTGGCGTTCAGAATGCCGGCAAAGCCTGGAAGCTGCGGCGCGATGGAAAAATCCCCGCCCCTGGTCAGCACGCCGGCGGCGCTGTCGATCGAGCCGCCGAACGTGTCCTGCAGAAGGAACTGCACGCCGTAGCGGATGCGGTCGTTCAGCGTGACCTCGGCGATGGTGGCCTCGATCAGGATCTGAAGCGGCGTGATGTCGAGCTTGTTCAGCGCACGCTCCACGATGCGGTAGTCGCGGGCATTGGCAAGGATGACCAGCGCGTTGTTTGTCTCGTCGGCGATGACGCGGACGTCGAGGCCTGCCGCCACACCGCCCTGGGGCGCGGAGAGAAGGCTCCTCGCCGCGGGCGCGGGCCTGGCCTGACCCCCAGGGCTTTCCAAGCTGGGAACCGCCTGCCGGGAAAGCGTAGCCGAGCGCACCCCCGGCGCCGTGCCGCCCAGGGTGGTGGACCGCGTCTGGCCGGTGAACATCTCATTGAGGAGACCCGCCAGATCCGCCGCCGAGCCGTTCTGCACGGGGTAGACATAAAGGCTCAGCCCCTCGCCCGTGGCCCGGTCGAGCTCACCGAGCAGGGTACGGATACGGCTGAGATAGGCGGGCTGCTTGGTCGACACCAGCACGGCGTTGAGCCGCTCGATGGGGGTGAGGCTGAGCACGCCGGTGAGCGCCTCGCCGGTCTGTGCCTCCAGGATGGACTGTAGCTCGGTGGCCATAACCTCCGCGCTGACCTCCTTGAGCGGGAACAGCCCAAGGGACAGCCCACGGAGGAAGTCCACATCGAACATGGTCACCGCGTCGGTGATCGACTGGGTCTGTTCTCCGGGTGCGGAGACAAGAAGGATGTTGCGGGCCGCATCGGCCTGCACCTGGGCGTCGGCGCCGACGATCGGGCCGATCAGCTCGGTCATCTGCTGGGCCGACACATAGCGGAGCGGCACCACGGAGAGCGCATAGCCCGCCTGGTTGAGGCTGCCCGGAAGCACCACGCCCGATCCTAAACCGCCCCTCGGCGCCTCGGAGAGCGGGATGATGCGGTAGGTCCCGTCATCGTCGATCAGGGCGGCGTTCACCGTACGGAGGGCAGCTTCCAGCACACTTAAGAGCCGGTCCCCGCTCAGCGATTCGGCGGAACGAAGGGTCACCTCGCCCTGGACGCGCGGGTCGAGCAGGTAGTTGATGCCCAGCGTATCGCCGAGGACGATCTGCACCACCTCCTTGATGTCCGCCTCGACGAAGTTGAGCATGACGCTGCCATCGGCAAACTGGCGTGCAGGCTGAATTCGTCCGGGTGCGCCGACGAAAACGCCAGTGCCTTCGAGCACGCGCTCGCCATCCAAAGTCTCACGAAGATCGTCGGTGCCCTGTCTGTTGAGGGCGACCTGGGAGGCGGCCCTTGCAGCCAGGCTGTCATCTTCCGCGCCGCGAGGAAGCTCAAGGCCCACGGGCGCATCCGGCCGAGCCGCACAGCCCGCCGCCGCGAGCAGCAGCAAGGCTGCAGCATTCCTCATGATCGATCCTCTGCCCATGATCGCCTACCCTTACGCCCCTGCCCGCGGGGTCAGTTGTCTCGTCGTTGCGGCTGTACGAGCCCGGGGGGCTGCGCCGCTGTGTTGGTTCTCGTCGCGGGGTTGAGAGAGCCTGGCGTCACGCGGCCCCCGCTGCCAAAGCGGCCTTCGCCGCCGCGTCCATAGGTATCGAGGCTCAGCGCACTGACCTCTCCGCCGGCGCTGAACCGGACCGAAGAGGCGGCGATCTCGGAGACGGTCCAGCTTCCGATCTCCTCGCCGACGCTCAGCCTTCTCGTCTCCCCCCCGGAGACGCTGCTGAGGACAGCGACGGGGTCCTGCCCCTCCCTGATGACGGTGGCGAGAAGAGCATAGTCCTCCGCCACGGGTCGGCGGCGTTCCCTGACGGGGGCCGGTGCCGCGCTACGGGTACGGATGAAGGGAGCGGGCCTTCGGCTCGCGCTGAACAGCGGCCGGGCCAGGATGGTTTCGACATCTCCTTCCGCCTCCAGGCCAGCTTCCCCTGCCGCACCCGAAGGAGGGCGTAAGGCGGAGAGAAGCTCCCTCAGAAGCAGCTGGGCGCCCTGCGGCGCAGCGCTGTCGGTTTGGTTCAACACGAGGCGGTCCGCTGCAAACACCATGCCGAGCACCCCGGCCAGGAGGAGAAGGAGGTTCTGACGCTTCACGGCTAGGCCCCGCCCCTCTCATCGGCGCTCCTGAAGGCGGCGAGCACCGCTGCTACCCGCAGCGCCCCCTGGTCCGAGCCGGAACGAGCGGTGAGGTCGATGCTGCGCACGGTCAGCCCGAGGGCTGGCCCCTCGATGCTGCGCAGGATGAGGACGGTGCGCTCGTAATCGGCCTCGAACACCACCTCCATGTCGAGCCGCTCAAGCCCGGAAGCCTCCGTCTCCGAACCTAGGAAGGCAAAGGACTGCAGCTCGGTCGCCTGGGAGCCGAGGATTGTGCGGAGCTCGGACTGGAGCGCGGCGGCCACCACGGGCGCAGGACCTTCCGTCGTGAAAGGTTCCGAGCCTTCGCTGCCCTCCCCCGAGCTCAGCCGCGCCGCCCTCTCCGCCGCCTCGGTCAGCTGGTGGGCGAGCTCCGCGCGCCGGTCGGTCTCAGAGCGATACTCGGCTGCGAAAGAGAAAAGCGGACCGACCAGCAGACTCCAGAGGAGGAACACCAGCAAGAGGAGGACAGCCAGGGCCGCAGCCTTAGAAGGCAGGCTTCCTGGGATCAGCCGCGCGCTCATGGGCGCTTCCTCACCTGGGCGGTGATCTCGAAGCTCTCCTTGTCCTCGCCCGGGCGCCGCCGGACCGGCTCGGCGAACTGCGCCGCCGAGAGGAGCGCCTGCCCCTCAATGGCCGCGAGGAGGGGAGCGGCATCGTTGGAGAGGCCGCGTACGCTGAGCTCCGTGCCGTCCATCGTGAAGCCAGTGAGATGGCTTCCATCGGGAACCGCATTAGTGACGGTACTCAGTACCGTGAGGATACTCGTGCCCTCTCTGGCGGTCAGAGCGGCGCCGCGCAGTCGCCCCTCCTCCGCGCGATTCGCAGCCGAGGGCAGAACCCGCCTAGCAGCCGCGCTGGCGTTCTCCAGGGCAGCATCGGCGGTGGTCCGGCTCCACACAAGAAACAGGCCGTAGAAGAGAAGGCCAGCCAGGAAAGCCGCAACAAGCCCGCGGCCGGTGAGCGAGGCCCTGGGCTTGCCCGGGGCATTGACCTGCATCCGCTCGTCGGGGCGGCGCAGCAGCACCGAGCTACCGCCTGGAAGCTGCGCCGTGACATCGAAGCTGTGCTCCCCGAGCGCCGTATCGGCGATCGCCAGCTCGTCCCTCACGCCAGCGTAAGGCAGCACCACCAGCTCGACCGCCAACTGCCCGCCACTGCGCCCAAGCACCCGGTGGCCGGTCAGAACCTCCCCCCGGCTGAAGGGAAAAAGCTTCTCCGTGTCGTGACTGACGATCTGTGCGAGATTGGCCTCAACCGCTACCGGGTAGCTGGTTTGCCTTGAGAGGAGAGGGCGAACGCCGAGGTCGAGCTGCAGAGGTCCGTCATGGTCGCCGATCGTGTCCGCGGAACCGTTCTCGGCCACCAAACCACCGTTCTCCATACGGACGGTCATGACCTCTTTGCTGCCGCCGATCGCCGACCTCAGGCGCCGCGGGAGCATGCCGGTCAGCTCATCGGTCCACCAGCGCAGCCCGTCCCGAGCCCGCAGCACCGGCTGCGAGGCCAGCAGACTGCTCCCATTCGTCAAGCCGGTAGCCATTGCCCAGTGAACCCCAATCGAGAACAACGTAACCTTGTCCCGCTTCGGTGTCACTATCACGCAAGGAAATGGTAACCAAAAGCGCTCCCCGCCGCTCCCCGTCGCGATAGGCAGCGCCGATGATCCGCCAGGCTTCAACGTCCGAAGCGCCAGGGCTTTCAGGGGCTTGCTGCAGCTCCTCGGCTTCTTGCTCCGCCCTCGTGAACGCCCTCGCGCGGGCGGAGCTGGCCGCTGCTGCCCGTGGGCTTTCGGGAGGCGCTTGTTCCGTCTCGCTGCCTGGGCCTGAAGGTGCTGCCGCCCCCGCTCCTCCCCCCCAGACCGTCACTTCGGAGCGCAGCCGCCCGGCAGTCTCGGCATCGAGCCCTGCCACCGCATCGAGATCGAACAGGCTGAGGAAGACGCCGTTTCTCGGGGGCGCCAGGCCAAGCCGTTCGTACTCGGCGCTTTCCGCCCCGCCGGGGCGGGTCCGGTCGTCAGCGTCTCGCCAGTCCATAATACGAGCGGCGAGCGCAGCCCCGTCCTGCCGTTCAAGCCCCGTCAGTAATTCCCGTAGCGGCGCCGCCTCCGCCTCGTTGAGATCGAGGCGGTCTGCGGCTTCGGGCTCGATCACGGTGAGAAGGGTGAGGTCGCCGAGCGTGGTGACCAGGAACTCCTCCTCCCTCCGCCCTGCCAGCACTGCGGCGATGCCGATCTCGGCAGCGCTCCTGGCGCCCTGCTCCGTACGCGCCCGGTCGAGGACGGCGCTCGCGCTCTGCGCGGCGCTGCGCCCCTGGCGGGCCACGGCCACGGCCAGAAGACTCACCACCGCCAGGGCCAGCAGCACCATGACGAGCGCCGCGCCGCGCTGATTCCGATCTTTCACTGGAAACGCTCCAGGACGCAGCGTGTGCCGTCTTCGAGGTTCAGGCAGAGCGGCTCGCGCGGCGGCATGACGGCGCTCAGCATCGGGACCTCCCCCCCTTCGCAATCGCTGCAGAGCAGCACTCCGCGCGGGAGGGTCACTTCACCCTCCCACCGGTCGGTGATCTCGCCGCCGGGCGCCATGAAGGCGAAGCGCATCCCGTCGGGCAGCGGCGCCACCTGCGAGTAGACCCCCTCGGCCTCCGCGTCCCCCGTCTCGAGATAGGAGGTGAGGCTAGATCTCGCGATCTGCAGCGTGTCCCCTCCCTCCCCCTCGGCAATGCTCAGCTCGTAGACGGTCAGGGCACCGTCGATCGGGGGGGCGTACGCGATAGTCGCAAAAGTGACCCTGTCGGCGGAGCCCTCGAAGACCACGGTCTCCCTGCCGCCCTCCTTTACCGTCAGCGGAACGGCGGAGGACAGGAGGCGGCCGGGGATCGTGCCTGCCACCATGGCCACGTCTAGCCGCTCTCCTGCCAGCGCTGCTCCCGAAAGCGCCCTTGCCTGCAGCCGCAGCTGCGCGGTGATCAGTACGGCGATCATGCTCACCAGCACTAGGGAGACCAGCATCTCGACCAGTGTCAGGCCGCGAGCGTCAGCCACCTGTCTGCCCTGCTCTATAGGACACCAGCGCAGGTCCCGGGGCGTCGCCGAAATAGACCTCCACCCGCAAGAGGCCCGTTGGCAGCACGGCCCCGTCCTCTCCGTAGGAGGCCTCGAACACATCCACCCGGTAGGGGATACCGTCCTTCAAGGTTCCATTCATCGGCGTACGGACAACATCGTACCAGCTTAGAAGAAGCGCCGCCTCGGCGCTGCGCTCAGCTGCGAGACGCGACCGCTCCGCCGCCCGCAGCCCCGAGCCTGTCAGCTGCAGCGCTGCCGTCAGCCCAGCGGTGAGGATCGCCAGCGCGACCACCGCTTCGATCAGCGTGAAGCCTCGCTGGGGCGCTCTCATGCGGCCTCACCGATGGTGACCCGTCCGGTGAGCCAGTCCACCAGCACAGCCCTTCTGCCGATCACCACCGAGCCCCCCGTCGCCATGCCGGAGGGGAGGAAGCGTAAGGAGACAAGGCCGTCATCCTGCATGGATGCTCCGGTAACGATCAGACCGGCGCTTGCGGGTAGCGAGAACGTCGTCCCGTCCGCCTTCACGACGAAAGCTGCCTCGACATCCACCAGCACTTCCGCAGGTGCTCCGCTGCGCAGGGCTTGGGCGCGGGCCTCTCTCAAAGCGGCCGCCATCTCGAGAACGGCCGTCCGCTGGGACACCGCGCCGGCGGAGGGCCTCGAGGTGATCAGCATGGCGCCGAGAGCCAGCACCGCCAGCACCGCGACCAGCTCGAAAAGCGTCAAGCCTTTCTGCTTCCTATTCCGTGCGAAGGGTCGAGTAGCGCACATCGGCCGCGTCGCCTTCCCCGCCCTCGGCATCGTCCGAGCCGAGGGTGTAGATGTCGTACGGAATGCCGGTCGAGCTGGTGCGGTAGCGGTACTCTCGCTTCCAGGGGTCCAGGGGCAGCTCCGCCTTGCCGAGGTAAGGCCCGTCCCAGCCCTGGGCGCCCCCTGCCGGGGCCTTCACCAGCGCCTCCAGCCCCTCCTGCTCGGTGGGGTAGCGGCCCATATCCACGTTGTAGAGTTCGAGCGCGGTCGAGAGCTGCTCGATCTGGGTGCGGGCGGTGCCCGAGCGGGCCTTGCCGAGATAGCCCGTAACCCTTGGTGCGATCAGGCTGGCAAGCAGCGCCAGGATGACCAGCACCACAAGAAGCTCCACCAGCGTGAAGCCGCCCTGCCTGCGTGACCGTTCGTCTTGATACGTCATAGAACCCCCGACTGCGCCGCGAACACCGCTACCAGGACCGAGCCCACGACGCCGCCGACCATAACGCCGAGGATGAGGATCAGGCAAGGTTCGAGGAGTGCCAGCACCCGCTTCAGCGCCTCGTCGAACTCCGCCTCGTAGCGTTCGGACATATAGGCGAAGATGTCGCCGAGCTGACCCAGCGCCTCGCCCACCTCGACCGTCTGCGCGATCCGCTCCGGGAAGACAGGCTCCTCGCGGATGGCAGAGGAGAGGCTGCTTCCGCCTTTCAACTCACCGGCGATCCGGTCGAGGGCCGGGGCGTAGGGACCGCCCGCGACATCACGGGAAAGAGCCACTGAGGAGAGAAGCGGCAGCCCGCCCTTGGCGCAAAGAGAGAGGGTGAAGGAGAACCGCGACAGGGCCAGAAGGTGCGCCAGGTTCCCCGCGATCGGCAGCCGGTAGGTGAGATCGCGCCTAACACCCCTGGCCCAATCGCTTCGCCATAGCAGGCCGACGAGACCGGCCAGCGCTGCCGCAGCGATCAGCACGATGATGCCGTGCTCGCGCAGTCCTCTGGAGAGGGAGAAGAGAAAATCCGTATGCCACGCCAGGTCCGGCACCCCCTCCAGCAGCGCCTCGAACTCCGGCAGTACAAAGAGAAGCAGCCCTACCACCGCCAGCACCGTGACGATCACCAGGATGATCGGGTAGATGAGCGCTGTCACCGCGGATCTGGCGATCTGGTTCATCCGTACCAGGTAGCGGCCAAGCTCCGTCAGGACCTCGGCGAGCTGTCCGGAACTCTCTCCCGAGCGCACCAGCCCGATATAGAGCGGCGAGAAGAGCGCCTCGTGCCTTGACAGCGCCGCAGAGAGCGCCTGGCCGCCTTCGAGCCCCGCTTCGCTCTCCTCGAGAGCGGCACTGAGCGCAGGATGGCTGGTCATGCGCCTTGCCAGGGGCAACGCCTTGCTGAGCGGGACGCCCGCCCCGATCAGCGCCGCGAGCTGCCCGGTGAACTGAGCCCGGTCGTCGGTCAGGCTGGTCCGCTGCAGTTTGAACCTGGAGCCGCCTGCGCGCGGGCTCTTCGGCGCGGTAGCCGAGCCAATGGTGGTGGGCAGCTCGCCTTTCTCCACCACTAGCGAGAAGGCGTGGTCGCGGTCGCGCGCAGCCACCGTGCCCGCCACGGGTTCGCCGCTTCTTGTCACGGCCTTGTAGGCGAACTCAGGCATGCCTAGCCGTGCACCCTCGTCACCCGCACCACTTCCTCGAGCGAGGTGATGCCCATCAGGGCCTTGTCCACGCCCTCTTCCTGAAGCGTCCGCATACCGCTTTTCTTGGCTGCTGCAGCCAGGGCCGTCGCATCGGTCCGGCTGAGCATGAGGTTGCGCAGCGCGTCGTCCACCACCAGCAGCTCGAAGATGCCGGTGCGCCCCTGATAGCCCCGGTTCTGGCAGTGCTTGCAGCCGACCGCTCGGTAAAGGGGCCTTCCGCCTTTCTCGAGGCCAAAGCGGTCGCGCACGGCCTTGGACGGTTCATAGGGCTCGCGGCAGTGCTCGCAGAGGCGGCGCACCAGACGCTGCCCCACCACACCGTTGAGGGTGGAGGCCAGAAGATAGTCGTCCACCCCCATATCGGTCAGCCGCGTAACCGCGCTCGCCGCATCGTTCGTGTGCAGCGTGGAGTAGACGAGGTGGCCGGTCAGCGCGGCCTGGACGGCAATCGTTGCCGTCTCGATGTCCCGTGTCTCGCCGATCATGATGACGTCCGGGTCCTGACGGACGATGGCGCGCAGCACGCGGGCGAAGTCCAGGCCGATCTCGGGCTTCACCTGCACCTGGGCGATGCGGTCGAGCTGGTACTCGATAGGGTCCTCGACGGTGACCACCTTCTCGTTGATCGAGTCCGTCTCGCGCAGGAGGGCGTAGAGGGTCGTGGTCTTGCCCGAGCCCGTGGCGCCGGTGGAGAGGAAGATGCCGTGCCTCGTCCTCAGCACGTCACGGAGCCTGGCCTTGGTCACCTCCGACATGCCGAGTTCGGAGAGCCCCACCGGCCCCTCGTCCTGGCGCAGGAGGCGGATGGTCATGGCCTCGCCGTGCAGGGTGGGCAGCGTTGCCACGCGCAGATCGAGATCGCGGCCGGTGATGACCGTCCTGATCCGGCCGTCCTGGGCCATGCGCCGCTCGGCGATGTCGAGATCCGCCACGAGCTTGAGCCGCGATACCACCGGCGCGCCCATGGAGAGTGGCAGCGTCTGCTGGTCGTAGAGCACCCCGTCGATGCGGTAGCGGACGACGAGCCCCTGCTCATAGGGTTCAAGATGAATGTCCGAGGCCGAAAGGGTCACGGCGCGCGAGAGGATCGTGTTCACGGTACGGATGACCGGTACTTCCCGGCTGGTGTCGATCAGCCGTCTGGCCACCTCATCGTCGGTGCCGCTCAGAAGGGCAGCGGAGACATCCTCCTCACCCTCCGGCTGCGCACCGCGCTTGAGAAGATCGAGCGCCGCCTCGGCGTCGCCATGCGCGATAACGGCTATGTCGATCTTCAGGCCCGAGGCGGCCTCCATGGCCTCCACGGTAAACCGGTCCGTCGGGTCCACCATGGCGAGCTGCAGGGAGGTCTCGGTCCTCTTGATGGGGACCACCATGGCGTCTTCGAGAAAGGTCATCGGCACCCGGCCGTCAAGCGGGTCGCCATCAGGCATGTCCGCCGCCCCCAGGAGGGGAAGCCCGAGACCTTGAGAGAGATGCCTGGCCATGGCGTCGTCGCTGAGGAGGCCGAGCTTCAGAATGACCGCGGCGGGATCCTGCCCGGTCTGCTTGGATGCCGTCTCGATGCGCTGCAGCTCGTGGGTGCTGAGCGCACCCGTGGCCTCCAGCACCCTGATCAGCTCACTCGTCTCGCCTCCGGCACCCTCGCCGGCAAACGCCCCATCTGCCATGGCCCACCTTCCAATATTGAAGCCTACCACGATTTCTGACAGACCAGAAAGGAGGAAACCCAAGAAGGTTGCCGGAGGGGGCAGTGCAGATGAAGAAGACGCTTCTCGCCGCGTTGGTGCTGACTGCGGCGCTGACGGATGGGGCCGCAGCGCAGAGCCAGGAAGCCATGAGGCGTGCCGCCGCGCTTCAGACCTATGCCGACTACATCACCGGCGACGAGCGGGCGCCCGAGATCGGCAAGCAGGGCTCCGAGCGCGTCATCGTCGAGTTCTTCGACTATCGCTGCGGCTTCTGCCGCATGAACTATGAGCGCGTGGCGGAACTGGTCGAGAAGGACGAGCGCATTCGCGTGGTCTACAAGCCGCTGCCCATCCTCGATCCGGTGTCGGGCCCGAAGCTCTCGAAACTAGCCGCGACCATGGCCGTCGCCGCCCAGGCCGAGGGCGATTTCAGCAAGTACCACGACCACCTGATGCGCCGGCGCGGCCCGTTCACCGAGGAGCTGATCGTGGAGGCGGCCACTCAAGCCGGGCTCTCCGCCGAAGCCATTGAGAAGGCCCGCACGGACGAGGCCATTGCGGGTTATCTGGAGGAGGTCGCCACCCTGGCCGAGCTTCTCAGCATCGACGGCACCCCCGCCTATGTCATCGCAGGCAGCGTCTATCGCGGCGCCATCCGTCCGGATGTGATGAGCGCGGCCCTCGACCGCGCCGAAGCGACCTCGCGCTAGTCCCTGAGCGGCTGCGCGCCGCCAAGATCAATGCCGAACATGTGCTCCTGTCGCGTTGCCTGAATGAAGGCTTTTCCTCGAAGTCTGTTGCGTTTTGTGGGGACGTTAGGTGTTGGGTAGTAGCGTCGGGAGATGGTCGGTGCTGCTACGTTCTCGCCAGGAAAGGCCTTCGCCGTGACGGCGATAGAGCTGGTGGAAGACGGCTACGAGGTCGAGCTTGAGGATCGGCGCAAGGAGGGGTCGTGTCCGGCTTGTGGCAGCTGCTCGGTGCGCTCCTATGGCTGGCATCGGCGGACCCTTCAGGATCTACCGATTGCTGGGAGGGCTGTAAGGCATCGCGTGGCTCTGCGTCGTTGGAGCTGCGCGAACGAGCAATGCAGTCGCCGCACGTTCACCCAGGCGGATGTGACCGTCTTCCAGCGCTACAGCCGACGCACCCTCCGCTTCAACGACATCGTCTTGCACATGGGACGAGCTCTGAGCGGCCTCCTAGCGGAATGCTTCTTCGAGCGCCTCGGGCTCTCGATCAACGACGACACGGTCGTCAGGCACCTGTCTCGCGAGACCGAGGAGAAGAAGGAAGGTCCGCCACCTCGTGTCGTCGGCATCGACGACTGGGCGTGGAAGAAGCAGCATTCCTATGGGACCATCATGCTGAATGTTGAGAGGAACACTGTCATCGATGTTATCAAGAATGAGGACGGCCAGTTTGCGATGCCCTCACCTGCCAGCCTGATGTATAGATGCCTTGGCCTGACAAGAGGCTTGTTCCTCCAGTCCTAGCATAGCGGTCAACGTCAGCTCGTGTCTGCAGTAGGCGTCTAGACTACGGATGTCGCCGGGCGCTGCCCGGCAGGGGACGCGCCGCGCGGCGGCGCGACTTTGTTGACGCCTTTCCCTGACGAGGTCGGGGGGCCGGACGCTCGATCCGGCTACCGGAGGCGGTCGGTCCGCAACCTGTTTCGGGACTAGGGCATGTTGGTGGTATGAGTTCTCCTACGAAACAGGTCCGTCGTTTCTGTCAGTCTACGTTTCTTTTCGTCTGACTTGCTGACCGTCTCCTCGCCTCCGGTTTCCGGCGCTTACCGGTCCCCCGCCTCGCGGGGGAAAGGATGCGAGCGGAGAGGAGAGAGAGCATGGGTCAGAGAACCCCGAAGAAAGGCGCTAACGGAAAGGCCCGAGGCGCAAAGCGGCGGGACCTTTATCAGGAGGTCACCGACCGGATTATTGGCCAGCTGGAAGCGGGCACTTTCCCTTGGGTGCAGCCTTGGGACGGCAAGGCTGCAGGCCCGAGCGTGGGGCTTCCCCGAAACGCTTCGACCGCCAAAAGCTATTCGGGGATGAACATCCTGCTCATGTGGGGCGCGACCTTCGAGCGGGGGTTCCCTTCCCTCGACTTCCTCACCTTCAAGCAGGCGTTGGCCCTTGGCGGGGCCGTCAGGAAGGGCGAACGCGGGAGCACCGTGGTCTACGCCGACCGCTTCACGCCGGAAAGCGAGAAAGAGAAAGCCCGCGAGAGCGGCGAGGCCGCGCGGGAGGTGGCTTTCTTGAAGCGTTACACCGTGTTTCATGTGAGCCAGTGCGACGGCTTGCCGGACGATCTTCTGACGGGCGGTGCGCCCCTGCCCGAGCGGCAGGCGATCCCCCGGGCCGAGGCATTGATCAAAGCAACCGGCGCAGACTTCCGCATCGGCGGCGGGCGGGCCTACTACGCTCCCGGCCCGGACTTCATTCAGGTCCCGCCGCAACCGGCCTTCCGGGAACAGAACAACTACTACCGCACCTGCTTTCACGAGCTAGGCCATTGGACCGGCCATGCCTCGCGGCTGGACCGCAACCTCACCACCTCGTTCGGTACCACGGACTATGCCCGCGAGGAACTGGTGCGGCGCCTTCTCGCCTTGAAGGAACTTGCGAAAGAGGACCGGCTGCCGAAGGAGTGCACCGACGGCATTCCCGTACGGCTCGGCAGCAAGGATCAAGCCCGGCAGGCCTCGCTATCGGCTGGCCTCACCCATCGCGGCTTCCACCCCGCCGAGGAGTACCGGCAGTTCGCGCGGCTTCTGGAGGATGGGAAGACGGTATCCAAAATCGCCAAGACCTATTCGGTTGCCGAGCGCGAAGTGGAGAAGCGCCTGAAGCTGGCCCGGCTCGCGCCGCCGATCTTCGATGCCTTTGCTAGGGACGTGATCACCATCGAGCAGGCACAGGCCTTCGCCCTCACCGACGATCACGACCGTCAGATGGCGCTACTGGAGCCCCACGGCTTCGACATCGGAGCCCACGCCATCAGGCGGCCTCACAGAAGGCGAGATGCCCGCCACGGACAGTGAGCGTTGATACGCCATCGGTTCAAGTATCAACGCGAACGCCCGCTTCGTCGGTGTGGACGCCTATGAAGAAGCGGGCGGCAAGGTGCGCCGTGACCTCTTTGGCGAGGAGGGTGACACCCTCGCCGATGACGGCCTTCTGACCCGCCTCGCAGAGAAAAAGCTGCAGGAGATCGCAGACAGCCTACGCCCCGAAGGCTGGTCCTGGGTCCTGGCCATGGTCGAGTTCGACCCGAGCCTTCACCAGAGCTGCTACCGGGTGCATCCGCAGCTAAGGGAGGTGACCGGCGAGGCAAAGGAGGAGCGTGACCGGCTGGCCGAGCGGCTCAAGACCCTTCTCGACAGCCCGGAAGGCACCGAGCCGGAGAACCACGACCTTAGCAGGGCAGAGTGGGAAGAGGTCGAGGCCATCGAAACGCGCATGGACGATATCGACAAGGCGCATACGGACTTTACCGATGAAGACAAAGGCAAGGGCGGCGTGGTGGTCCACCTCGACCATCGAGGCAAGGCGAAGATCGTGCGGGGTCTGGTCAGGCGCGCCGACGACAAGACCAAAGTGAAGAAAGCGGAGAAGCCCTCTGTACCCACGGTGTTCACAAGCGCTGCATGGAGATCGTCACCCAAGCCCTCGCCCGCGATGTGGCGGCGAACCCGCCTGAGGCCGACATCCTTCTCACCGCCGTCCTCGCCGGAAGCGCCTTCAGCCACTGGACGCTTCAGGGCACCAAGCTGGCGATCAGCGGCTTCCATCCCTCGGACGGGTCGGAGCTGCCGGTGAGCCACGCGCTCGCCGAACGGCAGGAGCACTTCGCCGAGCGGCTGAGTGACAGCCTTGCCGAGACGGTCACGATGGTGGCGGTTCTTACTGAGGAGGAACGCCGTGAGCTTCGCAGCCTGTGCCTTGCGGCATCCCTCGACTTCAGCGAAGCCCGCAGCGACCAGCCTGACCATGCAGCGCGGAGAACGGCGGGCCTCATCGCCGAGCGGTTCGGCAGCGACCTTCGCCGACACTGGACGCCCGACGAGGCGTACTTCCAGAAGCTCAGCCGCCCTGCCGTTGCGGAGGCCTTAGCCGAGATGGGCAGCCAGGAGACCGGGCTGGAGCGTGCCAAGAAGGCGGATCTGGTGCCAATGGCCGCAAGGCGCGCGAAGGCGTCGGGGTGGCTGCCGGAGAGCGTGCGGTTCGCTCAGAGAGCGGAAGAAGAGACGCCCGCGCTGGAGGCAGGCGAGGCCGAAGCAGAAGCTTCGCTACCAGAAACCGCTTGAAGAAGGCTGTCAGTCCTGCCGCGCCGAGAGCGGAGCGCGGCGGGTCCGACGCGCAGCGACGAAAGTCGGTTAGACGAGTCGCCCGCAGAGCCGGGCCGACGGCTTCTGCCGCAGAACCGCTGCAACGTTGGTGAGAAGCTTAGTGGGCGGAGTATCGCCATATCGCCGTCCTTAGACACCACGCACGATGGCCGAGCTGAAGGTCCGAAGCGCCGCGCCCGCGTGTCCCGCACGAAGTCGCTGATGGCACCTTATCCGCTGCCATGGCGGCGGTCTCCTTCCGTCTCCTGCGTGGTGCGCGGAAGAACATCCCTTCCGACTGACGACCAGGCCCTAGGGCAGACGCCAGGCGCACGAAACCGCCCTCCCCCGAAAAACTCCGGTGGCTCGCCTGACGGCGGAGCCATTCCATCGCGAAGCAGTTTTTAGGTCTCCGGCGGTCCTCCGCTTCGCTGCGGCCCCGAGGGGTTCGTCCGCCTGCCGCCCGCCCCCTTTCGGGCCTCGGTCGGCAGGGATGGTCCCGCCGACCACGGACAGAAGGAGACCACCACCATGGCAGCCATCGGCTACGTCACCCACAACCTCGAGCGGGACAGCTACAAGGGCTCGCTCAAGACCCTCACCATCGCCTGCGGCATTGAGCTGATCCCGAACGGCGAGAAGGACGGCGACAAGCAGCCCGACTTCCGCATCTTCACCGACGAGCGCACCGAGATCGGGGCGGGCTGGAAGAGGACCGGCAAGAACTCCGGCAAGCCTTACGTCTCGCTGACTTTCGCCGCCCCCGAGCTCGGACCCAAGCGCCTCTACGCCAATCTCGGCCCCGCGGCAGGACAGGACGACAGCTCCGTCTACGCCATCATCTGGAACCCCGAAGGCTGAGGCCCGCGCCCGCCTCTTATCGGGGCGGGCGTCCCTCCTTCCGACCAAGGATACCCACCATGGAACTCATCCTCGACGAACACCGCCCGCAGCTTCACACCAACTTCGCCGACGACACCAAAGATCATCTTCCTGTCGTCAAGCTCTTCTGCCCCTGGGGCGCGGCCACCTGGCTACTCACCGGCCTCGACCCGGAGGACGACAATACCGCCTTCGGACTTTGTGACCTTGGCCTCGGCTTCCCAGAGATTGGCTATCTCAGCCTCTCCGAACTCCGCTCACTGAAGGGGCCCTTTGGGCTTCGCGTCGAGCGGGACCTTCACTTCCGCGCCCTCTGCTCCCTAACGGTCTATGCTGAGGCCGCACGGCTGGCTGAGGGCATCACCGAGAACGAAGATGCACTTCGCGGTGCGCTCCACGTGCTGGAAGCGAAGGCGCGCGGCGAAGGTAGAAGCTGCCGCGGCTTCTGGGCCTGACCCAGCGGTGAAGCGGTGCGGCTTCGGATGCGCCGCTTCATCCTTGTGACGACACGTCGAAGCCTCGCCATCTCATAAATCGAGGCAGGAATTTCTTGAAACTTTCACATATTGCAAGTATCAAGAATTATGTCGACGCTCGCTGAAATTATTCGGACCGCCAGACAGGCCGACCGGCTGCTGACGGAGGGCTCGCTCCGAAGTCTTCTGGGCGGCAGCGACAGCCGCCGCTACGGCCTCGTCAACCGAGCGTTGAAAGACGGCTCGCTGATCCGCATCAAGCGGGGCCTCTACACGCTTTCGCCCGACTATCGAACGAGCCCGCCCCATCCTTTTGCCGTCGCGCAGGGCATCGTGCCCGGCAGCTACGTCTCGCTCGAAACCGCCCTCGCGCACTATGGCTGGATTCCCGAAGCGGTTTTCGAGACCGCCAGCATCGCTCCGGGGCGAAAGTCTTCCGAGTGGGACCACGAGACGATGGGACGGTTCGGCTTCTACCCGCTTGCGCTTCAGCCCTACGGTTTCCTACGGCAGGTCGACCGTGTCGAAATCGGCGGTCAGACCGCTCTTCTCGCTCGCCCGCACCGCGCGCTGATGGATCTGGTCGCGCGCCGGAAGCTACCCTGGCAGGGACTGGAATGGCTTGTAGAGAGCTTGCGGATCGAGCTCCAGCACCTCGGGAACATCCGGCTGAAAGACCTCGATGCCCTGAAGACCGTCTACAAGCAGAAGCTCCCGAACCTCTTCCTGCGCGAACTCCGGACGGCGGTCGCTGATCTAAAGGGGACGAAGCGATGATCGAACTAATCAAGGACCGGCTCAAGACCTACGGGATCAGTAACCCGCTGGACGAGGAGCACGCCACCAAGGAGGTCCTGCAGGAGATCGCGCTCTACGCCCTCTGGCGATTGCGCTTCTTCGACGTCGGCCTTTTTCAGGGCGGGACCTCCCTACGCATTCTCCACGGCCTTCCGCGGTTCTCGGAAGACCTCGACTTCATGCTCCGCCGTCCCGATCCAGACTTTGACTGGTCCCGCTATCTCGAACCGATGCTGGGCATCTTTGCCGAGTTCGGTCTTCAGTCCGAAGCCCTGCCTCGCGGCAAGATGGACGCTCGGATCAGGGCTGCGGTGATCAAGGACACGTCGGTGGCCCAACAGATCGATCTCGGGTTCGCGGACCGCGATCCGCGGCGGAAAATCAAGATCAAACTCGAGATCGATGTCGAACCTCCGCTCTATTCGGGGGAGGACGTCACCTTCCTGGATTTCCCCCTCGATCACGAAGTCCGTCACCAGGATCTGGCATCGAACTTCGCGCTCAAGGTCCACGCCCTCCTGTGCCGAGGCTTCCTCAAGGGACGGGACTGGTTCGATTTCTCCTGGTACGTCGCCCGCGGCGTCTATCCCAACCTGCCGCATCTTGAGGTCGCGCTCTCTCAGTTCGGCCCGTGGTCTGAAGAAGAGGGTCTTCGAGTCGATCCCGATTGGCTCCTTGCCGCTCTTACCGAGAAGATCGCCGAGATCGAATGGAGCGCGGCGGCCGAGGACGTCAGGCGGTTTCTCAAGCCCGCGCAGGCCGCTTCGCTGGATCTCTGGAGTAAGCGCTTCTTTCTCGACAAGCTTCGCAAGCTCGACGCCAACCGCCCTTACTAACTGGCCGCGCGAAAGACGGTCCCTCTTCGGCCAGCAGCTCTCGTCGTGGTTCGAGACCGAAGGAGTACGTGGTTGCTCAGGCCGCCAGCTTACTATGTGACACAGCCTGGTTCCTCTCCCTGAGCGCCTCACCGAGCTGAACCCTGCGTCCGTCAGTCCGTGACGGACGCGCCGCGTTGGCGCTGGTCGCGCCAACCCTTTCCCTCTTTCGACAACGCGCCAACCTACACCGCCCGATCGCTCCGCCTCCAGGATCGAAACTTCTTGCCGGTCGCGTCCGAGGCTTGCGCGGGAAGGCGGGGGTTCGGTCCCGCCGACCGGCAACAAGTTCCGCCCGCATGGCGGCGCCCTTCGGGCGTCCTGGACCCGAACCGCCGTGCGGCTCCGGCCTGCGGTGTCGATCAGAAGAAGGAGCCGACGCCATGACCAACATCGTAGAAACCAAAGCCTTGTTCAGCTTGGAGGAGGAGATCGCCGTTGCCGAAGCCGAGCTCGTAAGCGCAACACGTTTCGCCCGCCGGAGCGAGGCGGACTTCGACCGCTACGGCGTTCAGAACACCCCTCATCTGGCTGCTCTCGCTACCAGGTTGGACCGGTTGAAAGCAGAGCAGCGAACGGCAGCCTGAGAGGTTGCGAACTGAACGCGACGGCTGCCGGGTCGTCGTGTTTGGTGTCGTGAAGCGGTTCCACTGGAACCGGGAATATCAACTGCTGCCTGCAATCATATTCCGTGATTTCAAACGAAAGAAGCTTCGTAAGAAACGCGGAGCTTGCCACGCGTTTCGTACGGCACGACATTGAAAGTCGGAGGGAGATGATGCTCAACAAGGAAACGACGCGGGTCCTCGAAGAGCAACGACGCCACGCTCTGACCGAGGAGGACGCAGCTGTCTTTGCCGTGGCCCTCAACAAAACGCCTGAGCCGACCTGGAAGGCCAGAGAGGCTGTCCAAGCCTACCGCAACCGCGTAGTTCATGCCGACTGAGAGATGCCCTAAGCTTGGTGTTGGGGGTTCGGGGTTGAGAGTGTTCCGAGCCACCCTTCTCGGATATTTCTGGCGATGAAGGACGTGCAGGCGATTTCAGAGTCCGACTGACGGTTTACGGCGACGGCGTTCCGTTCTATCTTCGTTCTGCTTTCGCCCGGTGATCGATCTCCGCTCCTCAGGAGATCAAACCCATGGACTTTCTACCGACGCATGGCGGCCCTGACCGCTGCCGGTTCCTTCAAGACTGGTTTTCAGCGCCTTCCCGTTCAGGCCCCTCAGTCTTATCGGTCACGGGCGGCTTTGCATCGTCGCCGCGACTCGGTGGCGATGCCCTACCCTCACTCCGCGACATGCGCCGCACGCTCTCTTCGGGACCGAGTTCCGAAAGCTTCGCCAGCACCTTCGCCAAGTCGTCGAGCTTCCAGGCGTGGAGCTTCGATGCCATCACCAGCCTGCCGAGGTGCTGGGCGGCATCGGCTTCGATCTGCTTCGCCTTCTTCGCGAGACTTTCCTGCTTCGCACGATGGGCTTCGAGTTCGGCAATCGGGTTCTTCTTCGCGGGCACGGCCGGGTCCTTTCTGGTCGATAGGTCCCACTCTGAAGGATCGAACAGCTCCCTTCGCGGGCTACAAGGACGATCCAAACTGTCCTGTCCGAAAGAGCTGCAATCCTTCCTTCGCCGAGGGGCCGATCCGTCCGGAAAGAGAAAGCGACGGGCCTGCCGAGAACGGCCAGGGGGCCCCACTGGCCTGATCACACACAACGCACAGGGTGCCGAGGGGCGGCAAAGCCAGTCTATGCCTGGGTTTGAGGGCTCGTCCGCAAAATCGGCTCCGTTCGGACATCGGTATCCGATACATCGTGATCACCAATATCTATACGGCACACGGCGGATACAGCCTGTAGCCCTAGCGCGCCGTCGATGCACCGATTGGTCAGAGGGCCGATTTTCGACCGAGTGGCCTGAGGTGCGTTTCAACGCAGGAGGCCGGTCATGACCGATTGCGCCCGCTACCAGTTCCGCCTCGGCAAAAAAGACGCCTGGGCCCTTGAGAAGGCTGCCAAAGAGCGCGGTATCGCCGCCAACCTCATGGCCAAGAAGATCGTCCAGACGGTCCTTCGCGACGACCTCGTCTCCCCCGACCGGCTCGCCGAAGACCTCCTCATCATCCGTGCCGGCATGGAGCAGCTCTTCAGCCGGTCGGACCGCGACGAGGAGCTGGACCACGCCATCGAGCGGCTTTGTTCGAAGCGGAAAGCGGCCCGTCTCTCCGGTCTCCAGGAGGTGGTATGATGACGACCAAGAACGCGAACGGACCGTTCAAGACCTTCCTTCGCGGCGGTCAGGTCACCCTCCACACGCTGCGCATGTTCGGTCAGGTGATCGGCTTCCTGGCAGCGGCCATGGCGGTGTTCATGGGCGTGATCGCCTACACCGGGACCATGGCGAACACGACCTGGCAGGAGCGCCACTACGCCACGAAGCTCTACGAGGCGGGGCTCTATCGCATCGCCCGCGCGCCTCTCGATACCGAACTCAACATGCGGACCGGATCGGGGGAGGTGGCACCCTTCACCATCGAGACGATCCTAACCCATGAAGGGGTCGCGGCGCACGAAAAGGCGTTCCGGAAGACCGCACTCTTCTGGTCGACGCTCGGCGCGGGAAGCGGCGGCGGTCTCTTCCTCCTCCTCGTCATTCTGTTCCTCCAGCGGGGCGGGTCGCTCACCCGGACCAATGTCAAACGAGGCGCCGCGATGACCAGCGCGAGCGCGCTCAAAGCGGCGGTCACGGCCCACAACCGCGAGCGGCGGCGGAAGGTCGAAGCCCTACGAAAGAGGCCAGTCTACTCACTAGCGGGGGTCCCCTACCCCGCTGGATCGGAGGTGCAGCATACCGCCATCTCCGGCACCATCGGGTCAGGGAAGACCCAGGCTATCGCGGCCCTCATGGAGGAGATCCGGGAGGCGGGAGACCGCGCCGTCGTCTTCGACCTGACCGGCGGGTTCATCGCCCCCTTCTACCGCGATGGCACGGACACGATCCTCAACCCCCTCGATTCCCGCTCGCCGAACTGGTCCGTGTTTGGCGAGGCAACATCGAAGGCCGGGTTCGACGCCATCGCCTCGGCTATGATCCCGCGGGGGCTGCACGGCGATCCCGTTTGGGCGGACTCGGCGAGGCTCGTCTTCTCGACCGCGGCGCAGCTCCTGGTCGGCGACGGCAAGTCGACCAACAAGGACCTGGTCGATACGCTTCTGACTGCCGACCTCGACCATCTCGGCACCTTCTTCGAGGGCACACCGGCCGCCCCGATCATCTCCCCGGACAGCCCAAAGATGACCAACTCGGTGCGGATGATGCTGAACACCTATCTCGATGGGTTGCGGCTGCTTCCGGCGGAAGGGCCGCCCTTCTCGATCACCGAATGGGTTGAAAACGACGAGGTCGGAAGCACCCTTTTCTTGTCTTCCAGAGCGGACATGCACGAGACCCTGAAGCCCCTTCTCACGGTCTGGATGGACACTGCCGTCAGGGCGCTCATGTCCCGCCCGCGCGATCAGTTCCGGCGGGTCTGGTTCATCCTCGATGAGGTCGCCGCGCTCCAGTTCCTGCCCTCGATCATGGACGGTCTCGCTAGGGGGCGACAGTTCGGCGCGGCCTTCGTTCTCGGCATCCAGGCTCAGTCTCAGCTCAGGCAGATCTACGGGCCCGATGGCGCGCAATCCCTGTCCTCCGTCTGCCGAACGAAGCTCATTCTCGCGGCGGCCGATGCAGATACGGCGAAGTGGTACGCTGACTTCCTTGGTCGGCAGGAAAGCTCTCGGTCCAACGAGAACGTCTCCTTCGGTGCCAACACCATCCGCGATGGTGTAATGGTCGCCCGTCAGGAGAAGATCGAACACCTCGTCATCCCGGAGGAGATCATGAACCTGCGCTCCCTCGAGGGCTTCCTGAAGCTGCCCGAAGGCTTCCCCCTGGCGAAGGTTGAGGTGCCGTTGGTCATTCGAGAGGATATCGCATCGGCCTTCGAACCGAGACCGTCGGACGGGCTACTGGTCACTCGGTCGGGGTCTGCGAAGAGCTCAAAAATGTCGAAGCCGAAGCGCTCGGATGACGGGCCGGACCTCTTTTCTCATGGCGAGGTTGAAAGCGACGATCTGACGGGCCTTTCGACGGCTGGTGCTGACAGAACCGACGAGAAGTCTGACCCAACCGAACGGCCGAAGGAGAAAGAGCGGACGTTCCCCAGCTGGGATGCTGAGCTGTGAAGCAGCGAGGGAACAGACGAGCCGTTCCGCGACCTGCGAGGTTTGACAGGGGCAACTGTCCGTTCCGAAGGTCCGGCATGGCTCGTCCATCCGTTCCGCTGCCCATCGCTCGTGCAACCAGGTGGAGGCCCGACTGCGCATCCCCAACCGGTCGGCCCGGCGGCTGTGGCTCCATGCCCAGGGCCTGTCCGGAACACCGACCGGCCCGCTGGACTTGGACAGAATCATCGAGCGGCTCGGCTTCGTCCAGCTCGACACGATCCAGGTCGTCGCTCGGGCCCATCACTACATCCTCTGGAGTCGCAACCAGAACTACCGCGAAGGCATGCTCGGCGAGCACATGACCGGGCAGCGCCGCGTCTTCGAGCACTTCACCCACGATGCCTCCGTCATCCCGATGGACTTCTATCCCTTCTGGGGACGTCAGTTCCGACGTCTCGAGGAGAAAGTCCGCGGCTGGGAGTGGCACAAGGTCATGCTGCCCTTCGAGGGCCGCGAGGCGATCAAGGACCGGATCCGGTCCGAAGGGCCCCTCTGTACCAAGGACTTCGATACCAAGATTCAGGGTGCGAAGAAGATGTGGTCGCGACCGCCGCACAAGCTCGCCCTGGACTACCTCTGGTACGCAGGAGAACTCTCTACCTCGCGCCGCGAGAACTTCACCAAGTTCTACGATCTGACAGAGCGCGTGATCCCCGAGCGGTTTCGCGAGCAGGAGAAGTCGGACGCGAAGCAGGTCGACTGGCTGTGCCGCGGCGCCCTCGACCGCCTGGCGTTCGGAACCGAAGGTGACATCGCGAAGTTCTGGGACGCGGTCGGCAACGACGAGGCCAAGGAATGGGCAGCCTCGAACGCCGGTAATCTCGTCCCCGTAGAGATCGAAGGCGCCGACGGCTATCGGAGAACAGCCCTCGCGCCGAGCGATATCGAGACCAGGCTAGACACCGTTCCCACGCCGACCAGTCGGCTGCGTATCCTCAATCCGTTCGACCCGGTGATCCGGGACCGCGCCCGGCTCCTGCGCCTGTTCGGGTTCGAGTATACGGTCGAGATGTTCGTCCCCGCCGCGAAGCGCCGGTGGAGCTACTACGTCTACCCCCTCCTCGAAGGTGACCGCTTCGTGGGTCGGATCGAGGTCAAGGCCGATCGAAAGATTGGCAGGCTGAACGTTCTCAACCTTTGGCCTGAGCCCGGCGTCAAGTGGACAGAAACGCGAGAGGCCAAACTCCGATCCGAGCTTGAACGCTTGGCGCGCTTTGTGTCCGTAAACGACATCACTGGGCTGAACAGCTGAGGCCGTCTTCGACTGGGTCGGCGCAGAAGCGGAAATAAGAGAAAGCTCAGAAGTCTCCTGTAGCCAATTCTTGCAGTCCCAGGGCCGTTTGGAACTCGGCCCAAGAAGCTTGCGCCAGCACAACCCAAGCATGTAGCTCGTTGATCTCATCCTGATAGCCATCGACATAGCCCTTGCGTGCGGCGTAGTTGTTGCGCTGCAAGTCTTGCGACCACCTTTCATAGGTGCGCGGTCCGCGTCACTCCCAGGTGAAAGGCAAGACCCCCATCCTCTTCGCAGACGACGCACGCACCCTGATCCGCTCGATCGATACAAGCCGCCTACCAGGCCTTCGGGACCGGGCCGTGATCGGCGTCATGACCTACGCTTTCGCTCGCGTCTCCGCCTGCTTTGCCATGGACCGGAGCGATGTCTTCCCTATGCACCACCGCCTCTGGCTGCGCCTTACCGAGAAAGGCGGCAAGCACCATGAGATGCCCTGCCACCACAATCTGGAAGACTATTTACGTGCCTATATCGAGGCGGCAGGCATCCAGGACGGCCCCTTCTTCCGCACCCTGCGCGGACGCACCGGCCAGCTCACCGTGAACCGCCTCCAGCGCTCCGAAGCCCTGCGGATGATCAAACGCCGTGCCAAGGACGCCGGGCTGGAGAACGCCTCCATGTTGGGCAACCACACCTTCCGAGGCACCGGCATCACCGCCTACCTCTCCAACCCCGATGCACGCTTAGAGCTCGCCCAGCAGATGGCCGGACATGCCGACCCCAAGACAACACGAATGTACGACCGAAGATCGGATCAGATCAGCTTGAGCGAGGTGGAGAAGATCGGCATTTAAGACCGTCTATAACCATTCCTATTTATGCTAATCACTTATATTGCCGAAGTACATAATAAAAACGCATCCCAAAAGTCAGCTTTTTTCTACCTCTTTCAGGGTAATGTATAATTCTTCATCCCACACAATGTAGAGACCACCAAGCGGACCTTTCTCTATGCATACAGGTCTATACCCACCTGACCTATCAAAAGGGCTATCGCCCCCAGCTCTATTACTATAGTAATTATTACTGAAGGCAAATTCTTTGAACTGAAGAAGGCCGACCGCAACTCCGTTGCAGTATGCAAAACTTGCATCATATCGCCACTCACTACTTATCTTTTCACTGCCAACCTCATAGATATAGCTTCCGTCATCAACAAGCTTGAGCGTTAGTTCGACACCAGAGTGCTCTCCTCGATAAGTAGTTATAATCTCATCCCGCTCCACATTCAAAGAACAGGACGCACAAGCCAGCAGCGATAAGAATAAAAGCCTTGATATCATCGACATGTACTCCCATTAGGCACAGGCTCACTCCAAGAAAAGTATTGCTCAATATTGCTCATGGGGGCGTGCATACCTGTCCCGAGAAAGCCTCCTGAACTCCTACCCCACGCTGGAGCTACGCCGTACGCAAATGATCGGAAGCTCGAGCGGTTAAATAAGGTGTAATGGGCTTGACCATTGTGTACATAGGCGGACCCAGTGAATGATCCGACAAAATGTTCGCCGAATGTATTAGCTTCGAAGTATTCTGATTTATAGGTTCCGAATAATCCCGCACCGAATTCACCACGAAAATTCGTATAGGTTGAACCCAATCCATCGTCTAATTTTTTGGAGAACTCGCACCTTAATTGATCCATTCTATGAGACGAAGCAAGATCTCTTGTTATCGTATGGTCACCGTTATAATAGTAAGCACTCGGACCACGCCCTAAAAACCAATTGGCGGTTAAGCCAGCTGTTGTTGCGCCTGATCTGAAACAATCTACCCATGCCGAGCGTGTTGCTACCTGGACGGGATCAGTACAAATAGAACCGTTACCATCACAGTAAGCTACATTTGCGCTCCTGTTTCCTCCATTGGTTCTTCCGCCCCGAGGGCCGCTACTCCCGCCGCCAGATCCCCAAATTTCTCCGGCGAGATAATTTCCGTTTGCATCTGTACCGGGAAAACTAGAACAATCATCTCGCTCGATGCGCGATCCAGTGCATTTAACAGTACCTGTCGGGTCTGTTTTATTCACCGCGTCCCCGCCGACATAGGCGTACCAGTTCAGCCCGTCG
>NZ_JANIBC010000021.1 GCF_024505085.1 Parvularcula maris
CAATGTTCGCTTCTCCCGGATCCGCACATTGCGTAGCTCAGGCGGTGCGGGGTGCGATCACGGCACCAAAAAGACGTCTTTTTCATCACGTTGAGATGGCCTAGCCTGTCTCCGCTGGCAGCGTTCGAGGCGTTCGACATCTTTACCCACCTCCGATCTCAGGCATGAACCGGTGAGCGCGGAGACGAAGCCGCTGTTCGGCTGGCAGTTCCTGAAATTCCTCGGTCTCGGCGCGGTGGCCGCGGGCGCGAACTACTCGTCGCGCTTCGCGCTCGATCCGTTCATGCCGTTCGAGCTCTCGGTGGTACTGGCCTATCTCGTGGGCATGGTCGTGGCGTTCCTGCTGTTCAGGCGCTTCGTCTTCGGCGATGCGGGCGATGGCACCTGGCGTCAGGCAGGCCGCTTCGCAGCCGTCAACTCGGTGGGAGCGTTGATCGCCGTCGGCGTCAGCAGCCTCGTGGCGCGCGTCGTGCTGCCCGCCATCGGCTGGGAACTCTATCCTTTCTCGGTCGCCCACATGGTCGGGGTGATGGCGCCGACCGTGGCCTCCTATCTGGGGCACAAGTTCTTCACCTACAAACCGAAGAAGCCCAAACCTGCCTGACCCGTCAGTGCCGGAGGCTCTGATCCTCATCGCCGAGATCGGCGCTCTCATCCTCCGCGCCCGGCACGGCGTACTGATCGCTGAGCCATCGGTTGAGGTCGACATCGGCGCAGCGTTTGGAGCAGAAGGGTGCGTAGTCGGCTTCCGTCCGCTTGCTGCAGATCGGGCAGTTGGCTGAGCTCGTCATGCTTCCGTCCTCTCGCTGTCACGGTCTAACACGACCAGGCTGGGCTCCGCTCCACGAAGCCCGAGCAGAGCCGACGAAGCGTCCGCGTCTTTCCAAACCTGGGCTGCCGCAGGCGTCAGGCTGACCGTGCCGAGCCCTCGACCTTCTACCGTAGCCGAGAGCGCATCGTCATAGGCCATCCAGGCCTCGACGGCAGGACGGAAGCGCCTGCCCGGCAGCGGAGCATCGACGCCGGTCTCCGTCAGGGTTTCGAGCAGCGAGGCCCTGTTCTGTCCGAGGACCAGAATCACCAGCCCCTCCTTCGTCACGGCGGGGATGGAGACGGCCCCGTGAGCCTTGAGCGCCGCCGTCAAACCGTCGCGCAGGACCTTGGGCGCACGGGCTGCGCTGCGGGGCAGGTCCAGCACGACCTGCCCGCCAATGCTGCGTACGGACAGAACCCGGCCGAGCTCGTTCAGCACCCGCTTGCGAAGACTGTCCCCGGCGCCCCTGGCCGACTGGCCCGCCGCGGTGCCGAGGTCGACGTCGATGGCGGTCAGCGCCTCGGTCTCGTCGATGATCAGGGCACCGCCCTCTTCCAGCGGCACCGTCCGGTTCATGGCATCGGCGGTGACCGCGGCAAACTCCTTGGGCAGGTCCGAAGCCACCTCGATAGGTATGTCGTCGGGAACGAAGGGTTTCAGCATGGCGCTCAGCGCGCCGCTGCTGACGAACACCCCTTCGGTGTCACCCTTCGCCGCCGAGGCCAGTAGTAGAGCAGCAGGCGGAACACCCGCTGCGGGACCGGGGGCCTTCGGTTTGTCCTTGAGAAAACCTATAGAGCCGGGCGGCTCCAACAGCCCGAGCGGTCCGGGCCGGTGCTCCGAGGAACCCGGCCTCATGGTGGCTGCCGGAAGATGGATCGAGGGGCGGTCGGTGAGAAGGGGCAGCTTGCCGCCCGACGCCTCGCGCCTCACCCCCAAAAGGGCCATCTGCCCTTCTGGAACCTGGCGGTCCTTGACCGGCAGCACCCCCTCGCCCCCTGCGCCAAGGTCGAAGCGCTGCAAATTGGTTCGCTTGTCCCGCCTGCCCGCTCTGGCCCAGTAGACGCTGCCCGCCTGAGGGCCTTGCCCGCGTAGACGGTAGAGGAGCCTGACCGGCCTGCCCTCCTCGTCCGCGGCCATGATGCGCAGGCCGAAAGGGCTTTCGTTAATGAGGATGGTGCGGCTCATCGCGGCTCACCAAAGGCGGAAGCGAGGCAGTTGGCGGCCTCGTAAAGCGGCAGTCCGACGACGGAGCTGTAGCTGCCCACCATGTGGGAGATGTGGGCTGCGAAGGCGCCCTGGATGCCGTAGCCCCCCGCCTTCCCCTGCCATTCGCCCGTACCGATATAGCGGTCAATTTGATCATCAGTCAGTCTGCGGACCTTCAGGCGGGTCTCGACCACCCGGACCCTCATCTCGCTCGCGGGTCCTGCGACCACCATGCCGGTGGTCACCCGGTGCGCCCTTCCCGACAGAAGTTTCAGGCTGTCCCGCGCCTGGGTCTCTTCCTCCGCCTTCGGAAGAAGCCTTCTGCCTACGGACACGACCGTGTCGGCGGCCAGCACCACGTCGCCGGGATAGCCGGGCAGAACCTCGGCGGCCTTCCCCCTCGCCAGACGCTCGGCCAGCGGCCTCGCCTCCTCACCAGGCAGCTCGGTCTCGTCGATATCGGCGGAGACGATCAGGTCCGGCACGTAGCCGATCTGCGCCAACAGCTCACGCCTTCTCGGGCTCGCGCTGGCGAGGATCAGGCGCAAGGGAGCGCTACTTGAAACGGTAGGTGATACGGCCCTTGGTCAGGTCGTAGGGGCTCATCTCCACGAGCACCTTGTCCCCTGCCAGCACGCGGATGCGGTTCTTGCGCATCTTGCCTGCGGTATGGGCGATGATCTCGTGGTCGTTGTCGAGCTTCACACGGAAGTTCGCGTTGGGGAGGAGTTCTTCCACCGTCCCTTGAAACTCGAGAAGTTCTTCTTTGGCCATCGGCACTCTTCGTTGCGACAAGGTGGCGATGTGGGCTGAGGCGAGCGCGAGGTCAAGCGCTGACTGGCCCTGGCTGCGGCGGAGGCTGCCCTCTCGAGGGGCATGCCTCCTGCAGCTTGAGCCGCCTAGTAGTTCCAGGCGACCACGACGTTCTGCTCTTCCAAGGCCTCGGCCACGGCGGCGACGATCTCTTCTTCGCACCGGCGAAGCTGACGGCGGTTGGCGTTGGGGGCCTCGCGCTCACAGTAGCGCTGGGCTTCGTCGCGGAGGCGCTTCTCGAACTCCTCGGCGTTCTCGGCATCGGACAGATTCTCGAGAATGGCGATGGTGACGAAGGTGTCGGGGGACTCCGCCGCTGCCTGGCCTGGAACGGCAACCATACCGGCCAGAACGGCGGCGGCGGGGAAGCTGAAGGCTTTGATCATAGCATTTCCTTTCATAGAGCGCCCGCGAGACGGCGCAGACGCATTGGGGAAGGAGGCCCTAGCAGGTTTTGATGGCGTTGTCACATAAGCTTCATCAAAGCGTTGTGTTTGTGTCGCAGAAATGTCTCGAAACATCTGCATTTTGGCTTACGAACGGATCTAACGTGCTGTTTCAGAATGAATTTACTCCACCCCACATATGTGACAGTCCGGTTCTCGACCCGCGTGTTTTCGAGCCGCGTCGAACTGGTCTGATAGAGGGGACAAGGTCAGCCCGACGGTCTCGCGATTTCACACGTTCATCGAAACCCGACACCGAGTCCTGGCAACTTTAGCAGGTAGCGCGCTTATCGAGCCTAGAGCAGCTCGCTCCTGATTCGCTCCGCGAGCTGGTCGCGGAGTCTGGCGTAGGCGGCGCGGAGGTCGACTTCGCTGCCGTAGGTGTCGGTGGGGTTCTCGACCTCCCAGAAGGCCACCTTGGGGTGGAGCTTGCGGGCCTCGGTGGCGGCTTCGGGAGTGAGGGCGATGACCCGGTCGAACTTCTCGATGTCGCAAGCGCCGAAGCTGCGGGACTGCTCGGGCGCGGGGCCGTAGCCGCCCTCCTTCAGTGCATCGGCGACGAAGGGGTCGGGGGCGCCCTGATAGACGCCGCAGCTTCCGACTCTAATCTCTTCAGGCAGGATGTGCCGCGCCACCGCCTCGGCCATGGGGCTGCGCACGGAGTTCATGTTGCAGGCGAAGAGGACCGAGCGCATCACGCCGTCCCCCTGCCCTGGCGCATGGCTAGGGAACAGATGAGGGTGAAGACCCGGCGCGCGGTCTCGAAATCGGTGTCGATCTTGCCGTCGAGCCGGGCCATCAGCGTCTCCGTCCCCTCATTGTGGACAGCACGCCTGGCCATGTCGATGGTCTCCAGCTTCTCCGGCTGGGCCGAGCGGATGGCGTCGTAGTAGCTCTCGCAGAGAAGGAAGTAGTCCTTGATGGTCTTTCTCAGTGGCGCCAGCGAGAGGTGGTGGGCGACGAGCTCCTCCCCCTCCATGGTCCTGATGTCGAAGATCAGCCGCCCGTCCTGTTCGGCCAAATGGAGGGCGTAGGGGCCGTCCTTCGTGGCCCCGGCCGGAGCGAAGCTGTTCTCCTGCAGGAGGTCGTGCATCGCCACCTTGCGCTCGTGGTCAATGTCGGTCGTGCCCCGGCCCAGGGACTTCTCGTCCAGGCTTAGGGATCCGAGATGCCGGTTCTTCGCCGTCATAGGCTCCTCCTCGGCGAGTGATGTAGCACTATTTCCCCAAACGAAGGGTGACGGATGCAGCGTGGCTCGGCAGGCCCTCCTCATCTGCGAGGCGGGCGGCGGCGGGACCGATCTTTTCGAAAGCCTTCTTCGAGCAGCCGGTCACGCTCATCCGCTTGAGGAAGTCGTAGACCGAGAGCCCCGAGCTGAACCGCGCGGAGCGGCTGGTGGGCAGCACATGGCTCGGCCCGCCCACATAGTCGCCGATGGCCTCCGGCGTGTAGCGGCCAAGGAAGACCGCGCCTGCGTGCTTGATGAGCGGCAGGAGCGCGTCGGGATCTTCGGTGACCAGCTCCAGGTGCTCTGGCGCGACGATGTTGGCGACTTCTGCAGCCCGGGCGAGGTCCTCGGTCAGAACCGCGATGCCCTGCTTGCCGATGGCTTCGCGGGCGATCTTCTCGCGGTGATGGCCATGAAGCTGCACGCCGATCTCTTTCTCCACTCGCTCGATCAGCTCGCGGCTCGGGGTAATGAGGACCGACTGGGAAAGCACATCGTGCTCGGACTGGCTGAGGAGGTCAGCGGCGATGGCGCGAGGGTCGGCCTTCTCGTCGGCAATCACGGTAATCTCCGAAGGCCCAGCGATCGAATCGATCCCCACACGGCCGAAGACCTGGCGCTTGGCCTCGGTGACATAGGCGTTGCCGGGCCCGACGATCTTGTCGACCGGCTCGATGCTCTTCGTGCCGTAGGCGAGGGCCGCAACGGCCTGAGCACCGCCGATCTTGTAGATCTCCGTCACACCGGCCCGTTTGGCGGCAGCTAGCACGAGCGGGTTGAGCCGTCCTTCCTTGGCAGGGGTGACCATGACAATGCGCTCCGCCCCTGCGATCTTGGCGGGTAGTGCGTTCATCAGCACACTCGAGGGATAGACCGCGGTTCCGCCGGGTACATAGAGGCCTGCGGCATCAATCGCCGTCCAGCGCCAGCCTAGCTCGGTGCCGATCTCGTCCGTCCACCGGACATCTTCGGGAAGCTGGCGAGCATGATAGGCTTCGATCCGGCCTGCCGCCAGGTCGATGGCGTCCAGTGCTTCGGAGGAGCAGACACGGACCGCCTCTTCGATCTCCTCCGGGCTGACCCGGTAGCCGCAAGAGCCATCCGTGCCGTCGAAGCGTTCGGTCAGCTCACGAACGGCCTCGTCACCCCTGGCCCTCACCTGAGCCAGAATATCCGTGACCGCCGCCGCGATGCCGCCCACGGTATCTTCGTCGCGGGCGAGGAGCGGCATCAGCTCATCACGAAAGCTGGGCGTTCTCGCATCGAGCAGACGCACCGCTCAGACCCCCTCATGCCTGGGCTTGCTGGACGCGCGCCAGGGCTCGGACAGGTCGCGCAGCTCGACGTTGATCGCCTCGACCTCCAGCTTGATGGCGCCCCCGGCCGCGAAGCGCAGGGTCACCGCGCCGCCGTTCTCGTCGCCGTCCCATGCGATGTCGAGAAGGTTGAGCACGGCGTCCTTCGCATCCATACGGATGTTCCTAGCACTGACCGATACCACGTCGTCGAAGTGCAGTCCCGAGCGCACCCTCAGTCCGGGGCCGAGGAAGCCCGGCTTGCGCTCCCACATGTAGCGGTTGCCGACAAGCGCGAAACGGCGCTCCGAGGGCAGGTGCGCCATCTCACCGACCTTGACCACCGCGTCCTGCACCAGGGCGGAGATCGCGGCCAGGTCCTCCCTGTCCGCCGCGGCCAGGTGCACGGGCTTCTTGCTTGTCATCTACGCGTCTTCCCTTACCCGTTCGATCAGCGCACCGACGGCGCGCAGTTTGTCGTCCAGCCGCTCGAAGCCGCGGTCGAGGTGGTAGACCCGGCTGATCATGGTCTGCCCTTCGGCGCACAGGGCGGCAATGATGAGCGACATGGAGGCCCGAAGGTCCGTGGCCATGACCGGCGCACCCTTGAGGCGCGACACCCCGGTCACCGTAGCCGTCCTTCCGTCCACGGTAATGTCCGCCCCCAAACGGCGGAGTTCCGGCACGTGCATGAAGCGGTTCTCGAAGATCGTTTCGGTGACCGAGGCCTTGCCGGTGCCCTTGGCCATCAGCGCCATGAACTGGGCCTGAAGGTCGGTGGCGAAGCCGGGGAAAGGCTCGGTGGTGATGCTGGTCGAGACCGTGGGCGTGCCCCAGCGGCTGACGCGCAGCCCCCTCACCTCTTCCTTGAGCGTCAGGCCGCACTCCTCAAGCACGCCCGCCGCGCTGCCGAGAAGCTCGCGGCGGCCACGAGTCAGCAGAAGCTCTCCGCCCACGGCGCCCACGGCCATGGCGTAGCTGCCCATCTCGATGCGGTCGGCGACCACCTCGTGGGTTGCGCCGTGCAAGGAAGAGACGCCGTGAATGGTGATGGTATCGGTGCCGTCACCCTCGACCTTGGCGCCCATGGCCCGAAGGCAGTCGGCGAGGTCCACGATCTCCGGCTCGCGTGCGGCGTTCTTCAGGACCGTGGTGCCCCTGGCCAGGGTGGCGGCCATCATGACGTGCTCGGTCGCGCCGACGGAGACGAAAGGGAACTCGACTTCGGCGCCGGAAAGACCGTTCCTGGCCTCGGCAAGGACATAGCCCTCCTCGAGCTCGATGGAGGCCCCCATGGCCTCGAAGGCCTTGAGGTGGAGATCCACGGGCCGGGCGCCGATGGCGCAGCCGCCGGGCAGCGAGACCTTGGCGTGGCCCTCGCGGGCGAGGATGGGACCGAGCACGTTGAAGCTCGCGCGCATCTTGCGCACGATGTCGTAGGGCGCGGTGGTCGAGCTGATCGCGGCTGCATCGAGGGTGAGGCGCGCGCCGTCGCGGCGGCAGATCACCCCATGGTTCCCCAGCAGCACGACCAGCTGGCGCACATCGGCGAGGTCGGGCACCTCGTCCAGCACCAGGGGCTCGGCGGTGAGAAGACAGGCCGCCATAACCTTGAGGGCGGAGTTCTTGGCCCCGGCAATGGGCAGCTCGCCGTAGAGCTCACGGCCTCCGATGATCGCTAGCTGGTCCATCAGTCCTTCTTGGCCTTGCGGCGTTTGAGGTTCTCGCGCAACGCCTTGGCGAGGCGCTCCTCCTTCGAAAGTTTATCGGGCAGTGCCTTCTTCTCGCTTTTCGGCTTTTCCGGCTCGGTCATAAAGGTTGGGAATGTCACGTAGCGCTCAACTGGGCAAGCGACGCCATCGGTTCGTGAGGAAAAGGTAGGCGGACAAGATCGAGGTGAGGAAAGTCAGTGTGAAGATCAGTACAGTCATTCCAACGCCTGATAGAAGAGCGTAACCGATGCTTCGGTTGGGTTCCTGGATCACAACAAACCCAAGCGTGATCGCGCCCGTCACCAACGCCACAAGGCCACAGGCGGACAGGATAGCGACCCGTGGGCGTGCTCCAGTCCTTCGCACTGCGGCGAAGACTAGTGCTTTGGGTAGACCGAATATGAGCGAGATGACGGCACCGACGGCAGCGAAGCCAAGCAAATCACTGATCGAATAGCCAAAATCATGCCAGCCTGGGAAAGGCTGATTCACCAGCTCCAACGAACCCGGAAAGAGAAACAGCAAGGCAGCTAGTAATGCTTCTCCAGTAGGCAGAACGACCGAGTCAGGGAGAAGGTATTCCCGGCTCCTGCGCATCTGATACCTCTTGGCATCTGGCAACCGCTTGGAGCGGTAGTGGTGCTGCCGGGGAGATTTGAACTCCCGGCCTCTCCCTTACCAAGGGAGTGCTCTACCCCTGAGCTACGGCAGCGCTGAGCGGGGGTCATGGCTTCGGATGGAGCGGGCGTCAACGGGTTTTGGGCGGTTTCTGGCAATTTTTCGGGGTAGTGGCGCCGCTCAGCTAGCGTCGCGGGGCGGGAGCTGGCAGGGAACCTTCATGTCACTGATCGCCGTTCTGGCCGGGGCCGCGGGGGCCGGGCTGACCTTTCTCTTCTTCCGTCTGGCAGGCATCCACCGCAACCTGGTGGCCTGGGCGGTGCTTCTGGTGGCAATCGCCTGCTGCTACCCGCTCTTCGCGGCGGAGCGCTTCGATTTCAGCGAGGCGCTTTGGCAGACGCTTCCCGTCATCTTCTTCGCAGGGTTGGTGATCGTCGGGCTCAGGGCGAAGAGCCCGGAGCTGATCGGCCTCGGCTTCCTCCTCCATGCCCTGCTCGATCTGGCGGGGCTCCCGTTCCGCTTCCACAGCCCTCTTCTCTGGGCGGAGCTCTGCCTCGGCTACGACGTGACCGCCGCGCTCATCGTGCGGGTCTTGGCGAAGCCGCCCTCAGGCCAGCATCTTGTCGATGTCGAGGACGAGGATCGCACTGGCGCCTAGGCGCTTGAGCTCCTCGAGGTGCTCCCAGACCACGGCCTCGCGGCAGACCGTGTGCACCGCCACCTTCTCTGCGGTTCCGGCGAGCTCCAGAATCGTCGGCTTGTCCGCGGCGGGCAGGACCTTCGAGATAGCCTCCACAGCGGATCGGGGAGCGTTGAGCATGACGTATTTCGCGTCGCGGCTCCGCTGCACCCCTTCGATGCGAAGCTGCAGGGCGTCGGCCACCTTTTTGGCCTCTCCTTCCAGCGGCCCGCCGATCAACAGCGCTTCGGAGCGGTAGATGGTCTCCGCCACCTTGAGGCCGTTGGCGTCGAGGGTGCCGCCGGTGGAGACAATGTCGCAGACGGCATCGGCCACCCCTAGCCGCGGAGCGATCTCGTGGGCACCGTTCATCACCACAGTGGTCGCGCCCTTCACCCCTTCCCTCTCAAGCCAATCCTCGGTCAGGGCCGGATAGGAGGTCGCGATCCGCATCCCGCCAAGGTCCGCGGGCTGGCTGTAGGTGTCCTCCTTGGGAAGCGCGATGCAGAGGCGGCACTTCGAGAAACCCAAGGGTTTGACCAGGGGCACCCGGCTGCCGAGCCTTCCCCCTGCCCGCTCCTCCTCGAAGACGTTGCCGCCGACGATGCCGAGGTCCGAGGCGCCCCCCGCCACGAGGGCCGGAATATCGTCGTCGCGCACCAAGAGGATGTCGATCGGCATCTCCTGCACGCGCGCGTAAAGCCGGTTCTTGGACTGGCTGAGGCTGAGGCCGCAGCGCTTCAGAAGGTCGAAGGTCTCGTCGGCCAGACGACCCTTCTTCTGCACCGCCATCCGTAGGCGACCCGTGCCCGCTTCGCCGAACGCTTCCTCAGCCATACTCTCAGCCTGTCCACTGCTTGCCCGGCGCGGCTAGCGCGAGTGTGCTCACGAGACCAGCCCCCGAGCCCGTTCGCTCGGATTGTACAAAAATGCCGCAGTTTTCACTTCACGGTAGGGCTTGCGTCGTTCAGTCTCTTTTTCGGCAGGTAGTATCGGGGCAGTCGGTCTATGGGGCTCAGGGCTTTCGTTCTCGCGGCGGCGTTGCTCGCACCTTCTTCCGCTATGGCAGGTGATCTCGATGTCTGGGGGCACTGGTATACCCCCGACGGCGCGTCGATCATCACGATCGAGGATTGCGGCGACGGCACGCCCTGCGGCCGCGTGGCCTGGGTCGATGCCGAGCAGGGCGGCATGACCGAGGATGTGCACAACCACGACAAGGATCTTCGCGGGCGCGCCATGCTGGGGATCACGCTTCTCTCCGGCTTCGAGGAGCGCCGCGACCGCTGGCGCCGGGGCTCCATCTACAACCCCAAGGACGGCAGGACCTACCGTGCAAGGCTGCGTCTTCTCTCGCAGAACGTGCTGGGCGTTTCCGGTTGTTTAGGACCTGTTTGCAAAGAACTGACCTGGGAGCGTGCGCCTGAGAGCCAGGCGGCCGGGACTGCGCCAGCGAGGGAGGCGCAGCTGGCCTCCCGCTAGAGCTGGAGGGCAGGCTTCGTGACGACCGCTGCGGATTTCGACACCGACCTGGAGGAGGACGAGCGTGGTCCTCCCTGGGGCACCATCATCGCCAGTGCGCTGCCCCTCGTCGGTGTGGTCTATTTTCTGACCTTCCACGGCGCGATGCTGTTCGGCGAGAAGGAGAGCCAAGCCGCGCTGGAACACTACCCGGCGGTGGCGGTGGTCTTCATCGACGGTGACAGCGAGGGCCGCGCCCTGCCCCTCGAAGGCCTCGTCAGCGCCGAACGGGTGGCCAATCTTCGTGCGACGAGCGACGGGGTGGTGGACTCGGTCGCCGCCGTGCCCGGTGCGAAGGTCGCTGCGGGCGACACGCTCTGCACCCTGCGCCGCGGCGACGGCAAGCGTGTGCTGCTGCGCACGACCTTGGCCGGAGAAGTCAGCGCCGTCTCCGCCAAACCGGGTAGCGCCCTTGCGAAGGGCGAACCCTGTGCCAGCGTCACCGACACCTCCTCAATGATCGTCACCGCTGAGCTCAGCGCCCCCGCCGCCGAGGTCGTGCAGCCCGGCGATACGGCGGAGCTGATCGTCGCCGAGCGGAAGATGCGCGGCAAGGTGCGCGTGGTCTACCCGCCCATGCGCGGCCGCCCCGATGCCGGCCGGATCGCCGAGATCGAGATGCCGGAGGGCCATGGCGGTCAGGCGGGAATGAAGGCCGAGGTGCGCATCCGCACCCAGCAGATCTCCGCCGTGCACGTCCCTTTCGATACACTGACACTCCACCCGGCCAAGGGCATGTCGGTGCGCATCGTGCAGGGCGACGGCCCGTTGGGGGTCATCGAGACCCTGCCGGTCCTCCTCGTCGCCGCCACCGATAAGGGCTTCTACGTAGACGGCTTGCCGGAAAGCGGACGCCTCGTGGTCAACGATGTCGACTTCCCCCCACCGGTGGACGGCGAGAAGGTGCGGATCGGGAAGGTGATCTGAGGGACTATGGAGCTTTCAAGCTACCGCAACGCTGGGTAGCGAAACACCATGTCTCTTTTGTAGTGCCCAGTCGGAGTTCAATGCACGAGGTGTGCTCGCTGCCCACCTCTCCCGTTCACGGGAGAGGTCAAAACCTGGCGCAGTCAGGTTTTGGGTGAGGGCCTCGGCGAAGCCGTTCTGCAAGGCTAGTTATCACGACCTGCGCTCAGAACCCCTCACCCTCGGTCCCTCTCCCGTAAACGGGAGAGGGAGGCGGTACTTGCCAGGCTTGCAAACTGAGACATCGTCTATGTCGAACCGGCTACAGGACTTCAAAAATCCCAGCAGCGCCCTGGCCGCCGCCGACGCACATCGTCACGCAGACATACTTCGCGCCCACGCGCTTGCCCGCGACCAGCGCGTGCATGACCATCCGCGCACCGCTCATGCCGTAGGGGTGGCCGATGGAGATGGCGCCGCCGTCCACGTTGAGGCGCTCCTGCGGGATGCCCAGCTCGTCGCGGGAGGCGATGACCTGGCTCGCGAACGCTTCGTTGAGCTCCCAAAGGCCGATATCGTCCATCTTGAGACCCGTCCGCTCCAGGACCTTCGGCACGGCGTAGATCGGGCCGATCCCCATTTCGGAAGGGTCGGTGCCCGCCACCGCCATGCCGACATAGCGGCCGAGGGGGGTCTTGCCCTGCTGCTCGGCGGCCTTGCTGTCCATCAGCACCACGGCGGCGGCGCCGTCGGAGAGCTGGGAGGCGTTGCCGGCGGTGATGAACTTGCCCTCCTTCACCCGCTGGCCGTTGCCGAAGACGGGGCTCAGGCCCTGAAGACCTTCGAGGGTCGTCTGCGGACGGTTGCCCTCGTCGAGCTCCAGCGTCACCTCGTGCTGGCTGACCTCGCCGGTCTGCTTGTCCTTCTTCTCCATGACGGCCGTCATGGGCGCGATCTCGTCCTTGTAGTAGCCCTTCTCCTGGGCTTCGGCAGTGCGCTGCTGCGAGGACAAAGCGTACTCGTCCTGGGCTTCGCGGGAGACGCCCCATTTTTCGGCTACGATCTCGGCGGTCTCGATCATCGCCATGTAGGTCGCGGGGATCTCCTTCACGAGCCACTGGTTGGGGAAGATGATCTGCGCGTCCGGCGTCTGGTTCATGGAGATCGACTCGACCCCGCCCGCGACCACGGTGCTCATGCCGTCGGCCATGATCTGCTTCGCGCCCGTCGCGATCGCCATGAGGCCCGAGCCGCACTGGCGGTCGATGGTCATGCCCGGCACGTCGAAGCTGAGACCGGCCCTGAGCGCCGCCTGGCGGCCAAGGTTCATGCCGCCGGTGCGAAGCTGCAGCGCCTCGCCCATGACGCAGTCGTCGATCTTGTCGATCTCCACCCCGGCCCGCTCCACGGCGTGCTTCACCGCGTGCCCTGCGAGGTCCACCGCGCCGGTGATGTTGAAGGCGCCCCTATAGGCCTTGCCGATGGGCGTGCGCGCGGCGCTGACGATGACGGCGTCTTTCATGGGTCTCTCCCTGGTTGGTTGGCTCGGGTTTGAGCACCGTGAGGGGCCAGCGTCTACAAAGCTGCGCAACGCCTTAACCGGGCTCCTACCAAAGGCGGTATAAGGTCACGCGAAGTGGGTTGTCTTGGGAGGACCGTCCGATGCTGCGCCTTAGCGTTCTTCTGGCCTCAACGCTTGGCCTTGCGGCCTGCGTCACCGCGTCGGACGACCGCTACGTGATGCCAGCGGACGGCCACGTGCTGCCGAGCGCAAGTGCAAGTGAGAGCATCCGAATCAAGACGGACGGGCGGACCCGCGTGCGGGCCACGCGAACGGGACGTGTGCTTTTTGCAGGCAAGACACGCCAGGGCCGTACCGTGGTGCTCGACCATGGCGGCGGCATGAGAAGCCGCTATGTGGGCCTTCAGAACCTCTCCGTCGCCAAGGGCGAGTGGGTGCGATCGGGCAAGCCCGTCGGCTGGGTCGGCAAGCGCCAGGACCGCGAAGCCGAGCTGAACTTCGGCCTGTCCCTAGCGCAGGCCAGGCTCGACCCGATGCAGGTGATCGAAGCGCCGACCATGGCCAAGCCGCCCAAGGTGCGTGTGCGGATCGAGGACCAAGCCGACGAGCTCGACGTGCTTGTCGAACGGGTCACGGCACCGGCGGCCGACAAGTACGGGCCGAAACCCTCAGGGGCTGGGCTGGTGCTGGAAGGAGATGGACCACAGAAGGAAGCCGCGCAGGGCGGTTATGCGCCTGGGTACGACAAGTACGGACCGTTGCCAGCGCGAAGTGGCCCAACGCTGTAAGCCGAAACACAAAGTTCTCGGTATCGGTGGTGATGTTCCCAAGGCGTAAGATACCTATAGACACACCTCTTCAAAAGCTGTCTTCAGCACGTCTGTCGGCGATGTTCTCCGGTCAATTCCGGGCTCCTGGAGCAGCTCGAGGGATCGCTCCCTGAAACCTGTATAGGATACACGGTCGCACCGTATATTGCTTTGAAATTCGCCAGCCTCGTCTATTTGTGCGTCGTACTGAATTTCGAGCCACATTGCATAGGACCCACCGATAAGGGTCAGACACCGACTTTGATCGTCACTGCGCCGGGACGTGCATACAGCTTTGTAGTCTTCCGCAGTGATAATTCTTTTGGGCTCAACAGTCCAACTTGGTTGTGTCGTACAACCGACTACGGTCAGCAGACCGAACAGCCACCACCGCATCAATACCCCATCACCTCGGCCAGCTTCTCCATGTGAAAGTCCTGGTCGCCGAAGAGTTCGTTGGCCACCCGGACCCGCTTCATGAAGAAGCCCACATCGTACTCGTCGGTCATGCCGATGCCGCCGTGCATCTGGACAGCCTCGTTGGTGGCGAGGCGCGCCACTTGGCCGATCTTGGCCTTGGCCAGGCTGACCGAGGCGGAGGCTTTGTCCGCCCCCTGATCGAGCTCGTCGAGGGCCTGGTGCATCACAGCCTTGGCCAGCTCGATCTCCGTGTAGAGATGGGCGGCGCGGTGCTGCAGCGCCTGGAAGCGGCCGATCTCGGTGCCGAACTGCTTGCGCTGCTTGAGGTAGTCGAGCGTCATGGCGAAGGCCCCTTCCGACGCGCCCACCATCTCGGCGGCAAGCCCCGCCCGGCCCGCATCGAGTATGACCTTCAGCCCCTCCATTCCGCGGTCCACATCACCCAGGACCGCATCGCCATCGACTTCAACGCCATCGAGCTTGAGCCTGGCGAAGCCGCGATCGTCGATCGTCTTCATGCGTTCTTTGGCGACGCCAGCAGCCTTCGCATCGACCAGGAAAAGGGTGATCCCCTCTTCGTTGTCGTCAGCGCCGGAAGTCCGTGCCGCGACGATGAGCTGGTCAGCGGCATAGCCCTCCGCCACGAAGGTTTTCTCGCCGGAGAGCTTGAAGCCGTTGCCCGAGCGTTCGGCCTTCATCTCGATATGGGAAGGCTTGTGCTTCTTGCCCTCGTCAGAGGCAATGGCGAAGACGCTTTCGCCGCTGGCGATCTTGGGCAGATGCCTGGCTTTCTGTTCGTCCGTGCCGAGATGATTAAGGGCGGTGGCCGCCATCAGGGACGTCGCGATGAACGGGCTCGCGGCCAGGGTCCGGCCCATCTCCTGGGCGATCAGCCCTGCGCCGACATAGCCGAAACCCGCACCGCCATGCTCCTCCGGGACCAGGACGCCGGTGAGGCCTAATTCTGCCATCTGCTGCCACAGGCCACGGTGAAAGCCGTCCTCGACATCCTCGTCGCGCAGACGCCGCAGCTCGGATACGGGCGACCTCTCCTCGGCGAAACCCTTGGTCGTCTCCTGCAGCATCTGCTGCTCTTCGCTCAGCACCAGGGGCATGGCCGTCTCCTCTTTGATCGGTTGAGGAGGTTCCTGCCTTGGTTTCGTGGGGAAGAAAAGGGGCGCTACTGCCGCCGCTCGCGGCGGCGCTTCTCGCGCAGGCCTAGGGCGGTGAGAGTAGCGACAAGGAAGATGGAGCCAATCATAAAGATGATCATGCCGGTCTGATCCGCTGCTTCCATCCTACCTCTCCTCATCTGGAGTAAGCCCGTAAGCTATCAACAGACAGGTAACGCCGAGAACCAGGAAGAACAAGGTGAAAGCCGGATGCGAAGCTTGGAAGAAGCCCCCGATGAAGAACCCAAGCCCCGCCTTCTGCAGACTGTCTGTCACCAATTTCTGTCGTTCAGTCATTTCATTCCCTCACCGCCCCTTGACGGCGGACTCCGCGCTCTGCTTTGCAGAACATCATGAGAACGAGAAGGCGTTTCGGCAGGCGGCACGGTAAGGCGCGCGCGCTGCCCGACCGGGTGCCGAAGCCCGCGGCAGAGGACTTGCCGTGGCAGGTCTATGTGCTGGCCGATGCGGCGCGGAAGCGGTTCTCGATCTCCATGGCCCGCGACCCCATCGCGCGCGCCTACCGCCACCGGGCGGCGGTGCCGAGCACGGATCAGCCCAAGCAGCGGACGCCCTATCTCGTCTTCACCGAACCCTTCGCCTGCCGCCACACGGCCCTTGCCAAGATGCGGCGGATGCGGCTTTGGACGGCGACGGAGCTGCGAAAGGCGATTTCTGCCGTGAACCCAGGCATGGCCGACCTCTATGTGGACCCCTTCGGAGAGGAGGCTTGAGGATCGCCGTGGTCGGCGGCGGGCCTGCCGGGCTCATGGCCGCCGATGTCGCGAGCGAGGCGGGGGCGGAGGTGACGGTCTACGACCGCATGCCGTCCCTGGCGCGCAAGTTCCTGATGGCAGGCAAGAGCGGGCTGAACATCACGCATACGGAGGAGGCGCCAGTGTTCCTCGGTCGCTATGGGGACCGGCGCATCTCGGACATCGTCAAAGCTTATGGCGGGTCAGAGGCCGTGCGCGACTTCATGTACCGGCTGAAGGTGGAGGAGCATGTGGGCTCGTCGGGGCGGGTCTTTCCCAAGGCGATGAAGGCTTCGCCTCTTCTCCGCGCCTGGTTAGGGCGGCTGGATAGTCAGGGCGTGAAGGTCGCGCTCAAGCACCGGTTGACCGGCTGGGATGGGTTAGACCTGACCTTCGACACCCCGAACGGCGAGGTACGCGGGCGTTTCGACCGTATTGTCTTTGCTCTTGGGGGCGGGAGCTGGGCACGGCTTGGCAGTGACGGTCTGTGGACGGATGTGTTTAGCTCGGTAGGGACGCAAACCCTCCCCTTCCGCCCCTCCAATGCCGGGCTGCTGGTAGAATGGTCGGCGCATCTTCTCGGCCGCTTCGAGGGTGAGCCGGTGAAAAATGTAGTACTGAACGGCCCGGACGGCACCGAAGCCAGGGGCGAGTTCGTCATCACGAAGCGCGGCATCGAGAGCGGCGCTGTCTACCCCCTCGTGGCCAGTATCGACCGAGAGCTGCAGGACGGCGGGGCGGCGCTGACCATCGACCTCCTCACCTCTCGCACGGCTAACGAAATCGCCGAGCGCCTCGCCAAACAGCCGAAGAAGCTGTCCCTCGCCAACCGTTTGCGCCGGGGGCTGAAGATCACCGGGGTGAAGGCCTCGCTGCTGCGGGAGGGCGGCGCCGATCTATCGACGGACGAGAAGGTTGCCGCTGCACTGAAAGCCCTCCCCCTCCCCATCACCGGCATCGTGCCGCTGGACGAAGCCATCTCCACCCGCGGCGGCGTGCCTTGGGAGGCGCTGAACCACCGTCTGATGCTGAAGGCGGTGCCGGGGGTCTACTGCGCAGGCGAGATGATCGACTGGGACGCACCCACGGGCGGGTATCTGCTGACGGCGTGTCTTGCGACGGGGTGGATGGCTGGAGGGAGTGCGGTTGTTACGGCGCTGGCCTGAGCACTTCTGCTTGTTTCTCTACAGCATCATGGAGTAGGTCGTACCTGAAGCCAGTCTCGAGGCGGACGAGTTCGACTGGCACCTCGTAGAACCAATCGACCGACATTGGTCCGTCTGGCTCCGCAGCTTGCTTAGCTTCTGCCTCTCTGACCAACTTTTGGTATGAAGACGGGACAGTTCCGATAGTCTCTAAATGCCGAATGCTCTGCTGACTGTCGTGAGTTACCTGCCAGATTTTATTGTTGCCATCCCACTTCGTTGACTGCGCAACCATCGACGTCTCAGTGACGACCACCGAATAAGCTTCTCCGTACCATTCGGATTTCGTTCGCCAGGTATCACCTAAAAAGAAGCCAAGGTCCTGAGCAAAAACGAAATACAGGCCATTTCCCAACGGAGCGCCTGCTAATTCCTCTTCGAGATAGAAATCTGATCGACCGTCTGCTTTCAAACTCAGACGACTGAGTACCTCGCACTCGTCGATCCCTTTAAAGATGCCGTAGGAGATATTGAAGCCCATATCGCTCTACCCCGGCAGCTCCAAAATCCGCTTACTGATAATATTCAACTGGATCTCGCTCGTCCCGCCCTCGATCGAGTTGGCCCTCGTCCTCAGCCAGCTCCTTGCGCGGTCGCCGTCCTTGTTGCGGTCGGTTTCCCATTCGAGCTCGTCCGTGCCGCCAATGTCCATCATCAGCTCGTAGCGCCGCTTGTTGAGCTCCGTGCCGTAGTATTTGAGGGCGGAGGACATGGCTCCCAGGCTCTCGCCCGCCTCCGCACGGTCCTTGACGGCTTTCATCAGCGTCATGAAGGCCCAGCCGTCGAGGTCCGTCTGCGCGGCGCGTGCGCGGAGCATGCCGTCCTCGAGCTCGCCCTTCTCGTTCGTGCCCAGCTCATGGGCGGCGATCTGGCCGACGAAGCGGCTGGCGCCGGCGCCGAACATGCCGGAGATCATCTCGCGCTCATGGGTGAGGAGGTAGGTGGCCACGCGCCAGCCCTCTCCCACTTCGCCCACCACCTCCATGCCAGTCTTCGGCACCTTCACATCGTCCAGGAAGGTCTCGCAGAAGGGCGAGCGGCCGGAAATCAGCTTGATCGGCTTGGTGGAGACGCCGGGGGTCTCCATGTCGAACAGCATGAAGGAGATGCCCTGGTGCTTCGGACCCGAACTGTCCGTGCGCGTCAGGCAGAAGATCCAGTCGGCCTTGTCGGCATAGGAGGTCCAGACCTTCTGCCCGTTGATTAGCCAGTGATCGCCTTTATCCTCGGCCTTGGTTTTGATCGAGGCGAGGTCGGAGCCCGAACCGGGCTCGGAATAGCCCTGGCACCAGCGGATCTCGCCGCGGGCGATGGGGGGCAGGAAGTGCTTCTTCTGCTCCTCTGTGCCGAACTTCAGAAGGGCCGGGCCAAGCATGGAGATGCCGAAGTTCTCGTGCGGCGGGAAGGCGCGGATGCGCTTCATCTCCTCGCGCAGTACCTCGGCCTCGTCCTTCGATAGACCGCCGCCGCCGTAGGCCTTCGGCCAGGTGGGCACGGTCCAGCCGCGCTCCGCCATGCGGTCGAGCCACAGCTTCTGGTCCTCTGAGGTGAACTCCCACTTGCGCCCGCCCCAGCATGCGTTCTCGCCAGTGTAGTCGCCGCGCATGGTCTGGGGACAGTTCTCCTCGAGCCACTGGCGGGTCTCGGAGCGGAAGGTTTCAAGATCGGACATGGCCGGGCCTCGCAGGAATCAGACGTCTTGCGAGGCAGATAAGCACGCGGGGTGCAGCTTGGCCATGCGGCCCTTCGCCGAAGCTCAGCTACCGAAGGCGTTGTGAAGCGCGGCGAGCTGACCCTTGGCATCGCCGTCCACCGAGCGGACATCGTCAGGGCGGAAGATCTCGCGGTCGAGGCGGGCGATTCGTCCGAACAGCGTGTCCGTGTCCTCGACCAGGGCCGTCATCCGCTCGGGTAGCCCCGCCGTCAGCCCGCGGGACAGGGCACCGCCCTCGGCAGCGCCGATCCGGTACTTCTCGTCGCTGGCTTCGGCTTCGGACATCTCGTTGTCGCGCACGGCGCGCAGAACGAGGAGCCAGGAGGCGATCTGCATCAGACGCGTGGTGAGGCGCATGGAGAGCCCGGCATAGGCCAGCGCCGCCTCGCGCGGCAGGGTCCGGGCGGCATGCTTGCCGTCCTCGTCGAGATAGAGCGCCGTCTCCTCCACCAGCTCCATGCCGGTGGCGAAGAGGTTGTTGAACACCTTCGAGGTGACGAAGGGCGCGATCTTGTTCTCGCTGTCGTCCCCGGTGATCGAATGTAGCTGACCCGTGCCCACGTCTTATCCCTTCGTCGCTCGCCTTCCGCCCCTGCTGCGGCAAGCATGTGCCGGACCAGCATGGCGTCTTGAGCGCTCAGGAGCAACATCCGGGCCACCCACAAACGGACAGGTGTTGAAATAGTTTTAGGGCGTCCGGGTGATCCGCGAGCGTCCGGCAGCGTCCGTCTCATCCTCGCCGGTCCTGGAAAGCTCGGTCCGCCTGGTCCTGACCTTGCTGCTGTCGGGCTGCAGGCGGCGGACGAGGCGTCTGGTCGCGGGCTCGTTCATCAGCTCAGGATCGAGGTAGAGATAGGCCGGAGCCGTCAGCGGGTAGTCCTTATCCTCGTGTGCCCTGCCCCCCACCGGCACGGCTGACAGGCCGCTTGCAGCTTCAAAGCCGTGCTCGCCGAGAAAGGCCAGCGCCGCCCCGTTCATGCGCAGCGCGGCAGCGACCGCGGCATCGTTCTCGCCGGTGTCGAGCCATGCCCCGTCGCTTCTCAGGGTGACCGCCCTCGCGAAGCCCTCGGGGTCTTTTCGCTCCAGTTCGGCGAGGCAGGGGATGCCGCGTGCACCTTTCACCAGCACCTCGTCGATGATCAGCTTGCGGCTCGCCGAGCTCGGCGGCGGTCCATAGAACCTGATCCGGCGTTCCGGAAGGTTGCGAGCGACATCCTTCCACGTCGCAGCCGGGTTGGGCTGGAGGGTGCAGATCTCTTCGTCTCTATCGACCTCTCTGGGCACATAGGCCGCCAGGGCCAGGTAGAGCTCCAGAAGGTCCGGCCGGAACCCGCCGCGCCTGCCGCCCTGCCCTTCGGCCAGGACCAGCGCCAGGGTGCCGAGCGAGACTTCGACCAGCTCGCGCCGCCCGTTCTGTCCGCATGCGGCAAGCTCCTGCTCGCTCACCTGGCGAGACGCGCCGACCATGGCGATCCTGTTCTCGCTGCAGATGGCTTCGAGCCCGGCATTGGTTCCCGTGGGAACCAGCCTGACGCCGCGAAGCTGCTCTTCGGAAAGGGCCTCCTCGATCACCGGCGCCACGCTCGAGCTACCCTCGATGCGGGCCACCACCGCCTGAAGCGGCTCGGCGGCTAGGGCCGACAGCGCTGCGACCAAACTCAGCATGCTGTGCCGCCGTTCTTCTTCTGGTCGGCGGGGACGGCCTCGGTGAAACGGTCCATGATGCGCGCGAGTTTATCGCCGGTGAGCGGCTTGTGCACCACCGCGTCGAAACCCCTCCCCAAAAGCTGCTCGCCTCCGTCGGAACCGGCATGGGCGGTGACCGCGACGATCGGCGTCGAGGCGTTCGGGCCGCTGCCGCTGCGGATCGTCCGTGTAGCCTCGATCCCGTCCATGACCGGCATGGAGATGTCCATGAGGATGATGTCGTAGACGTCTTCGAGCGCGCGCCTGACCCCCATCACGCCGTTGGCTTCGGTGACGGCCTTGCCGCCCATCACCTCGACCATCGCCGCGAACTGCAGCCGGTTGGGGGCTACGTCGTCCACGATCAGCACCTGGCGCTGCGCCGCGCGGTCGTTCGACCCTGAAGCACCCGCGAGCTTGCGAAGCGGCAGGGTGAGTTTGAAACCGCTGCCCAGCCCCTTCAGCGTTCCGCCCACAGCCTGGAGAAGGCGCCGCACCACACCATCGGTTTGCGGAGTTTCGGCTTTGGCCCTCTCTCCGCTCACGCCTTCCAGGGTAAAGGTGATAGCGAGGGTGATCTGGTGCTCGTCGGTCTCGCTGGACTGGACCCGGAGAGAGCCCTTGACCTTGCCGCTGGCTCTAAGCGTATCGGCGATCAGCACCGTGACGAGCCGCCGGATCTCCTCCTTCGGAAGATCGACCATGAGGTCGGCGGGGACCTCGGAACGCACGGTCAGCACGGCGCCCTTTCGCCGCGCAAGCCGCTCCGCTGAGCCCAGAAGCGACTGGATGCCTGCCTGCAGATCGACGGGCTGCGCCCTTTCCTTCCCGCTTGGCGCCGCTTCTTGGTCCGGTCCGAAGAGGTCCGTCAGCACGGCCATGAGCGTGTCGCTCGCCTCGCGCATGGTCCTAAGCGTTTCAGGGGCGGCCTGTCCGGTCTCGCCGAGCTTTCTTGCGTGGCCGATCATGGCATCCAGCGGGGCGGCGAACGCTTCCCTGGCCTCATCCATGCGCTCGATCTGCTCGGTCGCTTTCTCCCTCTCGTCCAGGAGCGCGAGCCGCGCACGTTGGCGGCTTTCCTCCTGACGCTGAATGAACTCGGCCGTCCGCCTCGTGAGGGGACGGATGAGGGAAAGCCAGAGGAGAACAGCCGCGAGGGCACTGGAGACGAGGTGGACGACTAGAAACGGCAGCGCCGCAGGGGACGGTCTTCCGCCCTGGCTCGCCACGGCATCAACCATCATCAAGTAGTTCTGCCGCAATGCCGTCTCCGTCCCGGAGAACTCGTCCCGCCGGAACGAGACGTGACCACCGGCAGCAACCGCCCGTGCATGCATGGCCAGGAGATGCGTCTCGGCATCGACGCTGGTAGCCCCCGAAGTCAGAAGCTCCCGGCCGAGCGACGCCGCCGGGGACGAGCCGAGCTCTTCGACAGCGCGAAGCAGCTCCTCGCGGTTTCTCTCGAGGCTGACCGCGGCCTGCGCCAGCTCGCCGCAGAAGCGGCCTTCGGGACAAATTGACCCAGTCAGCTCGATGCGGTCCGTCAGGCTGGCGATGTGATCGACCAGCCGCGCCTGCTCGGACGCCTTCATGAGAAGCGGAGACAGGTCCTCCCCCCTCTGGTGAGCGGAGAAATACTGGAGCAGGGCACCGCCGGAGGTGACGGCCAGCAACAATACGAGCGCGGCGGCCGAGCGGCGCGCCAGCGCATGCTGCCAGGTTCTGCCCCGCGAACTCGTCATGCCCTCCTGCCGTGCCCCCTTGGACGCCATGGTTCCATAGTGATTCTGTAGCTTGAGAAGTCTTTCTAATATGCCAATGAGGGGGTTCATCTAGGTTACGCTCAACCGCTGGAGGCCGCGTGTTTGCTTGTTTTGTGGATAACGGAACGCTTGTGTGGCGTAGCCAGGGGACACCGGAGCCGGGACAGGACCAGGTGCTCATTAGAGTAGCTGCAGCAGGGGTGAACAGACCTGATCTCCTCCAGCGCGCCGGGCTCTACCCGCCGCCGGAAGGAGCGCCCCAGTCCCTCGGCCTCGAAATCGCCGGTCAGGTGGAGAAGGTCGGGTCCGGCGTGACCCGTTTCGAGCCCGGCGATCGGGTCATGGCCCTGGTTCCAGGGGGCGGCTACGCCAGCCACGCCGTCGCCGATGAAGGCTCGGTGATGATGCTGCCGGACGCCCTCAGCGATGCGGAGGGCGCCGCGGTCCCCGAGACGGCCTTCACCGTGATGACCAACGTCTTCGAAGATGGCGGCCTCAAGAAGGGCGAGCGGCTCTTCGTCCACGGTGCCACCTCCGGGATCGGCACCATGGCCGCGGCGCTCGCCAATGCCATGGGGGCCGAGTGCTACGGCACCGCAGGCACTGCCGAGAAGGTCGACGCGGCGGGGCGCCTGGGCTTCGCCAAGGTCTGGAACTACCGCGAGGAGGACTGGTCCGCCGGAATGAGCGAGGCTGGCGGCTGCGACGTGGTGCTCGACATGGTCGGCGGCGACTACGTCCCCCGCAACCTGGCGATGCTGAGACCGATGGGCCGCCACGTCTCCATCGCCTTCCAGGGCGGAATGGAGGCGACCGTCAGCATCGTCGACATTATGCGGCGAAGGCTCACCCTCACCGGCTCCACCCTCCGCGCGCGCAGCGTAGAGGAAAAGTCGAGGCTGCGCAGCCGCGTGGAGAGCGACGTTCTCCCCCTCCTCGCCAGCGGCAAGCTCAAGCCCGCCATTAGCCTCACCGTCCCCTTCTCCCAGGCCGAGGAGGCCCATAGCTCGATGCAGGAGGGCGACCTGATCGGCAAGGCGGTGCTGACCTATGACGAGCCGCCCCTCTCCTGAAGGCCTTTTCACGGGCAGGCACCTTCCCGCCGTAGCGTTACATCGCTACAAGATCGCCAAGGCAGAACGTTGGGGTTGATGATGCGCAGACTGTTCGCAGGGCTTTTGGCTGCAAGTGCGAGCGCTATGGCGATGGCCGTGGCGCAGGACGACCAGACCATGGGCGACGCCGTCGCCGCCACCGTGAACGACAAACCCATCTCCACCTTCGACGTCCAGCAGCGCCTTCTCCTTCTGCTGGTCACCTCCGGCGGCGGCATTCCCGAGGGCGCCGAGCGCCAGTTCCAGGAACAGGCCCTTCGCGACCTCATCGAGGAGGAGCTCAAGCGCCAGGAGGTCGAGGAGTTCGGCATCCAGGTCCCCGACGAGGAGGTGCTGAGCGAGCTGGCCCGGATTGCGGCCAGCGGCGGCGGCACGATCGATTCGCTGGCCAGGGACCTTCAGGCCTCCGGCATCGCCATCGAGAAGCTGCAGGACAAGATCCGCGTCGACAACGCCTGGGAGACCCTCATCCGCGGCCGCTACCGCAGCCGGGTGAACATCACCGAGGGCGAGATCGACGACATGCTCTCCGACATGCGCGCCGAGCAGTCCGCCGAGCAGTATCTCCTCTCCGAGATCTGCCTTCCCGTGAACGATGAGGGCGAGCGCGAGCGCATCTACAATGTCGGCATGCAGATGCTCGGCCAGATGCAGCAGGGCGTGCCCTTCCAGGCCCTGGCCCAGCAGTTCTCCGTCTGCCCCTCCGCGGCCCGCGGCGGCGATCTCGGCTGGACGCGCCTGCCCGAGGTCGAAGAACCCGTAGCCGAGGTGATCGAGCAGCTCAGCGAAGGCAATGTCAGCACACCGATCGAGGTCGAGAACGGCCAGATCCTCAAGCTGATCGCCATGCGCTCCAAGCGCGAGGCCGCCGAGAAGGGCGATCCCTCCTACGAGCTGGCCTACGCGGCGGTTCCTAAGGGCATGTACAGCCGCCGCGAGGCCGAGGAGAAACTCAGCCGCCTGCCCCTGACTAATGCGTGCAACTCGGACGGTCTGAGTGTGGATCTCGGCCAGGGCATCGGCGTCGAGCTCATCCAGATGGTGCCGATCTCCGTCGTCCGCGAGCCCTTTCAGGACACGCTCCTCGACATGAAGCGGGGCGACATCTCCCCGCTTCTGGAGAGCACCGACAACTACCACATGGTCTATGTCTGCGAGATGGACGAGGGCATGGGCCTGCCCCGCCGCCGCGTGGTCCGCAGCAAGCTGATGGGCAACCAGTTCCAGCTTCTCTCTCGGCGCTACCTGCGCGATGTGGAGCGCGACAGCGATGTCGACATCCGCCTCTTCCGCGACGAGCCGATGCAGGAGAGCTGATGGCTGTCCGAGGAGGGCTGCCGCTGGCGGTCAGCATGGGTGAGCCTGCCGGCATCGGCACGGAGATCCTGTTCAAGATCTACGAAGCGCTGAGAACGCCGGATCGTCAGGGTCCGGCGTTCTTCCTCATTGACGACCCTGCCCGCGTGGCAAAGCTAGCAAGATCAGCGTCCCTGCCGTTTCAGATCACCACCATCACCGCCCCTGCCGAGGCCGCCTCCGCCTTCAAGGAAGGCCTGCCGGTGCTCCAGGTCGCGGGCCATGGCCTTACGGCGCTCATGGACGCCGAACCGGGCAAACCTTCGGCGGCAACGGCGCCGTTCGTCATCGCATCCATCGGGCAGGCTGTCCGTCATACGATGAAAGGCGAGGCAGGCGCTGTCGTCACCCTGCCGATCCAGAAGTCGGTGCTGCAGGAGGCAGACTTCCCGCACCCAGGGCATACGGAGTATCTCGAAGCGCTGGGCCGAGAGTATCTTCCTGCCGAGGAGGCAGCGAACGCGCGCGCCGTGATGATGCTTGCTGCAGGCAGCTTCCGCACCGTGCCCGCCACCGTCCACCAGCCCCTATCGCAGGTCCCAGCCGCGCTCAGCACCGAGAAGATTGTCGCCAAGGCGCAGGTGCTGGCGGCCGATCTTCAGAGTCGCCTAGGTGTGGCCCGCCCCCGGATCGCCGTCTCCGGCCTCAACCCCCATGCGGGGGAGGACGGTCATCTCGGCACGGAGGAAAAGGACGTCATCGTCCCGGCCATCGAGGCGCTGCGTGCCCAAGGCATCGACGCCTTCGGCCCCTTCCCCGCCGACACCATGTTCCACGAAGAAGCGCGGCGCGCCTATGACGCAGCCCTCTGCATGTATCACGACCAGGCGCTGATCCCCATCAAGACCCTCGCCTTCCACGACGCCGTGAACGTCACCCTCGGCCTCCCCTTCATCAGGACCAGCCCCGATCACGGCACCGGCCTCGACATCGCAGGCAAGGGCGTCGCCCGTCCCGACAGCACCTTCGCCGCCATGCGCATGGCCGCCCAGATGGCCGCCATCGAGCAGCGGCAGCAGACCTCGTGAGCCTCGAAGCCCTCCCCCCGCTTCGGGAGGTGATCGCCGAGCACGGGCTGGCGGCCAAGAAGGGCCTCGGTCAGCACTTCCTCCTCGATCTCAACCTGACACGGAAGATCGCAGGGCTCTGCGAGCTGAAGCCGGGCGAGACGGTGCTAGAGGTCGGCCCCGGCCCCGGCGGCCTCACCCGTGCGCTGCTTGATACGGGTGCGGAGGTCTTCGCCATCGAGCGGGATCACCGCATCGTACCGATCCTCGACGAGCTGGCCGAGGCAACGGGCCGCCTGCGCTACGCCGAGACCGATGCGCTGAAGGCGGACGAAACCGCCCTCGCCCCGCAAACGGCGGTGGTCGCCTCCAACCTGCCCTACAACATCTCCACCGAGCTGCTCGTCAAATGGCTGACGGCGAAGCCCCGCTTCTGGCGGCGCATGGTGCTGATGTTCCAGCGCGAGGTCGGCGACCGCATCCTCGCCGAGCCAGGCACCAAGGCTTACGGCAGGCTCTCTGTCCTTGCCCAGGCCGCGAGCCGCCCGTCCCTCGGCTTCCACCTTCCGGCCAGAGCTTTCACCCCGCCGCCGAAAGTCGACAGCTCCGTCCTCGTCTTCGAGGACACGGGACGCCCCGACCTTCTGCCCGCCCTGGAGCGCGTCACCGAGGCAGCCTTCGGTCAGCGGCGGAAAATGCTGCGTCAGAGCCTGAAGTGTATCTTTCCGGGACGCCTCAGCGAAGTATGGGAGCAGACAGGTCTGAACGAGACTTCGCGAGCCGAGAACGTCAGTGTTTCGGAGTATCTCGCCTTGGCTGCCTTGCTGGGTTAGCCGTATCGTCCGGCCCTGCTGTCAGGATCACAGGAGGTCACCAATGAAACTCGTCCTTGCCGCTCTATCCCTATCCCTCGCCGTCCCTGCCGCTGCGGAGGTCTACGGACCACCCGCTTCCGTGCACGCTTCCGAAAGCACCGCGATGGCCGAGGGAGCCATGGCCATCTTTCGCGGTATGATGGCCGCCCATCCCGATATCTTTGAGCGGGCGGGCATCGTTGAGAGCAGCGTTCAGAAGAAGATTGAGAAGAACATCCAGCGCTCCACCAACGACTTCGTGAAGAGCTATGAGCTAGGCGCGAGCCCGGACAGCATGAGCGAGCTGACACCGGAGGATCGCCTGGTGCTGACCATGCGCATCCGCAGCGGCCTGATGAAGGAAGTCCGGGCGGGCCATATCACCGAGGACCAAGCCCACACCCTGATGCAGACCTTGGCGGGTCATCAGTAGACAGCAGACGGTGCGCGGTAGCGCGCCGTCCTATTCCAGCCCCAGCTTCTGCTTCAGGATCGCGTTCACCGCTTGCGGGTTGGCCTTGCCGCCGGTCTCCTTCATCACCTGACCGACGAACCAGCCGAGGGCCTTAGGCTTGTCCTTGACCTTGGCGACCTGTTCGGGGTTCTCGGCGATGATCTTGTCGGCGGCAGCTTCCAGCGCGCCGGTATCGGTGACCTGTTTCAGCCCGCGAGCCTCGACGATGTCCTTGGGGTCCTTGCCCGCGTCCTCGGTCAGCATCAACTCGAAGACCTGCTTGGCGATCTTGCCCGAGATTGTCTGATCCTGGATCAGGTCGATCAGGGCGCCGAGCTGGTCCGCCGTCACCGGGCTTTCCAAGATGTTGGTGTTGGTCTTGTTGAGAAGCCCGAACAGCTCCGTCGTCACCCAGGACGAGGCGAGCTTGCCGTCCCTGCCGCCTGCGACCCGCTCAAAATAGTCCGCCTTGTCCTTGTCCATGACCAGGACCGACGCGTCGTAGGCGGAGAGTCCGTACACGCCGACGAAGCGGTGCTTCTTCGCGTCCGGCAGCTCAGGCAGCTCGGCGCGGATATTGTCCACCGCTTCCTGCGTGATCGTCAGCGGCAGAAGGTCGGGGTCGGGGAAGTAGCGGTAGTCGTGGGCGTCCTCCTTCGAGCGCATGGTCCGGGTCTCGCCGGACTTCACGTCGAAGAGCCGCGTCTCCTGGTCGATGGAGCCGCCCGCCTCCAGCACCTGGATCTGGCGCCGCGCCTCGTAGTCCACCACCTGGCGGACGAAGCGGATGGAGTTGACGTTCTTCGTCTCCGTCCGTGTGCCGAGGTGAGAAAAATCGCCGCTCTCTAGAAACTTCGCGTAGTTGCCCGCCCGACAGACCGAGACGTTGACGTCCGCCCGCATCGAGCCCTGATCCATGTTGCCGTCGCACGTGCCCAAGTAACGCAGGATGGTGCGCAACTTGGAGAAATAGGCCGAGGCCTCCTCCGCCGAGCGCATATGCGGCTTGGAGACGATCTCCATCAGCGCGACGCCGGAGCGGTTGAGGTCCACATAGCTTTCGCGGGGGGCGAGGTCGTGGATCGACTTGCCGGCGTCCTGCTCCAGGTGCAGTCGCTCGATGCCCACCTCTATGGTGCGCTCTGCGTCGAGTTCCACCTCGATCGTTCCCTCACCGACGATGGGAAACTCGTACTGGCTGATCTGGTAGCCTTGCGGAAGGTCAGGGTAGAAATAGTTCTTACGGTCGAAGCGGGACCATAGGTTGATCTTCGCGTTCAGCCCCAGACCCGTGCGCACCGCCTGCTCGACGCAATAGGCGTTGATGACGGGCAGCATGCCGGGCATGGCCGCGTCTACCAAGCTCACATTCTCGTTCGGCCCAGCGCCGTAGGTGGCGGGCGCGCCGGAGAAGAGCTTGGAGTTGGAGGTGACCTGGGCATGGACCTCCATGCCGATCACGACTTCCCAGTCGCCGGTCTCGCCGCGGAGGAGGTTTCTCGTCTCTGCCATTATTTCCACCACTTCGAAGGCTGCGCGTCGAAGCCGATCGCCTCTTCGAGGGCGTAGGCGCCGCGCAGCATCTGTTCTTCACCGAAGGCTGGAGCCAGGAGCTGAAGCCCCAGCGGCAGGCCCTGACCGTCGAGCCCCGCCGGCAGCGAGATGCCGGGCGTCCCGGCCAGGTTCGCCGTTACGGTGAAGACGTCGTTGAGATACATCTCGACAGGGTCCGTGCTCTTCTCGCCGAGGCCGAACGCGGCACTGGGCGAGGACGGTGTCAGTAGAAGATCGACGTCTTGGAAGACACTCGCCATCTCATTGGCGATCTTCTTACGGACCTTCTGTGCGCGGAGATAGTAGGCGTCGTAATAGCCTGCCGAGAGCACATAGGTGCCGATCATGAGGCGCCGCTGCACTTCGCGGCCAAAACCTTCGGCGCGGGTCTTGCGGTACATCTCGTGGATGTCGTCGTCATGGACGCGCAGGCCGTATTTCACTCCGTCATAGCGGGCGAGGTTCGAGGACGCCTCGGCGGGCGCCACAATATAGTAGACCGGCAGAGCGTATTTCGTCAGAGGCAGCGAGACTTCGACGATCTCCGCGCCCTGTTCTTCGAGAAGCTTCGCACCCTTCTGCCAAAGCTCGTCGATCTCAGAGGGCATGCCGTCCAGGCGGTACTCCTTCGGGATGCCGATCTTCATGCCCTTTACGCCGCCTTCGAGAGCTTTCTCGTAGTCGGGCACGGGGCGTTCGATGGAGGTGGAATCCTCCGGATCGTGCCCCGCCATCGAGGTCAGCATGATCGCGCTGTCGCGCACGTCGCGGGCGATAGGGCCTGCCTGATCGAGGGAGCTGGCAAACGCGACGATGCCCCAGCGCGAGCACCTGCCGTAGGTCGGCTTGATGCCCACCGTGGCCGTAAGCGCCGCAGGCTGACGGATCGAGCCGCCGGTGTCCGTGGCCGTGGCCGCTGCGCAAAGATGGGCCGCGACGGCTGTGGACGAACCGCCGGAGCTGCCGCCTGGGCTGAGCTTCGTGTCCTCGCCAGCGCGCCGCCAGGGGTTGATGACCGGGCCGTAGGCGGAGGTTTCGTTCGAGCTGCCCATGGCGAACTCGTCGAGGTTCAGCTTGCCCAGGAACACCGCGCCGTCGCGCAGAAGGTTGCTAGTGACGGTGGATTCGTAGACCGGGCGGAAATCCTTGAGGATCTTGCTCGCCGCGTTGGTCTCGATACCCTTCGTGCAGAAGAGGTCCTTGATCCCTAGGGGGATGCCCTCCAGGGGCCGAGCCGAGCCGTCAGCGATGCGACGGTCAGAGACCTTGGCCTGCTCGACGGCATGCTCGGGGGTTAGCCTGACGTAAGCGTTGAGCTCGCTGGCATCCTCAGCGCTCTGAAGATAGGCCTTGGTCACCTCCTCGGCGGAGAACTCCTTGGCCGACAGGCCCGAGCGCAGCTCGGTGATGGTCTTGGCGGTAAGGTCGGTCATTGAACGGACTTTCTGGAATTCAGCGTGTCAACAATCATCTCGACCGCACGAGCCACATCGATATCAAACCAGCCAGCATCCCCCGCGACTAGCTCATCTCTCCAAGTCCGGAATCCAACGAAGAAAGACTCCGGCACAGTTTTATCAGCGGCCAGAAGGCTATCGACGCTATCGGCAAATGCTTTTCGTTCGAAGGGCATGTGCGTAATTGGCCCAGCAAAATCGTCTTGTTGGGTATTCGCGCCGAAACCGGACAGGTTGTGAACGTACACAGAAACCCAATCGATACCCATGTCGTGACCAACGTCCCCGACAATGGCCTTTCCGGAAGCATCCTGAGAAGCGAATGACCACTCCTGACCAATTGCAAACTCAGTCATCTATTCCACCACCTTAGGCACGACGAAGAAGTGATCTTCCGTCTTCGGCGCATTGGCGACGATGTTCTCGGGCTGGCCGCCGCCGGTGGGGCCGTCGGCGGTGATGTCGGTCCGCATGGGAATGTCTGTCTCGACGACGGAGGTCATGGCCTCGACGCCTTCGATATCGACTTCCTGCAACTGCTCGATCCAGCCGAGGATGCCGTTCAGCTCCTCTTTCAGGTGGGGCACGTCCTCGTCGCGAATGGCGATGCGCGCCAAATTCGCGACTTTCTTCACGGTAGCATCGTCTAGGCTCATGGCGGGCGGAGCTACCGCAGTGCGGGATAAAGGGAAAGCCCTTCGCGAGCCCTTTCGATCCAGCGTCATCCCGGAAACCCGTAGGGTTATCCGGGACCCATGGACCAAACAGAAACTTAGGCCTCGACAGAAGCAGAGCCTCGTCCATGGGTCCCGGATCTTCGCTTCGCTACGTCCGGGATGACGAGGGCTTAAAGCTGCCCCGCCCGCAGCCGTTCATAGACAGCCGAAGGCTTGGCCAGCCGGTAGTCGCCGTAGAGAAACGCCTTGGCAGAGATGGCAAACCCCTTCCCCGCCTTCTTCTCCAGCACCCGCATCAGGGCCAGCTCGTCCCGGCCCTCGGCGGCGAAGAGGCGGTAGAGCTCGGTCACCGGCAGGTCCGCTGCCCGTGCGCCCTCCAAGGTGAGCACGCCGCCGCAGCCATAGTTGCGCTCGGCGCTGTCCTGCGACGCCAGGATGCCCATGCGCAGGGCGTCGCCGCACTGGCGCCGGAGCTTCGCCTCCAGCCCGTGGCCATCGCCCGCGCAGCTCTCCGCGCAGGACAGAAGCGCCTCCACCGCCATGGCTTCGGCGAAGCCCTCATGCAGCATGCGGGCCTCGTTCGGCTCGCCGAGTGAGTATTGGAACACATGGGCGGTCTCATGCGCGACGTTGCGGGTGAGCTGCCGCCTCGCATCGGCGTGCTGGTCCTCCCAGGCGCCCGCCAGGGTGATCGAGAACCGCTCCGGCTCCGCCCTGCCGTGAACCGTGCGAAGACCCGTGGTCTCCTCCGGCCCGGTATATTTCAGATCGACGAAGGGGGTCCTCGGCAGGCCGATCAGCCCGGCTAGAAGCTCAGCCTGGTCGGCGACATGGGCGCCGATCCACTCCGGCACGTCGAACCCTTTGGAGCCTTGGGCGTTGGCAAAGCTGCAAAGCAGGGGCACAAGCGCGGCCATGGCCAACGGCAATACCGACATCAGCGCTCTTCGCAGCATCGAAGGTCCTCTTCTCGGTCTCGACATCGGCACCAAAACCATCGGTTTGGCGGTCAGCGACCCCGGCCAGAGTCTGGCCACACCGGTCCACACGATCAAGCGTTCCAAGTTCTCAGCCGATGCGGATGTGATTCTCGCAACAGCCGCCGAGCGGAATGTGACGGCCTTCGTCCTGGGCATGCCTCGCAACATGGACGGCTCCATGGGCGCCAAGGCCCAGTCCGTCAGGGGTTTCCGCAGCCATTTCGCCAAGCTCACCGAGCTTCCCGTGGTGTTCTGGGACGAGCGCCTTTCGACCGCCGCCGCAGAGCGTGAACTCATCGGCCTTGACGTTTCCCGCGCGAAAAGGGCAGCCGTCATCGACAGCCACGCCGCCAGCTTTATCTTGCAAGGTGCGCTGGACAGGCTGGCGGGAATGAGAAGCGGGGAGACGGGATGAGGCACCTCACCGATATCGGTGCGATGAACGACGACACGGTCAAGGAGATCCTGACCAGGGCGCTGGAGTTCGACGCGAAGCTTCGCGGCGAGGAGGCGCTACCGCAACTCCTCGACGACCTCATTCAGCTCAACGTCTTCTACGAGCCCTCCACCAGGACCACTTTCAGCTTCCATATCGCCGGGCGCAGGCTCGGCGCCGACGTGATGACCCTGCCGGTGGAGAACTCCTCAGTGGTGAAGGGCGAATCGCTGCGCGACACGGTGCAGACCGTGGCGGCCCAGGGGGTCGATCTCCTGGTCCTTCGCGCCCCTGGCGCGGGCACGATCGACGCTGCCAAGTCGGCGCTGAAGGCCATGGGTGCCGGCACCGCGATCCTCAACGCAGGCGAAGGCGCCTTCGGCCACCCCACCCAGGCGCTGCTCGACGCGGCCACGCTCCTCAAGGCGCACCACCGGGAGCTTGCCGGCGGTCTCGAAGGCCTCACCGTCGCCATCGTGGGCGACCTCTACCACTCCCGCGTCGCTGCCTCCACGGCCCCCCTCTTCAAGCGGATGGGTGCGGAGGTCCGCCTCTGCGCTCCCGAAGACCTACTTCCCTCGAAGAAGCTCTCCGAACAGGTGGACCTCACCACCACCAGCCGCGACGAGGCCCTGGACGGCGCAGACGTCGTCATGGCCCTTCGCATCCAGACCGAGCGCTTCGGCGACGAGCTGCCCATCGACCCGGCCCTCTACCGGGCAGATTACGGCCTCTCGATGGAGGCGCTGAGCTTCGCCAAACCCACGGCCTTCATCATGCACCCAGGACCCATCAACCGCGGCATCGAGATCGACAGCGACGTGGCCGAGGACACCTCCCGCTCCCTCATCCTCTCCCAGGTGGAGATGGGAGTCCCTACGAGAATGGCGTGCCTCGCCTGGGCGGCCGAGCGATGATGCTGCTCCTCGTCGCCGTCGGCGCCTATCTTCTCGGCTCGGTCCCCTTCGGTCTGGTTCTGACCAAGATGGCGGGGCTCGGCGACATCCGCACCATGGGCTCGGGCAATATTGGCGCCACCAACGTCCTACGCACCGGCCGCAAGGACCTGGCGCTCGCTACCCTTCTCCTCGACAGCGGCAAGGGGGCCATCGCCGTCCTCATCGCCCGCATCCTGACCGACAGCGACCCGCTCTTCGCCGCTGTTGCAGGAGCTGCAGCTTTCCTAGGCCACTGCTTCCCCCTCTACCTCAAGTTCAAGGGCGGCAAAGGCGTGGCCACCTATCTCGGCACCCTCCTCGCCTTCTGGCCCTTCAGCATCCTCATCGCCGCCGCCTGCTGGATAGGCACCGCGGCGATCTTCCGCATCTCCTCGCTCGCCGCCCTAGTCACGGCGGTGGCCATGCCCTTCGTTTACTTGGGCGGGGGCAAGGGGATCCTCTTTTTCGGGGTGGCCTTCATGACGCTGGTCATCTTCGTGCGTCACCGTCCCAATATCGAGCGCCTTCTCAAGGGGACCGAGCCCAAGATCGGCAAGAAGGACGAGAAGAAGGAGCCCGCGGCGTCGTGAAGGCGAAGGACAGCCGTCACAGAGCTTTCACCTTGCATCGACGCTGATTCTCATTTCATGTGCACCGCAACAAAACCAGGCTTGCTAAGGGGAGAACCCAAACCATGAGCGCTGACAAGGTCCTCAAGAAGATCAAGGACGAGGGCGTCGAATATGTCGACCTTCGCTTCACCGACCCCAAGGGCAAGTGGCAGCACGTCACCTTCGACAAGGACATGGTGGACGAGGACTTCTTCCGCGACGGCTCCATGTTCGACGGCTCCTCGATCTCGGGCTGGAAGGCCATCAACGAGAGCGACATGGTGCTGATGCCGGATACCGACACGGCGATCATCGACCCGTTCTTCGCGGCCAAGACTCTGTCCATCACCTGCGACGTGCTCGAGCCGGAGAGCATGAAGGCCTACAACCGCGACCCCCGCACCACGGCCAAAGCCGCCGAGGCGTATCTGGCGGAGACCGGCATCGGCAACAAAGCTTTCTTCGGACCCGAGGCCGAGTTCTTCGTCTTCGAGGACGTACGCATCTCGACCAACCAGAACTCCATCGGCTTCCGCATCAACTCCGACGAAGGCCCCTACAACATGAACGCCGCCATCGAGGGCGGTAACCTCGGCCACCGTCCGCGCGCCAAGGGCGGCTACTTCCCCGTCCCGCCCGTCGACAGCGAGCAGGACATGCGCTCGGAGATGCTCCGCTACATGCGCGAGATGGGCATCCGCCCGGAGAAGCACCACCACGAGGTCGCCCCGTCGCAGCACGAGCTCGGCATGAAGTTCAGCACGCTGACCGACATGGCCGATCAGATGCAGATCTACAAATACGTGGTGCAGCAGGTCGCCGACAGCTTCGGCAAGACCGCGACCTTCATGCCCAAGCCGGTCCTCAACGACAACGGCTCCGGCATGCACGTCCACCAGTCGATCTGGATGGACGACCAGCCCGTCTTCGCCGGTGATCAGTATGCTGGGCTTTCCGAGACCTGCCTCTACTATATCGGCGGCATCATCAAACACGCCAAGGCCATCAACGCCTTCGCCAACGCCACCACCAACAGCTACAAGCGCCTGGTGCCCGGCTTCGAAGCGCCGGTGCTCCTCGCCTACTCGGCCCGCAACCGCTCGGCGTCGATCCGTATCCCATGGGTCAGCTCGGCCAAAGCGAAGCGCATCGAGACCCGCTTCCCCGACGCGGGCGGCAACCCCTACTACACCTTCGCCGCCCTCTTCATGGCGGGCCTCGACGGTATCCAGAACAAGATCCACCCCGGCGATCCTCTGAACCAGGACCTCTACGCGATGAGCGAGGCCGAGCAGAAAGACATCCCCACGGTCGCCCGCTCGCTCCAGTCGGCGCTCGAGGAGCTCGACGCCGACCGCGCCTTCCTCAAGAAAGGCGACGTCTTCAACGACGACCAGATCGACAGCTATATCGACCTGAAAATGGAAGAGGTCACCCGCTACAACTCGACCCCCCACCCGGTCGAGTTCGACATGTACTACTCGGTGTAACGAGTACCGTAGGGCGGCTCGCGCAGCGTGCCGCCTTGCAGCGGTAGCATCTGGGAACGGCGGCACGCTTCGCGAGCCGCCCTACATGCGCACCCAACTTATCCCCGCCTTCTCCCCATCCCCTATGTTCCCCCATCGCAGCAGGCGTTCGGGGCGGGTGGCGCCATCCACTTCGGTCTGCTGCCTTGGTGAGGCTTCGGGGCGGGTGGTCCTGGGGGCGGCGCAGCAGATGCTCG
>NZ_JANIBC010000022.1 GCF_024505085.1 Parvularcula maris
TCCGCCCTTCGGGCACCTCCCCCATGGAATGGGGGAGGGAAGCAGAACCAGCCTCCGCCCCCTACTTCGCTCCCCCACTGGTGGGGGAGCTGCCGGTAAGCTGAGGGGGCCGGGGCGCATTAGGGCGCAGCGAACAGTAGGGCGGCTCGCGAAGCGTGCCGCCTGCGACGGTTGCGCTCTGAATGGCGGCACGCTGCGCGAGCCGCCCTACGGCCCCCTTCTTCATCCGCCTTCCCACGGCGTAGCGAAGCGGAAGACCGTGGGACCCACCTCCTGCCCGCGACGCTTATCCTGCTGTTCGGAGATGGGTCCCATGGATCGCTGCGCGACCATGGGAAGGCGCAGAGAGGAGCGGGCAAGGGGAGTGTAGGGTGGAACACGGAGCTCTCCGCCGATCCAAGGTGGTTTGTAGGCTCGCTTCGCAGGTCAGGACTGCCTCAGCGCCTCCACCACCTCCACGCGGAGCGCAGAGGCGAGGCTTTGCTCCGAAGACCGCTTCACGTCGGCCTCGGCGATCAGCTTGGCGAGGGACACGCTCCGCCGCTCGGCGAGCCTTTCGAGTTCGTCCCAGAACAGCCGCTCGAGACGGACGCTGGTGCGGTGGCCGGCGAGGGTCACCGAGCGCTTGATCTGGTCGCCGGGTTCGCCGGTCACTTCTTGCGTGACCAGCCTTCGAGGCCCTCGTCACGGATACCCTTGGAGGCCGCCTCCATGCCGTCGAGGATACCGGCAAGATGGGCCAAGACGTCGCTGTCCGCATCTGCCGGGTCGATGCCCAGGGCTCTGTAGAGCTCGCCCACGTCGATCTCCTCGCGGAAGAGAAGCTTGGCGATGGCGATACGCACGCGCGAGGCGCTGACGGGTTCCTTCATCACGGGCCTCCTTTCGCGAGCTGGCGGCGTTGCTTCGGGTTCTTCGCGCAAGGAACGTGCCAGCACCTCCGACAGCTCCGAGAAATTGGCCTCTTCGAGTTTGATGCTCATCGCTTCTGCTCAGTTCTAGCCGATCAGACCCTGCTCGCGAAAGCTCGTATGCCTGCCCCGCCCGATGATCAGGTGGTCGTGCACCGTGATGTCCACCGCCTTCGCCGCCTCGACGATCTTCTCGGTCATGGCGATGTCCGCCCTCGACGGCGTCGGGTCGCCCGAAGGGTGGTTGTGCACCAGGATCATCGCGCCCGCATTGAGGGTGAGGGCGCGCTTGACCACCTCGCGCGGGTAGACGGGTGTGTGGTTGATGGTGCCGGTCTGCTGCTTCTCGTCCGCGATGAGGGCGTTCTTGTTGTCCAGGAACAGGATGCGGAACTGCTCGACCTGCTCATAGGCGACGTTCGCCCGGCAGTAGTCGATGAGCGCTTCGTAGCTCGTCAGCACCTGACGGCCCATCACGTTCGCCGCCGAGAGCTGCAGCGCCGCCGCGCGGACGATGGCGAACTGCGCCAGCACGCCAGGAGTACAGGTGAGGGGAGGCTTGCCGTCGATCCGTACCGTGACGGCTTCGAGGCGGTCTCTCGGTGCACTGATCACATCGGCGAAGCTGCCGAACTCGGCGAGCAGAACCTTCGCCAGGGGTTTGACGTCGCGCCTCGGGATGGCGGCGAAGAGGATGAGCTCCAGAAGCTCGTAGTCCCGGACGCCCTCCGGCCCTCCCTCCATGAACCGCTCGCGCAGGCGCTTTCGGTGGCCCGCGGCGAGGTCCTTGGTACTGACCGTCGTGCTCATCCGGCGGTGTAGGGCGGCCTGTCGAGACCCTTGGGGCTTTTCGTGAAGACCTCGTAGCCGTCCTTTGTCACACCGATGGAGTGCTCGAACTGCGCGGACAGCGACTTGTCCTTGGTCACCGCCGTCCAGCCATCGCGCATCATGCGCACGTCGGGCTTGCCGATATTGATCATCGGCTCGATGGTAAAGAACATGCCCTCTTCGAGGGCCACATCGGGGGCGTGCTGCCAGGAGCCGTCACGCTCCTTGTACTTCTCATAGTGGACCACGTTGGGCGGCAGGTGGAACACCTGGCCGAGGCCGTGGCCGCAGAAGTCACGCACCACCGAGTAGCCGTTTCCTTCCGCATGGGTCTGGATGGCGCGGCCGATCTCGCGGAGGTTCGTGCCCGGACGGACGATCTCGATCCCCTTCCACAGGCACTCGAAGGTCACGTCGATGAGGCGCTGGGCACGCACCTTCGGCTCTCCCGCGGTGAACATGCGCGAGGTATCGCCGTGCCAGCCGTCCACAATGACCGTCACGTCGATATTGGCGATGTCGCCGTCACGCAGGGGCTTCTCGGAGGGGATGCCGTGGCAGATGACATGGTTGGTGGAGATGCAGAGGGCGTGGCGGTAGCCGCGATAGCCGATAGTGGCCGAGGTCGCGCCGTGGTCCTTGATGAACTGGTAGGCGAGGTCGTCGAGAGCCTGGGTCTTCACCCCCGGCTTCACTTCGCCGGTGAGCATATCGAGACACTCCGCCGCCAGCCTTCCGGCGCGGCGCATGCCCTCGAACCCCTCCTCACCATGGGTGATAAAGCGCGATCGGGGGCGGGCGAGGGTGTTCTGGTCCATGAGGAGGCCTTACACCGAGGGGGAGAGGAGGGGAAGGAGGTAGGGCGGAACGCGAAGCTTTCCGCCTATGGGGGTGGAAACCGAAGGACGGCGGATGGCTCCGCAATCCGCCCTACGGGCCTGGAACTCTGAACCGACCGTAACACGCGAAAGTGGTGGCCTGGGCGAACCTGCACCCCTCCTACCGCGTTGGTTGGGTGTAGTTATTTTGGAGGACCACATATTATGCAACCGGTACTTTCTTCCAGCAGTCTTATCGGCGACAGCGTCGTCAACCCGCAAGGCGAGAGCCTCGGCAAGCTCGAAGACATCATGATCGACATGTCCAGCGGGCGCATCGAGTACGGCGTGCTGAACTTCGGCGGTGTGCTCGGTATGGGGAACAAACTGTTCGCCGTTCCGTTCGATCAGTTCACGGCCGACACCGGCAAGGAGCGCCTTGTCCTGAACATCGACAAGGAGCGTCTGAAGGACGCCCCCGGCTTCGACAAGGACAACTGGCCGAACTTCGCCGATCAGAGCTTCCGCCAGGAAGTGTCGAGCTACTACAGCCCGCGCATCTAGTCAGAGCGTGAGGGGAGTTTTCCGTCGGGTGCCGGTAGCATGGCATCTTGGCGGACCAGGTAGGCGGCAACGCCTTTACCCAGGAAAAGGTCAGGCCCGAAAGGGTCTGGCCTTTTCTTGTGTTTAGTGGCACTAGCATTTTTCTGGGTGGCGCTACCGGCTCGCTACCCGCGAGCCTATTTGAGCGCCGGCTCGACTACGCTTCCGCTTCGCTCGCGTTCTTGGGGGGGAGCTGGGTGCTCACCTCTCCCGTTCACGGGAGAGGTCGAAATCTATCTGATTTCGGGTGAGGGCCTCGGCGAAGCCGTTCTGCTACGCTTGCCATCAAGACCTGCGCTCAGAAGCCCCTCACCCTCATTCTCTCTCCCGCAAGCGGGAGAGGGAGGCGCAGGATGAACGCTCAGCTCCCAGCAACCGCGTCGGCGATCTCGCCCACAAAGGCATCCAGATCCCCTGGATTGCGTGAAGTGATAATGTTCTCGTCCCTCACCACTTCCTGGTCCACCACCGTCGCGCCAGCGTTCCTCAAATCCGTACGGATCGAGTCGTAGGCCGTAAGGGTCCTGCCCTTGGCGATGCCGGTCTCGGCCAGAAGCCAGGGCGCGTGGCAGATCGCGGCGATCGGCTTGCCCTGCTGGTTGAAGCGCTGGATGAGGTCCAAGGCCTCCTTATTGAGGCGCAGCTTGTCGGGGTTGATCTGACCGCCGGGCAGCACGAGGGCGTCGTAGTTGTCGGCGTCCTGGGCACTGATGGCCTTGTCGGCATGCACCGTCTCGCCCCAGTCCTTCTCGTCCCAGCCGCGGATGTCTTCGCCGTCGGGCGAGGCCACGTGGACCGTAGCGCCTTTGCCGGAGAGCTGATCGCGCGGGGTGAGAAGCTCGGACTGCTCGAAGCCGTCCGTGGCCATGATGAGGATCTTGGCGTCCTGAATCTGAGGCATGGGTAACCTTTCCGTCTCTGCGTTCGAACAGGGGAAAGGCCGGGGGCGAGCTTAGCGTTCTCCTCCTCCACCGAACCGTGAAGGCACTGCGACTGCCTTCCGCGCTCGCCCCGGCCGCCCGGCCCGCCTAGGTCCGACTCCAACCATATCAGGGGAGCATGACATGATCCGAACCCTCAGCCTCGTCCTCACCGCCGGTCTCGCCCTGACCGGCGCCCAGGCCCAGCGCAACTTCGACAATATCAATATCACCCACGAGGAGGCCGCCCCCGGCGTCTGGGTGCTCTACGGCGCGGGCGGCAATATCGGCCTGCACAGCGGCGAGGACGCGGTGTTCCTCGTGGACGATCAGTTCGCCCCTCTCACGGAGAAGATACAGCTCAAAGTGCTGGAGCTGACCGGCAAGAGCCCCGACTTCGTCCTCAACACCCATTTCCACGGCGACCACTCAGGCGGCAACGAGAATCTCGGCGAGGCAGGCGCGTTGATCTTCGGCCATGAGAATGTCCGTGCGCGCATCCTGGAGGGCGACAACCCCGCCAGTGCCCCGGTGGTCACCTTCTCCGACCGTCAGAGCTTCCATATCAACGGTGAGAACGTCCGCGCCCATCACGTTCACCACGCCCATACCGACAGCGACAGCTTCGTCCATTTCGAGAACGCCAACGTCATCCATACCGGCGACCTGATGTTCGAGGAGAGCCTCGGCAGCTTCCCCTTCATCGACCTTCAGGGCGGCGGCAGCATCGACGGCGTCATCGCCGCGCTCGAGAAGATGGTCGAGACCGCCGACGCCAACACGGTGGTCATCCCCGGCCACGGCAAGCTCACCGACCGCGAGGGCATGGTGGCGTATCACGCCATGCTCGAGGACATCCGCGACAAGGTGCAGGCCCAGATCGACCGTGGACGGAGCAAGGAGCAGATCGTCAGGGCTCGCCCTGCGAAGAGATATGCGGGCGCGCGCCAGGGCGGCTTCATCTCCGAGGACCGCTTCGTCGAGACGGTCTATGACAGCCTGACTTCCTCCGACGGCTGATGGCCGAAGAGGGCAAGGACAAGAACGACCTCGCCGAAGACCGCACCAAATGGGCGGAGGACCGTACCGACTGGGCCGAGGACCGCACGGTTCTGGCCAATGAGCGGACCTTCGCCGCCTGGGCGAGAACGGCCATGGCTTCGACGGCACTGGGGCTCGGCTTTCACGCGGTGGTGCAGAAGCTGGAGCCGACCTGGCTCGCCAAAGCCGGAGCTTCGCTGTTCATCTTGATCGGGATCGGCATCCTCGCCATCGCTCAGGCGAACGCGAAGAAGGTAGGCGAGCGCCTCGACACCCACGGCGTCGAAGCGCTGCGCCAGAGCCGCTTCCGCCTGATCGCCGCGGCACTGGCGACGGCTTGTTTCGGCGTCTTGGTTATTATCTGGATGCTGAAGGGCTGATCTTACCGCTTCCCTCTCCCGCCTGCGGGAGAGGGACCGAGGGTGAGGGGCTTCTGAGCGCAGGTCTTGACGGCAAGCGTAGCAGAACGGCTTCGCCGAGGCCCTCACCCGAAATCAGATAGATTTCGACCTCTCCCGCGGGCGGGAGAGGTGGCGCTACATCAACCCAAATTCTTCTCGGCGAAGTCCCAGTTCACCAGCTCGTCGAGGAACGTGTTGATGTAGTTGGGACGGCCGTTCTGATAGTCGAGATAGTAGGCGTGCTCCCAGACGTCCATGGTGAGGAGCGGGGTGGCGCCTGCCTCCGTCAGCGGAGTTTCCGCGTTCGGCGTTTTGCGCACTTCGAGCTTGCCGCCTTTCTCGACCAGCCAGGCCCAGCCGGAGCCGAACTGCGTCGCGCCCGCCTTGGTGAACTCCTCGCGGAACTTGTCGTAGGAGCCGAAGCTATCGTCGATCATCTGGGCGATCTTGCCCGACGGCTTGCCGCCGCCCTTGGGCTTCATCGAGTTCCAGTAGAAGGTGTGGTTCCAGACCTGGGCGGCGTTGTTGAAGAGCCCTTGGTTCGAGCCCTCCGCGTCCTGCACGATCTTTTCGAGGTCGGCGTTCTCGTGCTCGGTGCCGGCGATCATCTCGTTGGTGGTGTCGACGTATTTCTGGTGGTGCTTGCCGTAGTGGTAGTCGAGCGTGTCGCGGCTGATATGCGGGGACAGCGCATCGCGCTCATAGGGAAGGGGGGGAAGGCTGACGGCCATGATGCTCTCCTTGAGGCTGGCGGAAGTGTAGGGGGGACGTAACCGCTTCGCCCGCGCCGTCAATCGGGCGTCCCAGCGCAGGCGCAGTTCCGTCCGTGCCCGAAGCGCAAAACAGTGCTGCCGCTTTTGTGTGTCGCGCTCGTCATGGCGCTTCTTACTTTGGGCCGGTCATTGCCACGACACACGCAAACTGAGGAGGCGATCTCATGGCACGCTTTGACGGAAGAACTTATCTCGTGACCGGCGGCACCAGCGGCATCGGCGAGGCCACGGCCCACCGTTTGGCTGAGGAAGGCGCCAGCGTCTTCGTGACCGGCACCAACCAGGAGAAGATCGAGAAGCTCAACGGGCAGAAGGGCATCACGGCGTTTGCCAACGACGCCTCCGACCCCGGCGCGGCGCAGGCGCTGGCAGGCCAGGTCCAAGAGCTCGACGGCGTCTTCTTCAATGCGGGCTTCGGCAAGTTCCTGCCCCACGATCAGATCAGCGCCGAGGACTTCGCGGCCCAGATGGACGTCAATGTCCGCGGCCCGATGCTGCAGATGGCGGCGCTGTCGGGCAAGGTGAAGGATGGCGGCGCGGTGCTCATCAACACCTCGGTCGGCCAGCATATGGCCATGCCCGGCGGCTCGCTCTACCTGCCCTCCAAGGCGGCCATGCGCTCCTATGTGCGGGTACTAGCGAAGGAACTCGCCCCCAGGGGCATCCGCGCCAACGGCATCAGCCCCGGCCCTATCGACTCGAACTTCTTCTCTCGGACCGGCATGGACCAGGGCCAGGCGGAGCAGATGGCGGAGGGCATCAAGTCCCAGGTGCCGCTGGGCCGCTTCGGTGAGCCGAGGGAGATCGCGGGCGTCGCTGCCTTCCTCTTCTCGGACGATGCGTCCTACGTGACCGGCGCCGACTACGAAGTCGATGGCGGCATGTCGATGCACTAACGCTAACCTTCGTCCACCTCTGTCAAGCCTTGGTGAGGCGGTGCATCTTTTGGCGCCGCCTCGCCGTTCATGGCGCATCGCAACACGCGCAAGGCGCGCCAGAGGACGACATGACGAAGACCAGAACGTTGAAGAAAGCCGCCCCTAGTTGGAACTGGCTGCTGGGCGTGCCCGCAGCGGTAATGCTCGCGAGCTGCGGCGGCGCCGAGACCGACACGGCCGAGTACGAAGCCGCCGAAGAGCCCATCGAAGTCGCCGAGGCCGAAGACCTTCGCAGCGAACGGACCTCCGACCTCGAGCTCGCCGAGCAGGACCTCGAAGCCGACGTGCTCGTGGTCGAGGACGACCCTGCCGACCTCGAAACCACGGCGGAGAACGTCACTGACGAAGCCCTGATGGAAGAGGGCTATGAAGAGATCGAAGCCGATGTCGTCACCACCGAGCTCGACGCCGAGATGGGCGAGACCCAGGAAACCCGGATCGCCTCGATCAGGACCGACGACACCCTCCCCGAAGGGACGGTGACCCTCAACGAAGTCCGCGTGAAGAGCGTGGTCGGCGACCGCACCTTCACCGTCGAGGACGATGAGGGCGAGGAGCTTCTCGTGGTGCTCGACCAGGAGGAGACCCCCGGCGACGAGACCGAGGGCCGCTACGACATCACCGAAGGCCAGGTCATCGACCTCACCGGCACGGTGCGCGAGGTCCAGGACGGCATGATCGACGGCGAGGAGATCGAGGACATGCCCATGGGCACCGACGTCTATATGTGGGCCGACAAGGCCGACATCGAGCAGCGTCCTCAGTAGGCGCCTCTCCCACCAACACCCGTCATCCCGGAAAGCCGAAAGGCTTATCCGGGACCCATAGACCTAAGCTCAGCCGCCCTGAGTAAGGATTGGTCCCTGGATCCCGGCTCAAGGCCGGGATGACGGTGGCGGGTGACCCCGCCCGCAACCCGGTCTAGCCTCGCCGGATGACCAGGCTTCTCGTCCGCACGGCCCTTCTCTCCACCATCCTCCTCGGCGCAGGGATCGCCCTGTTCCTCATCCTCGCCCCGCCTATGGCGGACAAGCGGATGAACCCCGTCCTCCCCCACGCACCCTATGAGATTTCCGAAGAGGCGAGGGCGCTCCACGCCACCATCCCCGTGGCGGACCTCCACGCCGATAGTCTCCTTTGGAACCGCGACCTTCTGAAGAGGAACGACCGCGGCCATGTGGACCTGCCGCGCCTGCGCGAGGGCGGCGTGTTCCTCCAGGTCTTCACCGCCGTCACTAAGACCCCGGTGGGCCAGAACTACGAGGAGAACGACGCGGGCTCGGACAACATCACCAAGCTCGCCATGGCCCAGCGGTGGCCGAGACGCACCTGGGATAGCCGCACCGAGCGGGCGGTTTATCAGGCGGAGAAGCTGGCTGGGTTTGCTGCCGGTTCCGAAGAGGGAGAAACGTTAGGAGATGCCCTCGCTCCCCTCCGCATGGTCACGTCCAAGGCAGAGTTGGGGGAGCTACAAATAGTACGTGGTGACTGCCGTTTTGGTATGCGGCATGCCAAGAATGCGGACGGCAGCTTTTCCACTACTGACAAGTGGTACAACCCATGTGAGGCCGTCGCCGCCATCCTAGGCACCGAAGGCTCCCACGCTCTCGACGGCGACCTCGCCAATATCGACCGGCTGTTCGAGGCGGGCTACCGGGTCATGGGGCTGCAGCACTTCTTCGACAACAAGCTGGGCGGCTCGCTGCACGGCCAGAGCGGGGCGGGGCTGACCGATTTCGGCCGCGACGCGGTGAAGAGGATGCGCGAGCTCTCCATCATCATCGACGTTGCGCACAGCTCCGAACATGTGGTCCGAGATGTCCTCGCCATGGAGGCGGGACCGCTGATCGTCAGCCATACGGGCTTCGACGGCCACTGCCCCAGCCCCCGCAACATCTCCGACGAGACCATGGAGATGATCACCCAGAACGGCGGCCTGATCGGCGTGGGCTTCTGGGAGGACGTCACCTGCGACGCCTCCCCGGCAGGCATCGCCGATGCGATCCTATGGGGCGCGAACCGCTTCGGCGTGGACCATATCGCCCTCGGCTCGGACTTCGACGGCACGGTGACGACGGAGCTCGACGCCTCCGAACTCCCCGCCATCACCCAGGCGCTCCTCGACGCAGGCATGCCGGAGGACGATATCCGCAAGGTGATGGGCGGCAACACGGTCCGGTTCTTCCTGGAGAACTTGCCGGAGGGGTGAGACCGTCATCCCGGAAGGCGCAGCCTATCCGGGACCCATGGCCTGCAGCGGCAAACAGAGTGACGGTTGGGCCTGCAACCAAACTTCGTCCATGGGTCCCGGATAAGCCTTACGGCTTTCCGGGATGACGGGCGTCGCCAGTCGCTGTAACCAAACCCCCGCAACAACCGAACCCATGCCTATGCTGCGCCTGCTTCTTGCTGCCTTCACCCTTTTTGCTGCCGCCCATGCCCAGACCGGGGAGGCGGTGCGCACCGGTCATGCGACGAGCCGGCTGATCTCGGAGCAGAGCGCTGCTGTCCCTGGCGAGACCCTGTGGGTGGCCCTGGCCCAGGAGCTCGACGAGGGCTGGCATGTCTACTGGAAGAACCCCGGCGATAGCGGCCTGCCGCTCAACCTTGGCTGGCAACTGCCCGAGGGCTTCGAGGCCGGAGAGTTAGGCTACCCGCTGCCCCACCGCCTGCCGCTCGGGCCGCTGACCAATTTCGGCCACGAGGGCAGCCCCACCTTTCTCGTGCCGATCAAGGTGCCGCCGGGTGCCCAGCCAGGGACCATGGCGCGGCTCGACGTCTTCGCCGAGTGGCTCATCTGCCTCGACGTCTGCATCCCGGAGAGCGCCGACCTCTCGCTCTCCATTCCTATCGCCGCCAGCGCCAGCCCCGTGCCGGGCCAGACCGAGCGTATCCGCACCGCGCGCAGCGCCCAGCCGAGGGATCTCGGCCTCGAGGCCGCCTTCTCCGAAGCGGAGGGCACGGTGGTTCTGAGGATCGAAGGCGCTCCCGAAGGCGACCCCTTCTTCTACCCGGCTGTCGGCGGCCTCATCGAGCCGTCCTCCACCCAGGCCACCTTGCGCGAGGACGGCGCTCTCCTCATCGCTCTCACCCCCGGCATCGAGTACGAGTTCGAACCGCCTCAGACCCTCGAAGGCCTGCTGACTCTCGCCATGGAGGGCGAGGAGGTCGGCGTCGAGATCGCCGCCGTGCGCTCCGAGGAGATGGTGGCCGCAGCCCCGCTTCTGGCTCGCCTGAACGCTGCCGAAGCGGGCGGGGGAGGGGGCAGCGGCGCCTCGTCAGCCAGCCTGCCGCTCCTTCTCCTCTTCGCGCTTCTAGGCGGTTTAATCCTCAACGCCATGCCCTGCGTCTTTCCCATCGTCTTCCTCAAGGCGTCGAGCATCGCGAGCCTCGCAGGCGCCGAGCGTAAGACGATCCGCATGGACGCCTATGCCTACACGGCAGGGGTGCTGGTCACCTTCGCCATCATGGCGGTGGTGCTCCTCAGCCTTCGGGCGGCAGGGGCGCAGCTCGGCTGGGGTTTCCAGCTTCAGTCGCCGGTCGCCGTCAGCATCCTGGCGCTGATCGTCTTCCTCATCGGACTGAACCTAGCCGGAATGTTTGAGGTGGGCACCTCGTTTCAGGGCGCGGGCTCCGGCCTCGCCCAGAAGAAAGGCCCCGCAGGCTCCTTCTTCACCGGCCTCCTAGCGGTGCTGGTCGCGGCGCCCTGCATCGGCCCGTTCCTAGGCGCGCCCGTGGGCTACGCCCTGACCGCGCCGCCAGCCGCCGCCATGGCCGTTTTCCTCGTGTTGGGACTAGGCCTGGCGCTGCCCTACCTCCTCCTCGCTTTTGTGCCGAGCCTGGCCGAGAAGCTCCCCCGCCCCGGCGCCTGGATGATCCGCCTCAAGCAGCTCTTCGCCTTCGCCATGTTCGGCACGGTGGTGTGGCTCGTCTGGGTGGTGAGCCTTCAGGCAGGCCCCGACGCCGTCCTGCGCCTAGGCATCGCCTTCGTCGTGGCGGGGCTCGCTGCCTGGCTCTTCGGCCTCGCCCAGGAGAAGGGCACGTCGCTGCCCCTCCAGGCTGCCGCCGCCCTGGCCCTGGTCGTTGCCATCGTGCCCCTGACCGGCCTGCAGACAGCAGCGCCGGTCTCCTACGCAGGCGAAACCGCCAAGGAGCCCTATGACGAGACCCGCCTGGCCGCCCTCATGGAGGAGGGCCAGCCGGTCTTCATCGACTTCACCGCCGCTTGGTGCGTGACGTGCCAGTACAACAAGCGCGTCGTCTTGGAGACGGCGGAGATCAGAGACCTTTTCGCGCAGACCGGCACGGTCTTCATGGTGGCTGACCTCACCAACCCCGACCCGATCATTACCGCGGCGATAGAACGGCAGGGACGCTCTGGCGTTCCGCTCTATCTCTACTACGATGGGACGGGTGAGGCTGAGGTACTGCCGCAGATCCTTACCGCCAAACTGATGAAAGAGACGCTGGAGAACCGCGGATGATCTCGACTTTAGCTGCAAGCCTTCTCGCCCTCCTGGCCCCCATGCCAGGCCAGGCGGCGCCCGAATTCTCGGAGGTCTCCGCCGGCGGCGAGACGATCAGTCTGGATCAGTTCGAGGGAAAGACCGTGGTCCTCGAATGGACGAATGACGGCTGCCCCTTCGTTCAGAAGCACTACGGCGCGGGCAACATGCAGGCGCTGCAGAAGCGCGCGGGGGCCGAGGACATCGTCTGGGTGCAGGTGATCTCGTCGGCCGAGGGCAAGCAGGGCTACGCCGACGCCGCGCGGGCCACCGAGCTCAACGCCGAGCGCGGCGCCGAGCCCGCCTATGTCCTTCTCGATGCGGACGGCTCCATGGGCCGGGCCTACGCGGCGAAGACCACGCCGCATATGTTCATCATCGATGGAGAGGGTACGCTGCGCTACAACGGCGCGATCGACACCATCCCCTCCTCGAACCCCGCCGACATCAAGCGGGCCGACAACTATGTCAGCACCGCCCTGTCGCAGATGAAGAACGGCGGCGAAGTGGTCACCAAGGTCTCCAAGCCTTACGGCTGCTCGGTGAAATACGCCGATAGCTGATACGTAGGGCGGCTCGCAAAGCGTGCCGCGGTCTGACGGTTGGATACGGCGCGGCTGCACGCTTCGCGAGCCGCGCAACAGTTGAGGCTCTTCTCAGCTTCGAACTGACGGACTAGGGGGTGGCGACGCTATGAACTCAACTGACGGAGACACCCATGAACCCCGCCGAGACCAAATCGTGGGGGGTTCTCTCCCAGCTCGCCGAGACCGACGGTAAGCGCCACCTGCGCGAGCTCTTCGCCGAGGAGCCCGGCCGGTTCGAGCGCTTCAGCTTCGAAGCGGCGGGGCTGTTTCTCGACGCCTCTAAGGCGCAGGTGACCGGTCCGGTCATGGACGCGCTTCTGGGGCTGGCCGAAGAGGTCGGCGTCGAAAAACGCCGCAGGCGGATGTTCGCCGGTGAGCCGATCAACGAGACCGAAGGCCGCTCGGTCCTCCACATGGCCCTGCGCGACAACCGCGACGGCAAGTACAAAGCGGACGGCGCCGATCCCATGGGGGACATCGAAGACGTCCGCCAGCGGATGAAGGCGTTCTGCGACGCGGTCCTCTCCGGCGACCGCCGCGGCGCCACCGGCAAGCCGCTCACCACTGTCGTCAATATCGGCATCGGCGGCTCGGACCTCGGCCCCGTCATGGTGACCGAGGCGCTGAAGCCCTATTGGATCGAGGGCAGGGACGTTCACTTCGTTTCCAACGTGGACGGAACGCATCTCGTGGAAACGCTGCGCCGGTGCGATCCCGAGACGACCCTCTTCACCATCGCCTCCAAGACCTTCACCACTCAAGAGACCATGACCAATGCCCATTCGGCGCGGGAATGGTTCCTGGCTTCGGGGCGGAGCGAGGCGGATGTCGCCAGTCACTTCGTCGCTCTGTCCACGAACCACGAAGCCACCGCCGCCTTCGGGATCGAAGAGGAGAATGTCTTCGGCTTCTGGGACTGGGTGGGCGGCAGGTACTCCCTCTGGTCGGCCATCGGCCTGCCCATCGCCCTGACGGTCGGCTGGGAAGCGTTCGAGGACCTCCTCTCCGGCGCCCACGCCATGGACCGGCATTTCGAAGAGGCGCCTGCCGACAAGAACCTGCCCCTTCTCTTCGGCCTGATCGGCCTTTGGCACCGGACATTCCTGGATATGCCCGCTGTGGCGGTGCTGCCCTACGACCAGTCGCTGCACCGTCTGCCTGCCTATCTTCAGCAGGCGGACATGGAGAGCAACGGTAAGTCCCGCCGTCTGGACGGCTTGCCCGCAGGATACGAGACAGGCCCCATCGTCTTCGGTGAGCCGGGTACGAACGGTCAGCATGCCTTCTATCAGCTCATCCACCAGGGCACGACCGTCATCCCCTGCGAGTTGATTGCGCCTGCCGTCTCGCACAACCCCCTGGGCGACCACCACGAGAAGCTCCTCGCCAACTTCCTCGCCCAGCCCGAAGCGCTGATGGTGGGCGTGACCGAGGACGAGGCTTTCACGCAACTGAAAGAGCAGGGCGCGAGCGACGAGGAAGCGAAGCGTCTCGCCCCCCACAAGGCCTTCCCCGGCGGCAGGCCGTCGCTCTCGGTCCTGATGCAGAAGCTGACACCCGAAACCCTCGGTGCGCTGATCGCCCTCTACGAGCACAAGATCTTCGTCCAGGGCGCGGTCTGGGGCGTGAACTCTTACGACCAGTTCGGCGTGGAGCTTGGCAAGGTGCTGGCCAAGCCCATCCTGGCGGAGCTGAAGAACGAGGCCGACGGCGACCACGATGCCTCCACGGCGGGATTGATCGCGCGAGTGCGGAGTTTGCGCTCGGGGGTATGATCCGCCGTCATCCCGGAAAGCCGCAGGCTTATCCGGGACCCATGGACCGAACGGATCAAGCCATGACAGAGGTTCGGTCCATGGGTCCGTCAACCGCTTTGCGGCTCAACCTTCGCTACGCTACAGCCGGGATGACGACGTCATGACGCGTACCCTTGCCCGCCTCCACAACCCAAGCTAACCGGCTCTTTTGCGGGAGACCACTCATGGTCCAGGACACAACCCCCGTCGCCATCATCATGGGCAGCTCGAGCGACTGGCCGACCATGCGCTGCGCCGCGGAAGCCTTGGATGAGCTGCAGGTCGGCTATGAAGCGCTGATCGTCTCCGCCCATCGGACCCCCGACCGCCTCGTCCGCTTCGCCACCTCCGCCGAGGATCAGGGCTTTCAAGTGGTGATCGCAGGCGCCGGGGGCGCGGCGCATCTACCGGGCATGGTTGCTTCCATGACGACCCTCCCGGTGCTCGGTGTGCCGGTCCAGTCCAAGGCGCTTTCCGGCATGGACAGCCTCCTCTCCATCGCCCAGATGCCCGGCGGCGTCCCCGTGGGCACCCTGGCCATCGGCGAGGCCGGCGCGAAGAACGCAGGGCTCATGGCCGCCTCCATCCTGGCGCTGCAGGACCCCGAACTCTCCTTGCGCCTCAAATCCTGGCGGCAGAAGCAGTCCGAAGCGGTGCTCGAAGCGCCGGTCCAGGACGAGCCGGTCACGTGACCACCATGCTCCCGCCGGGCAGCACCGTCGGAATCCTAGGCGTCGGCCAGCTCGGCCGGATGCTGGCCAGCGCCGCGACCAAGCTCGGCTTCCATGCAGCCGCCTATGGCCCAGGCGCCGTGCGCTCCCCCGCGGGTATGGCTGCCAAGCCCTTTGAGGGAGACTATCTCGACGTCGATGCCGTGACCACCTTCGCCAAACGCTGCGACGTCGTCACCTACGAGTTCGAGAACGTCCCCGCCGAGACCGCCGCCGCCGTGGCAGCCTCAGGCACGCCGCTCGCTCCGAACGCGGAGGCGCTTGCCGCCAGCCAGGAGCGCTTGAGAGAGAAGACCCTGTTCCGCGATCTCGGCATCGGCACCGTGCCGTTCTGGCAAGTGGATAGTGCGGACGATCTGCGTACCGCGCTTGCCGAGGCTGGCCCTTCCATCGCCAAGACCCGCCGCTTCGGCTATGACGGCAAGGGGCAGGCAAGGCTCACCGGCAGCGAAGATGCCGATGCCGTCTGGCGAGAGCTAGGCGAGGCGCCGCTCCTCCTCGAAGGCTTCGCCTCTTTCGAGCGCGAGGTCAGCCTGATCGCCGCCCGTGCCCGATCTGGCGACATCGCCTTTTTCGACCTCTGCGAGAACCACCATGAGGGCGGCATCCTCGCCCGCTCGATGATTCCGGCGCAGGCGGACGATCGCCTCGTCCAGCAGGCCCGTCAGGCGTCCAAGGCGATTCTCGAACGCCTGAACTATGTCGGTGTGCTGACGGTAGAGTTCTTTGTGACGAAAGACGGCCTCCTCGCCAATGAGATGGCCCCCCGCGTCCATAATTCAGGCCACCATACGCTGGAGGCCTGCTCGGTCAGCCAGTTCGAGCAGCATATCCGCGCCGTGACCGGCTGGCCCCTACGCCCAGCGGCAACCCTTCGGCCGTCGGAGCTTCTCAACCTCATCGGCGATCAGGTGAACGGCTGGGAGAAGCTGGTGGCCGAGCCGGGCACGGATCTCACCCTCTACGGCAAGGCCGAGGCGAGACCTGGCCGCAAGATGGGGCATATGGTGCGGCCCCTCTGAGGTGCCTCAGTAGCGGCGGAAGGGCGCGGTGATCAGTCCAAGGATCAACGAAGCGACCCCCCAAAGAAGGGCGAACCCAGCCAAGGCATAGCCGCCGCCGTCCATTGTGGTGGGCACGGCGGGCTTGTAGGCTTCGAGGGTCGATTCCAGCACGGCCTGGTCATGGTCGCGGGCGAGATAGATCGGCCGCTGCCACTCGCCGGTGCTCTCCAGCGTGTCGAGTTGCTGACGGTAGCGCAGGTAGGAGGCCACATCCTCCGCCCGGCCAAGGCAGGACATGGAGCCCCCCGGCCGCTCATCGGCCAGGCAGTAGTCGAGGGCCTCCTGGCGGCTGAGATCGGAGCGCGCCGCATCCTGGTCGAAGCGCTCGACCACCTCACCGAGCCGGTCCACGCCGCCGCGCAGGTTCTGCATATATTGCTGCGTGAACTCAGGGGCTTGGCTCGCCCCGACGGCGCCGAGCAGCCCGAGAAGTAGCGCAATAATACGGCTCATCAATCGTCATCCCTGCTGTGCCCAGGGACCACCTTAACCTTTTGGCAAGGCGGGGGCAACGGCTGGGCGTGGACGCGGTTAAGGAAGCGCTTTAGGCGAGAAGCGAGAGAAGGAGCGCGTCTATGGGATTGAGAGGGCAGTGCCTTTGCGGGGATGTCCGCTTTAGGATCGGCGGCCAGGTCACGGCCGCCTCGACCTGCTCCTGCAGCCAATGCCAGCGCTGGGCAGGCTCGCCCTGGACCACCACCACGACCCCTCAGGACGAGCTGGTCATCGAGAACGGCGCCGAGTCGATCGCCTGGTATCCCAGCTCCGATGATGTCGAGCGCGGCTTCTGCGTCATCTGCGGCAGCTCGCTCTTCCGGCGCGAAGTGGGAGAGGAAGCCGAGAAGGTCAGGGTTTCCGCCGGGACCTTGGGGCAGGTGGCGGGGTAGGGGAGCAGGCGCAGCAAGGACCACGCCCTAATCCTTGCGCTGCCCGTTTGCGTCAGCCACCCTTGCGCCCAGCAGGAAGTTTGGGACAGTGCAGGTGAAGCATAGGAACGAGGGCGGCAGGCCCTTCATCTCGACGGCGCTTCTTATCGGAGCACTGGCGATCGTGCTTGGCCTACTGACGGCGCTCCAGACAGGCTCTGGCTGGGGAGGTCTCAATGCGCTGGGTCCTGACAGCCTGCTTCGCCTCTATCTAGCCGGGTCGGCAGTTCTCTTGATCGGGGCAGTCATCAGCGCCTGGCTTCCGCCGCCAGGAGGCGTTTTGGGGTATGCCGGCCAGTATGCCCTGTTCTGTCTGAACCTGCCGTTCGTCAGCATCATGTTCATCAACCTCGCCTGGGACGGCTATCATGCCGGTGCACTTGGCGAGGCGAACTGGCTCACTTTGCTCGGGCTGGCTGGTGTTCTCTCCCTTGCCGCCCTAGCGCCGCTATCGAAGCAGCAGCCCGCCGAAGAGAAACGCAATCCCGTCGAGCTGGCCACGGAGCGTTCGAGGCCGGAGAGCGGGCTCGATCCGAGTACGTATGGGTTCCTGATGTGGAGCGTACCTTTGGTCTGTGTCGCGTTCATCGTTGGGCTGCCCGTGTGGTTCGAGCTGCGCGATGCTCTCGCCCTGGTAGTCTTTGAGCAGGAGGCTCCGAGCTTCGCGGACAGTTTCAGAAGTACTCTCCGCTTTCTGAAGGTTGGTGCCCCCATCATCCTTCTTTTCCTCCTCTACATCCCCATTCTCTACGCCTATCAGTTCTGGCATACCCGCCAGCGCAAAGAGCGCCTGCTGAATGAAGAGCCCACCGCTGGCCGTGAGCTGTCGCAGGAAGAGCTCGGCGAGCTGGAAGAGCTCTCAGCTCGCCTGCGTGAGTATCTGAGCCCGCTGGCGCGAGACAAAGGCAGCCTGCAAGGTTTGCTGACGATCATGATCCCCTTTCTCGGCGCGCTGATCTTCACCGCGGCAGCCATATGGACGCAGCAGCGACCGGACCAGCCCTTTTTGGGTCTGGGAGCCGGGCTCCTTCTGCCGGGGCGAACGGAAGGCCTGGCGGACTTTCTCTGTCTGGACCCGTTTGTTTTTAGCGAGATGATGGTGTTCATGGTCCTCATGGGGGGCGGCATGTGGGCGATCGAGGCCTGGCCGTCTCGTGATCCTGCTTCGGCAGCGCGTGCCTGGTTTCGTTCCCAGGGCGAGACCGAAGCTGTCATCGAGGCAGTCGAGACGGACCTTGCGACCCGCCTCCGCCTGAGGCCTGGTTTAAAGGCGGAGGGTTTCGAACCCGAGGAGCTGCTTGCGCACTGGCAGCATCGCCGCATCGGAACGATAAGGGGGTGGACGCTCCTCGGTTTCGCTGCGGCCTTCGCGGCACTGGGCCTTGAACGCAGCCACTACGACATCGTTCATCCGGCAGGCCTCGTCACCAAGCGCGTCTGGGAGGTCAAGCCTCGGCGCATCCCGATCGCAGACATCACTATCCTCCGGGTCCGGTGCGATGTGGCGAAGGACGACGACGGCTTGTTCGTTTACGAGATGGAGACGAAGGCCGGACGCCACGTCCGTCTGGGTGCTAGCGACCTCAACGTTACCGCCCGGCACCACCTGGACTGGCTAGAGGAGCTGGACACCAAGATCAGAGCGGGCGGCGCGCAGGTCCTTCCATATGGCCGAGAGGATATGACCGAAGCGGAGTGCGAGCCGTATCTGACCGAACGGCACGGCTCTGAGACCGCCTCAAGAATGGTGCGCCTGCTGACGAAATAGGTAGGCAGCGACCCGCCCCTACTGTCCCTCGCGCCTCGCTAAGAACGCCAGCCGCTCGAAGAGGTGGACGTCCTGCTCGTTTTTGAGGAGCGCACCGTGAAGCGGCGGGATCGCCTTGCGGGGGTCTTTCTCCCGAAGGGTCGCGAGATCCACATCCTCGACCATGAGCAGCTTTAGCCAGTCGAGAAGCTCCGAGGTGGAGGGCTTCTTTTTGAGACCCGGCGCCTCGCGCAGGGCGTAGAAGCGGGTCAGCGCCTCGCGGACGAGGCCCTCTTTGATGTCTGGGTAGTGGACGGAGACGATGTTCTTCATGGTCTCATCGTCAGGGAACTGAATATAGTGGAAGAAGCAGCGGCGTAAGAAGGCGTCGGGCAGCTCCTTCTCGTTGTTCGAGGTGATGATGATGATCGGGCGCTCTTTCGCCTTCACCGTCTCGCCGGTCTCGTAGACGTAGAACTCCATCCGGTCGAGCTCCTGCAGGAGGTCGTTGGGGAACTCGATGTCCGCCTTATCGATCTCGTCGATGAGGAGGACGGGGCGCTTCTCAGCGGTGAACGCCTCCCAAAGCTTGCCGCGCTTGATGTAGTTGCCGACGTCCGTGGCGCGCTCCTCGCCGAGCTGGCTGTCGCGCAGGCGGGCGACCGCGTCGTACTCGTAGAGGCCCTGGGCCGCCTTGGTGGTGGATTTGACATGCCACTCGATGAGCGGAGCGCCGAGGCTGTCGGCGACCTCCTTGGCGAGCACGGTCTTGCCGGTGCCTGGCTCACCCTTGACGAGGAGGGGCCGCTCTAGCGTGACGGCGGCGTTGACCGCGACATTGAGGTCGTCGGTGGCGACATAGGTATCGGTGGATTGAAAGGCCATGGCCACCCGTTAGGGCGCGGCAGCGCTGATCGCAAAGAAAAAGGCAGGGCGAACCCTGCCTTCTGGTGTCCGGCTTCGTTCAGTCGCGGCGGGTCGGCTCGTCAGGACTGACGCAGGTGAGAGCTCAGACGCCCTTCTTCCGGCGCTTGGCCGCGTAGGCTCCGAGGGCGCCCGCGAAGAGAAGCGCAGCGCCCGGCACGGGCACGACGATGTCGGACAGGGGCGCGGTCTCGATGAAGTCGAGGTTGAAGTCCGCCGCGGCGGTCTGGTTCAGCGCGGTCACGCTCAGCGCGTCCACCTGGGTGAAGTCGATGCCCGCAAACTCGGAGAAGGCGAGGGTGAAGATGCCGCTGGCCGTCAGCTCGAAGGAGGCGGAGGCCGAGCTGTCACCGTCCCACACCGTCACGGTGATCTCGCTGACGCCGTCGACGAAGTTGGCGCCGACACGGAAGCCCGTATTGGTGCCGTCCACGAGGTCGATGCCGCCGAGGCCGTCCGTATCGAAGCTGCCGTCGTTCGTGCCGTCATACTCGAGAAGGAAGGTGGTGAAGATGCCGGTGCCGTTCGCGCTGGCACCGCTCTCGAAGCGTCCGAACGCTCCTTGTGCGTTGAAGATGCTCTCAAGGTCGAGGTCAAGCCCGTCCTGGTTCGAGAGCGTCACCTCGCGGACGCCGCCGAGCAGGCTCGCCGCATCGCCGGTCACACCCTCCGACATCGTCATATCGGCGCCGATGGTGACGGTCTGCGGCGTGGCGAAATCGTCGATCGTGACGGTGGCGGCGGAGGCGAAGCCCATGCCGGCGGCAGCGACGAGCGCCGTGGTCAAACCTAGTCTTCTCATGCTCTCGTTCCCACTCCTCGGCATCGGTTCATGACGTGGTCGCCACATACCGCAGGGCCGTCCGCATAACGACTGATACACTGTCCAATAGACTTCACGAACGATTGATAGATGGAAGTTTTTCGCAGTGCAGCGTAGAAAGGATTCACGGAAGCGAGAGCAGCACGCGCATCACTCAGTGTGGTCATCTTCAGATCGGGGAGAAAGACCCGGCCTCTCTCCCCAAGGGGCGCGAAAGCGCTCAGGCGGCGACGCCCGTGTCCCACTGGGGTGCCCAGTCGGGGTCGATCATCCGACCGTCGGGCTTGATCAGTCCGTAGACGGTCTTCATGTCTTCGGCGGAGAGTTCGAAATCGAAGATCTCGAAGTTGGACTTGAGGTGGTCCTCCGAGCTGGTCCTCGGGATAGCCGCCACGTTGGCCTGCTGCAGGTGCCAGCGCAGAACGATCTGGGCGGGCGTGCGCTTGTTCCACTCGGCCAGACGCTCGATGGCGGGGTTGGAGAGCACCTCGCCCTGGCCGATGGGGGAGTAGCTGGTGAACAGCATGTCGAAACCGCGCGCTGTCTTCAGGACCGGGTCCTGGTCGAGATTGGGGTGGTACTCGCACTGGATGTTAGCGAGGCGCACCGGGCACTCGGTCACCGCCGTCAGAAGCTGGTTCTGGGTGTAGTTGGAGACGCCGACCAGCCTTGAGAGGCCCTGCTCCTGGATCTCGGCTAGGGGCGTGACCTGGGCGCCGATCTCCATCTCGGGAACCGGCCAGTGGTTGAGGACGAGGTCGACATTGTCCGTACCCAGCCGGTCGAGGGACTTCTTCATGGCGTCGATGCTGGTCTTCTCGCCGATCTTCTCGTACCAGAGCTTGGTGGTGAGGAAGATCTCGTCGCGCGCCACGCCGCTCTCCCTGATGGCGCGGCCTACCTCCTCTTCGTTCTTGTAGACGGCAGCGGTGTCGATATGCCGGTAGCCCAGCTCCAGCGCCTTGGAGGTGATGCGGTAGGCGTCGTCGCCTTTGAGCTGCCAGGTGCCGAGCCCCAGGCGGGGAATGTCGATGCCGTCGAACTGGTGGTAGAGCATGGGGGGTCTCCGGTCGTCTTGTCTGATGCGAACGCAACACGGAGGTCCCGCCCAAGGTTCGGCCAGGGGGAGGCGCGCGGCAGTGAGCGCTGCCCCTTGAACCCTGCGTCCAAGCGGCGCAGAGGCTGGAGCGCACCTGAAGTTCGATGGAGAAGGACTTAGAAATGAGCGATAAGGCCGGCAGCAACGAGTACCCCACCAACGAGCTGATGGTGGCGCGCAGGAACGCTGCCTGCCCGAGCGGCCTGCCTTCCAAGTCGGGTATCTACGCCGCCAAGGCGCAGGGCGCGGAGATGTGGGACGTCGAGGGCAAGCGCTACATCGACTTCATCGCCGGGATCGGCGTTCTCAATGTCGGCCACAACCACCCGCGCGTGATGGCCGCTGCCCGCGAGCAGATGGAGAAGGTGGTCCACACCTGCTTCGGCGTCGCCCAGTACGAGCCCTATATCGAGCTGGCCGAGCGCTTGAACGATCTCGTCAGGCACGCTGGTGGCGGCAAGTCCGACTACAAGACCATGTTCATGAACACAGGCTCCGAGGCGACTGAGCATGTTTGCAAGTTCGCCCGCCGCATCACCGGGCGCCCCGGCCTTATCAGCTTCGAGGGCAGCTTTCACGGGCGCACGCTTCTCGCAACTGCACTCACGGGCAAGGCTCGTCCCTACAAGGAGGGCTTCGGCCCGCTGCCGGGTGACGTCTACCATGCTCCCTACCCGCACGAGTACAAGGGCATGTCGAGCCAGGGGGCGCTGAACTGCCTCAAGCATATCTTCGAGACCTCGATCGCGCCCTCGGACGTGGCGGCGATCCTGATCGAGCCCGTCCAGGGGGAGGGGGGCTTCGTCCCCGCCCCGAGGGCGTTCCTTCAGGGCCTACGGAAGATCTGCGACGAGCACGGCATCATGTTCATCGCCGACGAGGTGCAGACGGGTTTCGCCCGCACCGGCACCATGTTCGCCATCGAGCAGTCCGGCGTCGAGCCCGACTTCCTCGTTTGCGCCAAATCCATCGCGGGGGGCTTCCCGCTCTCGGCCGTCATCGGCAAGGCCGACCTCTTCGACTCGATCGCGCCGGGGGGCATGGGCTCGACCTATGGCGGCAACCCTGTCGCCTGCGCCGCAGCCCTCGCCGTCCTCGATGTGATCGAGGAAGACGGTCTCATTCAGCGTGCGGAAGAGATCGGCGCCAAGGTGGAGGCGCGCTGGAACGAACTCGCCCAAGGGGTCGGCAAGGGCACCTTCGGCGATGTCCGCCGGGTGGGCGCCATGGCCGCCGTGGAAATGGTCGTCGACGGCGACCCGATGAAGCCCAACGCCGAGGCCGCCGCCAAGATCCAGGGCCGGGCGCGGGAGCTCGGCCTCATCACCCTCACGGCGGGCAAGAAGGCGCAGGTCATCCGTACCCACGTGCCGCTCGTGGCGTCCGACGCCCTCATCGACGAGGGGCTCGACATCTTCGCCCAGGCGACCAAGGACGTCCTGGGCTAGTGCGCCTACCGATCGAGCGGGAGCGGCTGCTTGCCGTCCTGAGAGGGCTCGGCCTCCTCGGGGTGGCCGAGCGCATCGCCATCGCGCGCGATGTCGAGGAGGCGGAAGAAGCGAACGCCGCGTTCCTCGCATCCTATGAAGGGCCGCCGCTCCCCAGCGCCTCGCTCATTCGCCGAACCTATGGCGATGCCGGTCTCGAGGACTACAGGAATTGGGGGCGCGAGAACGCGGCTGAGATCGAGGCGGCTCTCAGCCGTCACGTCAATCTCTCCACGGCGAAAGTGGCCGAATGGGGCTGCGGCCTCGGCAGGCTGGCGATGCATCTTGCGCCGAAGACGGACTATACCGGCTTCGACATCGACGAGAGCTCTCTCGCCTACTGCCGCGCCCACCTGCCCGGCACCTATCTTCGCAACGACCCCATGCCGCCGCTGCCCGCAGAGGATGCCAGCTTCGATGCGGTCTTCGCCGTGTCGATCTTCACCCACCTCTCCAAAGCCCAGCACTCCGCCTGGGCTGCAGAGATACGCCGTGTGCTGAAGCCTGGCGGGGTCTTCCTCTTCACCGTGCACGGAGAAGAGCAGGCAGGCGGGCTTCTACCCGGCGAGCGCGCCGCTTTCGACCGCGGCGAGCTCGTGACCAGGGGAGGGGTCTCGAGGGGCAGCCGCACCTACCTCGCCTACCACCCCGAAACCTTCGTTCGCGAGGTGCTGCTCGAAGGCTACGAACCGGTAGACGGCCCCGAGCCCTGCTGCGGCCAGACCCTCTACGTGGGGCGGAAGCCTTACTAGTAGCCCCCTCCGCCCTTCGGGCACCTCCCCCACCAGTGGGGGAGGGAACGAGACCAACCGCTTTGCCCTACTTCGCTCCCACATGGGTGGGGGAGCTGCCGGCAGGCTGAGGGGGAAGAGAACAACCCGTCAACCTACAGCCCTGCAGCTTGCACCGCGCCCATTCACCGTTTATGTACCCACCGGAGACATAGCGAAGGAGCACCCCTTGTCCCCCTACGACATGATCAAGCAGCAGCTCGCCTCCACCGTCCCTTTCGTGGGCTATACGGGCATCGTCATCGACGAGCTCGGCGAGGGTACGAGCACCTGCACGCTCGAGCAGCGCCATGAGATCTCGAACCATCTCGGCACCCAGCACGCAGGCGCGCTCTACACCTTGGGCGAGACGGCGTCCGGGGCGGCGTTCACCGGCGCCTTCGCCGACAGAATCATGGAGCTCCAGCCCGTCGCAGCGAAGGCCGAGATCGCCTATCTCAAGCTCGCCAAGGGCACGATCACGGCCAAGGGCCTGGTGGGCGAGGATATCGCCGGCCTCAAGAAACGGCTGGACGAGGAGGGCCGGATCAAGTTCCCTGTCACCGTCAGCCTGACCGATGCCTCCGGCAACGAGGTCGCGACGATGAGGGTCGAGTGGAATGTCAAAAAGCGCGGGGGAGCCTCAAGCTAAAAGCTCCGCCTACCACCACGGTGATCTGAGCGCTTCGGCCCTGACAGCGGCGCTTCGGGCGCTGGAGACCGATGGCGCCGAGGCGCTGTCCCTGCGTAAGCTGGCGGCGGAGCTAGGCGTCACCCACCGCGCGCTCTACCGTCACTACCCGGACAAAGCCGCGCTGATCGCCGCCGCCGCCGAGGAGGGCTACCGCCGCCTGACCGATGAGGCCAGCGCTGACGGCAAGGATGCCGCCGGTTTCGCGCGCGCCTATATTCGCTTCGCCCTTGCCCGCCCAGGCCTCTACGCGGTGATGATGGCGGCCCCTTCGGGAGAGAAGCCCGAGGGCCTCTACAGGGCCATCGGCGACCTCATCCGCGCCGCCAAAGAGGCCTTCGGCGACGATCTCGCTGTCAAGCGCGCCTGGACGATCCTCCACGGCGGCGTGTCCCTCCACCAGGCAGGTGCCTATGCCGCGCGAAGTGAGGAGGAGCTGGGCGACTTCCTGCTGACGCTGGCGGGCATCGAGGAGATGTAGGCGAAGGCGGGATCATTTTTCCTACGGAGCGAACACGCCATCGGTCGCCTCGACGGCGCGGTAGAGGTTGCCGATGAGGGAGGAGGTGAGGCTGGCGCAGTTGCAGTTGACGTGAGCCACCACCGCCGCGCCGCGCTCAGGGTAGTAGTGGGCGATGGTCTGGTAGCCGAAGACGTCGCCCGTATGACCGTAGAGCTCCTCACCGGAGCGGGTGACGATCGTCTCGATACCGAGGCCCTGCCGCCGCCGCGGCGCCCGCTCGATCAGCTCGGCGGTCATCCGGTCGCCAAGATGCCTGAGCGCCGCCTCTTCGCCTAGAAGCCCTTCGAGGAAGACAGCGACCTCCTGCGCGGAAGCCGCGATCCCGCCGTCCGGCCCGGAGTGCTCCCAATAGGCATAGGTGTTCTTCCAGGGACGCAGATAGGTGCCGTAGCCGTATACAGCCTCGTCCGCCGGATCGAAGCGGTTGTAGTAGGTCGCTTCGAGCTTCAGCGGTGTCCTGATTACCTCGCCGAGGACCTCGTCCAGCGGCTGGCCCGAGGCCTCCTCGACGACCGCGCCGAGATAGAGATAGCCCGTATTGGAGTAGGCGTAGCGCTCTCCCGGCGGATGGGTCGCCTTCATCCGGCGGACGGTCGGCAGCATCGCCTGAAGGGAGATCGGCTGCGTCCAGTCCCTCGTGAAGTAGGAGCGGACGTCATAGTAGTTGGGAATGCCGCTCGTATGCTGAAGAAGCTGGCGAACGGTGGCTCGGTCCGCGTTCGGAACGCCCTCGATCAGGTGCCGGGGCAGAAGATCCGCGATCCTTGTCTCCAGGTCGAAACGGCCCTGGTCGATCAGGTGGTGCACAGCAGCAGCCGTGTAGATCTTCGAGATGCTGCCGATGCGCAGCGGGGCCTCCTTCGGCATCGGAGCTCCGCTCTTACGGTCGGAGATGCCCGCGACCACCGTCACGGTCTCGTCCCTCGTTCGGACATGGATCAGCACGCCGGGCGCACCGCCCGCTACCGTGGCGTCGGCGATGCGCTGCGCCGCCTCTTGGGTGCTGAGGCCAGCGAAGTCGGCTGCCTCGAACCGAGGGGGGTCCGTTCTGTCGCGGTACACCCACCACCAGAGCGCAGCCGAACCGAGGGCGGCGATCAGTAGAAAGAACAAAGGAAGTCGAAACCGCATGGACCTCATCCGCCGGAAGGTGGGGGACTGTTCGGTCGCGCGGCAGGCCTTCGCCACAAGCGCGAGCGGAGAAGCCCGATCCCTGCGGTCTTAGCAACGGACCCCGTGACAATCTCAGCGAAAATCGCCAGTTGGGGTGCGGAAATCTGCGAGTCATACCGCTGGAACGACGAAAATGAGCGACCAAACCGCCGAACTCGACCGGTTCGACCGGGCCATCCTGCGCATTCTACAGCGCGACAACCAGCGCAGCCACGAGGCCATCGGACGGGCGGTCGGCCTATCAGGCTCGGCGGTCAGGCGGCGCATCGTCCGGCTTCGGGAAGAGGGCGTCATCGCGAGGGATGTCAGCCTGCTGGACCCGGTAGGCTGGGGGGTGCGGCTGATCGTGACCCTGACCTTTGGCGAGGAAACGGTCGAGGCCTATGAGGCCCTGGACGAGCAGATGGCGGCCGAACCTCACGTCATGCAAAGCTACCACGTGGCGGGAACCGAGGACTACGTCCTGATCGTGCACGGTCCGAATCTTCCCTGGTACGAGGCGTGGAGTAAGGACACCTTCATGACGAACCCCGCCATTCGCCGCTACGAAACTAAGGTGGTCTGGTCCTGCAAGAAGTTCGAGACCTCCGTTCCTCTTTGATTCGCGAAGACGTTCTCGAGAGGAGCTTTGCGAGGCCGGGTAGTGTCTCAGTGTGAATCCTGTTCGAGAGATTCGCTCGCTGCCCACCTCTCCCGTTCACGGGAGAGGTCAAAATCTGGCGCAGTCAGGTTTTGGGTGAGGGCTTCGGCGAAGCCGTTCTGCAACGCTAGTTATCACGACCTGCGCTCAGAACCCCCTCACCCTCGGTCCCTCTCCCGTGAACGGGAGAGGGAGGCGGTACTTGCCAGGCTTTCGAACTGAGACACTACCAAAGCGCGCCGTCTTGCCGCAGGCGCCCCGCGCCTGCACAATGGCGCGCACAGGGTTTCGGGGACCGACCGTCGTGAGCACCACCANAAAGCGCGCCGTCTTGCCGCAGGCGCCCCGCGCCTGCACAATGGCGCGCACAGGGTTTCGGGGACCGACCGTCGTGAGCACCACCACCACCGCCGCCAGCGCTGAGCATATGGCCGAGCATGCGGGCAGGGCGTGCCTTGCCTGCGGCACCACCATCATGGGGCCGTGGTGCCATGCCTGCGGGCAGAAGGACGACGACTGTCGCCGCTCGGTCTTCAAGCTGATGGCAGAGAGCGTCACCGATATCGCCGCCCTCGACGGCCGCTTCGTGCGTACCTGCCGCAACGTGGTGACCAAGCCCGGCAGCCATGTGCGCGACTACGCCCATGGACGCCGCTCGCCCTTCACCCCGCCGGTGAGGCTGTTCCTTCTGGTCTCGCTTCTCTTCTTCACCACCCTGCAGCTCACCGACAAGCACCTCGTCGTCGTCGATGTGGAGCTGCGCGACCGAGGAGAGGTGCAGGCCGAGGCCCAGGCCTTTCTCGAAGGCATGGAGGAGGGCTTCACCGAAGACGAGCGGGAGGCGGCAAGAGAGGCGATAGAGCAGCTCGGAGAGGTGCCTCCGGTGGTAGCGGAAAGCGTAAGGTCAGAAGCCGAGGAGGGCGAATCGGATGGCGAGACCGAGGTCAACTTCAAGCTCAGCGAGGAGGGCCTGACCGCCGACATCGAGACCGACGAGGAGAGCGGCGGATGGGTTCCCATACCCCACGTCATGTTCCTCCACGAGGCGCCCGAGCGGGAGTACAGCCCCGAGGAGCGCGACTATATCCGCCAGATGATCGACTTCGACAGCTTCGAGCTGAACGGGCGCGAGGTGGATTCGGAGCTTTTCGTCGAGCGCATCCTCTCCATTTTAAGGAACCCGGCGGCCTTCTCCAACGCGCTCAACGAGTGGATCCCGCGGCTTATGCTGGTCTTCGTGCCGCTGATGGCACTCCTCGGCGCCGCGGTGATCAGGGGGCGGGACGCGCTGATCTACGACCACCTCCTCCTGTCGCTTCAGACCCACGCCATCGGCTTTCTGGTCATCACCATCAATGTGTGGACGGGCGGCTTCATGCCCGGCTCGGTCGGCGGGCTGCTCTTCTTCCTCGGTGTGCCGATCTACTACCTTCTGGCGATCAAGGGCGCGTTTAAGAGGTCCTGGCGCAAGTCGGTCTTCGCCACCTTGTTCGTCTTCTCGATCTACAGCTTCCTCTTCTGGCTCGGCCTCTTCATCGCCGCCGCCTACAGCTTCCTGGAGATCTTCTGAGCCGTGCATAGCGTGACCCAAGCCTCACTCCCAGTCATAGGCGGCGAGACCTTCCCGGTGCGGCGCATCTTCTGCATCGGCAAGAACTACGCGGACCACGCAGCCGAGATGGGCTCCGATCCCAAGTCCGAGCCGCCGGTCTTCTTCACCAAGCCAGCTGATGCCGTCTTCACCGGCGAGACCATGCCCTTCCCTCCGATAACGGAGAACCTGCACTTCGAAGGAGAGCTGGTGGTGGCCCTTCGTGACGGCGGCAAGAACCTCGGCGAGGAAGAGGCGCGTGCCTGCGTCTACGGCTATGCCTGCGGCTGCGATCTCACTCGCCGCGACCTCCAGTCCGAGGCGAAGAAGCGCGGCGCCCCCTGGGACATGGCCAAGGGCTTCGACAACAGCGCTGCCATCGGCCCCCTCGTGCCCATGCCGGGCGAGCCCATGGAGGGGGAGCTTGCCACGCTCGTCAATGGCGAGGAGCGCCAGCGCACGAGCCTCTCCAAGATGATCTGGAGCGTGCCGGAGACGCTCTCCAGGCTTTCCCGCTATGTCGAGCTGAAGCCCGGCGACCTCCTCTTCACCGGCACCCCGGCGGGGGTCGGCCGGCTTGACCCCGGCGACCGGGTCGAGGTCACCGTTGCGGACCTGCCGTCCTTGCGCTTTACGCTGGCCGGATGACCAAAGCCGACACTTACGAGCAGACCGCCAAGGAGATCGCCGCCGTGCTGGAGGGGGAGGGGAACGGTATCGCCCGTATGGCGACGGTGAGCTGCCTTCTCGCCCAAGCTTTCCCCGGCAATATCTGGACCGGTTTCTACATGGTGGACCCCGAGAAGCCGGACGAGCTGATCGTCGGCCCTTATCAGGGCACGCTGGGCTGCCTGCGCATCCCCTTTGGGCGCGGCGTCTGCGGTGCGGCGGCGGAGACTGGCCAGACCCAAGTGGTTCGCGACGTCCACGCCTTCGAAGGCCACATCGCCTGCGACAGCCGCTCGGTGAGCGAGATCGTCGTCCCCGTACGGACCGAGAAGGGCGAGCTGATCGCCGTCCTCGACATCGACAGCCCCGACGAGGGAACTTTTGACGAGGTTGATAAGGAGTGGCTGGAACGGATCGTCGAGCGGACCTTCACTGCATGAAAGCTCTCACAGGGGCGGGCATCGGACTCATCGCCCTGTGGATGATCGCAGGAGGCATCCTTCATCTCGTCGTGCCGGAGGCCTTCTTTCCCATCGTGCCCGACTGGCTGCCCGAAGGCCCGGTTGTCATCATCAGCGGCTTGATCGAGCTTCTGATCGGCATCGGCGTTCTAATCCCCCGCACCCGCGCGGGCGCGGCCTTCGGCTTCGCACTCCTCTGCGCACTGTTCTTGCCGCTCCACCTCTGGGACTTCTTCCGCCCGGACCCCGTGTTCAGCGTGCCCGTTCTGGCCAGCGTCAGGATTGGCGTGCAGCTGCTCCTGATCGGTCTAGGGCTGTGGTTGTGGCAGCGATCGACGGCCTCTGAAGGAAGCGCTCGCAGCAAACGGAACGGTGAGACTAAACCGGAAGCATCAAGGTAAGAGCAACTCTCGCCTATGTGGAGATGGGGGTAATCCTCGGCTTGTAGAACCAGCTCCAAACCGCAATATTGCAGCAGTGGGGGATCAAACAATGAAGCAATTCGTCATTCTTCTGTGCGCGGCCGGACTGGCGGGGTGTTTGCCCCTGGACGAGCCCCCGCAGGTCACTGTGCAGGGCTACGGTGAGGTGAAAGCCATGCCGGACAGCTTCCGATTGAGCATCACCCCCGCTGGGACGGGTTCGACGACGCAGCAGGCCATAGCCGCTATGAATCGGGAGTTGAACGAACTTCGGTCTCAGCTGCCGCAAATGAGGGGGTTGGAGCAAATCGAGTTCACCAGTAGTGACGTCAATCTCTACAGTGTGCGCGACCCGGAGTGTACGAGCCAGTACGAGAATCAAAACTCGGACTTCTGTCCTGTAGAGCAGTACTACGCCTATGTGGATTTAAGTGTAGAGGCCAGTCCGGCCAAACAGGCCGGAAATCTTTTGTCCTTGGCTAGCGAGATGACGGGTTCGGAAATCTCCACCCGTGCATTCTCGGTCTCGAACAGGGGCGATTATAAAAATGAGGCGCTTGCCGCCGCCGTTGCAGATGCGCGGGCACGCGCGAAGGATCTGGCCGAGGCGTCAGGAATGTCGGTGGGAGAAGTGCTGAAGATCACGCCATCGGATAGCAACAGATGGGCCTACGATCTCGAGATGGCACCGGAAGAGACCTCTGTGCGCCGGGAACGAGTTCCGCAAGAGGCAATTGAGATTGATGTGGCGCCGCAAACGATCTCCGCAGAAGTCGAAGTCGTTTTCGCCTTGAAGCCGCGTGCGGAGGACTGAGGCTGCTCTCCTACCAGCACGCCTACCACGCGGGCGGCCCCGCCGATGTTCACAAGCACCTGGTCCTGGCCGAACTCCTCTCTCTGCTGACGGTCAAGGGCCGGGGCGTCAGCTATATGGAGACCCATGGGGGCAGGGGGCTCTACGATCTGTCCTCGGAGGAAACGGCCAAGACCCATGAGGCGGCGGAGGGCATCGCGCTTCTCAGCCCCGATCCCGGCACTCCTTTCGGCCAAGCCCTGGGTGCGGCAAAGGCGAGGGGAGGGCCGCAAGCCTATCCCGGCTCGCCCCTGGTCGCCGAGGCGCTCTTGCGCCCCCAGGACCGCCTGGTCCTGATGGAGGCCCACCCTAAGGAGCACGCTGGCCTCAAGCGAACCATGCGCGGCACCATCGCCGAGGTGCACCGCCGTAACGGCTATGAGGGCTCGCTCGCCCTGGCGCCGCTGGAGCCCCGCCGGGGCCTCGTCCTCATCGACCCCTCCTATGAGGACAAGACCGAGTACGAGCGCGCTGGCCGCCACACCCTGGCCCTGCGCAAGAAGTGGCCTGAGGCGGCTGTCCTGATCTGGTACCCCCTTCTTAAAGCAGGACGGCACAAAGACCTTCTCGGCGTCCTCGAAGGGGACGATTCCTTGGTCAGCGAGGTGTCTTTCTCTCTCAAGGAAGGGCGCGGCATGACCGGTTCGGGCCTCGTGCTTTTAGGCGCTCCCTACGGCGCAGACGCAGCGTTCGAGCGGGCTCTGGCCCAGGGCACGCCCGTCCTGAAGCCTCTACGCTGACGGATTTCGGGCGGAAAGGCCGAGCGCGGCACGCAAGCTGCATTCCTCTTTGCAGACGACGCCGAAGGCTC
>NZ_JANIBC010000023.1 GCF_024505085.1 Parvularcula maris
GAAGGCGAAGGCTCCTGGCAGCGGGACGGGCGACAGGTCCTCGGTGACGAAGGCGATGTTGTCGATGGTGAAGCTGGTGTCGAAGCCGTCATCCTCGTCGAAGAGGTCGATGAAGAGAGCAACGGTCCGGCCTTCGAGCGAGGTGACGTCCAAGGTGAACGTCCCGGTGTCGCCCGCCTCGAAGAAATCGAACACGTCCAGCAGAGGGTCTTCCGCATCGAGCAGGCTGACGCCAAGCGCGTCCGGCCGAAACGCGAGGAGCCCTTCTTCGGCAGGGTCGGACACGGCTGCGGCTTGGAGGATATCGAAGCGCAGCGCGGTAGCGTCGTCGGGGACGATGATGCCGGGTTCGAAGGTGAACAGCCCATCATCCCCTTGCGAGACCGACGCCACGAGCACATCGAAGCCCAAGCCCGGATCGGTCGCGAGCGTCGCGGCTCCGTCCGGGAAGACCACCGTACCGCCCTCCTCGAACACGAAGAAACCCGTGCCGCCTGCACTGAAGTCGCCATTGACGATCGCAGCCTGGCTAGAACCGAATGCCGTCAGTCCGGCGGCGGCAAGGATAGCTAGAGTCTTCATGGAGAGATGCCCGGAAAAGGTGTGAGACGGCCGTGATGACTACGCCGCCATTTTTACAAGGAACCATCTGGGGTCAAGTCGGCTCGTACAGCTCTAACAGCTTCTTCTCTTCCGTCACTGCCTGTTTCACTTGGGTAACGGCCTCGCGCCGCCGAAGTCGATGCCGAACATGTGTTCCAGCGAGGTGCGCGGCAGGTCCTTCTTGAGAGGGTCGTGGACGGTGAGGTTCACCGCCTTAAGGATCACCCTCGCCGCCTCCACGCCGTCACCTGCCGGCACCACGTCGAAGTCCAGAACGTTGATGCCGCAGAGGTCCTGCTCGAAATGGGGGAGCGCCGCGAGCCCGCCGCCGGTGAGGTGGCCGAGGAGGATGCGGTTCACCCCCTCATGGGCCACCAGCACGGCGCGCTTCCAGGCGTGCTCGCGCAGAATGCTGCGGTAGCCGCGGACGATGCGCTCCTCGGCCTCGGCGAAGAGCTCCCCGCCGGGCAGGAAGCTCGCCCCCTCCTCCTCCGCGCCGTCGAAACTGAAGGCGAGGCGCGCGGCGAGTTCTTCCGCCGTGTCCACCTTGACCTGCCCGCCGCGGATCTCGGCGAGGTCCGGTACGGCCACGGGCTCCGGCCCTTCCCCGTTCAGGATGATCCCCAGGGTCTCTTTCGTCCGCGGGAGGCCCGAGTGAAACGCTGCATCGAACTGAACGTCGCCGAGCGCCTCGGCGGCAAGCCCTGCCTGGCGCCGACCCTCCTCGGTCAGGGGCACTTGGGTGAAGTCCGTGAGCCCAGGCGCGAAGTAGTCCACATGGCCGTGGCGAAGCAGATAGAGGCGGCGGCGGCCGGTGAGCAGCGAGGGGTCAGGCATGGCATCCGCCTAGCAGCGTTCTGCTCCGCCACAAGCGCCGCGGGGCCGCATCGGTCATTGCCCACACGTTGCGATCGCTTTACGTTGCTACCATTCGCGCGTGCAGCAGGGCCTCTTTTGAGGCAGACTGGGCATGTTCGGGTTTTGGGTAGTCGGGTTGGGGAGGCAGGTGCCGGTGAAGGGTCGCAGCGTTCTATTGTGCTCGTTCGGCGGTCTCGCCGCGGCCTACGCAGCCCTTTACCAGGGAACGACCCGCTTCGACGCCGACGCTGCCTGGAGCCGCTTCGAAGCCTTGGAGAGCGCAGGCTACGAGGCTCGCGCCGTCGGCCATGGCGACCGGGCGCTGAACCTCCTGGCCAAGCAGCGGCCCGAGGCTTCCCATTTCGCCGATGCTCTTCGGGTCGCCAACGCCCACTACCGCGGCGGCGAAGCCCGATCCGCCGTCAGCGGCTACACGGCCGCCCTCTCCTCCACCGAAGCGTCGCGCCTCTCCGAGAACCAACGGGTCGAGCTGCGCCGCCGCATCGCCGAGCTGGACCTTGCGGCTGGAGAGGCCGCTCAGCCTGCGCTGATCGCGGCCGGGTTCCTCGACGCTGCCGGTGATGCCGTGGCCAGGCACACTGACGACCATGAGGAGGCGGGGGAGGAGAACCCCTTCATCGCGCTCGTGGACGCCATGCGGCCGGGCTTCACCGACGCCCTTCCCGCCGACGGCCGTGGGCTGGAGCTCGATGCCGCCGGTCAGGACAGCCTGGAGATCGCCGCCGCCATGACCAAGGTGGGCGGCTACTACGCACTCCAAGCCGACGGAGCCTATGCGGCTGCGGGGCTGCTTTCCGCCGCCCATCAGATCCACCTGCGCGAGCTCGGACCCAACGAGGAGAGCACGGTGCAGACCGCCCTACTCCTGGCCCCGGTCTACGAACGGATCGACCGCCTGGGCGACGCGGAGAGCCTCTACGAGCAGGTCTTCCAGGCCCAGGAGCGGGCCAAGGGTTCGAACAACCCCGAGCTAAGCCTCTATATCCGGCTTCTCGCGGGTATCTACGAGAAGCAGGGCCGCCTGACCGAGGCCGAGGCGCTGAACCGGCACATGCGGCAGATCTTCCGCGACGCTTTTGGGGCCAGGCGCTACGCCGCCAACCGCTCCCGCGACCGGCTCTTCGCCATCAACAGGCCGGTCTCGCTCAGCTTCCCGCTGGAAGCGGAGTACATTCCCCCGGACCTCGTGCGCGCCTCAGCCTATGAGGTGCCGATGTCCAAGCCGAGCCATGTGGAAGAGATGCAGATGCGCCTCGCCGAGGTGGACGGCAGCACCATGCCCAAGAGCCTCGCGGGCCTTCTGGAGGCGTGCAGCACGCCCGACGAGCGCCTCTCCCTGCGCTCGGCCTATCGCAGCCACCGCACCCAGCAGCTTCTCCACCGCATCAATGGCGACAAGGGCACCGTGGCACATCCGGGCACGTCCGAGCACCAGCTCGGCCTCGCCGCCGACATCGACGTGAACCGCCGCTTCATGAGGGCCACGGACAAGGCCTATGCCTGCTTCGAGCGCACGGCGTGGCAGCACGGCTTCATCCTAAGTTTTCCCCAGGGCAACACCTACCTGCCCGGGGCGGACAGCTTCGAGCCCTGGCACTGGCGCTTCGTCGGCGAGCGCACGGCGCTTCTCTACCGCGAGATCGGGCCGTGGGGACGACCGCAGGAGTTTCTGGCAGCGCTTCCTTGTTATGAAGAACGGGCGCTGTCGGGCTTGTTCGTGGACCGCGAACGGGGCGATGTCTGTTTCGAGAGCCTGGCCATGGGCTCGGGCAAGGAAGGAACGGACAGCTAGTGATCAGGCCGCGGCAACGAGCGACCATCTCCGTCAGGCTGATCGGCTCCCAGACCGATCACCGTTGGCGCGCTCCGCTTTTGGCGGAGGGCTTCGCCGTCCCTGCGGGCGGCCCGGCGGAGTGTGCCCTCGCTGATCTGCGCGGCGCGGAGAACCTCGACACGGCACTCGCTGAGGCGAGGCGCATCGCTCTGCCGCTGCCCCTCTGCGTGGTCCTTAGCCTCGACGAGCCGCTGCCGCGAGAGGGGCACCGGGATGTGGTGCTGGTGCGCCTCGACCGCGACCGGACCGAGCCCCTCGCCGCCGCCATCCGTAGCAGCGTCGCCGCCATGCACGAGGCCCACGCGCTCTCTGTCAGAAGCCGAGCCCTCGCTGCTTGCGGCCTGCCCCTTGGCTCGATCCACTGGCCCGACCTCGACGCCCCCGCCGTCATGCTGGCCGAGCCCGACCGTGATCTTCTGCCCATCCTCAAAGGTCTCCCTTGCGAGAAGCTGGTCACGCCGCTCAGCTCCAGCCACACGCTCCGCCTGCTGGAGAACCAGAACGCCGGTGCCCTGATCATTCACCTCGGGCGCGGCAACGAGCACCGGCTTCCCGTGCTAAAACTGATCCGTCGGCAGAGCGACCTTGCCGAGCTGCCCGTAGCCGTGGTGTGTGAGGAGTGGACGGAGGAGCTGACGGCAAGCTGGCTGCAGCACGGCGCCGATCTTCTCGGCAGGCCGTCCGAACTTCCCCGTCTGCTCGAGACGCTGCAGGCCGGCACCTCCCGCTACACGGTCCGTCAGGCTGTCACCCAGAGCCTCACCAACTCGGTCGTGACCGATGAGGGGCACCCCTCGCCGATCGCCGGGCAACGGCTCTTCGACCAGGTGGTCGCCGAGCACCGGGCGCTGGGCGACCGCATGGCCTTCGGCGTCATCGAGCTGCACCCCGAAGGCGGCGGCAGCGAGCACGACGTTTCCGAGGCCGGTGTCTACATGGCCATGGCCCTGACCGGCGCGAACCTCATCTGCAGGCCCAGGCCAAGCGTGTTCGTCGTCGCCATGCCCTATGCGGACAAATACTACGCAGGCCGCACCATCCGTACACTGAAGACCTTGATCGAGGACCTCAAGTTCGGCCAGGAGCCGGACTCGGTGCTGATCAGTGCGAAGAGCGCCGCCATCGACGGCACGGGCCTCACGCCCAAGGAGGCGATCAGTGAGCTGCGCACCACCCTCCTGCAGCAGGTCGTGGATGAGACACTGGCGCTGGCGTAGGGCGGAACGCGAAGCTTTCCGCCCCCCTCTCCTAGTACAGAATACTAAGTTCTCCGACCCTACGCTCTGCCGTCATCCCGGAAAGCCGTGAGGCTTATCCGGGACCCATGGACTGAGGTAGCATCTAGGTAGAACACTCAGTCCATGGGTCCGGGCTCTCCGCTACGCTGCGGCCGGGATGACGGCGGCAAACACTGGATCGCGAATCTTCGCTCCTCGCTCTGACGCCGTGACCTAAGCCGCCGCCCTCGCCTCCTCGGCGATGTCCACCAGCACGCCGAGCACCCGTCGGCAGCCCTTGAGGCGGGCCTTCTCATCCGGCCAGTTCTGCTTGAAGACCAGCTTCTGATCCGGGCGGAGCTTCATGTCGTAGGGTGTTTCGGAGAGATAGCGCACGAGGCCCGCCGGATTGGGGAACTGCTCGCGGAAGGTGACCACTGCGCCCTTGGGTCCCGCGTCGATCTTGGCGACCTCGGCCCTTCGGCAGAGGGCCTTGATGCCGACAATGTCAAGAAGGTGCTCGACCTCCCGGGGCATGGGGCCGAAGCGGTCGATGAGCTCCGCGGCGAAGGCCTCGATCTCCTGGGCGTCCTTGGCATCGGAGAGCCTTCTGTAGAGGGACATCCGCACGTCGAGGTCGAGGACGTAAGTCTCGGGGATGAGGACCGCCGTGCCGATATTGATCGAAGGCGACCAGGTCTCCGAGGCCGCCTCGCCGTCCTTCATCTCGGCCACGGCCTCCTCCAGCATGTGCTGGTACATCTCCACACCGACTTCCTTCACGGTACCGGACTGCTCCTCACCCAGAAGATTGCCCGCCCCGCGAATATCGAGGTCGTGGCTCGCCAGGGTGAAACCCGCGCCGAGGGTGTCGAGGGACTGGAGCACCTTGAGACGCTTCTGCGCACCGTCGGTCATCTTCTTGCGGCCTGAGGTAGTCAGATAGGCGTAGGCGCGCTGCTTCGAGCGGCCCACCCGGCCCCTGATCTGGTAGAGCTGGGCGAGGCCGAACATGTCCGCACGGTGAACGATCAGCGTGTTCGCCGTGGGCACGTCGATGCCGCTCTCCACGATGGTGGTGGCGAGGAGCACATCGAACTTGCCCTCGTAGAAGGCGGTCATGATGTCCTCGAGCTCGCCCGCCGCCATCTGCCCGTGCGCGGTGCGGAACTTGACCTCCGGCACCTGCGCGGCCAGCCACTCCTGCACGCCTTCGAGGTCCGAAACGCGGGGGCAGACATAGAAGCTCTGGCCGCCCCGGTAGTGCTCACGAAGGAGGGTCTCTCGCGCCACCACGCTATCGAAGGGGCCGATCGTGGTGCGCACGGCCAGCCTGTCGACGGGGGGCGTCGCGATGATCGAGAGGTCACGGATGCCGGACATGGAGAGCTGCAACGTCCTCGGAATGGGCGTCGCCGTCAGAGTCAGCACATGGGTGTCGCCGCGATACTCTTTCAGGCGCTCCTTATGCTTCACACCGAAATGCTGCTCCTCGTCGATGATAAGAAGGCCGAGGTCGCGGAAGCCCACCTGCTTGGACAGCAGCGCGTGGGTTCCGATCACGACGTCGACGGAGCCGTCCTTCAGCCCTGCCCGTGTCTTGGTGGCCTCCTTTGCAGGCACGAAGCGCGAGAGCTGGCGCACGTTCAGCGGGAAGCCGGCGAAGCGCTCCTGGAAACCCTTCGCGTGCTGACGAGCGAGGAGCGTCGTCGGGCAGATCAGTGCCACCTGGCGCCCGTTCATCGCCGCGACGAAGGCCGCGCGCATGGCGACCTCGGTCTTGCCGAAGCCCACATCGCCGCAGACCAGCCGGTCCATGGGACGGCCGGAGGCGAGGTCCGACAGAACGTCGTCGATGGCGTTCAGCTGGTCGTCGGTCTCGGCATAGGGGAAGCGGGCGCAGAACTCGTCATAGACGCCTTCGGGCGGCGTCAGCACCTCGGCCTTCTTGGCGGCGCGCTTGGCGGCGACGGCGATGAGCTGCTCCGCCATCATCTTGATCCGCTCGCGCATCTTCGCCTTGCGGATCGACCAGGCTGCTCCCCCTAGCTTGTCGAGGGGGTGGTTGGGATCGTCCGAGCCGAAGCGCGAGAGAAGCTCGATGTTCTCCACCGGCAGGTACATCTTGCCGCCGTGATATTCGAGCTCCAGGCAGTCATGGGGGGCGCCGCCTACTTCTAGGGTCTGTAGGCCCTGATAACGGCCCACCCCCTGGTTCACGTGGACGATCAGATCGCCCACGGACAGGCTTGAGGCTTCGGTCAGGAAGTTCTCGGCCCGCTTGGTCTTCGACTTGCGGACGAGGCGGTCGCCGAGAATGTCCTGCTCAGCGATGATAAGGTGGGCATCGGTCTCGAAGCCGCCCTCGATGCCGAGCACCACCACGGGGACGAGGCCGTCAGCCTGCGTATCCTGCCAGCTCTTCAGCATGGCGAGGCCGGAGACATCGTGGTCACCCAATACGGTCTTGAGCCGGTCAGCGGAGCCTTCGGTCCAGCCCGCGACCAGCACCTGCTTCTCCTTCCGCTTGGCCTCGATATGGTCCGCTACGGCGTCGAAGACGTTCTGCCCCCCTGCCCGCTCGGCGGCGAAGCTGCGCGCTTTCTTGGCGCCGAAGTCGAAGGCCCGCTTGCCGGGCTCGGGCGAGAAGGGGGAGAGCTGACGGAGCGCCACGTTCTGCAGCGCCTCCTTCCACTCGTCCTTGCCGAGATAGAGCGCGTCCGGTTTCAGTGGCCGGTAGGGCGCGGTGTCCATGCGCGTCTTCTCGGAGGAGCGCATGTCCTCCGCACGCGCATCGTAGTAGTCGCTGATCTGGCTCAGGCGCTCCTCGACCGCTTCCTCGCCGAGATGGTCGAAGAAGGTGAGGCCGTCGCCCGTATACTCGAACAAGGTGCCGAGGCGCTCGTAGTAGAGCGGCAGCCAGTGCTCCATGCCTGCCTGGCGGCGGCCTTCGCTGACCGCCTCATAGACGGGATCGTCCCCCGGCGTGCCGAAGCGCTCGAGATAGCCACGGCGGAAGCGGCTGATGGTCTCCTCGTTCAGAAGCACTTCGGATGCCGCCGTCAGGCCGATCTCCCTCCTCTGATGGGTGGTCATCTGGCTGACGGGGTCGAAGGCGCGGATGGTCTCCAGCGTGTCGCCGAAGAAGTCGAGGCGCAGGGGTTCGTCCGTGCCCGGCGGGAAGAGGTCGAGAAGCCCGCCCCGCACCGCGAACTCGCCGGGCTCGCGCACCGTGGAGCTGCGGGCGTAGCCGTTGGCGAGGAGGTAGGCGACGACGTCGTCCATCTCGAGGGTCGCGCCCGGCTTCGCCTTGAAGCTCGCCTCACGGATGAGCTCCGGCGGCAGGGTGCGTTGGGTCGCGGCGTTGACGCTGGTGACGACGATGAGCGGTGTGCCCTCTTTCCGGGTGGCGAGCGTCGCCAGCGCCGCCAGCCGCTCCGCCACCACATCAGGCCCCGGCGACATGCGGTCATAGGGAAGGCAGTCCCAGGCAGGATACCGGATCACGGGAACGCCTGGCGCGAAGAACCTGAGCGCCGAGATCATAGCCTGGCTGCGCGGCGCGTCGCGGGTGATGACGGTGGTCACCTCGCCCGCCTCCTGCGCCGCCTCGGCCACCGCCAGCGCATCCGCCCCCTCCGGCGCCCCGTAGACGGGGATGTGCCCCTTGGGACGATAGGCTTCCTTCTTACCGATGACGGGGTTTGCAGAGGTCAGGGCCATAGCTTCGTCCAACACGCGAAAAACGCGGGGCTCTCGGAGGAGCGTCCGCGCGGGGAAGTTCGGGGGCTAGGGGGCGGGGACGCAGAAAGCAACGATGCATGGGCAACGGACGGATCTGCAGAACCATGAAGAAAGTCTGACGGAAAAACCGAGAGTTTTACGCCTTGCTTTATGAGGGTGGTTTTGTGTGGGCGGAACGGTTCTGCCTGGGGGCACCCTTGATGAGAGGGAAAAACACCATGCGTAGATGGAGAACCTTTGCCGCTGTCGCTGCTGCGGGCGCGATGAGCACGGCTACGGCCTCTGCCGCCAATGTCGTCGTCAACGGCACGTTCGACGACACGAGCGGCTGGACAGGATCGTTCACGCCGCAGGCGGGCAGTGGCGGCACCGGAGGCTTTCCCAATATCGACACGGGAACCTACTATTACGGCGGTAGCGTGAGCTCTAACGCGATCAGCCAGACTTACCAGCTCACGGCCGCCGATCTCGCGGCCCTGGCGACCACCGGCCTCGACTGGACCCTGTCCGCCGATCTCTTCGGTTTTTCCATCCAGGACGACTTCTCGCAGGTCACCGTCGAGTTCCGCGACGCCCTAGGTGACGGCTTGGGAACCGTGTTCCTGAACTCCCAGACGGACCGCCCGGACGAGTGGCCGGACTTCCTGACCGCAGGCGACGCGCCTAGCTTCCAGGAGATCATGGGCGTCCTGCCTGCGATGACGACACAGATCCTCTTCGTGGTTTCGTCCGGTCGGGTCTCGGGAACGTCGAATGACGGTTATCTCGACAACCTCGTCTTCGACATCACCCCTAGCGCGGTGAGTTCGGAGGTGCCGATCCCCGCTGCGGCCCTACTGTTCGCACCCCTGGCAGGTCTGGCGATGAAGCGTCGCCGCTCGGCCTGACCTCGATCCGGCAGGCCGTGTTCCCCTGGCCTGCCGGTCACCTCGTTCCGGAACGAGGTGTTTGAGGGCAACTACGCCCTAGTAGATCACCCCAAGCTCGCTATCGATCTCCTCGTCGCCGGAGCTGGCGTTCTGGTTGCCGGAGACGTTGTAGCGGTTGCCGCGGCCGTAGATGTCGTCCTCGGCCTTGAAGGCCTCCAAGATGGTGTTCGGCTCGCCCGAGGAGGCCGGGCGGCCGGTGCGGGCGTTGACGCGGACGAGGCGGATGCCGGATGGGGCACGGAACGGCACCACATCCTCGGTTACCAGCGCGTCCTTCATGAAGCGGCCGAAGATCGGCGCCGCGACATTGCCGCCGCCCTCGCCATTGCCGAGGGTCTGGGGCATGTCGAAGCCGACGAAGACACCCACAGCGAGGTCCGGCGAGAATCCGACGAACCAGGCGTCGCGGTAGTCGTTCGTCGTGCCCGTTTTGCCTGCTAGGGGTGGCAAGGGCTCGTCGTCGTAGAGGGCGCGGATCTTGGTACCGGTACCGCGCTCGATCACGCCCTCCATGATGGAGACCATCTGGAACGCGGTCCTGGGGTCGAGCACCTGCTCGCGGCTGTCGGTGAGGGGCGGCTCGGTCTGCTCGTCCCAGGCCTCGACATTGCAGCCGAAGCAGACCCGGTCGTCCACCGCGTAGATGGTCTCGCCGGAGCGGTCCTGGACGCGGTCGATGATAGTCGGCTGGATCTGCTTACCGCCGTTCACGAACTGGGCGTAGGCGGCGGTGAGGCGGGTCAGCGTCGTCTCGCCGGCACCCAGCGAGATCGACAGGTTGCGCGGCAGCCGGTCGGAGACGCCTAGCCGCTCGGCATAGTCGATGATGGTGCCGATGCCGAGGTCCTGGGCCAGGCGGGCGGTCATGGTGTTCCGCGACTTCTCGATGCCCAGGCGCAGGGTCGAGTCCCCATAGAAGCGGTCGGCCACGTAGTTGCCGGGCTTGTACCAGGTGCCGTCGAGGCCCGGCGCCACGAAGGGCGCGTCGAGCACGATGGAGCTCGGCGTGTAGCCCTTGTCCAGGGCGGCGGCATAGATGAACGGCTTGAAGGTCGAGCCGGGCTGACGCCAGGCCTGGGTCGAGCGGTTGAACTCCGAAAGGCCGAAGCTGAAGCCGCCGACCATCGCCTTGATGCGGCCCGTATGGGGGTCCATCGCGAGGAGGCCGCCATTGACCGCCGGGATCTGGCGCAAGGCGTAGGAGGTCTCGCCCTCCGCAGGCTCCGCCATGATGACGTCGCCGGGGGTCAGCACCTGAGTCACCGAGGTGATCTCATCGCCGATATTGTTGTGGTCGATATAGGGTCTCGCCCAGGCGAGGTTCGGCAGGGTGATCGAGCCGCGCTCACCGTCGAGGAAGCCGATCTCGGCCACCGCGTCGGTGGTCTCCAGCACTACGGCAATGCGCCAGGGGCGGAGGTCCTCGGCCACCTTGCGCTGGGCCAGAAGCTCATCCTGTGCCGCGTCGAGGGCTAGTGCCCAGAAGTAGCGCGGCTCCTCCCCTTCCCTCTCCACGGTGGTCTGCGCATCGAGGTCGTCGGGCAGCGAGACCGAGGCCAGCGGGCCTCTATAGCCATGGCGCATGTCGTACTCGGCCACCCCCTCGCGGAAGGCTTTCTGCGCCTTCTCCTGAAGGTCGGGGTCGATGGTGGTCCTGACCGACAAGCCGCCATCGTAGAGGGCATCGGTGCCGTAGCGCTTGGCCACCTCGCGGCGGACCTCCTCGGAGAAGTACTCCATGGCCGCCGAGCGCGCGCCAAGCGGCGGCGAGATTTCCGCGCCGAGGGGCATGGCCTGATACGACGCCAGCTCCCCGTCGGTTAGGTAGCCGTTGGCGTTCATCTGACCGAGGATCCAGTCGCGGCGCACCGTGGCGCGGCTCTCATTGTAGACGGGATGGTAGTTCGCAGGTGCTTTGGCGAGGGTGGCGAGATAGGCCGCCTCGTGCGCCTCGACCTCGGAGAGAGGCTTGCCGAAATAGTTCAGCGCCGCCGCCGCCACGCCGTAGCTGCGGTTACCCAGATAAATCTCGTTGAGATAGAGCTCGAGGATGTGGTCCTTGGTGAAGGCCTTCTCCATCCGCCGGGCGATCAGGATCTCCTTCACCTTGCGGTCGATCTTCTGGTCCGAGGTGAGGAGGAAGTTCTTCGCCACCTGCTGGGTAATGGTCGAGGCGCCCTGAAGCGGCGCGCCCTCGCGCATGGCCTTGAAGCTGTTCCAGGCGGCGCGGGGGAAACCCGCCCAGTAGACGCCGTTATGCTCGTAGAAGGTCTTGTCCTCCGCCGAGATGAAGGCCTCCTTCACCGTGTCGGGGATCGATTCGGCGGGCACGAAGAGGCGCCGCTCCCGCGCGAACTCGGCTACCAGCGTCCCGTCGCCCGCATGGATGCGGGTCGTCACCTTGGGCTGGTAGCTCTCCAGCGCGGTGTAGTCCGGCAGGGACGGCTCCAGGCTCTTCACATAGAGAAAGCCGCCAATGACCGCCGCCACTGCGCCAACGAGGCCCAGCACGAAGACCCCCATGAAGAGGCGGGCGAACAGCCGGAAAGCCCCGCCCTTCTTCTCCTTCTTGGGTTCCTCGTAGCGGTGCGCTGTAAAAGCCATGCCCTGCTCGTCCTGGTCGTCGTAACGCCTGTTCATCGCTTCTCGAGTTCTCGTAAAACTGCCCTGCTGGGCATGGGTTACCACAGCTCTCTCATTCCCGCGAGCGTCCGAACCCTTTCACAGGTCGAAGTTTCGCAGCCGTAAGGCTTGAAGCCTATGGGTTCACGATTAGTGTCCGGCCCAAACGCCCGCTGGCGCTGATCAGAAACGGACCGACCATGCTCCCTACGCCCCAAGCCGACATCAAGCAGAACACCCTCGAATACGAGACTCGGCCCAAGGTGAAGCCCACCGGCTTTCGCGAGTACGACGCGCGCTGGGTCTTCGGCGAGGAGATCAACACGCTGGGCATTCAGGCCCTCGGCGCGGGGCTCGGCACGCTGATCCGCGAGCTCGGCAAGGAGCCGCGCATCGTCGTCGGGCACGACTTCCGCAGCTACTCCGCCCAGATCAAGCAGGCCTTGACCGTGGGTCTGATGAGCGCCGGAATGGAGGTGCACGATATCGGCCTCGCCCTCTCGCCGGTGGCCTATTTCGCGCAGTTCGAGCTGGGCGTCCCCTGCGTCGCCATGGTCACGGCGAGCCACAACGAGAACGGTTGGACCGGCGTGAAGATGGGCGTCGAGGCCCCCCTCACCTTCGGACCTGACGAGATGGGCCGCCTCAAGGAGATCGTCCTCTCCGGCGAGATGAAGTCCCATGAGGGCGGCAGCTACATTTACCACACGGACCTCCGCGAGCGGTATATTGCCGACCTCACCAAGGACGTGAAGATCGACCGCAAGCTCAAGGTGATCGCCGCCTGCGGCAATGGCACGGCCGGTGCCTACGCGCCCGAAGCGCTGGAGCGTCTGGGCGTCGAGGTCATCCCCATGGATGCCGAGCTCGACCACACTTTCCCCAAATACAACCCCAACCCCGAGGACCTCGAGATGCTGCACGCCATGCAGGCGGCGGTGAGGGAGCACGGCGCGGACCTCGCGCTCGGCTTTGACGGCGACGGCGACCGCTGCGGCGTGGTGGACAATGAGGGCGAGGAGATCTTCGCCGACAAGATCGGGGTGATGCTAGCGAGGGACCTCTCGGCCCAGATCGACAATGCCGTCTTCGTGGTGGACGTGAAATCCACCGGCCTCTTCAAGACCGACCCCGTCCTGCAGGAGAATGGCGCCACTACCCACTACTGGAAGACCGGCCACTCCTACATCAAGCGCAAGACCACCGATCTCGGCGCCGTGGCGGGCTTCGAGAAGTCAGGCCACTTCTTCTTCCGCGAGCCCTACGGCCGCGGCTACGACGACGGCCTGGTCGCCGCCATCGCCATCCTCAAAATGCTGGAGCGCAACCCCGATAAATCCATGGCGGACCTCCGCCGGGACCTGCCCACCACCTACCAGTCGCCAACCATGTCCCCCCACTGCGACGACGACAAGAAATACGCCGTCATCGACCGCATCGTGGAGAAGCTGTCCAAACGCACCGAGATGATCGGCCAGAAAGTCGCCGACGTGAACACCGTCAACGGCGTCCGTATCACCGTAGAAGACGGCACCTGGGGCCTCATCCGCGCCTCCTCCAACAAGCCCGAGCTCGTCGTCGTGGTCGAAAGCCCCGCCTCCGAGGAAGCCCGCAACAAGATGTTCGGTGAACTGAAAGAGGTGCTCGACGGCGAGCCGGAGGTGGGCGCGTTCAACCAGACGCTGTAGCAATAGAGCAGTTGCTGCTGCGGCCCGTAGGGCGGATTGCGAAGCCATCCGCCGTTTCGGTATGCCGAGGCGCAATAAGGCGGAAAGCTTCGCGTTCCGCCCCACTGAAGTCCGGCTGTCTTTCAGCCGCAGGGCGGACAGCCATGGGCTGGTCGCGCTTTGGGCTTCGTCACCTCAAAATGCCGCAGAGGGCTGCCTACAAGACCGCCCTGTGAAGTCATGCGGACTAGCTCACATGCTTGAGAGAGCGTCGGCGCAACATTGTTGAGAAGCCAAAGCACAGCAATATCGAAGCCTTAGGCTCAACCGAGGCCGACTCTTAGCGCTGCAGCACGAAATACTTGCCCTCACGTAAAAGTTACTGGTAGGTTAACTCACCAATTGAACTTGGGGGAAGATATGAAAGCACTACTCTCTGTCGCTGCAGCGGCGGCTACCCTGGCCGTGGGTGCGGCTCACGCCGCCACCATCGGCTACACCGAAGGCGCCCGGCCGCTGGTCGCAGGAACGACGCATATCGGGGGCGACGCCGCACAGGCTCCTCCCGGCTTCGATCTGACCGATGATTTTGGCGACGACTCCCTCGACCCCGGCGACCGGGTGGAGCTCTTCGGGCGCATCATCAGCGCACTGGACAACTACAGCTTCACCGCTGGCTCAGCCTTCAATTTCGAGCTGATCGGCAACGGCATCGACAATGAGGCTGGCCAGACGCCGAACAACCTCATCTTCACCTTCACCAACCAGACGACCATGGAAGAGTTCACCTTCAACGTGGACACCAACTCGTCTCTGGGAACGATCGGCATGCTGACGGCTGGTGCCTATCTTCTCGAGATCAACATGGATCCCGACAACGGCACGGCGCGCTATGACATCGCGCTCCAAGCTGTCCCAGTGCCCGCCGCGCTTCCGCTGTTCGCCGCGGGCCTTGCCGGCTTCACGGCCATGCGCCGCAGGCGGCAGAAAGCCTAGTTCAGGATAGTCCCGAGCGCGGTCGGCTGAGTGCTGGCCGCGCTACCTGAGCCGTCCGGCGATGCGGCTCATGCTCTCGATGACGTTGCGGGACAGCTCCTTGCAGCGTCTCGGCGACCAGCCCTCGGACGGCACCGCGTTGGTGCGTGCGTCCTTGAACGGCATCTCCAGCGTCATGGCGAGGCAGTCGAAGCGCTCCGCCACGGCGTTGCAGGCGATGGCCATGTTGGCCTTGCCCGCCGGGTCGATGGGGTAGCCTTCCTTGTCCTGAAAGTCCGGGGTCGCCTGGATGAGCTGATTCTTGAAGGTCGAGAGAAGCTCGGCCAGCCTGGGCGACCAGGAAGGTATGCCCTCCGACCCGGCGATGAAGTTGTTAGCGATGATCTCGTCGCCATGGGCGTCGAGGAAGAGGTCGCAGCCGGTCTCGTCCATCTTGCCGAGTACCAGCGCCACTTCGGGGCTCGCCTCCATCGAGGGCTCGGCCCAGGCGCGGTTGAGGTCGGTGCCCGCCGCGTTGGTGCGCAGGTGCCCGCGCGCCACGCCGTCGGGGTTCATCATCGGCACGACATAGACGCTGGCCTCGCGAAGGAGGCTCTGGGCCATGTTGTTGTCGGGATCGAGCAGCGCCTCGCAGAAGCCTTCGGCGAACCAGGAGCCCATGCTCTCGCCGGGATGCTGGCGGGCGATGACCCAGATGGTCTTCTTGGCATCCGACGCATCACCGAAGCGCACCGCCTCGATGGGCCTGCCGTCCAGGGACTTGCCGAGGGGCACCCACTCGGTCTCCGGCGCAGTGCCGATCTTCGCGGTGAAGCGCATGGCATCATAGGCGGTGTAGGGCGCGAAATACGCGTAGGCGCAGACAGGACCCTTCGCCTCATGCTCGATGATCAGCTTGCCGTCCTGGTAGCGGCTCGGCACCCGGAACCAGTTCTCCAGATCGTAGGAGGCACAAGCGTTGTAGTCCTCCCATCCCCGCTGGTAGGAGGCCGCACCAGCGTTCTCGATGGTCATCACCCGGCTGCCTTCCGGCGCTTCGACCCGGAAGTAGAACCACTGAAAGTAATCGGCTTTTGTATCGCTCTCGATCTCCAGCCGAATATCTGATGGATCGGACGCATCCACGACGCGGATGTTGCCGCACTCGAAGCTGGAGGTGATGAGGATCGACATGGCATGGCTCCCGGTCTGCCCGGCACCCAAGGATAGCCCCCGGCCCTTCATGCAGGCAACGCCGTGAAACTGTCATGGGAGTTGTTGCTGGAGGCTTACCGTCTTGGCTACTTTCCGATGGGGGAGAGCCGGAACCGGCCTGATATCGTCTGGATTAAGCCCGATATGCGGGGGGTCTTCCCGCTCGACGGGTTCCACGTGCCCCGGTCGCTGGCCAAGACGGTGCGGCAGGAGCCCTTCCGAATCACCCTCGACCAGCGCTTCGCCGAGGTCATGCGCGCCTGCTCCGGCGGCGGACCGGAACGGCCCGATACCTGGATCAATGACGAGATCATCGCAGCCTATACCGATCTGCACGAGCGCGGCTTCGCCCACTCGGTCGAGGCCTGGGACGGGGAGGAACTGGTCGGCGGCCTTTACGGCGTCTCCATCGGCTCGGCATTCTTCGGGGAGAGTATGTTCAGCCGCAGGACCGATGCCAGCAAGGTTGCGCTCTGCCATCTCGTCGGGCGCATGAAGATGGCTGGCTACCGCCTCCTCGACACTCAGTTCCAGAACGCTCACCTCAAGCGGTTCGGCTGCGTGGAGGTCACCGCCTCACGCTACGCCCTGATGTTGAGCGAGGCGCTCAACCACCATGCCAGCCTCGAGGCCTTCGGCGGTCAGATCGCCGGGTCTTCCATCCTGCAGTCGATCACCCAGACATCGTAGGTCGGGTGCTGCATCCCGTTGAGGGAGGGAGAGCTCGCGAACATCCAGCCTCGGAAGATCGAGGCGCCGAAGATCTCCTCATCGATGCTCGGGCCGAGGGGAGCGGGGGGAAGCTCCTCCCCCTCCACGCGGACCGGTTCGAGCTCCTCGGCGGCTTCCGCGTCGCGGGCTCTTTGACCGGCGACATCGGCCTCACCGGCAAAAACCTCGAGGAACACGGTGGTCTCGGGAAACTCCTCCGGCGGCCTAGTCGAGCAGGTGCGCGGCAGAAGGGTCAGCGTGCCGAAGGTCTGAGGCTGGCCGATCGGCACTTCGAGGTCGCGGAACTGAGCCGTGATCTTGTCGAGGGCGCGCAGGGTGACGGAGACCGGCACACGGTCGTCGTCCCCGGCCGAGCCGTAGATCTCGGACAGGAACCCGCTGCCGGAGGGGGAGCGGGACAGCCGGTCGAGCTCGGTCTCCTGCCCCTCGACGGGCGCGGGCGGCTCCACCGTCCAGCCGAGAAGGTTCTCAGGCTCGTCGTCTTGGATCGCCTGCGCCAGCGCGGCGAGGCTGATGAAGGTGGCGGCGGTGAGCATGGTCCCTACCCGATTAGCTTTCTGGCCCTGAGGGTTGTCCTAGCACATCCGTGAGCGCGGTTGGGTAAAATTCGTTCAGGGTTGGCAGTGGGAGCAGTGCCCCCCTCAGCCTGCCGGCAGGTCCCCCACTCGTGGTGGAGCGATCAAGAGAGCGGCGCTGGTTCTGCTTCCCTCCCCCACTTCGTAGCCGGTTCGCCGTAGGCGAAAGAAAAGGTCCGGGGGATCTTTTTCTAGGCGAAGAAGGCCACGGCAGTGGCGGGGGGGGGTGCCCGAAGGGCGGAGGGGGCGACGGCGCCAGAAATAAACTCAACCCTCGGGCGACCAGGCCTCGTAGTCCTTCTTCTCCGGCGCAGGCTCACCCGCCACCGAGATCGAGCCGTGGGGCCGATAGGCGAGCGGCGTGCCGGAGAGGTTCGGCAGGTGCGGCTTCTCGAACTTCTTCACCGGAACGGGGGAGACGGTGGGCGGCTCGTCCCAGGTGTGGTGCAGCCAGCCGTGCCATTCGGGGGGGATGCGCGAGCCCTCGGCCACGCCGTGATAGACCACCCAGCGGCGGCGGCCTCCCTCGGGGAAGGTGCCCTTGGCGCCGCCTTCTTCATAGTAGCGGTTGCCCTGGTGGTCCTCTCCCACGAGCCGCGCCTTCTTCTGCCACAGCGTCAGCCCTGTCCCGATGGTCGACTGGTGCCACCAGGTGAAGATGCGCTTGAGAAGGTTGATCATGACGGGCTCCGGGAAGTGTCGAGCGCCCCTTTGGCCCCGCTTCGGGTTTCTGTCCAGTGAAGGGGTGCCCTGTTGCTCCCCTCTCCCGCCTGCGGGAGAGGGGCCGGGGGTGAGGGTGTTCTGAGCACCGCGCTGCATAGTCTACACAGCAGTACGGCTGCGCCGATCCCTTCACCCGAAATCAAATAGATTTCGACCTCTCCCGCGAAGCGGGAGAGGTAAGCCAAGATCAAGCCCGATAATCCGGGTTCGCATAACCGAAGCGGCAGCCCGCCTTCCATGCCCGTCGGTCGTTGCCGTGGCTCGAGTAGCCGCCCGCCTCCTTCAGCATCTTGGCCAAGTGAAGCAGGTTCCAGCTCATGATCGTGGTGTTGCGCTGAGTGAAGTCGTTCTCGAAGCCGACCCGGCCGCCGCCCTCTTCCTCATCGCCATAAGAAGGTCCCGGCCCCGCTTCGCCGATCCAGCCGCAATCGGCCTGGGGCGGGATGGTGTAGCCTAAGTGGGAGAGCGCGTAGCCGATGGTCATCGCCGCGTGCTTAATGCCGTCCTCATTGCCGGTGATGACGCAGCCGCCGACCTTGCCGTAGAAGATCGACTGGCCCTTCTCATTCAGCTCGCCCGACATGCCGTAGAGCCGCTCGATCAGGACCCTGCAGACCGAGCTCTCCTCGCCCAGCCAGAGCGGTGTGCCGACCACCAGGATGTCGGCAGCCTCGATCTTCTCCCAAAGCTTCGGCCAGTCGTCGCGGTCGAAACCGTGCTCGCGCATATCCGGGTAGATGCCCGGCGGGACGTGGTGTTCGAGAAGGTGCAGGTGCTCGGTCTTTGCGCCTGCCTTCTGCATGATGGCGGAGGAGACCTCGAGCAGCAGCCGCGTATGGCTGTCCTCGGCTTTCGGTTTGAGGGAGGTGTTCACGAACACCGCCGAGAGGGCGCTGAAGTCGTCTTTGTTCTCGTCGCACAGGCGCTCTTGTTCGGGGTGAAGCTGCATGTTCGTCTCCTCCTTGAGCGGTGCGCGCCCGCTTGTGATGGTTCGCCAGCAAGCTAGGGTAGGTTGCAGACTCACGGGGAAGAAACTGCAGATGAGACGCCTGACGCTCGCTTTTTGCCTCCTGGCTGGGGCCTGCGCCTCGGTTCACTCCGAGCTGCCTTCGGTGGAGCGGGCCGCCCTGGACGATGAGCGGTTGACCGTTCAGCGCGCCGCGGTGGAGGAGGCCTTGGCCCGCGACGAGCGCGTGCGGCGCCTCGCCTGGCCGCTTCTGACCGCGAATACCGAGCTCTGCGAGAAGACGGCGCCCCGCATCGGGGTGCGCCTCGGCGACGTCGATGTGGTGGCGAGCGCCGCGAGGGGCCTCCGCAAGAGCCAGGTCGAGGCGCTGGGCTTCTCGGACGAGCCCTTCATCCTCTCCGTCGCGCCCGGCAGCCCTGCCGCCGAGGCTGGCCTCACTCCTCTCACGAAGGTGCTCCGTATCGGGAACGCCGAGGAGGATATCGCCACCGCCGCCGATTTCGGTGCTCAGTACGCCGATGCTCTGAAGCGCTACGAGGACGACGAGGAAGACGGCATCCTCTTCACCGTCGAGCAGGACGGCGCGGAGCGTCAACTCGCCGTGGTCCCCGCCCTGGCCTGCGACATTGAGGTGGTCAGCTCCGGCGCCAACGAGATCAACGCAAGGGCGACTTTCAAAACCATCACCATCTATGCCGGGCTCGTCCGGGCGCTGGAGGAGAACGACGACGCGCTGGCCTTCGTCATCGGGCACGAGATCGCCCATGTGGCCGGGCGCCACCCGCATAAGGGGCTCCGCAACGCCGCCGTCACCGGCGCGCTGGCCTGGGCGCCGCCCCTTATCGTCGCCTCCACGGCTGCGGACTTCGTCGCCTATCCGCTAGCCAGAAGGTTCGGCGCCAAGGCGCCGCCCTTCTCGACCCTCGCCACCAAGGGCATCGCCCGCACGGTGGGCTCCACGGATTTCGAGCGGGAGGCGGACTATCTCGGCCTCTACATGCTGGCCAGGGCTGGGCGGCCCACGGACCGGGTGCCGGAGGTCTTCCAGCTCTTCGCCAATGTCAGCCCACGGAGCTCCTGGCTGCAGGTGACCCACCCTGTGGTGCCCGAGCGGACCCTGCGCCTGAGGCTGGCTGCTGAGGAGATCGCCGCGAAGCGGGCTGCGGGGCAGGAGCTGGTGCCGGAGGGTTGGGAAGAGTAGACTGTCATCCCGGAAAGACGAAGGCTTATCCGGGACCCATGGTCCGATCGGTAATGATTGTTCCGACGGGACGTTCCTTGGATCCCGGCTCTCCTTTCAGTCGGCCGGGATGACGATGGCTTTATGACCTTCTCAAGAGACTACCCGCAATAGACCCGCGTGATCGTCCCCTCCTCGTCCACCTGGATGTTCATCCGCTCGGGGTCGTACTCCATCGTGTAGGCCTGCCCAGGCTCGATGATCCGCGGCTTAAGGTCCGAGGGGTAGGTGACCGCCGCGAGCGGTGAGCCGACAAAGCCCTGATAGCCTTCCGCGCCGCAATCACCTGTCACCGGCGGCCCGATAAGGTTGCCGGGCTCCTCCTCGGCCAGCTCTGCGGGGGGCTCCTCCTCCTCAGGGGCGGGGGTGCAGGCGCAGCTCGCCAGGAGAAGGATGCTCAGCGGCAGAAGGGTCTTGTCCATGCCCCCACCCTGCCCCCACAAGCGCCGCGAGACAATGACAACGAAACTCCAGGAGGCCCCATGACCAACCCAGCCGAACTCTTCGCCGTCAAGGGACGCACCGCCGTCATCACCGGGGGCAGCCGGGGCATCGGCCTCGACATGGCCACCGCGTTCGCAGCCAACGGGGCAAGGGTGATCGTCTCCTCCCGCAAGGAACAGGCGGTGGACGCCGCCGTCGAGGAGCTCTCCAAGCACGGCGAGGCCTACGGTTTGGCCGCCGATCTCGGCACGGTGGAGGGAGCCAAGGCCCTGACCGAGTTCGTGTCCTCCAAAACGGACAAGGTGGACATCCTCGTCAACAATGCGGGCGCGACCTGGGGCGCGACACTGGAGGACTTCCCCGAGGACGGCTGGGACAAGATCATGAACGTGAACCTCAAGGGGCCGTTCTTCCTCGTCCAGCAGATGCTGCCGCTCCTGAAAGCCGCCGCGACGAAGGAGCAGCCCGCCAAGATCATCAACATTGCCTCCGTCGAGGGGATGCGGGCGGGCCGGATGGAGACCTACTCCTACGGCGCTTCGAAATCAGCGCTCATCCACCTGACCGAGCACCTTGCGCTGCAGCTCGCGGGGCGGAACATCACGGTCAACGCCATCGCCCCCGGCCCCTTCGCCACCAAGATGATGGCCGGCACCATCGCCATGGCCGGTGAGGACAACATCGCAGGCATGGTGCCGCTCAAGCGCCTGGGGCAGTCCGAGGACCTCTACGCCACCGCCCTCTATCTCGGCTCGAACGCCTCGAACTACGTGACAGGGCAGACCCTGGCCCTAGGCGGCGGTCTGGGGACGATTGCGTAAGCTGCCGCCTCCCCCTCAGCCTGCCGGCAGCTCCCCCACCAGTGGGGGAGCGAGATAAAGAGCCAACGCTGGTTCTGTTTCCCTCCCCTACGAAGTGGGGGAGGTGCCCGGAGGGCGGAGGGGGCGAAAGCGCGACAATTCGCGACAAGCTTTCGCTCGCCTAACCTGCCGGTTCGTTTAGGTTCCACCAAAAGGCCTGAAGGCCGCTCGGGGACATGAAATGGACAAGCTACTCGGCGCGACGGCCCTCGGGCTGATCCTGGTGATGAGCCATGCGGCAGCGCAGCCGCTTCAGGTCTCCCAGGACGCGAACGAAGACGATCTCGCCGAGCCGCGTCAGCAGACCGATGGGGACGTCATCATCGTCCAGGGCCAGCGCCGCCGCGGCGTGACCCTCGGCACGGTGGAGCCCGAGCTCACCCTCGGCGAGGACGAGATCGAGGCCTACGGCGCCTCCTCCTTAGCCGAGCTTCTGGAGGCCCTGGCCCCCGAGACCTCCTCCAACCGCGGAAGGCGCGGCGGCGGAGGGCGGCCGCTCGTGCTTCTCAACGGGCGCCGCATCTCAGGCTTTCGCGAGATCGGGCGCTACCCGCCTGAGGCGCTCGCGAGGGTCGAGGTGCTGCCGGAAGAGGCCGCTCTCTCCTACGGCTTCAGCGCCGACCAGCGCATCATCAACTTCATCCTCAAGCCCAACGTCACCGTGAAGGCGGCCGAGGGCGAGGCGGAGTTGCCCGAGAGCGGCGGCACGGCAGAGACCGAAGGCAGCTTCCAGCGTCTTACCGTCGATGGCGACAAGCGCTTCTCCATCGACTTCCGCTACGAAGGCCGCTCGCCCCTTCTGGAGGAGGAGCGTGACATCGTCCCCGACGAGCCGCTTCTGCCCTTCGCCTCCCCTGGTAATCTGGGTGCGGATGTTTTCGGTGCGCCGGTCGGGTCGCTGATCGGAGCGGACCCGGAGGTGACCGTCGCAGCGCTGAGCGGCAACGGCTTCGGTGACTTCGTACCCGGCGAACGCACGCTGCAGAACGACCAGGCGTTCAGAACCCTGATCCCGGAAAGCGAGACCTTCTCCCTAGGCCTCTCCCGCTCGCAGCAGTTCTTCGCCGACAGCGTGATGACGGTCTCCGCCGAGGGCGAGCATTTCGAGAGCGACGGGCTCAGTGGGCGCGGCACGGCTGCCCTGAACCTCCCCGCCTCGAGCCCGTTCGTTCCCTTTGCCGATGGCGTCACGCTCTTCACCCAAGCGCCGTCCGACCGAGCGCTTCTGCGGGAGACGGACCGCGACCGGATCACCGGAGGGCTGACTGTGGTGAGCGGTCTGGGCCGGACCAACTGGACCTTCGCCGCGAATGTCGAGAACCAGGTCACCGAGGTCAAAAGCGAGCTCGGACCCGATACCTCGGCGCTGCAGGCCGCCATCGACGGCGGCGCTGACCCCTTCGCTGTCATCGGCGGCGACGTGGCGATCCAAACGCTCGAGACACGAAACGAGAACCTCACCGCCAGCGCCGAGTTCATTCTCAACGCCAAGACCTTCGAGCTTCCGGCGGGGGACGTGACTGTATCTGCCCAGGCGGGAGCCTTCACCCGTCATCTCGATACCAGCTCTGAACGGGCCGGTGCGGTCACCGAGACCGAGCTCAGCCGCGACACCTTCAGTGCCCAGACCAGTATCGACGTTCCGGTCTTCGACGCGGAGGACTGGCGCGGCCAGCTCTCGGTCAACGGCAATATCAACCTGCGTGATCTTTCGGATTTCGGCACGCTCGTGGACTGGGGCGGCGGCTTCAACTGGAGGCCTACGGACAAGCTCCGCTTCCTCGCCTCCTTCACAGCCGAAGAAGGTGCGCCGGGGATCGAGGAGCTCGGCGCGCCGGTCCTCGTCACCCCCAATGCCCGCGTCTTCGACTTCGTCACGGGACAGACAGTACTGGTCGACGTCGTTACCGGCGGCAATGCCGACCTCACCGACGATTCGCGCCGGGTTTCGAAGATCGGGCTGCAGATCAAACCGTTTGAAGAGCGTCAGTTCACGGTGAACTTCGACTACACCCAGTCCCTTCTGAAGAACGAGGCGCAGAGCTTTCCCGCGCTGACGGCGGAGATCGAGGCGGCGTTCCCCGAGCGGTTCACCCGCGACGCGGACGGCAACCTCCTCAGCATCGATCGCAGACCGATCAATATCGAAGAGGTCAGCCGCAAGCAGCTTCAGACACGGTTCTCCTGGTCCAAACGCCTAGGCGGCGGGCGCCGCGGCGGGGGCAGACCTTCGGGCCGCCCCCCTTCCCCGGCCGCCGAGCGTGCAGCGCCGCCTCAGACCGAAAGACCTGCCGCGCAAGGAGCACCGATTGCGGCAACGCCTCAGACCACCTCACAAGGCCCCACCCCGCAGCGGCCAACGGGTCAGGGTTCAAACGATTCCGGTCAGCGCGGCAGGCCCGGAGGCGGAAGACCACGAGGCCGTGTCCTAGGCGGGGGCAGGCCCGGCGGCATGGGGGTGACCATCACCCACAACCTCACCATTGAGGACGAGGTGTTGATCGCCGACGGCCTGCCCAAGCTCGACCTTCTGAACGGCTCGGCCCTCGGCCAGAACGGGGGTACGCCCCAGCACGAGGTCGCTATCTCCTTCAGGCGGTGGAACAAGGGGCTCGGCATGTTCGTCCAGGGACGATGGCAGAGCGGCACCGAGGTCAGCGGCGCCCTCACCGGCGGCGACGATCTCGACTTCGCCTCGATCACCGATACGGATGTGCGCCTCTCCTACGACCTCGGCTACAACCAGAGCCTGATGGCCGCCTTCCCCTTCCTCGACAACACGCGCATCGCGGTGGGCATCGACAACCTCTTCGACAGCCGCCCAACGGCCGAGACACCTGACGGCCAGGTCCCCTTGCGCTTCCAGGAGGACCTCACGGATCCCCTCGGGCGGACCTTCGAGATCGAGCTGAGGAAGCGGTTCTAGGAACTTGGGGGTCTTACCTCTCCCGTTCACGGGAGAGGTCGAAATCTACTGATTTC
>NZ_JANIBC010000024.1 GCF_024505085.1 Parvularcula maris
GTTCTGAAGCTGAGGCAGCTCAGACTGCGTGGACCAACCGGCGCCAGAGACGAGTTCACACTCACAGCCCTCGCTCAGAACCTCAGAAAGCTCGCCAAGTTGAGGCCGGTGACACCAAGCCCCGCTCACTGAGGCGGGGCCGAAAGTTCAGATCTCCTCGCTGGTACCAGATCAGCGGCCGATAGGTCGTCAAAACCCCGACTTTTTCAACACAATAGCGCCTTCGCGCTAAGCTCGCTCGCGGATGATGTAGAACATGATTTTGCTGGTCCTGTNAAAGTTCAGATCTCCTCGCTGGTACCAGATCAGCGGCCGATAGGTCGTCAAAACCCCGACTTTTTCAACACAATAGCGCCTTCGCGCTAAGCTCGCTCGCGGATGATGTAGAACATGATTTTGCTGGTCCTGTGAGCACATGAACGCCAGGCTCCAAAACCTGTTCTAGCCTTGCTGGAAAGTTCGTGTTCTCGAAGGGAGGCGAGCAAGTGAACCGCTATCAGGACGTTTATCCCAGCCCGCCTCTGATGAGGAGCGAGGATAAGTTGCACCCGCGAGCGGCAGAGCTTGTGCAGTTGGAGTATTTCGAGGCACCTGCGGCGAGCATGACGACGGAGGCGTTCGCGCAGCACCATATTCTGATCAATCTGAAGCCTGATCCACATCGGGTTGAGAACTGGCGTGGGGGCGAGCACCGCGATTTCATCTACAACCAGCATGAGGTGGTCGTCACACCGGCAGGTCTTGCAAGCGGCTGGCGGTGGCATGCGACCTCTCAAGTGATCGTAGTGACCATCGAACCCAGCCCCCTTGCCCGCTTCGCGAAGCGGGAGCTCGGTTTTGTCTTGTCGGATCGTCAGCTTAGGAACGAGCCGCAGCGGCATGACCCGGATCTCTGCAACGCAGCCCGCCAGCTTCATGAAGCCCTTCTGGCCGATGAGACGACGCGCGGCGTTCTCTATGAAGCGCTGGCACGGGTTTTCGTCGTCAAGCTGCTGGACGGCTACGGCGACCAACGCGGCGAGGTGCATGCGCCGTCGGCCGAGTTGGGGGCTCAACGCTACAAGCGGGTTCTCGACTTCATCGCCGAAAACCATTCGGGGTCGGTGGCTGTCGAAGACTTGGCCGATGCGGCGGGCATGGGTCCCTCCACCTTCGCCAGAGCTTTCAAGGCGACCCTAGGCGAGACGCCCCACCAGTTTCTGAGCCGGTACCGCGTCGAGCGGGCGCAGGAGATGCTCGCTGAGCCAGACACGCCGATGATCGACATCGCACTGGCCTGCGGGTTCAGCGATCAGTCGCATCTAGGCCGAGTGTTCAAGAAGGTCGTCGGGATAACGCCCAAAGCCTATCGGCAACGGATCACAGAATGAGGAGCGGCAGGATCGTCCCAAAACTAGGGCGGACCGTCCCAACATCGCTTCAGCTTTGATGGCACGGTCTCCTCACAGAACTTGAGGAGACCGATCATGACCAAGACCATTGCAGCTCTCGCCGCCTCTACAGCAGCCCTCGCTCTCGGTACTGCCGAGGCGGGCATGTCGAAACGTGTCGTCTTCACCTCGAACGGCGACCGACTGGTCGGCGACCTCTACCTGCCCGATGACTACCGGGAAGGTGACAAGCTGCCCGCCGTCATCGTCACCGGCGCCTGGACCACGGTGAAAGAGCAGATGCCGGCGCGCTACGCTTCGGAACTCGCCGACCGGGGCTACGCCGCGCTGGCGTTCGACTTCCGCGGCTGGGGCCAGTCCGAGGGCACGCCGCGCCAGCTCGAAGACCCCGAGCGCAAGACTCAAGACATCGTCGCTGCTGCCAGTTTCCTCGCAACGCAGCCCGAAATCGATAGCGAACGGCTTGGAGGTCTAGGGATCTGTGCGTCCTCTGGATACATGGTGGATGCGGCAGCTCGTGCGCCGGAGATACGCAGCCTCGCACTCGTCGCGCCCTGGCTCCATGACGCAGCACTCGTCAACCAGGTCTATGGTGGAGAGGAAAGTGTCCGCTCTCTGATCAAAACAGGCCGCGACGCCGAGCGCGGCTACGAACGGACCGGTGAAGAACAAATGGCCCTAGCTGCCAGCAGCACGGACGAAAGCGCCATCATGTTCCAGGCGCCTTACTACACGCAAGCGGAGGTTGGGCAGATTCCTGAGTGGGTGAATGAGTTCAACCTAGCTTCATGGGAGCCGTGGCTGACCTACGACGCCGTTTCGCTCTCGGCCAATCTCGGGGACATGCCGGTCAGCATCGTCCACTCCGAGGCCGCCGCTGTTCCGAACGGAGCGCACAGATTCTTCGCTGGTCTTCGCGGTCCGAAAGAGGAGCTCTGGCTCGAAGACGTGACGCAGTTCGGCTTCTACCACGAAGACGAGCCGGTAGGGAAAGCTGCGGACCGGGTGTCGGCACACTTCGAAGCCACCCTGCGATAGCGGATAAACAAAGTCCTAGCTCGATCTTTTGTAATTAAACAAAGGAGTACCACCATGTCAGCCATTGAGACCAGCCGGGTCACGTTCGAGAGCGGGGGCCTAAGCTTCGTCGGCGACCTTGTTTCGCCGGCCGGGGAGACTTCCAAGCTTCCGGCCGTCGCGATCATCGGTCCGATGACCTTCGAGCGTAACCAGGCTCCCAGCCGCTATGCCCAAACGCTGGCGGAGAACGGGTTCAGGGCTCTCGCGTTTGACCCCCGCTACCGCGGTGACAGCGGCGGCGAGCCACGGGCTTGGGAAAATCCTGTCCATAAGGTCGAGGATTTGAAAGAGGCCGTCTCGTTCTTGGCGAACCGAGACGATGTCAATGCCGATCGCGTGCATGTTCTCGGCATCTGCCAAGGTGGCTCAGAGGCGCTGCGAGCCGCGGCGGAGCACCCGGCGGCACGGTCGCTAACCACCATTACCAGTCAGTACCGTGACAAAGAGGGCGATCTCGCGTGGCTGACCGAAGAGGGCTACGAAGCGCGGCTCGCGCGAGGCGTCGAGGCCTTTCACAAATACCGGGATACTGGCGAGGTCGATTACGTCAAGGCTGTTGATCAAACCGATATGGAGGTCGGTATGCCCGGCGACTTTGTCTGGGAGTGGTATCAACCATGGGCGGATCGCGGAGAATGGGAGAACCGCTACGCCGTGATGAGTGACAAGGACTTGCTCGAATACGAGTCGATCAGCGCAGCGCAGACCATCGGAAAACCATGGCTGATGATCCACGGCGATCAGTGCTTCCTTCCGGACGCCGCCAAACGCCATTTCGACGCGATCCCGGAGGGGACACCGAAGCGGCTGGTCTGGGACGACACTCCGCACCTCGCCTATTACGACCAGGCCGACGCCATTGCCCGCGGGACCGCGGAGACGGTCGCCTGGTTCGAACGCCACTAAGATATTTGAAGAGGAGCTGTTCATGTCCCGCCTTATCGGAGCCGCCGCCATGTCTTTCGTCACTACCGTCCTAACACCGAACGCTTCAGCCCAAGACGCTGATGTCGCCGCTATCGAGACCATCGTCGAAAGTGTCGGTACTCTCGCCGACCGGGGCAACTTCATGGATCTCGAAGCACTCTATGCTCCGGAGGTCAGGGTCGATTACTCGTCTTTGAGTGGCCAGACCGCCGAACTGAAGAGTCCTCGCGGCTTGATGACTGAATGGGCGGCGACGCTTCCCGGTTTCGACCGTACACGCCATGAGCTCAGTGCTGTGGAAGCGAAGGTTCGCGGTAAGCAGGGGTCCGCCACTGCGGATGTCGTTGCCAGCCACTGGCTTGGCGAGCAGTTCTGGCAGGTCGAAGGCCGCTACGCCTACGAGTTCGAAAATGATGACGGCAACTGGCTCATCACTTCCATGACCTTCGTCCTCGAAGAAGAGACCGGCAGTAGAGAGATTTTCGGTCCGGCTATGGAAGCGGCTGCAGCGAACCCTCCCGCCATCATCGTTCGTCAGCAGACGAGAGATGCTGTTCGAACGTTCCTATCGGGCCTCGAAGAGAAGGACATGGAGAAGGTCAACGGCGTCTGGGCGGAGGACGCGGTCCAGCATATGCCCTTCTCTCCAGAGGGCTTTCCAAAGCGGGTGTCGGGCCGTGAAGGGCTCATGGCTCATTATGCTGGGTGGCCGGAGAACGCGCGAAATGCGGACTTTACGAGCCATCTCGTCTTCTACGACACGCTCGATCCCGAGGTCGTCTTCGCCGAGTGGCGCGGTAACGCCGATATCGTCCCGACGGGAAGGACCTATAGGCAGACCTATGGCGGCCTCTTTCACGTGGAGGACGGGAAGATCGCTCTCTTCCGCGAGTACTACGACCCAGCAGCGTTCGCCTACGCGTTCGGCCTGGATGGCGATCGCGGCTCTTTCAGAGGCGAGGAATGACCGGGCGTCTAGCCCTCGTCACTGGCGCCAATCGAGGCATCGGTTTCGAAGTCGCCCGTCAGCTCATCGAACGGGAATGGTCTGTCTGGGTCACGGCACGTGATCCGGCGAAGGCAGAAGCGGCCGCCGAGAAGCTAGGTAGATCGGCTCTTCCTCTCGCTCTCGACGTCACCGATAGCCAGTCGATCGAAAATGCCTTCTGTGAAGTAAGTGCAGGATCGGAAACTATCCATATCGCCTTCAACATTGCCGGTGTCGTTTTCGGCAGAGGTTCCCTCACGGGCAACGCTCCGCTTGCGGATGTTGACCTCCAGGGCTTCGACGACGTCTGGTCAACCAACACCCGCGGCATGTTCTCGTCGATGAAAGAAGAGATCCCTGTGATGCTCGGAAATGAGGCGTGGGGCCGGTACGGGCTGAAGGGTGTGATCATCAACAATGCATCGGTCTCCGCCCATGGCGTTTTCCCCGGCATCGGGCCTTACTCGGTCTCCAAGCACGGTGTCCTCGGGCTGACACGGGGAGCGGCGCTCGACTACGGAAAGGATGGCCTCCGGATCGTTTTGATATCGCCGGGCGGCGTCGACACACCCATGAGACGCGCTTCGATCGAAGCTCAAGGCCGCGACCCTGACGAGAATCCAGCCCCCAATGTTCAGCACAGAACCAATACTTCCGAGGAAATGGCTGACGTCGTGATGTACCTGGCGTCGCCCAACGCTCCATCCTCTATCCACGGAACGGACATCGATGTGACGATGGGCATGTTGACCGGTCCGTTCGCGCCCCCGGCAGCCTGAGGGAGGGACTATCGCTGACTCGGAACGATGACACGAGTTCCAAACTCTTGCCGAAAGCTGTGTCCGTAATCGCGCCTCAGCGCCGATCATCACCGAACAATCAGTGTTGAGATCTCATGCATCTGCTGCTTTTTCTAAATAGCGGACGATGGAGACTCTCCTCTGAAATTATGGGGCGGAAAGGCGATGTTGGTACCCCGCCTACAAAGGCCTACAGAACCGCGCGTAGAACAGGCCCCGTTCTGTGAAGGGAGGTCTGTTCGCACGCGGCCTACAGCGCCTCAGACCTCGTTGCGCTGCCAACGCTAAGAAGCATCTCGTTCCACTGACACGTCGCAAGGCTGAGCGCTTTCGCCGGAACGCAGGACCGTCCTGGCAGCACGGCTGGTGTGTCACTGCGACGCCCGCATAGAGACCGTGCCCACTGACGCCGTTCGCCGGTTGAGGGGAGTACTGGCGGTCCGGTCCCGGCTAGAATGTGACGCGCCATACCGTCCCTTCCTTGCTCAGTGGTCTGCTCAATCGGCCCGAAACTTGATGCGCGAGGTCTTCGAGTAGCTGGAGCCCGTGGAATGTATCGCCGGACGGGTTGGGAGTACTTGTGCTGTCGAACCCCCGACCGTCGTCGGCGATCTCGAGAACGCGCGAGCCACTTGCCGTCGAAACCGATACCCGGATCTCTCCACCTTCGGGACCAAACGCGTGCTTATATGCGTTGGTGATGAGTTCGCAGGCGATGAGACCGATCGGTGTGAACTCGTCAGCGTCCATCGGCACGTTCTCCACATCCGTCACCAGCTTCACCTCGTCGCGTCCCAGGCTGGCCTCCAACATCTCCGCCAACTGGTCGAAGAAGGTCTTCGGGTCGGCTCGACGCTCCTGACCCTCGCGGTAGAGATGGTGATGGATGAGCGCCATCGTTCGGGCTCGATCGGCCGTCGAATTCGCCAGCGATACCGCGTCGCTGTGAGCGCTCGGTTGACGCGCTCCGAGGTTCAGGAGACTGCAGATCAGGTGGAGGTTGTTTCCGGCGCGATGCTGGGTCTCCCGGAGGAAGGTCGTCTGCGCCGCCGCGAGGCGGCGCTGGTTGCGGAAGGCGATATAGGCGAAGAACGCAGCCAACACGGCTAGCGTGAACAGGGCGAAGCCGGCGGCGGTCCAGGTTTGCGTCCGTTGCAGCCTCAGTTCGCGCACTTCCGCCTCGCTGCGCAACAGCTCCAGCGCCCGTTCGCGATCGGATATCTCGAAGCGAAGCTGCGCGGTGGAGGTCGCCTGCAGGCTCTCACGCTCGAACCTGGCCTCGCTCAACGCGAGTGCGCGGTTTGCATTGTCGATCCCATCCTCGGCTCGGCCCATCCTGCGCATAAGCCTCGCCATGTTGGTATGGTATCGCAGCTCCCAGAGGTTGAAGCGAGTGTCCCTGTCGAGCGAGTCCCGGTCGACGTCGTCGCGTTCAGTGATAGCCGTTGCCTCAGCCAACGCTTGCTCGGCCAGAGCGGTATCTCCGGCTTCCAAGTGTTGCTCCGACAGCCAGATCAGTACCGCCGCGGCTTCCAGCGGATTGCGCTTCAAAAGAATGACGGGGACTGCCCTTTGGGCTTCGGTGATCGCTTCCTCGCTGCGCCCTAGCCCCTCCAACGAACGGGCACGTGCATAGTGCATGAACCCGCGCACCGTTGCCGACGGATCATCCGATACATAGCGTTCGGCATCATCGAAATGGCGTAGTGCATCCTCGTGCCGCCCCTGCATTCCGCGCGCCCAGCCGATATTGGTAAGCAGCGTCGCGCGCCACTGCTCGTTGGGAAGCTCCATGTCCTCGGACAGGTCGATCGCGCGCTCGACCATTCCGATCGCGGTTTCGTACTCGCCCATATCGCCGAGAATGGCCGCCAGGCTGTTGAGTGCACGGACCTGAAGCAGGATGTCGCCTTGGTTCTGGTCGATGACCTCCTGGTATCCCCGCACCGCACGCGGGAGGTCGCCGCCGCGATAGTAGGTCGCCGAGATCTGGAAGCGGAGTTGCGGCTCGATGACCGCAAGACGGGCCAGCTCGGGCGCGCGCAGGTCTTCGAGGATGGCTTCTGCCATCTCCCGCGCTTTCTCGATATCGCCTCGGACATTCGAGCGGACCACCGCCCCATATCGAAGGCAGATTTCGAAAGCGGCCTCGCCGCTCTCCTCCGCGGCGCGGATGAGCGAGTTCAGTGCCTCCTCATCCATTCTGGCAGCGTTGCTCACGGCGCTCGAGGTCTGACCGCATAATCGTTTCAGGTCTTGATCGGAGAGATCTCGCCGCATCGCCAAGGCCTGGCGATAGGTCTCGACGGCGCGCTCCGTCGCGCCTGCGCGCAGATAGGAGGAACCGAGCCTTATGCGGGCTACCGCCTCGGCCCGGCGCATTCCTTCGCCCCGGGCAATGGCGCTCTCGTTTTGCGCATGTTCAGCCGCAGCTTCGAAGTCTCCGCCATCATACGCCAGCCGGAACAGGCCCCTCAGGGCGACAAGCTGCTTATGCGGGTCGTCATGATGACGTCCGTCCTCGAGCAGGCCGAGCAGTTCGGCATATCTCGAGGAAGCAGGATCGGAAGGGTCGTTCGGCAAGGCCATGGCGCGAAACAGCGGCCTAGACTCGGTTTCTGCTGCTGCTTCGAACCGGGTCAGCTTCTCTGCTTCGAGCGTGGCATTGCCGCTCTCAACATATCTGCGAGCAAATTGAGACTGCTGCGCGCTTCCCGCCTTCGCAAATGCCTTGAGGCATCGGTCGGCCATCTGCGAGGATGTGACTTCGATCGCGCCCGGGGGGGTGAGAAGGGCGGAGCAGGAGGCGGCTAAGGGTCCTCCGTTTTTGGACTCAGAACAAGACGAGATCGCGCACCCGATCAGCGCGATCGAGGCAGTGAGGAAGACACCTCCTAATCTGAACTTCGACTGGTTCACACCCTAATCCGCCTCGAGATGGCCAACAGCCCATCGGCGGTGCCACCATACTGCTCAGAGCGTAACTGGCTACCTCGGCGGTTGGATAGCCGCAGACCGTTGGCCTCCTAGGTCCTGTTGACAAAGTGGCGATGCCCCAGTCGCAGGCTGCCGAGGTGGATGAAGCCGAGGTAGCTATCGGCGGTTTTGTCGTAGCGGGGGGCGAGGCGACGTAACCATTTGAGTTTGCCTATGCCCCGCTCAATCTGGTTGCGGAGGGCGTAGATGAAGTCGTCGAGGGGGATGGGCATCTTTCGACCTTTCCGCCCCGGAGTCATCCGTGTGGCCTTACGTGCTTCGAGGTCGTCTCTGATCCGATCGGCGTCGTAGCCCTTTTCTACGAGAAGCAACTTCGGGTCGGGCACATCGGTCTCCATGAGAAGGTCGTAGCCAAGGTAGCCTGGGACCTACCTGGTGGTGACCTCGGCGGCGAGCGGCAAGACTAAGGCGTTGGTTTGGACGTAAAGCCATCTTTTGAGCGGCGAAGACCTTTTCTTTGAGTCCCGTTCATCCGCTTTGCGGCTGAACTGCGCCCGCTGCCGAAACATGGGCTCTGACGATTGTACTATCAATCATCTGTACGCTGTCCGGCTGCGCACCGCTCTCGGCCAAAGCTTCGAGCATCGCCTTCCGCACCTCGGCAAGGGTTCAGCGCCTGAACTGCCGGTAGACCGTGGACCACTTGCCGAACTGCTCGAGCAGATCCCGCCACTGAGCATCCGTCCTGGCGATCCGGAACACGCCATCGAGTGTCAGCCTGTGGTCCTTCGGAGGTCGTCCTGACTTCCTGCCGCTGCTACAACAAACGGCTCGAAGAACCGCCGCTCCGCATTTGACATCAACCTGGGAACCACGATCGCCTCCGCAAAACGATCGTGAATGACAAGCATAACCGGCTACGAAATCACTTTGTCAACAGGACATAGTCCTTTATCGGTCGTTTAAGGTTTCCAGTTTGGGAAAGGTTTGGGGGGTGATGTACCCAGAATATTGCTGGGCACTGGGAACAGACTATCCGCCTACCCCTCGTCAAGGGATAGGCGAATGCGCGAGTACAGGATGCTCTGAACAGAGTGGAGAGTTCCAGCAGATCGTCACACGTAGGCAGGAGGGAGCTGAGTCAGGATCGCTTCTCTCCTGTCTTCCTTATACTGCTATTCGCCGCCCTCGGAGGCATTGAACATCTCCTTCGCATAAAGAACACCTAACCCGTAGGCGCCGCCATGCTCTTTGACGATCTCGTTCGTCGCGGCATAGGTCTCGCCCCTCGCCCAGTCGCGTTGCAGCTCCAGAAGGTACTGCATGGAGGTGATGGGAGTGGCGCCCGCCTCGACCATGCGGGTGATGGCATCGTTGTGTATCTGTTCGGACATGCCGCCAGACGCGTCGGTGACGAAGTAGACATCGTAGCCGTTATCGATGGCGGAGAGGACGGCAAAGACCCCGCAAACCTCCGTCCACAGCGCAGCGATGACGATCTTGTCCTTGCCGATCTCGTTGACGCGGTCCGTGACGCGCTCGTCTTCCCAGGTGTTCATCGAGGTTCGGTCGATGGGTTCCTGGTCGGGGAAGACCGCCTGGAGCTGAGGGAAGATCGGGCCGGAGAAGGTGCTCCTGGCGACCGTGGTGAGGATGGTGGGCACCTCGAAGAGCTCGGCCGATTTGGCGACCAGGGTCACATTGTTGATCAGGAGGCTGGTCTCGATCGAGTTGGTGGCGAAAGCCATTTGCGGCTGGTGATCGATCAGGATCAGGGTGTGGTTGGCCGGTGTCAGGAGCGACGCCGCCGGGTCGGGGCGAGCCTCGGCGCCTCGATTGCGCTGGGCCTCGGCATGGCCGGTGACGCCGGAGGCGAGGCTTGCGAGAAGGCCTGCCGCGGTTGCTGCTAGAAGGGGTCGAATAAGGCGCATGTTAGTTCCTTTCAACTTGTCAGTAGGTTAGCGCTGATAGCCGCCATAGGTCCGTACCGGGGACCAGGCGGGTTCGATGGGGTCGAGGGTGGGGGCCAGATCCTCAAAGCCGTTCTGTCCGTGAACGACCTGGCCGCCGGTGATGGTGAGATCGGCTTCGATGGAGGAGAGGTCGCTATCCGCCACATCGAGATAGGGGACGTTGAGAACGGCGAGATCCGCGTACTGACCGCGTACGAGGCGGCCTTTCAAGCGCTCTTCCTGGCTGAACCAGGCGGAGCCGACCGTGTAGTGATAAAGGGCTTCCTCGCGGGTCAGGCGGTGGCGCCCAGCGTGGAGCTTGGTGCCGCCGACGCTCTCGCCGGTGATGGCCCATGCGAGGGCGGGCCAGGGGTTGTAGCTTGCGACCCTGGTGCCGTCCGTGCCGAGACCAAGCGGGATGCCAGCGTCGATGACATCGCGCAGGGGCGGGGCGTTGTCCGCGGCTTTCCTTCCGTATCGGTCGAGGAAGTACTCACCTGCATAGGCCATGCGGGCCTGCATGGCGATGCCACCGCCCATGGACTTGATCCGCTGGATGGTCCGCGGCGTGAGCGTCTCGCCGTGGTCGATCGCCCAGCGCACGCCGCCAAAGCCCTCCCGGCCCGCCTCGACCTCGAGGGTGTGCGCCTCCTCGAAGACGCCGAGAATGTGGTTTACGGAAGGGTCGTAGGTGGCATGGATGCGCAAGGGCCAGCGGTTCTTAAGGAGGTGGCGGGTCACCCCTAGGAGGTCCTCGCGCCAGCCCTTCCGGGTGGTGATGTCGGGGCGGCCCGCGAGAAAGTTCTCATAGTCACCGGCGGACCAGGCGAGGAACTCGCCGCCGCCTTCGACCTCATAGCCGTGACGTAGGCCCTCGGCCTCGTTGACCCCGGCTTCGAAGGCTTTCGTCCAGGCCTCGAACTCCGCCAGCTCCGCTCCCTTGTTCTGGGGGAAGAGGTAGGCGGAGACGCGCAAGGACAGATCGCCCGCCGCAGCCAGGGCACCCGTACTCGCATAGTCCTTTGGGAAGGTATGCCCGCCGCCGCCAGCGTCGATGGCGCTAGTCAGCCCGAAGCGGTTGAGCTCGCGGTAGTAGTGCATGGTCGAGCTGATCATGGCGTCCTCACCCAAGGGCGGGAGGGCACCGATCGAGCCGTAGAGAAGGTCAGGGTTCGGTTCGGCATGGAGGATGCAGCCGCCATCCTCGGTGAACTCGTAGCGGGTTCCTTCGGGCGCCTCGGTCTCGGGAGTGAGGCCGCGTACCTCCACGGCCTTCTTGTTGAGATAGCCTTGGCTGTAGAGGTAGAGCACATAGACCGGTACATCGGGCGCTGCCTCAGTCAGCTCCCCCGGTGTGGGCAGGCGGCGCTCCTCGAACTGGAAGGGAGACCAGCCGCCGATCACGCGCACCCACTGGCCCTCTGGCGTGCGGGCGGCCTGTTCACGGATCATCTCAAGGCCGCGCGCCAGGCTGCCGACGCCGTCCCAGCGAAGCTCGGTAGCGTAGAAGCGGCCACCTCGGGTCACGTGGAGGTGGCTGTCGTTAAGGCCGGGAATGACAGTCCGGCCGCCTAGGTCGATCTCCTCTGTGCCTCTGCCGACGAGCTCTCTTATAGCACTATCTTCGCCCACGGCGGTGATCACGCCGCCGCGCATGGCGATGGCTGTGGCCCGCCGCTGCCATGGGTTCTGGGTGATCAGCCTGCCGCCGAAGAGGATGAGATCGGGGGCGCCGCCTCCTTGGGCTGAGGCAGGGCCGAGACCGGCGAGCGCCGATGCCGCGCCGCCATAGGCCAGGACGAGGCGCCTGCTGGGGTGGTGGGTCAAGTGGGCCATATCTCTCTTCCGTTCTCAGAAGTTCTTGGTGAGGCTGAGCTCGACGAAGTGGAGGTCGTCCGAGGGGCCGGTGCCTTCGATGAAGGATTTGGGGGAGGCGTAGGTGTAGAGAAGGCTGCCGGTGAGCCGCTTTGTCGGATGCCACTCCGCCCCGGCGGAGAAGCCCACCTGAACGAAGTTCTCGTCCGAGCCGAGACCGTCTCGCAACAGGAAGTCGGGCGGGCCGTAGAGGCCATCCTGATCGGATAGTCGCCAGTGGTGATCGACGGAGAAGCTGAGGGCCAGTCTTGGGCTGGGCTCGAGGCTGACCGAGGGCCTTATGCTGACGAAGTTGGAAGGGCCGAGGATCGCTGCTTCGGAGAAGTAGTTGCCGCGGGGGTAGAGGGCGTCGAAAGTGCCAAGCTTGCCGTCCTCCTGCCGGTCGTCTCCCGAGGCGATGCTGAAGCCGAGCTCGAAGGTGGGCTGCAGCATCCAATCGCGCACGCTTCGCCCGCCCTGCACCGCGAAGGTCCACGCGGAGATATCGAGCCCGCCGTGAGAGCCTCCCTGGTAGACGCCCTCGAGGTCCCAGTGCCAGCGCTCACCGTCCGAATACACCCTGCCGCCCCAGCTGTGGCGCTTCTGGTCGTCCGTGCCCTCAATGGTCTGGGCATCCGACTGCTCGTTGTAGAGGTAGTAGACATCGGCGCCGCCGAACTTGGCCTCGAAGGTGGTGTGCAGCCCGGCGAGAAGCTCGCCCTGGTTGGAATTGTCGTTGAACACACCCTCGGACTGTACCTGGACGAGCCAGAGACCGAAGGCGGTCGCCTCGAAGGCCTCACCCTGCCAGATGCTACGTACACCGTCCCAGGTCCGCCGGACATTGGTGCCCTCGCGCACACCGACGAGGCGCTGGCTGCCGAGCTTCATCTCCTGTCGCCCAAGCCGCACAAAGAGGTTTGGGCTTCCCGCCTCGACATAGCCCTCCTGCAGATCGAGATTGTTGCGCTCGACGGGGCTGGTGCTTACTCCTTCTTGCAGTGCGCTGAGGAGGGAGACCTTTGCACGTAGGGGTAGATCGCTTCTCGTATGAGCGGCGAGGGCGAGGCGCTGCGCCCAGAACGAGCCTGCCTCCTCGCTGTCTTTGTCGAAGAGAATGGCGCTGTTGAAGACACCCCGCTCCCTGATTTGTCCCGAGAAGGAAAGGGCAGGCTCCTGCGCCACCAGAAGAAGAGCGACCAAGCCCATGCTATATGTCCAGCAGTTGAGAAGCCTGCAAGGAAGAGTGCGTGCTTCGTTTCTCGTGCATGTTGCTTGGCTTATGGATAGGAGTATTCCGTTGCAATATGAAATAGCACATGGGGTTCTTCGCTTGCTGGCGACTAGTCTTCCTCTTCCATCCTAAAGCGGCGAGCACAGCCACGCACTAGACCTTCGGCTAGTTCGTGCGCTTCTGCGCAGCTCACTGATGTTTTTGTGATCTGGCTCTGAGGTCGGCTTTTGCAGCCGTCAGCTGCTACTGAGCAGGATTTTGATATCATTAGCTCTGTTGACGCTTGGCTCGTTGCGATAGTCGCTATGAGGTGCACGGAGAGGTGGCCTAATCGACCAAGCAGAAAAGCTAGCCGATAGTCTAGCGCCCACTATCGTCGATTGGCCGTCGTGGGCGGACGGTACTGCACGTAAGGTGAAGAGACCCCCGGGCGAACTCTGGGGGCCAGTCGAGAGCTAGCCAGACCGGAGAACCGCCATGGCAGACGATAGTAACGACCCGACCGCTAAGCGGATCCTGGAGCTTCTGGAACAGGAGGTCGTCGCTTCGGGCGACGATGAGGAGACCCGTGCGCTGGTCGACCGAACGAGACGCCGTTTTCTAAGCGGAAGCGTTGCGGGGGCCGCTGCCGCGGGGCTTGCAGGAACAGCCGTAGCCGGAGGTGTTCAGGAGGCCCCTACTAAACCACGCATCATGGTGGTCTATACGACGGATACGAACTCCACCCGGCGGGTCGCCGAGCGCGTGATCGCGGGGGTGGATACTGTGGCGACAGCCGAGCCCCGTCTACTTCAAACCGGCCGCGAGGTATCGCGGGACGACATGCTGTCCTGCGACGGTCTGATCATCGGAACACCGGTGCGCCACCGCAACATGCACCACCGCATCAAGATCTTCGTCGAGGAGGTCATCGAGCAGCTATGGCTGGACGACGCCATGGTCGGCATGGTTGGGGGAACGTTCTCCGTAGGCGGCGGTTACGGTGATGCCGGTGCCGGGGCTGAGCAGTGCCAGCTCGGGTTACTGGCTGCGATGGCGGCCAACGGCATGATCATGGTGCCCCTACCCAAGGCGACACCCGGCGCGGACCATGCCTGCTGCCACTGGGGACCAGCGGTGAGAACCGGCGGGCCGAAGATGGAGGCGATCTGGCCTACGGTGTCCGCCCTCGACTGTGCCTACCACCACGGCGCCAATGTCGCTCGGGTGACAGCGCAGATCAAAGCATCTCCGGCGCCCCTATTCGCCTCTGGCAACGTCTCACCGAGTAAGGAGCTTCTCAAGCTGTTCCAGGCGGGCGGGACAACCATGGAGACCGCAGATGAAGTGCCCGCTCGGGACAGCAACCCTGCTTTCCGTCAAACAACCCATCCGGACTATCCGTCGGGAGACGGTTTCAAGTCAGGTAAGTAGAACCCCCCACACCCTTCATCCCAACCAAGGAGACCGGATATGGAACTCTTCACCACCGATGACGCTGCCATGCTGCTGATCGACCACCAGGTCGGGACCATCAAGCTGAGCCGCAACATCGATCAGGACCTTCTGATCAGAAACACGAGGGCGCTCGCTCGCACGGCGGTCGCAACGAAGATGCCGCTGATCCTGACCACATCGCAAGAAGATCACTTCCAGGGACGGCTGATCCCCGATCTAGAGGAGATCGCGCCCAAGGCTTATCAGGCCAGGGTCAAGAGGCCCGGCACGGTAGACGCCTTCACATACGACCCCTTCCGCAGCGCGGTAGAGGGGACGGGCAAGCGCAAACTCATTATCGCAGGCCTTACCAACGATGTGTGCACGGTATTCCCTAGTATCTCTGCCAGGGCTGCTGGATACGACGTTCAGCTCGTCATCGATGGCGGCGGCTCACCCAACCAGGTGGCGGACGAGATGGCGGCCCAGCGCGCCCATGACCATGGCGTAGTCGTGACCACGACGAACCAGTGCCTCGCTGAGCTAGCCACCGACTGGTCGAGTGAGAACGGCCAGGCGATCCAGGGCATCCTCTACGAAGAGCTCCTCAAACCCTTCGTCGAGGAGTAGGGCGAGGGGGCCTGCCACGACTTCTGGGTAGGTCGACGGCGCACGGTATAGCTGACAGGGTGCCCACTGCAAAAAGTGCTTTTTCTGAAAGGCCATCCATGGGTGCGGCGATACGAGTGCTGATCGTGGACGATCACCCCTCCCTGCGGGCGGGGGTGAGGGCGCTTCTCGACAGCGAACCGGACATCGAGGTGGTGGCCGAGGCAGGCAGCGCAGCGGAGGCCAGGATCGCCTTCGTCAAGGATCGGCCCGACGTCTCGGTGGTCGACCTGCAGCTGCCTGACGGAGCCGGTGAGGAGCTGATCGCTGAGTTCGTCTCCACCCGGCCCGAGGCGGTGATCCTTGCCCTGACGAGCTTTGACGGGTCGGAGACCATCAAGAGAACCCTTGCCGCCGGCGCGCGGGGCTATCTGATGAAGAGCACGGCCTCGCAGGAGATCGTCGACGCGGTTCGCAGCAGCCATGGCGGAAGGCGGGTGGTGAAGGGTCTGGTCGCCGAGCGCCTTGCCGAAGCCATGCTGCAGGAGGACCTGACACCGAGGGAGATGCAGGTGCTAAGCGCGCTGACCTCGGGAGCGGGCAACAAGGAGATCGCGCGTGCGTTGGAGATATCGGAGGCCACGGTGAAGCTGCATATCGGTCACATTCTCTCCAAGCTCCAGGCCAAGACCCGGACGGAGGCGATCATGATTGCCCTCAAGACCGGCCTGATCCGCGCTTAGGTTGAGGTGAAGGGTAGGTTTGCTGCGTGGCAGCGGCTCAGCTGCAAACGATGATCTGAAGCATCCCGACCGAAGCCCTATGCCTGGTCATTTCTCCCCAGGGAGAGGCGGTCGCAGCGCGTTTCCTCTAGCGTAGCAGCGCAAACTGAGGCACTACCTAACGCACACCGCTGTTGAGGCCGCTGCTCTGCAAGCGTAGGCTTCTTCCGCCGGTCTCGCGCCCTCCCTGGGCGCGCGAAACGCCAACCGGCGGTCGATGGGAGCGGCTCGAGGCCTATATTAAGGTCGCGGCCGCCGTAAGGGCAGCGGTTTGAAACGTCACTTCGCTCTCATGGCAGCCCTGCTGCTCTCGGTTGGGTCGGCCCTCTCGCCTGCTGCGGGTGAGTCTACCTTCGCGAATTTCGCGCTCTACACCGAGCAGGATGGTCTTTCGACCCGCCGCATTCGAAGCGTCGTGACTGATCACGAGGGGTTTGTCTGGGTGGGGACGATGGCGGGCCTCAACAGGCTAGACGGCGAGCGCGTCGAGATGCTTCGCCACGACCCCACCGATCCCAACAGCCTGCCTGCCGACTATATCAACGCGCTGGCGGTGGGAGAGGACGGCACGCTCTGGGTGGGAACGGCGGCGGGCCTGGCGCTCCTGCGTCCCGGCGCGTTGGAGTTCGAGGTTCTCAAACCTATCACGAGCGGCCTGCCTGATGCCGTGGTCGGAGCGATACTGCCCACCGAAAGGGGCGCCTGGGTTGGGTTCTGGCATGCGGGCCTTTTCTTCGTACCCTCAGACGGTTCGGCAGTCACTAGGATCGTCAGTCCAGGCACTATCCTTTCCGACCAGTCCGACCTCACTGCTATCGCCGAAACCGATGATGGCTATCTATGGCTCGGCGGCAACGAGTCGGGGCTAATCAGGGCCAAGATCACCCCCGGCAGCGATGTTTTCGAAGCAGAGCTGATCGGCGGTCCCTCGGAGGATGTGATCAGCCTGCTCGTCGATAGCGAAGGCACGTTGTGGGTAGGGCACTGGCTTGGCCCGATCTGCCGCATTCCTCCGGGCACGAAGGAGCCATCGTGTCTCGATAAGCCCTCTAAGCCCATCACAGTTCGTCGCTTCGGTGAGCTTCAAAGGGGCGGGGTCCTCGCTGCCCATGATGATGGCCTCTACCTCATCGGCGGGGTGGGGGAGGCAAGCGAGACTCCGTCCGTCGTCCCCTTAGCGGCACCGGGTCTGCCTGACGGGGTGTGGGATATTGGGGTCGAAAGCAGCGGTCGGACCTGGATGGCCCTCTCGACGAAGGGGCTGCTGCGGGCCGAGCCGCCCCACCCCGGGATCAGGCGGCGCGTTGCCCCGTCTGACCTCGAGGACCGCACCGTCTACGGCGTGTTCAGCGAGCCGGGTGCGCTCTGGGTTAGCACCGAGGGCGGGCTTTGGGAGTTCGGCGGTGAGAGACCGCCGCGAAAGCATAGCCCCAAACCCATTGGCGGCGGGGCTGCTCTGCCGGGGGAGGTGATCTCCAGCGTCATGCGCGACAGTGCCGGGCTGTGGGTCGGTGTCTTCGAGCATGGGCCTCATGTGGTGGGGGACGGAGCGGCGCAAGCCGTACCCGTCGCGCCGGGAGAGGAGGGCGCGTTCCCTGACCGCACAGTCTTCGAAACCAAGAAGGCGCAGGACGGCAGCACCTGGTTTGCCACTGGGAAGGGCCTTGCAAGGCGAAGGGCCGGACAGATGGTCTTTGACCGGTTCGCCTCCGGGACCCGTCCGTCTGCTGCCGACGAGCGGTGGGAGGACGTGGTCTTCGGCCTGGCGTTCACCCCCGAGGGGCAGGTGATTACGGCGACGGAGTACGGCGTTTCGGTCCTGGACCCGGACACCGGTGAGAGCCGACGTTTTCTCTACGATCCGGGCAGCGCGACGGGTAACTATGTCACCTCCGTAGCCTCCGACTCGCGAGGCGCGATCTGGGCGACGAGCTGGCAGGGCCTCTACCGGATAGAGCCCGAGACCGGCGGCGTTCGGCACTACGGGCGGGAAGAGGGGCTACCCTCTGCCACCTTGTTTGGAGTGCTGGTCGATCGGGAGGACCGTATCTGGTTCAGCTCAACCGATGCCGTCTCCGTGCTGGATCAGGCCACCGGCAGCATCACCACCTTTGCGGCGGAGGCAGGCATTCCTCCGGGCTCGTTCGATATGTACGCGCATCATCTTAGTGAGAGCGGCGAGGTGTTCTTTGGCGGGCCGGGGGGCGTTTTCGAGTTCGATCCGCAAGAGGTCCGGCCGCCGGTAGCGATACCTGCGCTTCTCACCGGTGTCCGGGTCATGGATACGCCCGTCGAGGTGAGCGAGCTCACCTCGCTGCGCCACGATGAGAACTTCGTCTCCTTCGATTTCGCCCGGCCCTCGTTTCAGGATCCGCGGCGCAACCGCTACCGCTACCGCCTCTCCGGTGTCGATCCCGACTGGCGCGAGGCCCCCTATGGCCGCGCCACCGCCAGCTACTCCGACCTGCGTCCCGGGCGCTACATCTTCCGCCTCAGCACCAACAGACCTGAGGGCGGCTGGACCGAGCCGCGATCGATCAGCCTTTATATTATTCCGCCCTGGTACCGAACCCCGGCCGCCTACCTCTTTGGCATAGCGGCGCTGGTTACAGGATTGGTGGGCCTTCTATGGCTGCGCTACCGGGTGCTTTTGGACCGCCAGCGCGCCGCCTCCGAAGCCAGGTTTTCCGAGCGCCTCTCCCTGGCTCGGGACATGCACGACACGTTGCTTCAGGACTTCGCTGCCAACATCTTTCACACCGAGGCCGCTCTGAAGACGCTCAGAAGCGCTCCGGCAAAAGCGGGCGAACTTTTGGAGACGACCATCGTTCAGTCGCAACGCGCTCTCGCCGACGCTCGCAGAACGATCCTAATGCAAAGAGAGCCCGAAGAGGCCTGGTTGCCGAGCCGTTGGCAGGAGGCTTTCGCGGGAGCGGCTGCAGAGTTCGACGCTCGGGACATCCATTTCTGCCAACGGGTCGGGAAAGATTTGCACTGTTTCCCTGCACCGGTTTGTGAGGAAATTGTCCGTATTGGAACGGAAGCCCTCCGTAACGCTCGGGCCCACAGCGGTGCTTCGATCGTCGTCGTCAGCTTGGAGCGAAGCCGCGGCGGCCTTCTTCTATCGGTGAAGGATAATGGCCGGGGGTTTGAGGTCGGGAAGACCTATAAGGGCCGCCTCGGTCTCGTTGGCATGAGAGAGCGGACCACGCTGATCGGCGGCCAGTTGTCGATCCTGACGCAGTCAGGGAAGGGCACAAAGATCCTACTCGATGTTCCACGCAGGCGAGGGGGTTTTGCTTCCCACTTAAGCCGGACGCAGCCAGCCTCTCAATCTCGTAGCAACCGATAGTCACTATCAAGCTTGAAGGCCAAGAGAACGGTCCGTTCACGCCCACTCATAATGCGCGCTTCTCACAGCATAGAAGCTAAAGCGTCGGGCAAGCGGTAGACCTAGAACAGTGCAATTCGAAAACTGTAGCTCCAATTATGTCTTCTCTAATCGGGCATGGTAGTCGAGCTCCGTTGGTTG
>NZ_JANIBC010000025.1 GCF_024505085.1 Parvularcula maris
CACATAGGCGTACATGTTCAGCCCGTCGCCGTAGCCGATGGGGTCGGTCTGCAGGAAGCGGCCTAGCCTCGGCGAGTAGGCCCTGGCCTTGTAGTGCCAAAGGCTCGTGCCCTTGATCCTGAGCTGGCCCGTATAGCCGAACAGGCCCCCGTCCTCGGACTCCGTGTCGCGGTTGCCGTCATCGTCGTAGCGGTAGCGACGCATCACCGAGCCGTCCGAACGCGTCACCAGGACGATCGAACCACGCTCATCCGCCGACAGGAACCGACGGTCACCCGTCCCCGAACCACGGTAGTAGACTAAAGGCTCATCCACACCAGCACCATGAACGTAGCGGCCATAGATGCTCCCAGACCCGCTGACCTCCTGGATCAGTGCCTCACCCGCATAAGCGAAGCGCAAGTTCCAACCGTGGCGCCTCATCTGGTAGAGACGACCGGCTGGATCATAGGACAGGCTCGTCTCCCCGCCCCCATTCGTCACCGACGTCAACCGGTCGAGCTCGTCATAGCCGTAGCTCTCACCCAGACTGTCCGAGGTGAGGTTCATCCGCTGGTCGTAGGTGAGCGTGTTGCCGTTCAGCGAGGTGTAGCGGTTCAGACCGTCCACCTGGAACGACTGATGGTCCGTCTGTTCCAGCGCCGCGTAGCCAGCACTGCTGAGCTCCTCACGCGTGATCTGACCCGCTGCGTTGTACTGGAAGTCCGCGTGGAGGTTGTAGTTCGTGCTCGACGGCACGATGACGTCGAGATCGGTGAGGCGAGAGGCCTGATCGAAACCGTAATCGGTGACGACCCCATTGCCCCGGATCAGCTTGTCGCGGCGGCCTAGCTGGTCGTACTCGTAGCGGGCCAGCACCCCGACCCCCGTGGTCGCGCCCTTCTCGCGGATGCGCGTGACCTGACCGGCTGCGTCGTAGTCGTAGTTGACGTAGAAGCCGCCCGACCCCGGATAGTCGATGCGGGTCATCCGCCCCGCCGCATCGTAGTGGAAGCCGGTGGTGCCGAGCGGGCCTGCCTCGCTCTTGAGCTGACCGAAGGCGTCGTAGGTGTAGGTGAGCGTCCGTCCGTTCGCCGATGCGGTCTTGAGGTTGCCCCGGATGTCGTAGGTCATGGAGAGGTCGCCGGAGGTGCCGGGAGCGTCGATGCTCTTCAGTCGGCCGAGGGGGTCATAGCCGTAGACGACGTCGTCGCTGTCGCCGCGCCGCTTGGTCTGGCGCTGAAGAAGCCCGGAGTTCGGCGCGTACTGGTAGGCGTCGTAGTCCGAGGTCGAGCTAGCCTTCGCGCCTACCGAGGTGGTGGGATATCGCACCTTGGTCTGCCGGTCGTGGGCGTCGTACTCATAGGTCGTGCGGTTGCCATTGCCGTCCTGGACCCACCGGATCGTGCCGTTGGGGTGGTAACCGAACTCCTCCAAGCTGACCCCGGCGCCGCCATAACCCGTCCACTGCTTCGTCAGCCTGCCCGCAGCATCGTACTCCCGCCTGGAGACGCGGTCCTTCCCGTCCACTCCGTCATAGGCAACGCAGGCGTGACGGCCCGTCGTGGTGAGCGCGTTCATCCTCAGCGCCGAGCATTCGAGCCTGCCCGCCTGGTCGTACCGGTAATCGATGGCGGCGAAGGCGCTGCTGCCCGCCACCCACTGGCGCGAGACACGGCTTCTGCTGTCGTAGATGTTGTACTGGGTCTCCAAGGGGACGAAGCTGCTGAAGCTCGTAGGTCCCGATGCCCGCCCGGTCTGGGTCGCCCAAACACGTCCGTCGCTGTCGTACCAGGTCTTGGCGGCGGTGTACTGAAGGCCCGATCCGGTCGGTTTCGGGCCGATGGTGACCGTCGGACGCCGAAGAGCGTCATAAGACATGTTGATCCGGTCGCCGGTACCGCTCACCGGCCCGTCCTGCCAGATCAGATTACCGAACAAGTCGTAGCCGAAGCTTGTCGCTGCGGTTGCGACGTCGGAACCGGAAGCCGAGATGCTCGTCACCAACAGGTTCGAGGCCGAACCCGTCTGATAGGCAATGTCCGTCCGCGCCCCACCGGAAACAGTCTGAGACGTCTGGCGGTAGACGAGCGCGGTCTTCGTGTTTCCTTGGAAGTCCTTGTAGCTGGCGGTTTTACGCTCATAGCCCGTAGTCGTGACCAGCCTGCCCTGCCCTCCATCGGGCGCTGTCACAGTGAGGACGCCCCCATGGGTATTGTCGTAGGTATAGTCGGTCCTGCCGCGCCAGTCCTGGGTCCAGGAAGGCTTGTTGCAGATTCTACGGTTCGAGCCCCCGCAAGCAGGGTAGCTGAGGCTCGTCACGATCGGGTTCGCGCCGGCCTTATCGTAGCGCGCAACACTCGTGACGTTGCCGCGGTCGTCATAGTCGTACTGAACGTAGTTGTTCTCTGGAGCCGTAACGCGCTGCAGAAGGCCATCCTCATTGTATACATAGGCGGTTCGATGACCGAGCGGGTTGCGCTCCTCGGTGACTTGTCCGTCGCTCAGACGCGATTTGACAGTCCATGCCTTGCCATCCGGATCAGTAATGGTCGTGGTCCTGATCGTCGATCCGTCGGCGTAGGTGTACTGCCACGAACCTGGGTCTCCGTAGACATGGGAGACACGCCCATCCGAACCATAGACATAGGAAGTGTCGAACCCAGAGGAACGCGACGGCAGCCGCACGCCTCGAAGGCGCCTGGAGCTGTCGTAAGTGTAGACGACCGACTGCGACAGAGCGTTGGTCACGGTCACCACGGTATCGGAGCCCGAGGTTGATCTGTCGAACGTCACTGACGGCCAAGCCTGGCTGAGGTTCGTGCACGTATCGATGTGGGGGCGACAGGCCTCGACGGTCTTGTTGATCGCCATTACCTTCTTGAGCCGTGCGTGGCGCAGATCGTCGTAGGCGAAATCGCTATGGGTCGTTTCGTACTCGTACTTGATCTGATAGCCAAGATTGCTGTCGACCGCCAGAAGCCGAACGACGTTTTCTTGTTCTGGGCAGTTCGAGCCGGACGTTCCGTTCTGCGTGCACAGGACTCTCTTGTCGTAGACGAGATCCAACCTCGTTCCGTCCACGAAAGTAACGCGGAACAACCGGCCGCCCGGCGCAAAGACAGGCCGCTCGGACGCCCATTTCTTGGCGAAAGCGTAGGTATTATTGAACTTGTCGTAGAGGAGCCAATCCGTTGTGGTTTCTCGCAACCTAGCACCACTCCGGTAGAGGGGAACGAAGTCGCTACCGCTCTTCTCGAAGGTATAGGACCGCCCAAGAGCATGGAAGATGTAGAGGTCGTCTTTGATTTCTACGGCGCTGAAGAAATTGTCGCGCCTTCCCTCCGGCTCGGAGAAGTCTCGAACATAGGCGAGTCCGCCCGCTTGCAGATCACCGATCGAGACGAGCTGTGCAGAACCGCCAGCTCGCCCGGTTGCGGGATCGACATTCCCGCCCTGCTCCGATCCGTAGTTCGGAGCCTGCGTCTGGGGGTCAAACGTAGCGTTGGGATCCCAGTTACCATCGGGACTGATCTCAATATTGTTCTGGAAGGCATGAGCGGACGTTAGCGAGAGAGAGAGAGAGCAACAGCTAAGTTCAGGAGACGTCTCATGGCTTCACCTCCTCAGCTTGCGTACTTTCTGCGTCGGTTTCTTCTGCAGCTACAATGTCCTTTATGGCCCCTAGCAGGCCACCGTCCGGTAGGCAGAAAATGTCACCACATGTTGAGGGCTCACCCTCAACATCGATCACAACTCGGCCTGTATCCGTGTCTTCACCATCGGAGAGCGTATAGTCGAACGAGACGCCCCCTCCTTGAAGGGCGACAACCTCGACGCTCCCATTCTCTAGAAGGGTAATATAAGCAACCTTAGATTTGGGTGTAGTATGCTGAACATTATGAATGCTACTGACACTAAGCGCTGACTTGGGGCCGTCGGCATCGGTATCGTTCAGAACCAGGTCGAAGACCTCCCTGTCGTTCTGCATCATCGTATAGCTGTCGTTGACCGCCACAGGAGGAATGTTCGGCAGTTCGGAAGTTGCCTCTCTGCGATTGCCCGCCTGATCGAAGTCGAACCGTCGCTCATGTCCAGTTGACGTGTTTTTCTTAATGAGACGCCCAGCCTCGTCGTACTCGTAGGTTGTCACGTGCTGGGAGAAAGCAGCAGACGATAATGACATTGCGACTGCAGCAATGGCAGCGGCGCATAAAACGAAACGATGCACAAACACCCCCGGCGCGGCCCGCACGCCCCTCAACCTATACGGGCAGACCATGTCCTGCCGTTAACCTTACGTCAAGTCCGTTTTTGGTGATACTTTCATCAGTGTACCGAGATGGTCTCATAGCACGAAACCGAACGTGCAGACTCAGAGGAGTAGTTTGGCTTGCTGGCTCTGACCGATAAGCTTCTAGCCCGAAGCTACACCCCACCGCGCCCGCAGGATGAAGAGGCAAGAACTGCCTCGCTGGCTACATAAGGGAGCAGTTCACAAACCCGTCAACAAATGTTAGCGTTTGCCGAAAAGCCCTTTTGGGTGGGCGGGGGATTTGCGACGTGTCGACTAAACTGATGAAGGCCTTATTAGGCGCCGCGACTAGCACGATAGTGCTCGCAGGGGTGGCCGATGCCCGCCTGGTCCGCTCGGGCGGCTCCAGCAGCGAGGGCAATCAGTGTGACAACTACGACCAGTTCGCTGGTGGTGAGATTGGCGTGTTCAACCAGGACGGCTCCGGCTCTTTCGATATAGCCGGTTTCAACCCCGCCGATGAGGGAGAGGTTTCAGGGTATCCACCGGATCTCGGTTGCTCCCCGAACGCCTTCTACGAGTTCGCTCCGGGTGATGATCTCGAGTTCGAAGGAACTTTCTACGGTCTTGCCCAGCGGTTGTCTGCCTCCGACGACCTCGATGCTCTGATCACTTGGAGCATCGGAGATTTCTCCTTCACCTCGACGACGTTGACACCGACCTTCGAGATACCCCCTGCGTTGTTCAGGGACGAACGCTACGGCGTGTCGATGAGGATCATCGCGGCTTTCACTCCCAGCCCTGGTTCGGCCTTCTACGAGTGCGAAACACGCACCTGCGAAAATTCCGTCGGCGAGGCGCTCGACGTGGCATCGATCGTGTTCAACGGCGGGGCGTCGGTCTTCTTCGAACCGCTGGTGGATGCGGAGGTACCCCTGGCGCCCGGTTTCGTTTTCATGCTGACGGGTCTTGGCGGCGCGCTTGGTTGGAAGCGGGTCCGCAAGGACTGAGATAGGCTAATGGTCAATCCTCGGAGGTGTGACCGGACCAGCCTGCAACATCCGGTGCGAGCGCCTCACGCTGGACTGCGAGGTCGTTGTCGATCGCCTCGATCACCGATGACAGCGCCGATGAAGGCTGGCCGCCAGCCGTGATCAGGGGGTCGTAAGCAGTCCAAGGCTCCCGCCAGCCTGCATCATAGGCGCGCTTGAGAAGGCTTGCCGCCTCGGCCTCGTCACCTTGCAGGGCGCTCAGACGAGCGCCGAGATAATCGAGTTCGATGGAGCTGGCGCTGTTTTCGAGGGCTTCGCTCCGTAGGCTGTCGCAACGTGTAATGCGCTCGATAGCTGCCTCCTCCTCGCCGCGTCTGCGGAGGGCATAAGCGGCCTCGATGGCGGGGGAGCAGTAGGGCATCGCGAAGCGGTCACCGTCGCCAAGGGCTGCATCGGCCTTGATGAGGGCTTCGTCTGCCCGGTCGGGATCGCCATAGAGGAGCTCCGTCCACCCAGCTTCGAAGGCCATCCAAGGGTCGTCCGGGTGCGCTGCGTAGTCGAAGCGAACCTGCTCGATCGCTCCGTCGAAGTCACCCTCGGCCGCGCGCAAGTTGGTTTCGTAGTCTTCTCCGGCGAACAACCTTGCGGCATCGCCCATCTCGAGCGTGAGAAGCGAACCGATAAGGTTGTCTTTATACTGAACGCTTTCGGGGGAAAGATCGAGCGCCCGCTTCCACGTCCTTGCACTCTGGGCGATGTTGCCCTCGCGCCTCGCTGCGTCCGCCAGACCGCGATAGCCAAGCGGGGAGTCGGGCTCGAGGTCGAGGACGGCCTCGTAATAGGCCCGCGCTTCGTCGAACCGTCCGCGTAAAGCCTGGTGGTAGCCCTTGTTGTAAAGGATGATCGGCGAAAGCGGGTCCAGCGAGAAAGCGGTGTTCAAACTCTCCGTCGCCGGGTCGAGGAGGCCTTGGCGCAAGAGGAGGTTGGACTTCCAGAGGTGGGCATCCGCATAGCTCGGGTTGATGGCGATGGCCTGGTCGTAGGAAGCCAGCGCTGCATCGGTGTCGCCTTCGAAAGCGGCGATACGGCCCCGAACCGCATGGGCTTCGGCGAGGTCCGGCGAGCGGCGCAGGGCCTTCTGCGCGTTGGAGGAGGCCAGCTCGTTAGCGACCTTTGCGTCCAGCGTTCCGTAGTCCTGCGCCCCCTCGCCCAGAAGGAGTAGAACGGCAGCCAACCCGGCATAGCCCGGCGCATATTCAGGATCGGCCGCGATCGTCTGCTCGAACAGCGTGCGCGCCTGCTTCAGGGACTCGGCCGTCCGCGCACGCATGGCCTCGCGTCCGCGGAGATAGAACTCGTGGGCATCCGAAGCGTTCGGACGGTCGAGAAGCTCCTCGTCCTCGCTGTCCAGAAACCGGTCCAGCATGATGCCGAGGATCGAGCGAGCGATCTGCTCCTCCACGAGAACAGCATCCTCGACGGGGCGGCTGAACGCATCGGACCAGATCGTCAGACCGTCCTCCGTGCTGACGAGCGACGCGGTCACCCGAAGCTGATTGCCGACCAGCCTCACACTGCCTTCCAAGATGGCGCCCACATTCAGCGAGCGGCCGATCTCCGCAGCGCTGCTCGCTCCCTGCGCCGCACGGAAAGCCGACGACGGAGCGGAGATGCGGATATTGCCGAGCTTTCCAAGCGCCACGGTGATCTCCGCAGCCAGACCTTGTGCAAGATAGCCTAGCTCCTGGGAGGGGCTGAGGTCCTGGAACGGTAGGACGGCCACGGATTTATCGCTCGGCGCGGTAGCGATCAGGTCGGTTTCCGCGTCCCGGTTCAGGATCACATTGAGCGAGAGCCATCCTGCCAGACCCGCGAAGAGAAGCGTCACCGCCAGTCCCGCCAAGTGGGCGGGGCCGAGGGACGCAGCTACATCCCCCTCTCTCAAACTAGGAGTGCGCACGACACCGTCGGAAGTGAAGTCGAAAAACCAAGCGACATAGAAAGCCACCGGCACGCCTACGATCGACGCGATGACGACGACGGTGCTGATCCAATCGGGCAGCCCGAGGGTGGGTCCCACGGCGACGACGACTTGAATGACAAGCCAGACAGCGACCAGATACGGCGTGAAGATGTTCAAAACTCGCCTGCGGCGTAGTTCTGAGATGAACCGTCCGACCATGTTCAACCGGCCCTTCCCCTGCTTCTCAGCTTAAACTCTCCGCATCTTTCATCGACTTCGCATACTCCTTTGATAGATAGCCGATAGCTGATCTCATGGCGAGCGCTTGAAGAACTGTACGGTCGGTAGCAGATCGGACTGGAACGGCGCGATTGTGTTGAAAAACTCACTTCGTCCGTAGGCCGAACACG
>NZ_JANIBC010000026.1 GCF_024505085.1 Parvularcula maris
CGCAGCCGAAGGATATGACCTCGATTAAGTTGAAACCGCTCTAGCAGTCTGTCAAGGTCCCTCTCCGAGAAGCTTCTTGGTGGGAGTCGCCTCTCAGACTTGCCGGCGCCCGGCTCCGGCGCGCCCTTGTTCTTCTTCAATGCGACGGATCTGCGAACCAACACGGGCTGGTTTTTCACGCGCGATCCGGGACTCGGGCCTCTTGCACGCAACTACCGGCTAGGACGATATCGACAGGATTTTTTGCTCTCTGATGTCGTCGCGGCTTCTGCTGCTTTCCCTCCCTTCTTCGCACCTATGGAACTCGACCTTGTCGAGGCGATGCCCCGTGAAGATGATACAGCCCCTGGCGGCTGGTTAGAAAAGGTTCGTGAGCGAAACCCGGAATTGGCTGAAGCCTTCGACAGGCGAGCCTTGCTCGGCGATGGAGGTATCTATGACAATTTAGGTCTAGAACGCGCGGAGCACTTTAGGCATGTCATGATCAGCAATGCTGGCGATCCATTTGGCACCGACCGCTCTATTCGCCGAAATTGGTGGTCATAGCTCCGCGCCACGGTCCGCCATATGCATCGGCAAGTTGAGCAGCGCCGCAAAATTCACTTCGGGGATATGGCGGCGCAGAAGTGCATCTCCTTATCAATTTGGGAGATCGATCAGCGAATTGATGAGCAGGTTCGCCAGGAGTTTGAAGGCTTAGTACCCAGCGAGGCGTGGATCGCTGCAACGTTCCCGGTTCGGCTCGCCAAAACTGATCGCGACCAGGCTACTTTCATCGTTAGTCACGGTCGCTCTCTTGCCCGGCAGGAAGCGAGCTGGCTTAGAAACCAGAGGTCGGTGCAGGGCATTTGCCTCGAGGCTTCAGCGCTGAATTCGCAACCCACCATCCCCGATTCTCAATCGCCCACCGACGCTGACGAACCCCTTACCGCGAATAGGAACTCAGTGTACGGTCCGTCACGCCTCCGCTGAGCAATGAGAAGCTCTGTGGTCGAAGGATGCACCCGTTCTTGGAGATCAAACTTCAGAGTAAATTTCGTTACGCTGAGGCGTCACGATAATGCTGCTGCAAAACGTTCACAAGCTGAGTTCCGAAGGGGGTTTAAGACCCCGCTCTTGCGAGGTCCCGACGAGCAGAGTGAGGCTAGCCTGCCGCGTCATTTCGTTCCCCGCGTTGATATTAGGCAAAGAGGCTCCGTTGAAGGGGGCTCTTCACCGCGTGGTGCGCATTTCATTCGAGCCTAATTGGAGCTGGATTATGTCCCTCTCGACCGACAAAGACTACTTCATAGCTCGCCCGGATGTTGTGCTTCGCTCTGCGCCTGGCGGCGGTGCGGCTCGAAACCATCTGATACTCGGTGACTGGCTCAAGTTCACAGGTCAGACCAGCGAAAGATTCGTTAAAATCCGCTGTCGCGGCGACGTCGGTTGGGTGCTTAAGGAGGAGGTCACCGAGGTCCGGGCGCTCGAGGTCAATTTTGTCGATATCGGCCAAGGAGACGGCTGCCATATCGTGACCCCCGACGACGAAATCATCCTTATCGATGCCGGCGTCGGCTCAAATATGGAGCGCTTCTTAAGCTGGCGATACAATCTCCGTGGACGAAACGTTAAGCGGGCTCCTGATTTCGATCCAGAGAAAGCCGAAAAGGAACCTTGGCTGATCGACTATGTGGTCATGTCACATCCTGATAATGACCACTACTTCGGATTTGAACAGGTCTTCCAGAACCCAAAGCTCGCCTTCGATAAGGTTTTTCACAGCGGCATTGTCGAACGACCAGATGGTGCCGTTGACGCGAGACTCTCGTATCCTGACGATCTTGGAGGTTATGTGGATGGCAACCCGAAAATGCTCTGGGACGTTGTACATACGAATAAGCGACTGAAGGAAATCACCGCCGAGTTTCCTCGGACGCGCAAACAATTTCTCTCGACCATCCGTGCTTGCTTCGAAAACACAAAAACCGCGAGATTCAAGTCAATCGGTAAGAAGAGGTCGCAGCTCGAAGCGGGTCAGCGGGTCTTTTTCGATAAGTTCGAGGGCAGTAACAGCCCACTTGCTGTTGAAGTCCTAGGTCCGATCACTGAGCCGGTCACGCATAATGGCGAGACCCGGAACGGGCTGAGAAAACTCGGGAGCGAGAGCGTTACAAAGAACGGTCATTCGGTAGTGTTTCGGATGACATACGGTAAGCTTGCTGTGATGCTTGGGGGCGATCTCAACACCCAAGCGCAGAACTTCCTTCTCAATCTGTATGCTGCCGCTCCAAAGAAAACTTCGAAGCTCGAGGACAATATCGCTAAATTGGAGGCTGAAGGGGATAGTATCAGCGCCCGCGATCAGGTGAAGCTCGATAAGTATAGAGCGAAGCTCGCCAGTATCATCGATGCAGGGCGGCGAACCTTTCAGGTCGACGTCGCGAAGGCTTGCCACCATGGATCATCCCACATCATCGACACTTTTCTCGCCGTTTTGAATCCCGTGGTGACGGTAATCTCCTCAGGAGACCGCGAAAGCCATTCCCATCCGCGGCCCGATGCGCTCGGCACCTTTGGCAAGCACGGTCGGGGACGACGCCCACTGATCTTCTCGACCGAACTCGCTCGTTCGACTCGTGAATTTACGCCTATCATTAAGTACCTGGAACTCCTTCGCGATTTTGAGTCTCGGCTTGAAGCTGAAACCGACCCAGATAAGCGCACGGAAATCGAGAGACGGATGCAAGATAGAAAAGACCGCAATGTCGCAGTCTACGGAATGATCACACTGCGCGCTCTAAGCGACACGATTGTGTTGGCGCAGAAGCTAGAAGAGCCACGCAACCCGGGCGCGAAATGGGACCTCTACGAGCTTCATCACAATGAAAATACAGGAATGTACGAATACGTTCCGCACTAACTGAGACGTTTTCAGCGGCTGTTTTTGCTGCCACTATCCTGGTTCATGATAAACTCTCAGCTGCACTAGTTATGCCCGGCCGCTGGGCGTCTCAGGCCAAAGTCGGAAAGTATTTGCTGACCACTACGATCAGGTGCCCGGGTCATCCCGGCTGACGTACACGGAATGTCCCCCGCCTTGAGCAATGAGCTGGGCACTATTCCCTTACCTCACGACATGTTCTTGCCAAACGTTCTCGATCGGTCCTTGTCTTCTCTAAAGCATCTCATCTTGGAGCCATGATTGTAGCCATGCCCAATCAATCGGCCGAACCTCCGCAGTTTGATGTCAACCGTCTTCGGGCCTTCGAATGGGATCGGACGTACCGAGGCTGCCAAGCAATAGCGACCAACGTAGAAGTCGTGGCCTTTAGGACACCCAAACATGCGGCAATGGCGATGCGCGTCTCCCAGATTGGGTAATGTCCGCAAATGCGCCTTCCCCCCGATCTGGTGTCAACCGACGTTCTTGACCTGGGACCGCCCGTTTGTCGTTACCGCTGATCGCGCAGCCATCTGGCGAAGGCGTCTACTTTCTGGGGTACGAAGGCCCGCGAGAGCGTCACGAGCCAGACGCCTGGATCTGTCGCCGCGCCGGTCGCGCGTACTGACCAGTCAGAGAGAACGGGAACGAGCCGACCGGCAGCTAGGTCCGCCTGCACTGTCCAGTCGGCGAGAAGCGCGACGCCAAGCCCGTCCAGTGCAGCACTCCTGAGTGCAAGCGCGTTGTTCGAAACGAAGCGCGGCGTGAGGTCGACGGTTTGTGCCTCGCCGTCCTTGTCGAATGTCCAAGACGCTCTGAAGGGCGCGAAGGAGAATGCCAGTGCGTGCTCGCTAATAACTTCCGGCTCTTCGATCATCGTTCGCGAGAGGAAGGACGGCGCAGCGACCAAAACGTAGCGAACCCAGTGCAGCCTGCGTACGATATGGGAACTGTCTGCCATCGCCCCGTGCCGTATGGCCACGTCGATCCGCTCGGCGACAAGGTCTGCCTTCGAGTCCGCCAGGGACAACTCGACCCTGATATCCGGATAGGTCGCATGGAACTCTGCGAGGCGCGGCATCAGGACGATTTGCCCGTAGGTCACCGAGGCGGCGACTCGCAGAAGCCCCGCTGGGTGCTGCGACACCGAACGGGCGGCGTCATCTGCCGCGGTGAGTTCTTCAAGGGCAGGTGTGACGCGCGCAAGGTAACTCTCGCCTGCCTCGGTAAGCGTAACGCGCCGCGTTGTGCGGTTCAGGAGGCGCACGCCTAGATCCGCCTCTAGCGCCGCGACGGCACGCGTCACCGAAGAGGGGGCGACGCCGGCCGCCCTGGCCGCGCCCGCAAAGCTACCTGCTTCCGCCACTGCCACGAAAGCCTCGATCCGTCCGGTATCCATCATTGCGTATCATGCAACAAAGTCGTTCGTCTCGTCCAGTTTATCGGCGCGGCACGCTCGAATACGTCTTGAGCCGAACGAAGGAGACAATGTCATGCCCTACGCCCTACGGATCGATGCGAGTTCGCGTCACCAGTCTTCGCACAGTCGAAAGCTAGCCGATCGCCTGGAAGCTCGCATCATCGAAAGCTGCGCAGGCCTCACGGTCCGCCGACGCGATCTCGCGGCTGAACCCATCCCTCACATCTTGGATAAGACCATAGCAGGTTTCTATACCCCGCCTTCGCAGATGACCGAGACTTTGCGCGAAGCAACGGCCTTTTCGGACACACTCATTGCGGAGTTGAAGGGTGCAGATACACTGATCGTCAGTACACATATGTACAACTTCACTGTTCCCTCCGCGCTCAAGGCATGGATCGATCAGATCGTCCGGGTGAACGAGACGTTCTCTTTTGACGGCGAGGCGTTCACTGGGCTCGTGCCCGTTCGCAGAGCCTATCTCGCCTGCGCCTACGGCGCAGCTGGGTACGGCGAGGGCGGGGCCTTTGCGTCCATGAACTTCCTTGAGCCCTACCTCGTCAGCCTGCTGCGCTTTCTCGGCATTAAGGAGGTTCGAGCGTTCCGCGTCGAGGGCACGACAGCGGACGAGACGACCATCGCCGAGGCACACGAGATGGCGGAGCGGCAGCTGGACGCGGCCTTCCGCGCTGCGGCTTGAAGGGGAATAGGATGAACAAGATTGCCTTTCTGGGCCTTGGCGCGATGGGCTCGCGCATGGCTGCTCGATTTGTTGAGGCAGGATACGGCGTCAACGTCTGGAACCGCAGCGCCGGCGCTGGTTGCCCGCTCGAAGCGAAAGGAGCGATTTGCCACCCTTCGCCTGCAGCAGCAGCTCGCAACGCAGACCTCGTCTTCTCCATGGTCCGCGACGACGCAGCGTCGGAGGCCGTCTGGCTCGGCGAGGCTGGAGCGCTTTCCGCAATGCGCGCGGACGCGGTGGGCATCGAGTGCTCGACACTTTCCGTACCGCACGTCCGCCGGCTTGCCGAGCGCTTCAAAGCGGCCGGGCGGGCGTTCCTCGACGCGCCCCTAGCAGGTAGCCGACCGCAGGCAGAGGCCGGGAGCCTGATCTTCTTCGTAGGCGGGGAGGCCGACGACCTCGACCGGGCGCGTCCGGCCCTGGGTGCAATGGGTAGCGCGGTACACCACGCAGGTGGGCACGGCGCGGGGGCAACGGTCAAGCTCATGGTCAACGCGCTGTTCGGCGCGCAGCTAGCTATGATGGCCGAACTGATCGGACTGGCCGAACGGTCAGGGATCGATCCGGCACGATCGGTCGAGATCGTCGGTACAACACCAGTCTGTAGCCCAGCGGCCAAGCTGGCGTCGGAGGCGATGCTGGCTGGGGCGTTCGCGCCAGCCTTCCCGATCGACCTCGTCGCCAAGGACTTCGATCTTGCTGAGGCGTCAGCACGGGCGGCTGGCGCGCGCGTGCCCGTCACGAAGGCATCGGGCGGGGCGTACCGTGAAGCGGTCCGGCAGGGCTATGGCGAGGACAACATCACCGGCATCATGCAGCTCTACGCTAAAGGTAGCGACCATGCTTGAGGCGCTGGTTACAATAGCGACTGCGCTGATCCAGTCGCCGGACAACTTGGCTTCCCGTCCTTACCTCACCCTCGATGCGGCTCAGGCGGGTGCAGCGGCATGCCGTGCGACGGCCGACGAGAACGACTGGCGCGTCGCGATCACCATTATCGACCGGGGCGGCAACGTCGTGCTGTTCGAGCGGATGGACGACGTGTTCGAGACTCAGTCTCGGCTCTCCCGGCTTAAGGCTGCCACCGCTGCGACGACACCGGTCGGGACGGCGGCCCTTAGAGAAGCTGCGTTTGCTGATCGAAGCCCTATTGCTGGGATCGAACACGTTCCCGGCATCGTAGTGATAGAGGGCGGCGAACCGATCATCGTCGCTGAACCAGAACCTTACCCCGTCGGCGGCGTTGGCGTCTCCGGTGCCAGGCCTGATCAAGACGGAACCTGTGCAAAGGCAGCCGCAGCTGCCGCCTCACAGGCACTACGCGGCTAGAACTAAAGGGCCGAAACGGCACCCGCTCTTATGTCCGCAATTGCGCGATTGTGTTGAAAAACTCACTTCGTCCG
>NZ_JANIBC010000027.1 GCF_024505085.1 Parvularcula maris
AGCCAGACCCGCCATCGAGACCGGCTGGTTCGAGCTGTCCGAGACGTAAGTGCGAACACCGTCCGCCGAGACGTTGCCCCGGTCGTCATAGAGGTAGTCCCGCCGGAACGGATCAGGCTCCTCCGTGCCCCCCGTCTGGGTCTTCTTGCGGAGGTTGCCCAAGGGATCGTACTCGTAGTCGATCTCGCCGAAGCGGCCGATCGCCCAGTCCAAACGGCCCGCACCGTCATAGCCGTAAGTGCGGTTGCGGCCCGTGCTCGACATATCCGCCGTGCTCTTCATCCGGCCATTGAGATCGTAGGTGTAGCGGAAGTCAAAGGCCCCCTGGTAGTAGAGCCGCTCCAGACGCTTCCGCGGATCGAGCGCCGTCAGGTAGCCCTGGCCGTTGCCGAAGCTCGCGGTGTGAAGGCGCCCGCCGGGGTGGTAGGTCATGCCCGAGGCGTAAGGGACACCTGAGCCGTTCCCGCCCCTTGCCTGGGTCGGTCTGCCGAACGCATCGGCGGCGAAGGCGATGTCCGCTCCGCCCGGATAGACCATGCGCTGCAGCACGCCGTCGTTCGAGTAGCTGTAGCCTGTAAGGTAGGCCTGCCCCTCGATCGTGGCACGCTCCCAGTCGAGAAGAGGCTCGGGGCCGCCATAGAGCCACGCGCCTTCCCATAGCGTGTTGCCGCGCAGGACCGAGATGAGGCTTCCCACCTCGTCATAGCCCTTGGTGATGTCAGGCGCGCTGTCGGGGAAGTTCACGCTCTCCTGCCGGCCCATCTCGTCATAGCCGTAGGTAATGGTGTGGCCGCTCGGCATGGAGGTCGGGCAGCCTGTCGTCCCCGCCTGGCCCCTCGCCATGCCGGTCATCTGATCGGCGGCGTCGTAGCGGTAGAGGGTGGCGTTCTGCTCAGGCGTATAGTGGCGGCAGAGCCTGAGGCGGCTGTCATAGCTGTAGTGCTGGGTGATGTCGCCCGTGTAGCCGCCGAAGGTGCCGTACTGACGCGCGGTCTTGAGGTTGCCGAAGGCGTCATAGGTCATCGCCGTGTTGATGCCCTCGGGCTGCTCGATCAGAAGCACCGGACCGTCATCGGGCGAGGCGTAGCCGCCTTTCGTGGTGATGGTGATGTGACCCTCGGGATCGGTCACCTGGACTTTGTTGCCCGGGAGGTAGTCCGTGCGCGTCGAGGCGTAGGGCGCGATGTTGTCGCGAACCTCGGTCACCCTTCCCAAGGCATCGTAGAAGGTGAGGCTGCCATAGGCCGAAGCGCTGGTCCCCGTCTGCGGGGCGGAGGTGTAGTTCGGCCTGCCGAGCTTGTCGTAGGTCGTCCGCACATAGCTCCTGGTACCTGCAATGTTGCGGGTGTCTTCGGACCTTTCCAGCGTCGGTCTCAGCAGCTCATCAAGGTGAACCACGGTCTGGAGGCTGCCCCGGCCTATGGTCTGGCGCATCGTGCCGAAGCTGTCATCGGCCATGTCGTAGGCGATGGTGGTCGGCTCCCATGGCGAGGGGCGCTCGATGCGCTCGAGCCATCCTGCGTCGTTATAGAGGTAGGTCGTGGTGCGCGAGCCCTGGTCCGTGGTGCTCAGGACCTCGCCGAGATCGCTGACCGTCGCAGAGAGCGTGTTCGTATCCGGCAGGGTGATGCTGCGCGGAATGCCCCGGTGCCAGCTCGCAAAGGAGGTGGTCCGGTCGAGCGCGCCGCCATTGCCGACGCTGCTCGCCGACTTCAGCGTGCCGTCCGGGTGGTAGTCGTAGCTCTTGTAGGCGGCACCGAACTTGTCGTGGCGCTGAAGATCGCCCTTGGCCGTGAAGGTGTAGTCGTGGAACAGCTTGTTGTTGTGCGTCACGGTGTCGGGGAGGCCGACGATCCAAGAGGTAAGACGGCTGTTGTCGTAGGTCGTGACCGTCGTGCGCGGGCCGGCATAGCCCGGCGCGGGAACGCTCACCGTGCTGGAGCGGGTGACGGAAGTGGGCTGGCCGAAGCTGAAGGCGTTCGAGCTGAGGCTTTCGTTGTAGTCCAGATCGGTCGTGTACTGCTCGCCGCCCTCGCTGATCACCACGGTATCCGTCCGGTGGGGCGTCGTGAACTGAGCGATGTCATGGGTGAGCGGATAGGGCCCCACATGGCGGAACGTGCTGCCGACCTTCTCGGCGTCATCATAGCTCGTGGTCGTGGTCCGCAGGATGCCCCTTGCCTGATCGATCACCTTGCGGACGATGGGCCGGCCGCGCGCATCGAACTCGGTCTCGACACTATGCCCTTCGGGATCGGTCATGGTCATCTTCGCCCCGTCATAGGCGTAGCTCCAGACGGAGGTCGGCATGCCCGGACCGGAGATCGTCTTCTTGGTGACCCCAGCCACCTCGAACACTTGGTCCCAACCCGACGAGTAGGCCCAACCGGGGCTGACGGGATCGTCTTGGCAACGCGTGTTGACCGGCCCTAGTGACGAGAGCGGCTTGGGGCGGATCAACTCGTTCAGCTCGAAGGTCCCGGTGACGCCGTTCGGGTCCGTGACCGACACGGAGTAGGTCGGCAAGCTGCACGCCTGGCCCCCCTTCGGCTGATAGGGTAGCGCTTTGAGATCATAGCTCCAGGTCCGGTCCGGCCAGGAAGGATCTTTCGGCTCGATGACACGTTTCAGCAGGTTGCGCCGCCAGCCAGCATCATACTCGTACTCGTAGCTCCATTCCCGACCGTGCGCCGAGACTTTCTCGGCACGGCCATGGCTGCCGTAGGTGACCGTAATCGTCCGTCCGTCGCTCGCCTCGATCTTCCAAGGCAAGCCATCCGTTCGGTAGCTGTAACGGACCCAGTTGCCGTGCACGTCCGTAACCTCGGTGGCGAGCATCGTCGCGACGCTGACCCCTGAGGTCTGGTAGATCACCGCCCAGTCCATGCCTTCCGGTACGGTGTTCTTGTAGGGGGCCTGACGGTAGACCAGCTTGTCGAAGCGGTAGCGGTCTCCGTTCGGCGCGACGGCGATGAAGCCCTCGCCGTTGCCGCTCTCTTCTTGGATACACTCGAACTTCCAGTAGCTCTTCGTGGCCTTGGGCGGAGCGGATCCCCCAGATGACCAGACCGAGCCCTGCACGTCGTGAAGGATCTCTTCCTGCACCCGCCCCGGCACGATCAGGTTGGTGCCGCTGGAGTAGTCACGCTCGTCCCCGAACCACTCAGCGACGATGATGTCGTGGTCCCAGTTCTGGCCGGAGGGCTCGCTGCCTGCCGGTGAGTAGAAAGACATCGTCCCGTTGCTATTCGCCCAGCGGAACGGCATCTGGTAGTAGGCCCCAGCGACATCCGGCTGGCTGCAGCGGTCCGCCTGCCATACCGGGTCGACCCGGTGGAACTGATCGGCGAAGAGGCCGTCGAAGTCACTCGCGGGCGATGACTGAGTGACATCGACCGGCTGGATCACCTTCCGCTCGATCCTCGGAACCTCGAGCTCCCAGTCGCCGAACGCCGTGGGCGTGTCCTTATGGAACTTCCAACCCTGGCTAATGCTGCGCCGAACCGCGACCTCGAGGTCGAAGTTGCCCGGTATGCTGACATCCACCTGGGAGAAAGACAGGGCGCCAGTATACGGATCGATGGCGTCGCCGAGCACCCCGAAATCGTTCGCGCCTAGGCGTTCTGCTACCTTATAGCTCTCGCGGGCGTCCGGGATGGACATGCCGTCGAGCCAATCTTCTCCTTCTTGCGCAGCGGCATGACCGAGGAGGAGAAGAGACGCCAGACAGGTAGTCAAAAAGCGAGGCATTGAGAGAACTTTCCGAAGAATGGCAGGCAAGCTGAGGGTTCGGTAGACGAGGGTCAGAACTCGAAACCGCCGCCGGAGCTGGCGACCTCAAGCGGTATGGTGGCCGTGTCGGTACCGCCATGTCTGTCCGAGATCGTGTAAGTCACCGATCCTGTCCCAGCGGACTGACCGTAGATGGTCAGTCTGTTATCACTCCGTATGGAGACTGTGGCGAAGCTCGGGGCAGAGACCGACTGGACGGTCAGCGCGTGACCATCCGGATCGGTATCGTTGGCCAGCACATTGACGATCGTGCTGCTTCCGGCCTGAAGCCATACCGGCGCGTCGTTCGAGGCGGAAGGAGGCGAGTTGAAGAACACGTTCCTGATCGTGCCCCGCCCGCTTGCATCGGCAAGCGTCGCACCGTTCGTCGCAGCAGACAGCCTCACATCGAAGGTCTCGTTCGGCTCGTTGGTCTGGTCGGTCGAGGTGGGAACGCTGATGGTCTTCGAGGTCTGTCCCGCCGTGAAGCTCAGTGTGCCGCTACGTCCAGAATAGTCCTGACCTGCTACAGCAGACCCGTTCTGCGTCGTGTACGACAAACCATGAGTAAAGACCGTCTGGCCGGTCTTGGTCACCGTAAAGACAGCGTTCCCGCCCTCATTGACGGTGCGGTCGTTGATCCTGAAACTGGGCGCAGGTGTCGTGTTGGTGATCGTGCCGGTCGCTTCATCGGTAGTGATGACAGCATGACCCTCCACCCCAGTGATCCTGACCTTCACTGTCTCGCTACCCTCATAGATGGCATCGGTCTTCGTGGGGACGGCGACGGTTTTCTGCGTATCACTGGGCGAGAAGACCACCGTGGCCGGACCGTTATCGAAGTCCGGTCCGGCAATTGCGGAAATGCCTTCGAAGGTGAGAGCGACCTCCACTGCCTCCAAAGGCTGACCATCGAGAGTGATGCGGAAAAGAAGGTCGCTGCCCTCCGACGCCGAGCCAACGGGGGCTATCGATACTCGGACAGGTGGCCCGAGGCGAACGACCTCCTTCAATCGGTTGCGACTGTCATACTCGTAGGTGGTGACCACCTGGGCGTCCGCCGCCGACAAGGCAGCACTCAGCAATGCGCCGTATGCGCATGTACTCATTATCGTCCGTAGCATGAACCCTGCCCTTCACTTCCCGTTACCTAGCTAACGTTAAGGTTGAGCAGGGAGCAAGCGGCCTATGCAGTAGAATATCTGGTGTAAGCTACAGCTCTACTCCTGTGGAGATCGAAAGCGCGTCCTCGACATCGCCGCCGAGATAGCGAACGGTGCTTTCGATCTCCGTGTGTCCGAGTAGCAGCCGAACAGCTCGAAGGTCGCTGGTATTCCCATGGATTTAAGCTACTTTGGTCCTGCGAAAAGAACGCGTGCCGTAGTCGACTGGATCGAGACCAATCTCCTTCATCCATCTGAGGAGAATACGTCCATACTGCCGCTCCGAAAGATGCGGTCGTTAGGAAACGCGGGAGGGGAAGAGACGGTCGCCTGGTTTGAGACTCGCCTTTGCAATCCAAGCGCTGCCCGAGGCGGCGGTGTTCTGCGTGATTCCGAACTGAACTGGACGGCCAGCTTTCTTCTGAACCACCATGCCGCGTTCCCTTACCGAGCCAGCTGCAGCCAGGTCCTCGACCTGAAGCCGCACCAGAACACCACCGCGCAGCTTACTGTCGATCGCTAGGTTGAACAGCACAAGGTTGCGGACCCGTCCCGTCATTTCTAGACGTACACGGATCGCCCAAACTTCTGGCGGCTTGAGCGGTCTCTTCTAGTCGCGAAAGCTCGCAAGCGCACTCGAGCCGCACCTGACTCCTGTCGCTCTTTCGGAGACAACGTACCGTAAGAACTCTAACGGTACGTTCGCTTGAGAAGCGGGAAGGCACGAAGAGAGCCAAAATCGCCCCCTCTGCTTATGTCTTCTCTAATCGGGCATGGTAGTCGAGCTCCGTTGGTTG
>NZ_JANIBC010000028.1 GCF_024505085.1 Parvularcula maris
GCCATCGGGGCCGTCCGCATCGCGGCTCACCACCACCATGCCGGGAGCGAGGTCTTCAGTGGTGACCCACTGGCCCGAGCCGTCCTCGTCCACGATCCACCAGGGGTGGTCGTCGGTGGTCTCGAAGAACTCCGTCTCGCCACCCTCGCCGGAGAGAGAGACCTCCCAGATCACCCGCTCGTGGCGGCGGATCAGGTCGGTGACGGCTTTGAGTTCGGTCTCGCCGGTATCGGTGTTCCGCGCCCAAACCAGGTCGCCTTTCTCGATCTCCTCGATGGGGCGGAGGCCGTCCTCGGTCTCCACCAGCGTACCCGCGACGAAGCAGCAGGTTTTGCTTAGCGCACGCCCAACTGCTCCCGCCGCCTTGGCAGCGCCTAGGCCAGCGAGGACGACATCTTCCGGACCTGGAGCGGCAACACTTCCTACCGCGATGATCGCCGTACCCAGATTTTTGTTCGACTGACTAACGATCGCCTGTGGACTCGGATTGTTGGCAGCGCGGCGTGCGTTGTTGATCCGTCTAGCCGCTAGACGGTTCCGAAGCGCCGTCCCTCCGAACGTATGGGTCTCCCTTCCATCCGGATCCCAAGCATTCACCGGATCGTTGGCGGCATAGGCGTACCTGTTGTGCATGTCCGGTCTTGCTGGTCCGAACTCCACGGGGTCGGTTGCGAGGAACCTTCCGATCACGGGGTCGTAGTAGCGGGCCTGCATGTAGGTGAGGCCCGAGGCCTTGTCCCTTACATGCCCGGTGAAGCCAGGCTCGTCGTCGTTGGCCGCCGAGAGCCCAGACCACACCTCGCCGTAGGGGGTCAGCCTCTCATTCGAGGTGATGTTGCCCTCAGCATCGGCGATCATGCTCTGGCTGCCCAGATGATCGGTGTAGACATAGCTCACCTCTTCACCCCCAGGGCCGTTCTTCACCCGAACCGAACCCGCACCGCCAAGCGAGACATAGTCCGTCCGCTCGCCAGACTTGGCGTTGTAGCGGTGCAGGAGCTGACCGGCCTGGGAGTAGACCGAGTAGATGGTCTCGTCCCCGTCCACCTGCTTCACCCGGCGCTTGTGGCCGTCATAGGTGAAGGTCTGGGTCAGGGGGCCGCTGATACTCACCGGCTGGTTGCTGATATTGTGGGTAAGGCTGACGCCGCCCTTGCTGAGGTCCCCGTTCCACAGCACGTTGCCGCGCAGATCGTAGCCGATGTTCTGCCAAGTGTTGCCCTCACGCGTGTCGCGGAAACGGGACAGCCGGTTCATGGTCTGGTCGTGGTCGAACTCTACCACCGCGCTGCCAAGGGTCTTCTTGCGAAGGTTGCCGACCGGATCGTAGTCGAAGATGCCCGCCCCCCAGGCACCCGACGCTGTCTTTAGACGCCCTGCCCCGTCATAGGTGAATGCCTGATCGAAGTCGTTGTTATAGAGGTCGTCGATCGAAGTCACTCGACCGTTCTTGTCGTAAGCGTAGTTCCGCTTAAAACCATAATACCAATGAAACTGAGAGGGCAGATGCCGGTCGTTGAAGACCGGGTTGTAGTACCGGCCATTGCCTAGATCCATCCAATCGATCTGACCGCTGGGGTGGTACTGCATGTTCGAGGCGTAGGCGATCCCGCCTGCCTCTTGCACCTTGGTCGGTTGCCCGAGCGCGTTGGGGGCGAACTCGACCACGTCACCCAATGGATAGCTGACCGTCGCATGGTGGCCGTCGGGGTTGTAGGTGTAGAAAAGCGGGAAGCTCAGCCCGTCGATCTGCAAGGTCTCGGACTTCGGCAGGTCGTCCGTACCGGTATAGTAGTAGTCATAGTCCCATGCCGTGCTGCCTCTAGTCAGCCTCTCGAGGTTCCCGTTCGCATCGTAGGTGCGGCCAATATTGTGATCGCCGCTGACGGCCGGAAAGTAGGTCCAGTCCAGCTGGCCGAGCGGGGTATAGGTGTAGGTCGTCGTCTCGTCCGGCCTGATGGTGCCGCAGCCCGAGCCCGTCTTGGGCTGGCCCTCCGATAGCTGATGAAGCTCGCCATTGGCGTAGTAGCGGTAGAGCTTTGCCCCCCGCTCCGGCGTGTGGTGGTAGCAGAGCCGGTTCTGGCTGTCGTAACGGTAGGTCTGGGTGACGTTGCCCGAGTGTCCGTTCGCGCTGCCGTACTGACGGGCGAGAACCATGTTGCCCCACTCGTCGTAGCGCATCTCGGTGTTGATGCCCTCGGGCTGCTGGATCAGCGTCGGGTAGCCATCGTCAGGCGAGCCGAAGCCGACACGCGTGGTGATCGTCTTGTTGCCCTCGGGATCGGTCACCCGGACGCGGTTGCCCGAAAGGTAGTCATATGTGGTGGTCGCGTGGGGCGCGACGTTCTCGCGAACCTGCTTGATGCGGCCCAGCGCGTCATAGGTCGTGTGCGTGCCGAAATTGCCGGTCGACGGCGATGCGCTGGGCGCCCCTTGATAGTGTACCCGGCCCATCGCATCGTAAGTCGTGCGGGTGTAAAGCCTAGTAGCTGCACTGTTGGCTACATCGAGCACCCGCTTCAGGGTCGGACGAAGCAGCCCGTCATACCAGTAAATCTCCTCGGAGTTCCCCCTGCGAACCTTCTGATACATCGTACCGTAAGCGTCGTCCGTATCGTGGTAGGTGATGTTTGTATCCGCCCACGAACCAGGACGACTAATCTTCGTCAGCCAGCCGACAGGGTTGTACTCGTAGGATGTTTTCACCCCCATGGCGTCGGTGAAGCTGGTCACCCAACCGTTGTCATTAACAGTCCTCAAATTAGTGAGCTGTCCGGTGCTTCCAACGCGCGGAAGGTTCACCTGTCGCGGAACGCCCCGGTGGTAGTCGAACCAGCCCGATATCCGTTCGTTCGCTGAGTTCCCATCCACGCTTTCGCGGTACCAACGCAAGGCACCGCGGTAGGCAGGGTCTGTATGATACCCATAGGTCGCGCGCCGTACTCCATAGCGCCAGTGTTGCGAAACCTTGTCTGGGAACAGCGCATCGTACACGTAACGATCTGTCTCAAGACCATTACGCGTGAGGGAGCTGGGCAGTCCTAGCAACCAGTTGTTACGATCATGGATATAGACCGCAGACTGCAGAACATCTTCGGCGGCGCCTCTACTCGCCGTCGAGTAGCGCTTGATGGTAAGAGGGAAGCCGTAGCTGTAGCCCGAAGAGGTGTGCGACAGCCCGAAGGTCCGTTCCGTCGTATAGGTCTCGCCGCCCTGATGCAGATCGGTCTTAGTCGTTCGAAACGGTTTGAGAACATGTGTTGGGACATGCCAGTGCGTGCTGCCGACGGCATTCTCAAACTGCCGCTCATTCACTGTGCGGCTGATCAGTACACCAGAGGTAGCGGTTGTAAACCGTTTGGTCTCTCTGACGAAGCCGCCAAGGTCGTGATAGTACTCGGTTCGAGCACCCGAAGGGTCGATCATATCGGTGCGGTAGTCGTCATATGAATAGCGCCAGACCGACGCTGGAATAGCGGGTCCAGTAAGCCGCTTCTCCGTGATGGACATGCTTTCCTGGACCCAGTGCCATGAGCCATCATCGACGCCGTCCGCCCAGCAAGCGCCGTTGATCGGGTCGGGACCGGTGCCCTCATAGGGCCTCACCGTCTCGCTGAACGTGAACTCTCCCTTGACCCCGTCGGGATGCCGCACCCAGATTTTGCGGTCCGGGCTTGTGCAGTTCTCTCCACGAAACGGCTCGTGGCTCATATCGATCAGTCCGACGTTCTCTTCGGAACCATTGAAAACCGAGCCAAAAAACCATGCCCGTTCGCGGTTCGATTCCGACGGCAAGGTCACTTTGGTAAGGAAGGCTACCTGGCTTCCGTTTTGAGTATTGTAGTCATACGTCCAAGTTCTTCCATTGACGGTTATAGAGCCGATCCTGTCGCCAACATAGGCCGGTTCAATTGTTCGGTTGTCGCTGCTTTCGATCGACCTGAGCTTATGGCCGTTCCAAGTGTATCGAACAGTATTGCCGTGAATGTCGCGGACCTCGGTCGCGAGCATGATGGCTTGGCGGCGCTCTAGTATCTGACTGTTGCCAAGCTTCAGCGGCTTGGCGTCTCGATACACGAGATGGTTGAAAGTATATCTTGTTCCGTCGGGACCGTATGCTGTGAAACCTTCCGAACCATCCGCCAATGTGACGCCGCAGACCACTACCCAGTTGTCCGTTGTGACGAGCCGGGCACCGTTCTTCCAGTGCGTCCCCTGCGGATTGTACAGAAGCTGCTTGGAGCCTTGCCCCGGAATCGTCATGTTGATCCCGTTCGAGTAGTGAGCTTCATCGATGATCCAGGCGGATGCATCGCTGGTTCCGTCCCACGTGGACGGGGGTTGGTACTTGGGCCCTTCGACATGACCCGAGCTGCAACGATTGTCATTCCACGTTCCGGGTTCGTACAGACTGCCCCGGCGATAGCTCGCTACCAGACGCGAGATGCTGGGCACGTCTAGCTCCCAGTCACCGAAAGCTGCGGGTGTCGCGTAAAAGTTCTGTGCCTGGCTCTTCTTCCTTCTGATTACGACTTCCAGCCGACTGTTCCCAGGCAGACTGATATCCGTCTGCGAGAACGTCAGCGAACCCGTGAAGGGGTCGATAGCGTCACCCAACAGACCAAAGCCATGAGCTTGAAGCCTGGAGTCGATATTAGCACGCTCCAGGTAGTCCGGCGTGATGTCCGGTGGGTCAAGCTGGTTCCCGCCGCCCCCCGGATCTGGGTCGATGCTGAATTCGTCTGTAGACGGGTTTTCAGGAAGAAGAAGAGGGTTTGATTCATCTTCGACAGGTGGCGGACCGGCCCAGCTCACAGAAGCTACACATGCAAGACCCGCAAGAAAATGACGTAGACGCATCGAATCGCTCCCCTTACGGGAACAATACGTAAATCCTACATAGCCGCAATGATTGTCTGCAGTGGGTGTCTGGAAGCAACAGATTACCGCCGAATGGGTAGTCTACCTGGACGTGCAGTCTGACCTTCTTGCGGAGCGCGGTGGTCCGGGACAACCCTGCTACCTTCTGCGTTGTCATCCAGCTTTCTCGCAATCATGTGGGAAGTTGAAGTCTGAGCCGACCGGCGCGGGCGGGAAGCTGTTCAGGATTGTTCAGGTTGAGCGAGCGAAAAACGGTAGAAAAACCAGAAAAACCGGCCGCAGCACCCGGTAGCCGTGATGGCTTTAGCGTACCCGCCCGCTCGCCGATCTTAAGAAGGCATTTGCGGGCCTGACGAAGGCGCAAAAGGTGGTAGCTACCAGACGGGCGCAGGCTTCCCTGGCGACCGCGCATTTCGGAGCCTTACCAATCCAACGGGCCGCCGCCGACCGCGAAGAGCGCCGCTAGAGCGGTTTCAACTTAATCGAGGTCATATCCTTCGGCTGCG
>NZ_JANIBC010000029.1 GCF_024505085.1 Parvularcula maris
CCTCATACCAGACCAAAGCCTCGTCCGAACCAGGACCGTGCACGTAGCGGCGCTTCACCCCGCCCGTGCTGTGATGCTCCGAGATCAGCGCCTGGCCCGCATAGGCAAAGCGCGTCACCGCCCCGTTCCACAAACGCTCCTCGTAGAGACGGCCGCCGGGGCCGTAGGCCAGATCGACATTGCCGCTGGACGTCGTCACCCGCGTCAGGCGGTTCAGAACATCGTACTGGTAGCTCTCCCCCTGACCCGCCGAGAGAAGATTGCCCCGGCCGTCATAGCTCACGCTCTGCGCCGCGTTGATCTTCGTGTAGCGGTTGAGATCGTCCACCTCGAAGCTGAGCTCGTCCGTGCGGGGCATGTCGGCATAGGCGGCGTTGCCGTGGCTCTCACGCTCGATCTGACCGGCCGCGTTGTACTGGAAGTCCGCCAGCATGTTGTAGGCAGTGGCGCTCGGCACCGTGAAGTCGAGATCGGACAGCCGCGACGCCCCGTCGAAGCCATAGGTGCTGATGACGCCGTTGCCCCGTATCAGGCTCTTGCGCCGCCCAAGCTGATCGTAGGAGTAGGTGGCGAGGTTCGTACTGCCCTTCTCCTTGATCTCGGTGACCGCGCCGAGCTCATCGTAGTGGTAGGTGGCGTAAAAGCCGTCCGAGCCGGGGTAGTCGATCCGGGTCTGGCGACCGGCTGCGTCATAGTGGAAGCCGGTGGTGCCCAAGGGTCCTGCCTCGGTTTTGAGGCGGCTGAGAACGTCGTAGCCATAGGTCAGGGTCCGCCCGCCCGACGCCATGGTCTTCAGGCGGCTGTAGGCGTCATAGGTCATGGCGACGTCGACGGCGGTGCCAGGCGCGTCGAGCGTCTTCATCCGGCCATAGCCGTCATACTGGTAGCCGATGGTCTGACCGTCACGCTTCCGGTGGGCCGTCATCTGACCGAGGCTGTTGAACGTGTACTGGTCGTAGTCCGTGGTCGAGCTGGACGCGCCGTTGCTGGCCACCGGGTAGCGGGTTTTAACGAGCCGGTCGTGGCCGTCATACTCGTAGGTCGTGCGGTTGCCGCGTCCATCGCTGACCCAAGCCGCGGTGCCGTTGTTGTTGTAGCCGAAGCTCTCCGTCCGTGCGGCAGTGGTGCCATAGCCCGAGGTGACGGCGGTCACCCGCCCCGCATCATCGTACTGGCGGTAGGTCACTCGGTCCTGGCCGTCCGATCCGCTCGATGCGGTGCAGGCCGAACGGATCGTGGTCAGGGCGCTCATCCGGAACCCTGAGCAGGTAACGCGCCCGACAGCGTCATAGGCATAGTCCACCGCTGAGACGGTCGCCGAACCACCGTTGAAGAACTGCCTGGAAAGACGTCCGCGGCTGTCGAAGAGGTTGGTCTGCGTCTCCAGCGCCACGAAGCTGCCGAACGACGTAGGGCTTGAGGTGCGGCCCTGCTGAACGCTGCTGACCCTACCATCGGTATCGTAGATGGCCTTGGACGCCAGGTACTGAAGACTGCTGCCGGTCGGGCGCGGCCCGATCTGGACGACGGGACGTCTCAACATATCGTATGAGATCCGCACATCGGCACCAGTTGGGCTCAAGGACCGCTCTACATTACCGAACCGATCGTACCAAACGGAGGAGGTAGCGGTTTGAACCCCCGAGCCCGTAATCCTGATCTGACTGAGCGTGGCGCCACGGTTGCCGGCGTAGTAGAACTGCGTTCGCGCTCCGGTGGGGGAGTCGCTATAGTTCGCCCGCCAAACCGCAGCGCTTCTACTCGCGCCGGTGTAGTCCTTGTAGCTTGCCGTGCTCTGAATGAACGCCGTGGTCGCCGTCCCGGCTATGGGCGAGGAAACACTCTCCGTGCCGCCATGCGCGACCGAATAGCCAAAGGTCGTCGTGACCCCCAGATGGTTGGTGATCGTGCTCGGCTGGTTGCAGACCTTACGGTTGCTGCTCGTGCAGGACGGGTAGGTATAGCTCCTGGTCAGCGGAAGATCGCCTGCCTTGGAGCGGCGGGACGTGGTCAGGACGTTGCCGCGGCTGTCATAGGTGTAGACGATCCGGTTGCCCTCGGGCGCCCTTACCTCCGTCAGCTGATCGTTGCTGTTGTAGAAGTAGCGAGTGGTATGCCCTAGAGGATTCGACTCTTCCGTTGTCTGGTTATCACTCTCGCGCGCCTTGACGGTCCAGGTCTTCCCCGCCGGGTCCTTGATCGACGTGGTTCGAACCCCGGCGCTGCTGGCGTAATTGTACTCCCAGTCACCAGGATCACCCGCGACGAAGCGGACGCGGCCGTCCGACCAGTAGGTGTACGTAACGTCGTAGCCCGAACTCGTTCCTGGAAGCTTAACCCGGTGAAGAAGGAGCTCGCCGTTGCGGCGTTCATAGTCGTAGAAGGTTTCTTGGCCGAGCTCGTCGATGATCCGGGTCCAGCGGCCATCATTGTTCGAGTGGCCGTACTGGAACGTGACGTCCTGCCAGTTCTGGCTGAGGGAGCATCCGTTCACCGATGGGTTGCAGGCTTCGATCGCCTTGTTGATCGCGGTGACCTTGGTGATGCGGGTATGGTTGCCGTTGTCGATGGCCCCGTTCGTAAGGGTCGCGCTATAGGTATACTTGATCTGGTAGCCCAGGCTGCTGTCCACGGACAAAAGCCGGACGGACTTCTTCCGGTCCCCGGAGGCGCAGTTCGTAACTGTGTCGCAGAGCTCTCGCGTGTCGTAGGTGAAACTGAGAACCGTTCCGTCAGGGTAGGTGACCGAGCTCAGCCGCCCGCCCGGTGCGAAGATCGGTCGCTCAGCACCAAGACTAGCGTTGAAGGTGTAGACCGAGCCTGCGCGGTCGATGAGCGTCCAAGTACTGCCGCTTTTGGTCAGGGTCGCGCCGTGGGGGCGGGCCGGGTTGAAGCTCGATCCCGACTTGTCGAACGCGTAGGCGGCCCCAAGCGCGTGGACGACGACATCGGTGCTGTTCTCCTCGACGGCGCTGAAGAAGCTGTCGCGGCGCCCGTCACGATCCGAGACGTCGCGGGAGTAGACAAGCCCACCGGACGAAGGGTCACCGATGGTGAGAAGGGTCAGCGTTCCGCCGACGGAACCTGTCGCTGCATCGACCGAGCCAACCGTATTGGACCCGTAGCCAGGCGCGTGGGTCTGGGCGTCGTAGGTGTACTCGGAGTTCGTGCCGCCATCAGGGCTGATCTCGAGGTTCTGCGCATGCGTCCCTGAAAGGCCCAGCAAGCATGCTGCGCCAAGCGCCGCCCAAATGGTTTTCATGCTCGTCCGCCCTAACAGAAGAAGCCGCAGCCGGGATCAATCCCGCCGCCTGGCGTGGTCGTTTCGATCTGCCCTGTTCCCGTGGTGACGGCCTCTTGGTCAGTCACCTCGTAGGCGAAACTCGTCGTTCCGCCGCCGCCCGGCGTGATGTTCACACGCCCATCAGGACGCAGATAGATCGTTGCTGCCCCGCCGCTGCCCGTATGCGAGATGTTGAAGATCCGTGTAACGGTCATCGGGTGCCCGTTGGGGTCCGTATCGTTGTCCCGAAGGTCCACGATCTTCGTCGCCGTGCCGTGCTGCAGGAACCAAAAATCGTCCCTCGCGATGGGCGGGCTGTTCGGAGCCGAACGGGCGATGATCCTGTTGCCGCTATCGTCGAAGACGTAGCGCCGGTCGTCGCCGTTGGGACCATCGATTTTAATCAGCTGCCCTAGGCTATCGTAGTCGTAGAGAATGACGTGCTGCGCCGAAGCTGTAGCAGCCAACCCCGTCGAGAGGATACCGGCAGCAACCGCCGCGCAAGTCCGTATCGCAACCATAGCCCTGCCCCAGTGACTGTCACCGTACTGAGAAGCTATGAATGACGAACAGTCAAGGGTTGTTCGCAGTTGGCAAGCACACGCGATTAAAGCCAGGTAACCACACTGAATCGACCCACAACGTAGTCGGTAAGTTGTGGAAGTCGCGCAGCTGTCCGCCCCTTAGGACCAGGGTCTAGGTGCCGCGCCGCACATCAGCCGCGGATATCGATAGGCATGAAGCCGAACAAGGCGCGATTGTGTTGAAGAAGTCGGGTCTCTGACGGTTTGCTTGGCTCC
>NZ_JANIBC010000030.1 GCF_024505085.1 Parvularcula maris
CGGACGAAGTGAGTTTTTCAACACAATCGCGCAATTGCGGACATACGCGCAGGCGCAATGTTTGGGCCGGTTGAGGTTGCCGTCTTAGCTGCAATGTCGCCTGTTCGGTCTAAGCAACAAGGTCGGCCCGCCCTGCCGTGAGCCCTCAACTCCACTGGCGGGGTTATGGAAGCACCCCAATCCCGTCGATCTCGACCAACATCTGCGGATCGGTGCCGAGCTGGGAAAGCGGAACGATGGTACACGCCGGAGCCAGACGGTCGCCGAAGGCCGCCTTAACCTCTTCGATGATGGCGCGGTGCCGATCGTCGGAATGATCGACTGAGTAGATCGTCAGCTTGGCAATCCCGCTCATGTCGCCACCGGCCGTCCTCATCGCCTGGCCGAGGCTTGCAAGAGCGACGCGAACTTGATCCTGGTACGATCCTTTATGTTTCCCACCGCCCTGGCCGGCAAGGAAGATCGTCCGTGCACCAGCGGGTGCAATCGCCAGATGGGAGTAGGCGAGCGGCGACGGATCGAACATCCCCTCGGGATTTTCGATGACGAGGCCGGTGTTCTCATCAACTGACTTAGTCATAACGCCGCTCCTTCTCCTTCGATGCTTCGGAGAACGATTTGGCGAACCAAAGGTTCTCATGAACCTCGCCAGACGCATTCGGCGATACGAGGTTTCTGGCGCTCCTCTCGAATAACGCGTGGCTAGCCTCGGGTAAGGACCCCCAGGCACTCCAACGCCACAACGCGTAAGCCGCTTTCGGAACGTGCTCGTCCCGACTGCAAAGCACCGAAGAGATCGTTTCCCTCCACCAGTGATCCTTCTGCGAAGACAAAGGGGCCGAGGGCTGATCGGTACGGTTTTTAGCCCATCGCTCGAACTCCTCTACGGTGCGGTCAAGCCCGGGTCTGTCCTGAACGACGAGCGTCGCCATCACCGCACGCCACCAATGGACGAGAGCAGCGCGCCTATCTTCCGGCTCGAGGTGCGGGAGCACCGCGAGGACACCGTGAAGGCTTGTCAGGCCATGGAGGACGAAAAACTCGTTGTCCGAGCCCAGAAGCGAAGCGGCGGCGAAGGCAGTGATAACCTCGACAACCTCGTCGAGAGGCTCGTCTATGTCGGGGAGCGCAAGGGGGCCGATGTCATTGAGCGATTGGCCAAGCGGAAGCTCGGGATCGTTGTAGGTCATGATCCGGTGCTGGAATCCCCCGCGGTTCACAGCACGGTAGGCTTCCGTTTCGCTGGCCTCGTTCGCAGCGCGGGTCAGCTCTGCGGCATCGGGCTGCCGCAGATAGCTCAGCGTCGCTTCGATCAAATCCGTGCCGTCTGGCGCCCATAGCGGCGTCGCAGGCTCGTGCGGCGGCTCTGTGGCGATGGGTTGGTATGATGTCGCCATATAGGCGAGACCTTCGCCCAGCATGTTGAGGCTCTCTACGTCCGTTGCCCACCCTGTGTGGATGATCGGATGAAGCGCTGCTCCTGCGAGCCCAGGCATCAGTGCCGGGAGATATGTTCGGAGCGTCTGAGAAAGACCATTTTCTCGCAGCTCCTGATCGAAGAAGTCGCGGAAAGCTGGAAAAGCAACCCGGGTCGACTGAACGTTGTTGCGCCAGTTAAGGCGGTTGATGACCGTATATCCTTCACCTGGCCAGTCACGCGGAGGCTCCAGATCGCCCGGCTCTCGCGAGGGATCCTCTTCGAGCTGGTTTGTGTAGAGCTTTTCCCACCACGAGAAGGTTTCGTCCGGTGCTCCTACCCCGCCCATCACCACCCAAGCGTGGGTGAGATGGTTAGAAAGGTAGCCCTTATACTCGATGTCCCACCGGCGTCCCCTAGCGAGCCATTCATGGGTCGATGCTTTGTAGTCAGGTCTTTTGTAGTAAGTCTCGGTAACCATGACCGGGCTCCCCTGGCGGTGTTGGGTTTTTTCAACAAGAACGACCGCAATGTTTCGATACCCCGCCGAACATCTCGTCCGTGCCGACGGTCCGGTGGATGCTCCATGCACTCATAGTGCATGACGGCGCTTTCACTCTCGACCATGATTAAAGCGGAGGGGCCATGGACCGATTGACTGCCTACCGCATCCTTGTCGCTGTCGCTGACGAGGGCAACTTCGCGAGCGCTGCGAAATCACTCGGCTTATCGAACTCGGCGGTGAGCAAAAACGTGCGAGAGCTGGAATCTCTGCTCGGCGCGCAGCTCTTCGTCAGAACCACCCGAAGCGTCAGGCTGACGGAGGCGGGACAGACTTATCTCGAGCGGGTCAAACGCCTTCTTGCCGATATCGAGGCGGCGGACGCGGCCGTAACCGAAATGGCCGGTGAGCCTCGCGGCACGCTCAAACTTGCCTTGCCGATGTCGCTCGGTCTTCTCAGGGTGACGCCGATCGTGCCCGCGTTTCAAAAGGTCTATCCGCAAGTGTCTGTCGATCTCGTTCTCGATGACGCGAAGGTCGATTTGATAGCGGAGGGTTTCGATCTGGCCGTTCGCGGCAGCGGCGATCTCGCCGATTCCAGCCTGATTGCCCGCCGGATCGCGGACTTGAAACACGTCTTGTGTGCCTCACCCGCCTATCTCGAACGGCAGGGGCCACCGGAGAGTCCCCAGTCGCTGAGAGAGCATGAGGGTCTTCTCTTCACCAAGGCCGACGATCCAGAACTTTGGCGCTTGCGACGCGGGGACGAGGTCATCGACATCCGGGTGAAAGGGAAGTTCAGCGCTAACAATTCGATGGCCATCCGCCAAGCTCTACTCGCCGATGCAGGCATTGCACTCATCCCTCGCCTCTACGTTGAGGAGGACCTTGCGGCGAGACGCCTCGTCGATGTGTTGCCGGATTGGGAACCGGAGCATCAATCCGTGTGGGTCATCTATCCGCCGGGGCCCCACCTGTCGGCCAAGACCCGTGCCTTCATCGACTTTCTCACGGTTCGTCTCCGGGACGTCCGCTGAGCGCTGACCACCCCCGGTGTATGGTCTCGCGACTGTCGCGAGCGGAACAATGCGAAGGCGAGATGCATAAGACACGTTCTTCAGAAGAGCGAGGAAACCAGTGTCGAAAACTACGGTTCAAAGATTGAGGCGTCCTGCCTTACGGACGCGCGGCATCCTACCCTTCGGTCCTTCGCTATAGATGACAAAGCGTCCCTCGGTCCTTGTTCCGCTAGAGCGTTTTGAGCCCTCACTGACTCGTTCGTGGTTTGCGC
>NZ_JANIBC010000031.1 GCF_024505085.1 Parvularcula maris
GCCACTCTCACATCATATCCTTCGTTTTGTTGGAGGAGTGTTTTGGGGGTGAGGGTTGCTTGTGTTCTGGCGTCGGTGAGGGTTTTGGTGACCTCGACGGTGTTGCCCTGGCTGTCGGCGAGGGTGATGGCGTCAAGGCTTGCCGGCTCGATGGGTTCGGAGAAGCGCACGCGGATGCGGGCGTTGGTGGGTACGTCCGTCTGCCCGGCCACGGGGCTGGTCAAGAGCACTTCGGGGCTGGTCTCGTCCTCTTCGAGACCGGTGGTGAAGCGCGGATAGATCCAGTTGTACCCCCCTGCATTGCCGGTCAGGTCGGTCAGGCTCGCATAGTAGGAGATGTAGGTGTCGTAGTCCCGGTTCACCGCCAAAGGCTCGTCGGGGACGAAGCTCACCGTCAGACCGTCCGCCGACAGGCTCGCCTCGCCCTCGACGAAGACGCCGCCGGTCCGGTCGTAGAGGCGCACCGACTGGTCCGTCACCGAGGCCTCGGCGATGGGCTCGTCGAAGCTGACCTGCACATAGGCGTTCACCGGCACGTCCGTATTGTTGTTGTCCGGCGTGCTCGAGACCCGGGAGGGGCCTTGGAAGTCCGGCGTCCTGCCCGTGGTGAAGGCGCTCACCGTCTCGCTGAGGCTGTTGCCCGAGCGGTCCTCGATGCCGGAGATCGCCACCTCGAACTCGGTCTCGGGGGGCAGCGGGGCGAAGGGGGTGAAGACCACCCGCCTGTCCGAGGAGGAGAAGCGGAAGCTGCCCTCGTAGAGCTGGCCGTCCGAGGCGCGCCGCAGGGCGATCGTCCCCGCATCCGCGGTGATCGCCGCCACCGTCTCGGAGAAGTCCAAGGTCACCTCGGCATTGATGCCCACCCCTTCGGCCCCCTGGGGCGGGAACTGGGCCGTGAGCATCGGCGCCATCTCGTCGAGGCCGGTCTCGCCTGCGCCAAGATCGGGCTGGACGAAGTAGTAGTAGTAGCTCGCAGGCGAGAAGGCCTGGCCGTCAAGATCGGCGATGCCGCTGCGGAAGTTGAGATAGGCATAGGTGCCCTGAACGCCGGTCAGGGGCTCGTCGGGCACGAAGCGGATCACCCTTCCCCCCTTCTCCAGGCTCACCTGACCGGCGATCTTCGCCCCCGAAGGCGCGGTCAGATCCACCGTGTCCGCGCTCACGCTCGCAGGGTCGAGGGGCTCGGAGAACTCCACCAGGAACACCGTCGAGAGGGGGTTCTGGCTGGTGTAGAAGTTCGGGCTCGAGCGCTGGATGGTGGGCGCACGGCTACCGTCGCTGCTCGTGTCCTCGGTCCTGAACGAGCCGGCATGGTCGTAGAGCTGGTTGCCCGCCTCATCGGTGGCGTCCGAGGTCACCCAGACCTGCACCAGGCTGCCGTCCGAGGCGAAGGGCTCGTCGGGAACCGCCACCAGGGCCTGCCCCTCCCCCTCGAGCCGGAAGCTGCCGGGGATCAAGGTGCCGTCCTGGGCCAGGAACAGGGCCTCGCCGATGCTGGACGCCGCCAAGGCATCATCGGCATAGAGGGTCACCGCCGTCGCCCCCGGCACGCCCGAGGCGCCGCTCGAGGGGCGCTGCACGGTGATGCGCGGACGGGTCGTGTCCAGGGCCTCGCCGGTCATGTAGCTCGCCTGGAAGGGAGCCGCGCCGTTGCCGGCGAGGTCCTGCACATCCGAGGTCACCACCACCGTCACCTGCGAGGAGGCCGGCAGCGAGGTCGACAGGGTCAGGGTCCTGTTGTCCGCCGAGCGCGAGATCGAGGGGTTACGCCGCACGCCGTCGACGATCATCGTCACCGCATTGGTGTTGATGGTCGCCGCGTTCAGGCTCTCGGAGAAGGTCAGCACCACCGGCGATTGCGGCGAGGCCTCCGTGCCCGAAGCCGGGGTCATCATCACCACCCGCGGGGCCTCCTCATCGGCGCCGTCCGCGCCGGTGTCGAAGTAGTCCTGGAAGAACGCCGTGCCCTGACCCGAGACGTCGCGCACCCCGTTCGTCTCCACCCGCACATAGACCCGGCGGTTGGAGGGAAGCGTGGTCAGCGGCGTGAAGGTGATCCGGTTACCGGCCACCTCGTAGCTGCCCGCCACCACATTGTTCGAGCTGTTGTCGAGGCGCACCCGCACCGTGCTCGAAGACACGGTGGTGGGGTCCAGAACCTCGCCCTCGCCGAAGGTGAGCACGATCGGCGAGGTGACCTCCACCCCGCCCGTGCGCGGCGCCGGGCTCATCGAGAAGACCCGCGGCGCATCGAAGTCCCCGGCGGGAACGTTCGCGTCCTCGTAGAAGCCAAGAAGGCTGAAGCTGGCAAGGCGGGCATAGTTGGGATCGTTCTCGATCAGCTGCACCCGCACCTTCGAGACCCCAGCCACCTCGGCAAAGGACAAGGAGACCCGCCCGTCAGAGCCAAGGCTCTGAAGCGGGCTCTCATAGAGCTCCGCCCCGAGCGCGTCGTAGAGCTTGACGATGAAGCTCTCCGCATAGGACGCCGAGATCGGATCGTAAGCGGTCAGACCCGACACGGTCGCCGAGCCCGGAAGCTCGTACTCGGCATAGGTCTCCACCCCGTAAGCGGGGGTCTGGCGGTAGGCGGTCTGCCAGTACGAGCCGTCATTGCCGTCGATCGCCGAAGAAGGACCGCGCGAGCCGTTCTGGCTCGTCGCCGCAGCCGCAACCCCAGGCGAGCGCAGAAGATCGTAAGAGCCAAGGGTCGAGAAGGACGAGGTCGCCTGGGCCATCTCCGCCCCCGACACACCCACAAAGCCCGACACCGTCACCTCCACATCAGACCCAGAAGGCAGGCTGCCCGAAGGGGTGAAGGTCAGAACCATCCGGTCCGAAGAAAGGCTCACCTCGCCAGCAACCAGCTGGCCGCCCACACGGACCTCGACACTGCCCCCCTCAAGCGAGGTCGCCGACAAGGGCTGGTCAAACACGAACCGAAGCGAAGCGTTCGGCGCAATCCCCACCGAACCATCCACCACACTCGACGCCACAAGCTGCGGCGAACCCGCCTCCGCCGCATCACCCGTGTAGAAATCCGTGTAGCTTGCAACCAACGAGTTGCCAGCAACATCCGTAACACCACCACCAACCGTCAAACGATAACGACCAAGCGGAAGAAGAACGTCGATGGGCTGAAGATTGAGC
>NZ_JANIBC010000032.1 GCF_024505085.1 Parvularcula maris
CTCCCCCTCAGCCTACCGGCAGCTCCCCCTCTAGAGGGGGAGCGACATAGAGAACGGCGCTGGTTCTGCTTCCCTCCCCTACGAAGTGGGGGAGGTGCCCCGAAGGGGCGGAGGGGGCCGCTCGCATTTGCGAAGGATGTGATCGTCTTTTGTCTGCGAGCGTCTTTCCGCCGCGAACCGGTTCCCGCTTCGCGGTCCGGTGCTTTAGCGCCTGACGAAAACCACCGCGCTTCGGGCGGGAACGCTTGCCGTGCCGCTCCGCATGCTCGCCGTCCGAAGCGCTCCATCGGCTGATTTCTGCTGAACAGCATGAAGAGCGTAGTCGCTTTCGAGCCCCGTGTCGAAGCTGGCCCGCTCGGCTTTGGTGTTGAACACGACGACCAGTTCGGGCGCGGCCTCGTCCTCGCCCAGGGTCATCACGATGAGCCCGATCTCCTGGTCAGGTCCTGTGTTCAGAAAACGGACCTGGCGCTGAACATCCTCGGCCGTGCGTAGGCGGAACAGAGGTTCAGCGCTCCTGATCTGCAGGTACTCGCGGGTGAGCGCCGCCGTCTGCGCGATATGGCGTGGTTCGGGTTTGATGTCGTCATGGGTTAGGAACGCGCGCTGCTCCTCCCAGTTGGCCTCGTTCTCCTGACGCGGCGGAAGGCCACGGCCCCAGCCATTGTCCTGGTACGAAAAGTCCAGAAGATTGAACCAGTCGCCGGAGTCGTAGCTGTTCCGGTCCAGGGACTTCGAACGCAGCATGTCCTGGCCGGCGTGGAGGAGGGGAATGCCCTGGGCGAGCAGCACGAAGCTCGTCGCCAGCACCTGTGAGCGCACACGGTCGGTGGGCGAGCTGTCCAGAGGCAGCTTGTAGGCGTATATGTCGAACAGGGTCTCGTTGTCGTGGGCGGCGACGTAGTTGATCGCCTCCTGCGGGTCCGAGGCGTAGCCTGCGCCTGGAGTGCCGAAGTAGAGGACGTCAGCCCCCGTCACTTCTTCGCCCGAAGCGCCTTCGAAGCGGTAGCCGCTGAGCTGTCCTGCGAGACCGAGGCGGGCGAGGTCGGCATAGGCGAGCCACTCCTCCCTCGCGCCGTCGTCGGCAGGGCGCTCTTCGTTGGGGTCCGTATAGAGACCGTTGGCGAGGCCCTGGTTCTGGACATGCTGAATGCCGGTGTCGAAGGGCCTGCCGCCCCGCACGGCATCCCGCAAGCGATCGTTGAAGGAGCCGACGCCGGTGTCCTGGCCCATCTGCGCCTGGGTCGCCTGGACGAAGCGAGCATTGCCCGACACCTCACCGAAGTCCCATCCCTCTCCGTAGAGATAGATGGCGGAGCCGTCGACGCCGTCCTCCTCCGTCGTCAGGGAGCTGAGCGCTTCCTTCACCTTCAGCATGTTCTCGCGGCTGTGGTGACCCATGAGATCGAAGCGAAAGCCGTCCACCTTGTAGGCCTTGGCCCAGGTCAGGAGGCTGTCCACCATCAGCCGCTCCATCATCCTGTGCTCGGTGGCGGTGTTGGCGCAGCAGGTGGAGGTGGCGACGCGGCCGTCCTCCAGCAGGCGGTGGTAGTAGCCGGGCACGATCTTATCGAGGACGGATCTCTCCGCCTGACCGGACGCCGTGGTGTGGTTGTAGACCACATCCATGACCACGCGCAGGCCGTTCCTGTTCAGGGAGCTGACCATCTCGCGAAAGGCGAGGGTGCGGGCGGCGCCGTCGGTATCCGCCGCGTAGGATCCTTCGGGCACGGTGTAGTGGTAGGGGTCGTAGCACCAGTTGAAGCCGTCCGTTGCCCGGTGCTCTTCGAGGATAGCCTGCTGGCGGGCGCTGCCTGGCCCGTAGCTTGTCAGATCCGGCGGGGTCTTCTGGCCAGCCTCCGGGATGGTGGCGCAGTCGAAACTCGGAAGGAGGTGAATATGGGTCAAGCCAGCCTCTTCCAATGCCAGAAGGTGCTGCATTCCATTCGATGAGGTTCGGCTGAAGGCCTCGAACTTGCCGCGCTCGTCTGCGGGCACGGTGGCGTCCGCGATGGAGAAGTCCCGCACGTGCAGCTCGTAGATGGCGATGTCTTCGGGCGCTTCGAGGGAAGGCTTCTCGAGGTTGTCCCAGCTCTCCGGCTTCAGATCGTCCGAGCTCAGGTCTAGGATCAGGCTGTGGGTGCTGTCCGTGGTCAGCGCGACGGAGTAGGGGTCGGTTACGAGGTTGGTGTGTACACGGCCCGTATCGGCTCTGTGGACGGTGACCTCGTAGCGGTAGGGCCTGCCGTACCAGTTCTCCTCGCCGCGGGCCGACCAGATGCCGGTCTCGGGATCGAAGGCCATGTCTAGAAACTCGGGCTCGTCGCCCTCGCCGAGCGCCAACCGTACGCTCGTGGCCGTCGGCGCCCAGACGGAGAGGACAGGCACACCGCCTTCGAACCGGACCCCCAGCGGCTCCTCATTGGCGAAAAGATCGTCGAGAACGCCGGGCAGTTGAAGGCCCGTGCTCAGCACAAGCTCGCCGCCGCGCCTCGCCTCCACCACCAGATCGCCGCGAAGCATCCGGATCAGCCGCTCGCGGGACAGCACGGGCAGACGGTAGCTCGCCATACCGCGAAGATGCGGGAACCGCGCGGCCATATCCGCGGACAAGCCGCCTTGAGGGTGCAGAGCGACGGCGTCCGCCTCAGAACCTGATCTGAGGACAACCTCCGCAGGCTCGTCCAGCGGCAGCACGATGACCCGCCGCGAAAGCCAGTAGCCGCGCTGCTCTCGCGCCTCGGCGGCGATCTCGCCTTCGCCGCTCTGCGCACTTGCCGTTACGCCGAGATGCAACGAAAACAGCGCGGTGACGATCAGCAGAACAAAACGACCCATGAACCAGCCCCCCAACGGTAAGGGCTCTGTCGGTAAGGCTCGCTGAAGCCAGCTGTCAATCGCGGTAGGCTGCGGGACGGAGGCTTCTGCAATGTTCGCTTCTCCCGGA
>NZ_JANIBC010000033.1 GCF_024505085.1 Parvularcula maris
CGCGCAAACCACGAACGAGTCAGTGAGGGCTCAAAACGCTCTAGCTCGTTCGGCTTTAGCAGCTCCTTGAAGCTCCTGTTCGCCGCTCGAGCGACTCGCTCTCACCTATTGTTCGTGCACGGAAGACCAGTTGTCTAGGTCCGCCAATGCTACTCAGCTAATCGCTCGCAGAACCGCGTGATTCGCTGGCTGGCCTCTTCGATCTCGGCCATGGACGCGGCATAGGAGAGCCGCAGGTAAGGAGCGGTACCGAAGGCGGTGCCGGGGACGAGGGCGACCTTCTCCTCTTCCAGAAGCGCGGTCGCCACGTCGAGGTCGGTCTCCAGCATCCTTCCGCCGAGGCTTCTGCCGATGAGCCCTTCCACTTTTGGATAGAGGTAGAACGCGCCCTCGGGCCGCACCACGGACAGTCCCGGCGCATCGGCGAACACACTTAAAAGGTGATCCCGCCGTGCACGGAAGGCCTCGTTGCGCTCGGCCAGGAAACCGTGGTCGCCGTTGAGCGCCGCCACCGCCGCCCATTGGCTGATCGAGCAGGGGTTGGTCGTGCTCTGGCTCAGAAGCTTGCGGATGGCATTGATCAGGGGCTTCGGCCCCGCGCCAAAGCCGATGCGCCAGCCGGTCATGGAGTAGGCCTTGGAGGCTCCGTTCATGGTCAGCACACGTTCCTTCAGCGCAGGCACCGCTTCGGCGATGGTGGCGAACTCAGCGTCATAGGTGATGTGCTCGTAGATATCGTCGCTCAGCACCATGATCTTCGGATGGCGCAAGAGCACCTCGCCGAGCCCGCGCAAGTCCTCGCGCGACAGCACGGCGCCGGTGGGGTTCGACGGCGAGTTGAGGATCAGCCATTTTGTCTTGGGCGTGATCGCTGCCTCCAGCACCTCCGGCGTCAAGCGGAAGCCTGCCGCCTCGGAGGTCTCCGCGATCACCGGCGTGCCGCCGCAGAGCTTCACGATGTCCGGGTAGCTCACCCAGTAGGGCGCGGGCACCACCACCTCGTCGCCGGGGTTGAGGGTGGCCATCATCGCGGCGAAGATCAGGTACTTGCCCCCCGAGGTCACCGTGACCTCGGTGCCGGGGTCGTAGGAGAGCCCATTGTCGCGCTCGAACTTGGCGGCCACAGCCTCTTTCAGCTCGGGAATGCCGTCCGCCGCGGTGTAGCCGGTGTGGCCGTCGCGGATCGCCTGGATACCCGCTTCGGCGATGTGCTCGGGGGTGGCGAAGTCCGGCTCGCCGGCTGCCAGCGCGATCACGTCCTCGCCAGCCGCCTTCAACTCGCGGGCTTTCTGGCTCACAGCTAGGGTGGGGGACGGCGCGATGCGCCCTAGGGCTTGGGATAGTACGACGTTCACCATGACAATGCGGCTTGCTGCGCCCCGGCGGGATGCGCAAGACTTGGGCTGTTCACGAAGGGGGGCGACATGCAGTTGCGTGCCGAGGAGATCACCGAAAGACTGAGCGGCGAGGCCGAGAGCTTCGCCGAGGGCGTCGAGGCGACGATTACCGGGATCGGCGCCTGGGTGCAGGACCACGCCGTCGAATGGTCGGTGGGCATCCTCGCCGTGGCGGCCATCTACTTCGTGCTGCGCATCCTTCGCGGCTTCCTGTTCGGGCTCCTGCACCGCAAGAAGAAGTCCGAGACCACCTGGCAGAACATCCTCGCGAGGGTCATCAGGGCCACCAAGAGCCTCTTTCTCCTGCTCTTCGCCGCCGCCATCGTGCTGCCGATCCTGGTCAGCCTCGACGAAGAGCAGCGCCAGTGGATGCGCTGGATCTTCGTCATCGTGATCGCGCTTCAGGGCGCCTTCTGGGCCAGGGTGGTCATCACCGCCTTCCTGGAGCGGGCGGCCAGCGCCTCCTCCAGCCACGGCGATAACAGCCTCGACAACGCGCTGGGGCTCCTCAACGTCTTCGCCAACGTGCTCGTCTTCGCGGTGGCGATCGTCTTCATCATCTCGAACCTCGGCGGCGATCCGACGGCGCTCATCGCCGGCCTAGGCGTCGGCGGCATCGCCATCGGCCTCGCGGCCCAGAGCCTCTTCGAGGACCTCTTTGCCGGGCTCTCCATCATCCTAGACAAGCCCTTCCTGCGCGGCGACTTCATCATCTTCGGCGATAAGATGGGCACGGTGCAGAAGGTGGGGCTTAAATCCACCCGCATCACGACGCTTCAAGGCCAGCAGCTCGTGGTCAACAACTCCAAGCTCCTCGGCTACGAGATCAACAACTACCGGAGGATGGCCGAGCGCCGGATCGTCCTGCGCCTCGGCGTCACCTACGACACGCCGCGCGATACGCTGGCAGCGATCCCCGGCGGCATCCGCCAGATCGTGGAGGCTCAGGACAGGGTCCGCTTCGATCGCTGCCACCTCGCGGGCTACGGCGACTACGCGATCCTGTTCGAGCTCGTCTTCTGGGTGCAGGACCGGGACTACGCGGTCTATATGGACATCCAGCAGGACATCCTCCTCGGCGTCCACGCCCTCTTCGAGCGCAACAAGGTGACCTTCGCCTTCCCGACCCAGACGCTGCATATCGACAGCGTGCCCGAGGGGATGAAGCCGGGGCGGTAGTTTCCTCCCCCTTTCAGGCGGAGGTGCCCGAAGGGCGGAGGGGGACGTTCAAGAAGCGC
>NZ_JANIBC010000034.1 GCF_024505085.1 Parvularcula maris
CGAAGCGTAGCCCGGAACCCAGAACTGGGACCTTAGGAACAGAAGCGCCGCCCGGCAAACCCACTCGTCAGACTTGAGCCGAGGCGCTCACTCCACCGGCTTGATCAGGATCGTCGCGACCAAGCCCAAAACCCCCAAGACGGCCCAGAGGGGGAGGTCCAGCATCAGGTTGATCACCCCGCCGAGCCCGCCTTCAGCCAAGCGCCCAAGCGTCACGCCCGGCAGCAGGCTGACGATCTCGCGGACCGTCCGCACCACCGGCTGCCCGGCCTCAACGCTGGAGATCAGATCCGCACCGATCAGCGCGATCGCCAGCGCGATCAGTACCCATGCCGCTATCCGCAAACCCTGCATCGAACCCTCCACCGAAAGCTTGGTGTAGCTAGCGAGGAGGTGGTTGCCAATCCTCTACCGGTCTGGCACGAGCGTCCGACCGGACAGGTGGCCGAGTGGTCGAAGGCGCACGCCTGGAACGCGTGTAGGCGGGAAACCGTCTCGAGGGTTCGAATCCCTCTCTGTCCGCCATTAAATCTTGTTTTCATTGGCATATTCGGTTCTCTGTACGGACGGCCTGTGGTCCCGCGATGTGTGGGCTTCCGGGGCATGCCTGTTCCCGAAGCGGACCGGAGAGGGGCATGTGGCCGGGGTTTTCGGAGAGGCTGTACCTCCTTTCTCTGTCGGCCTTCTCCCCAGTCCGGTTTCTGATGATGGGATGTTCCGGGCAGCCTCGCCTCATGGCTGTTGCAGGAGGACCTGCGGAGCGGTTGGTCACGGTTTAGCGATAACGCCCCATCGATGCGGAGGCGTTTCGTAGGCGTTCTGACCCGCTGCCTGGTAGCCGGGCCGGCCTCAGCCGATCCCGAGGATCGCTTTCTGCTCGTCCCAGGCAGGGGGAGGTTAGGAGCGAGCTTGAGGAGCCGGTCAGCGGGGTGGGCTAGGTACCGTCAAGGATCCGGCGGACCATCGTCGGCGAGAGCCCGGCGAGGCGAGGTGCTTGGTAAGGTAGCAGAGACCGGCGCCATTTCGCTTGGCGAGGGCGGCCGCTGTCAGATTGGGCGAGGTATGAAGCTCTTCGCTCCAGGCGAAAGCTCTTGCGAGGGTGCGCAGAAGGACCGGATCGGCATCGCCGTGGGGGTTTGGTCTAGCGATGGCCAGCTTCGTCTTCACGCCCCGGCGCTGGACGGCGAGCTCGACCTTGAAGGCGAGGGCGTCTTCGGAAGCGAAGTCCGTATCGAGATCGATCTCGAAGGCTGCGGCGTCGCAGGTGAGGATGAGCCTGCGGAGGAGATCAAGGGGAGATACGCTGGTTGTGAGGCCGCCGCTCTCGATCTGCTGTCGGATGACCATAAGGTGCCGGAGATCACTGTCGCGCTGGCGGAACGCATCGGCGATGCAGTGCTCGTCGCCAAGGAAGCGTGAGGTTTTGCGTGCGGCGAGCTTCTCGATCATTGGGACGAGCAGTCTGAGGTTCTCGTTCACATAAGCGGTAGCGTTGGCTGTCCCTCATGGCGCGGGTGGCGACGAGGGGCGTGCCTTCCTTATCGTAGAGCTTGCCGAGAAGCGGCAGCGATTCCTGACTTCGCGTTCGGTGCTTGCCGCCCCGCCGGGCCAGTCGCTGCTGCACCTGATCGAAGAGCGCCTCGTTGATGATCGCTTCGTGCTGGCCCTTATGGACCTGATCCGTGTGCCGAATCTGACCTCGGTAGATTGGGTTTGAGAGGAGCTTCGGGCTGGCCATGCCTCGGGCGTTACAGTCCGCCTTAAGAGGTGGTATAGTGCTGAACTCGAGGGTGCGCCCGAGAAGGAGGCGGACGGTCTCGGCCTCGTCCTGATGAACCCTCAGTATACGGCCATCGGCCGCGTAGCCGGCGGGGAGGTAGCCGTCCATCCAGACCCTCTTCGAAGGACTTAGGCGTGTAGATCGCAAAGCGCCGCCGCTTGGTCATTGTGGCGTCTTCTTCTTCTTCCGGTCCGTCAGCCCAAAGAAGGCGGGGCCTGACCACGGCGTCCCGGTAATCACTCTCGCTGCGGCGAAGAGCGAGCAATGGACCTCACCGCCGATACGGACCTTCCCCGGTCGAGGACTTCCGCCTCGTAGGTCTTGCCGTGCTATACACGCAAAAGGTGGGTGCCGGGGGTGAGGTCGACGCTCCCCTCCGCCCCTGTCTAGGTCCAGCCTCACCCTCGGCTCCTCGCCTGGACGATGGCATGTGGGCGTGCAGGTGCCAGCGCCCCGCTGGGCTGAGATCGCCAAGGCTAGATGTCTGCAACTCGGTCGCGAGCGGGCGGCGCAGCACCGGCCGACTCCGGCTCTTCGGCAGCGGGACTTCGAAGACGTCCTGCTAGAGCGTTTTGAGCCCTCACTGACTCGTTCGTGGTTTGCGCG
>NZ_JANIBC010000035.1 GCF_024505085.1 Parvularcula maris
CCCCAAGACCCCCGCGCCCCCTCCCTGGCGCGGGGGTTTTTCTTTACCGAAGAAGCTCTGGGTACTGGGCAGCGAGGCCCTCCGCCACCAGCCAGGCACCGGTTTCGGAGACGTGATCGTCATCGAGGTAGAGAGGCTTACCGCCCTTCTCGATGTCGCAGCGCAGGTCGCCACAAAACTCGGCATGCGGATAGAACACTTCGACACCGGGACGCTCTGAGGCCTTTTCTAGGATCGCTAGTGTTTCGCGTTGGCGCTCGAAAAAGGCGGCGGTTTCCGGTCTGATGTCTCGCTTGGTACCGGCCAGTTCCCTGCGCGCCATCGTCTTCGGGACATTGGCACCGACCTCTGGCACGGGACCGACAAGGAGCACTTTTTTTCCGCCCGCCAGGAGCCGGTCTAAAGTGCGCTCGAGACCTCTAGCGACCACGTCGTGGTTATCCTCGCCTGCGACCTGTTGCTCGTCATCGACGAGCCGGTAGAGGGATCCGCCCTCGCCGCCGAACCGCGTTCCCTCCGCGGCCAAAGCCCAGCGCGAGTTGATGATGACCGTGTGCACGGATGGATCGTTCGCCAGCAGCTCCGTGATCTTCTCCACTGATGCCGTACAGAGAGCACTGCCCGAATAGCCGAGCCGTCGAACACCGAGAAGCGGCGGGCAGCCGACGCGGCCGACAAAGCCGATGCTTCTCCCCGCAAAAGTGTTCTTCACCTGGGCCAGGGCAGCCGCATGGCTGTCTCCGTAAAGAACGATGCCGGAGCGTTGGCCTTCCCGATAGCAGGCTGAGACCGCCACCTGATCGGGGTCGATACCAAGACAAGGGTCCCGAAGGACGAGTTCAGGCGCGAGGCTGGCCGAGCGGCGTCCGTCTTCGGTCATGCGTTCTGGAAAGCCCGAGGCACCGATGACCACCACGGCGCAGACGAGAAGCGCCGCCGAACAACCCACGGCGAGCCTGCCGATAGAGCCGTCGGAGAAAACTTTCTTGTTGCGGAAGGGCTGCTCGACAAAGCGCCAAGAGGCGAAGCCCAGCACCATGGTGAGCGCGAAGGCAAGGAGCTGGGCCGGGGCGCCAAGATGGGCGGATGACTGATAGGCTCGCAAGAAGGCAAGTACCGGCCAGTGCCAGAGATAGAGGGAGTAGGAGGCAAGGCCGATCGCGACCATGATGGGGTTACCGATCAGCCGTCCGATCCCGGAGCCCTCACGTCCGCCCGCATAGATGACCGCAGCCGTTCCGAGGGTGGGAAAGAGGCCCGCCACCCCAGGATAGGGCGTCTGCGAAGAGAACATCAGCGACGCCCAGAGAATGGCGGCGATGCCGACCCAGCCACCGGCCTCGCTGAGCTTGGTCGCCGGACCCGTGGTCGTGACGCTCAGGGCCAGTAACGAACCGCATAGGAGCTGCCAAGCGCGCGACGGCAGAAGATAATAGGCCGCCCACTCGCTGATCTGAATGCTGACGACGCTGAGGACGAAGGACGCCACCGCGGCTGCGGCCAGAAACGGTAGCTTCGGTGCCTTGAACCGCGCCAGCAGCAGTAGGAAGACCGGCACGACGAGATAGAACTGTTCTTCTACGGAGAGGGACCAGGTGTGCAGCAGCGGGTTGAACTCCGCCTCGGGGCTGAAATAATCCGTGTTGCGCCAGAAATAGATGTTGGCGGAGAAGAGGACGGCTGAGATCGCCGTCTGCCCGATCGTCACGAAGTCGTTGGGCAGTTGGAAGAAGAGCCCTCCCACCAGCACCGCCGCAATCATGACGTAAAGGGCAGGGAACAACCGCCTTGCGCGTCGGGCGTAGAATGAGGCGTAGGTGAACTTGCCGAGGTCGATCTCGGCCGCGATGATCTTGGTGATCAGGAAGCCCGAGATCACGAAGAAGACGTCCACTCCGACATAGCCGCCGGGAAACCAGCCCGTTCCGAGATGGAAGAAGATGACCAGCAGCACAGCGACAGCCCGCAACCCGTCAATATCTGCCCTGTAGCCGCTCAGCGTGTTGTTCATTCAGCCCTTCCCTGCCGATGATGGCGGTGGTGTCTGCCAGCCCGTTTACCTAGCCGCACCGTGTTAGCAGGAAAGGCTTAAAAGGCCGCGACGGTGTACGCCCGGCATGGCGACCGGCAGGTAGGGAGTGCGTGGTGACGAGCGCCCTTTGGTTCCGGCCTAGCTGCGCTGCTTCGCCTCTCGGCACGCAAGCTGCATTCCTCTTTGCAGACGACGCCGAAGGCTC
>NZ_JANIBC010000036.1 GCF_024505085.1 Parvularcula maris
GGCGCCGGTTGGTCCACGCAGTCTGAGCTGCCTCAGCTTCAGAACCCGTTTCAGGTGGGCAAAGCACATCTCGACCTTCTTTCGCTCCCGCCGCAAGCGAGCATAGGCATTGGTCTTCGAGAGTTCGCGCGCCAGGTCGCGCGCTCCCTCGTGGACGTGCCTGGTGACCTTCCGCTGGGGTGTCTTCGGGCAGCATCGTAGCTTCAGTGGGCAGGCTTCGCAGTCCGCTTTCAGGGCGTAGTATCGGACGATGCCGTCAGTGCACGGCTTGGCTTTCGCCGCCCGTCCAGCTCGACGGTATCGAACCAGCTCCTTCCCGGAGGGGCAGATGTAGCGGTCGCCCTCGAGTTCGTACCGAAAGTCTTCGCGGCTAAATGTACCGTCGCGGCGTCGGCTCTTATCAAAGACCGGGATGTGCGGCTCGATCCCGTTCGGCGGGCAAACGCGGGTCCTTCCACGTTTGCTTTCCCGCCTCACCCTCGACCAGCCAACCGAGCATCTCCGCAGAGCCGTAGCCCGTGTCTCCAGCAAGGCGCTCCGGGTAGAGGGCGTGGCGTTCTTCGGTCCGTTCGATCATCCTCTTCGTCGCCAGAACCTCACCCTGCCGGATCGCGGTGCTGGGCTCGACGTCGACGATCACCGCGTTCTCGTTACGGGTGAGATAGTTGACGCTGTAGGCAAAAAAGGCTGGCCCGCGATGCGCGCCGGTCCAGCGCGAGGCGGGATCGGTCGCGGAGATGAACTTCGGCACCTTCGTCGTCGCGGCACCGAAGGCAGCATCGTCTAGGGTCTCAAGATACTCCGCGATGGCACGGCTGGTCTTGTCGGGAGGCAGGCCTTCCTCGCCCGGCGGTCCCTTGCAGCGGTCGGCGTCCGCCGCGATCAGGTTCGCATCCACGGAGAAGCCTTCGCCGCCCACCAGTCCTTCGGCCATGCATCGCCGAACGACCTCGTCGAAGAGCTGCCGGAAGAGATCGCTCTCGCGGAAGCGCCCGTGCCGGTTCTTCGAGAAGGTCGAGTGGTCGGGCACTTGCCCGTCCAGGCCGAGCCGACAGAACCACCGGTAGGCGAGGTTAAGGTGAACCTCCTCGCAGAGGCGCCGCTCCGACCGGATGCCGAGGAGATACCCCACCAAAAGCATCCGGATCATGAGTTCGGGACAGACCGATGGGCGCCCAGTCGAGCTATAGAAGGACTGAAGCTTCGTTCTGACGCCTGCCAAATCGATGAACCGGTCCACCGAACGGAGCAGGTGATCCTTCGGTATGAACCCTTCGAGCGAGAACTCGTAGAACAGCTGCTCCTGCCCACTCAGCCGATCGCCCATCATCGCCAGCATCTCCAACGCTTCGCAAAGAGATCAGACGTGTTCGGCCTACGGACGAAGTGAGTTTTTCAACACAATCGCGC
>NZ_JANIBC010000037.1 GCF_024505085.1 Parvularcula maris
CGGCTACGGCGACGGGCTGAACATGTACGCCTATGTGGGCGGGGATGCGGTGAACAGGACGGATCCAAGCGGGCTGTCCCGCACCGGCAACAGCGCTTCGATAACCACCGCGACGTGCTACTACTCCTTCGAGTACAACGGCTCGACCATTCATGTGAACGGCGGTGAGTGCGGTAGCAGTGGCGGAGGTGCCCGTTCGGGGGTTAACAACGGCGTCTTGGGTAGCGGCCGAGGCGGCAACAACGGTGGCGGCGTATTCAGTGGACCAGGAGGCGGAGGGGTAGGACTGGGTCTTGAGAGAGCTAATGAGGTAGGCAACGAAGCTTTCTGTGGCGAAGGCGGAACAAGGGTCGGTAGCTATCAAGAAGCGGCAGGCCAAATTGCTCCACACTTGAGTGAGCCAGCAATGGCTAACTTAGCGAATACCATTCGGCAGGGTTACAATTCGGCTGAAAACCGCTACAATCATAATATGAGAAGAAATAGTATGCGTAGTCCAACAGGTAGATTAGTTCTGAGAGGAACGGGTCGATATGTTACAGGGCCTGCGCCTGCGTTTAGTGGATCGTATATACAAGACGACCGCCATTACCTTGAACAGCTTCCTCCGGGTAGTTCTGGGATTGGCATACCTATCGGAAATGTCTTCAATTCCACGCAGCCTGGCAATTCAGCCGCAAGTAATTCTGTAACGGCTGTAATTTATTCTGGCGATCCAGTTCATCATGATGCATCTCGATGGATCGAGCGAGCTAAACAGTTTGGAAACGCTTACGTACGAAGAGGAGCCATTGCCTGTGTTTACTAGAGTTTTTGCTGTATTTTGTGCAGTTATATTAGTTGCAATTGCTTCATGTAATGGGTCTGTGGAAGTTGATGATTGCTCTGTTGAGTATACAGAGTATACTAACGAAGACGTACTGCGAGATGATATTGGAAAAATAGTATGTGTAATCGGTTATGTTGAGTACGAAGATGGTGTATTTAGAATTTTCGAGGAGAATTTCTATACGATTGACGATCCCGTATTGCCTTTTTTTTTATGTATATGATGAAAAGCTTGTTGAATTAATCGAAAAAGAAAAAAGGTGCCTCGTTGGCGCATTTCGTTTTGTCGGTCGCATGGGCATTATACACCCTGATATTATAGGAATGAATTTGGTTTACAAGGTTGAGAGCCAAGAGAAAGCGAACAGACCAAAAGAATGTGGCTCGGTCATCATCGAGAAGTCTTCTTGAGGGTCCTTCTGGTTTAGAGGAATTCTTCTTAACTACTACGTTCATGGTGCTGGTGTGGACGAGCCTTTGGTTTACTACCG
>NZ_JANIBC010000038.1 GCF_024505085.1 Parvularcula maris
TAGACTTGGCTCCAACTGAGGAGCTGAGGAATGGGACGGAAAAGACGGACTGCCGAGGAGGTCATTGGCCGTTTGCGTGAGGTTGAGGTGCGCCTAGCGAAGGGCGAGACCATCGGGATCGCGTGTCGGGCGATCGGGGTGACCGAGCAAACGTATTACAGATGGCGACGGGAGTATGGCGGCCTGAAGGTTGATTAGGCGAAGCGGCTCAAAGAGCTTGAGAAAGAGAACCAACGCTTACGGAAGGCTGTGTCGGATCTTACGCTCGACAAGCTGATTTTATCTGAGGCGGCAAAGGGAAACTTCTGAGCCCCTCCCGCCGCCGCGCTTGCGTCGATCATGTCACCAAGGAGCACGGTGTCTCTGAACGTCGTGCTTGTGAGGTGGTGGGTCAGCATCGCTCAACCCAGAGGAAGCGACCTTCGGGCCGCCCTGGCGAGAAGGCGCTGACGCGGGCTATCGTTCAGTTGGCTGAGCAGTATGGTCGCTATGGCTATCGCCGGGTGACGGATGGCATGTGAACCAAAAGCGTGTCTATCGCATCTGGCGGCGGGAGGGGCTCAAGGTTCCCCAGAAACAACCGAAACGCGGGCGCCTATGGCTGAACGATGGCTCCTGCATTCGGCTGAGGCCACAGTATCCTGGCCACGTCTGGAGCTACGACTTCGTTCAGGACCGGACACACGATGGCCGGGTCTATCGGATGCTGTGCATCATCGATGAGTTCACCAGGGAGTGCCTGTCGATCCGGGTCGAACGAAGGCTCAACTCCCAGCATGTTCTGGAGGAGCTCTCCGAGCTGTTCCTCAGCCACGGTCCGCCCGAGCATATTCGATCCGACAACGGACCAGAGTTCATCGCTACAGCGGTCAGGGAGTGGCAGGGGCGTCCCTGGGTGAAAACCCTCTACATTGAACCCGGTTCACCCTGGGAGAACGGCTACTGCGAGAGCTTCAACTCCAAGCTCAGGGATGAGTTCCTGGACCGGGAGGTAGTCTATACACTGAAGGAAGCTCAGACCCTCATCGAATGGTGGAGGCGCGATTATAACCAGCTGCGGCCACACTCATCGCTCGGCTACAGGCCGCCGGCACCGGAGACTATCTTGCCCGCGGGGCTCCCGCCGCCTTACTATGAGGGTGCGCGGCATGAGCCCCGCTAACCTGCAAGGTCTAACGCTACCGTTGGACCACCTCGCGGGGTCA
>NZ_JANIBC010000039.1 GCF_024505085.1 Parvularcula maris
AGCCAGACCCGCCATCGAGACCGGCTGGTTCGAGCTGTCCGAGACATAGCTCCTCCAGCCATCGTCCATGACGTTGTCCAAGGGGGAAAGTTATGCATTTCGCTGTCGTTTTATAGTACTCTTACGCTACTTTTCCACCTCGGAGGCATCGTCGGCCTCTCGAGGATAAGATGACTTTATAAACGACCATGAATAGCCCACTGCGCAAATAGTTAATATGATAGCTGCTACGCCAACCTGCACCCAATTCATTTTTAATACGAATGCAAGAATAGAACAAGAGATACCTATAACGATAAACTGTTGAATGGCTAGCTTTAGCATCCGGTGCCTATATCACAGAACGAAGGATCTTGATTAGCCACCTGGTTCAACATACCTCCGGCAACCCCAGCGGTAGCTTCAATATTCTGTTCAACGCTTTTTTTGAGGGTTACGCGACCGGCATCAGATAATTCTTGTCCAGCTTCGGCGACCATAACATTTGCCTTCATCACACCAACTGCTCCACCAAGTACCGAGCCGGCACCCGCTGACACCGCAATTTGTTTGCCATCAAAACCGTTACCCGCAATTGCTTGGTTCGTTTGCAACCCGGTCTCTGCAATCGCAGCCCCGGCACCACCAGCTACCAGTCCGCCTACACCGGTACTTACTCTGGTACTCCGCGTTACCTGCAGCAACCCTTTAGTCACAGCCCCTCCCGCGCGAGCCCCCAATCCGACACCCACTGCTCCTGTTCCACCTGCTACTGCCATCCTTATCACGATCTCCCCCGCCCCGATGCTTCTGGTCCGGCTTTCTACAGCCAATGCTGCTCCTTCGATGGCCATATTTAATGCGGCTCCGAAGATACCGAACTCGCCATCAGGGTCCGTCACATTGATAGGATCATTATAGGCATATCCATACCGACCGAACATGTCCGGCCTATCGGGTCCGAACTGTACCGGATCGGTACTCAGGAACCGTCCCACCTTCCCTTCGTAGAACCTGGCCTGCATGTAGGTAAGCCCTGTCTGGGTATCCTCCACGTGCCCTGTGAACCCTGGCTGGTTGTCGTTGGCGGCATGTGAGGTCAGCTTCTCGCCGTAGGGGTAGTACTCCTCCCGCCACTTGAAGGCGC
>NZ_JANIBC010000040.1 GCF_024505085.1 Parvularcula maris
CCTCATACCAGACCAAAGCCTCGTCCGAACCAGGACCGTGCACGTTTTAAAGGGATATTAGAGTTCCGTTTGCTAAGACAGCAGCGCCAGCACGTAATTCAAAACGGTCTCCAACGGATATACCTGCGTCGATTAATGAGTTTGTGGCAAGCATTAGCTGAGCGTTTGATCTGGACCCGAGCTTCAGGAGCTGATCACTCTGATAAACTTCAGTAACATAATGGGTACTCTTGTAGACGAGTGATGGCCGGTGCCCAGCCTTCAGCTCGCGGAAGTCTGGCAACTGGATAGGGGGAGAATCTACAATAGCCAGTCTAACCTGGATAGTTCTCCCATCATTTATTGAGTTATCAACCGGCATTGCAACTATCTACCACTTGTATTCCAGTAGATGCGGCATCCGCATTGAGGCTAGGTAGCGAAGATGGTGGAAATGAAATAGCAGGCCCTCCTTCTCTACTAGGAAGATTGAATCGTGTAGCTTGTTGTAAAGTAGACTGTCTTATTCTCGTCATAACGATAGCATCGACACCCATACTCGATATGCTAGCAAATTGCCGTGCGCCCTGTATATTCTCAAAGAATTGCTTATCTCCCAGCGAGTTGGGTGATGGCCTGAAAGATGCAGGAGTTGTAGAGTATATGTCTGCCAGTTCTCCGGCACTCACAGCTCGGTAAATGGGAATGCGGGGGGAATTGTTCACCCCAGGCTGTAGAAGAGCATGGAAAGCAAACGCAGGAACAATACGTGAAAGTGCTCTGAACGTACTGGCCTTTGTCGCAGTACTAGTAGCAACTGCAGCGCCGACTGGCGGAGCAAATGCGTTACTTATTCCACAGTCACCAATGCCTCCGGATATTCCGCTTCCCAGCAGGCCATTGTTGACGGGCAGTCCGTTGCCTCTAGGCCGCCGTTTAGGTTTTGACCCAGTGACGCAAATTTCATCGATGTCTTCATCGCTGGGCTTATCGCAGCGGTCGTCCGGACCGATCTCCTCACTGTTGAGCCCGCTCGGATCCCGTCTGTTCACCGCGTCCCCGCCGACATAGGCGTACCAGTTCAGCCCGTCG
>NZ_JANIBC010000041.1 GCF_024505085.1 Parvularcula maris
CTAGAGCGTTTTGATGTCATTCCGTCTTGTAGCCAGCGGCGGAGAAGTAGCTGCGGCACTCGGTTGGGCTGAAGCGTTCGATGGCATCGCTGATGGCGGACCATAGGTCGAGGACGGTTCGGGCGGCGGCCTTTCGCAGGAGAGCCTTGAGCTTCGAGAAGGCACGCTCGATCGGATTGAAGTCGGGACTGTAAGGCGGAAGGTAGAGAAGCCTGGCGCCGACCGCCTCGATCGCTTCGCGGACGCCCGTCACCTTGTGGGCGGGCAGGTTGTCCATGACGACTGTGTCGCCGGGGCGCAGCTCGGGGACGAGGACGCGGGTCACGTAGGCAAGGAACCAGGCGCCATCCATCGGTCCGTCCAGGACCATCGGGGCGACGAGGCCGGACAGGCGCAGGCCGGCGGTGAAGGTCGTCGTCTTCCAATGCCCGTGCGAGACTGAGGCGACACAGCGCTCGCCTCTCGGCGCACGACCTCGCAAGCGGGCCATCTTGGTACTCGCGCTGGTCTCGTCGATGAAGACGAGCCGGTCGGGATCAAGGTCCGCCTGAGCGTCGAACCAGAACCGCCGCTTCAGGCGGACGTCCTCGCGCTCCTGCTCGGCGGCGTGCGCGGTCTTTTTTTGACCGTGATCCCCCGCCGCTCCAGCCAGTACCAGATCGTCGTCAAGTGCACGGTCACGCCGCGCTCCGCCTCGAGCCGCTCCGCCATCTCGGCGAGCGTCGCGTCCTTCTCTCCCTCGCACGCCATCGCCAGCAGCAGATCTTCATGCGCGTCCAAGATCGAACCTGACCGGCCGCCCTGCCGCTTCGGCTCCAGGCTGCCCGTCGCCTTCCACTGCCGATGCCAGCGCCCCGCCGTCGCCTCGCCGACGCAGAACCGCCGACCCGCCTCACGGATCGACAGGCCATCTTCGAGCGCCGCCACCACGCGTCGCCGCAGATCCATGCTCAGCGCCGCCGCCATCTCCGCCTCCGTCCAAAACGATGGCGCTACGGAATCAGGCGACAGCGCCTCGCGCAAACCACGAACGAGTCAGTGAGGGCTCAAAACGCTCTAG
>NZ_JANIBC010000042.1 GCF_024505085.1 Parvularcula maris
CTAGAGCGGTTTCATCGAACGCAGAGTCGTTGAGGATTCCCACTGGGTCCAAAGTCTGATTCATCGTCGCTGAGCGAGAGCGGAGGCAGTGATGGGACGAGGGTTCAGTGCGGATCTGCGTCGGCGGGTGATCGATGCGATCGAGGGCGGGATGTCGACGCGGGCGGCCGCGCGGCGTTTTTCGATCGGGGAGTCGACGGCGGGAGCATGGCATCGGCGATGGCGACAGACGGGCGAAGCTTCGGCTCGGAAGCAGGGTCAGCCCAGCGGCTCGAAGCTCGACGCGCATGAGGCCTTCATCCTCGATCTGATCGAGGCGGATAAGGACATCGCCCTCAAGGAGATCGGGGAGCGGCTTATCGAAGCGTTCGGCGTCAGGGCCTGCCCGGCGACCATCTGGTACTGGCTCGATCGGCGCGGCTTCACGTTCAAAAAAAGACCGCCCATGCGAGCGAGCAGGACCGCGACGATGTGAGGGTCGCCCGCTGGCTGTGGTTCAATGGTCAGCTCGATCTCGATCCGGAGCGCCTCGTCTTCATTGACGAGACGGGTGCTTCGACAAAGATGGCACGGCTACGGGGACGAGCCCCACGCGGTAAACGCTGCCGGGCGTCGGTGCCCTTCGGTCACTGGAAGACAACCACCTTCACCGCTGGCATCCGGCTATCAGGGCTCACCGCACCTATGATCTTAGACGGCCCGATGGATGGGGCGGCGTTCCTCGCCTACGTAGAGCGGGTCCTCGTGCCGGACCTCTCCCCCGGCGATGTCGTCGTGATGGACAATCTGCCTGCGCACAAAGTCTCAGGAGTACGAGAGACGATCGAAGCCGCAGGAGCCAGCCTTCTCTACCTCCCGCCATACTCCCCGGACTTCAATCCGATCGAGATGGCCTTCTCAAAACTCAAAGCCTTCCTGAGAAAGACGGCCGCGCGAACCGTCGAACAACTGTGGCTTGCCTTAGCCGAAGCGCTCCAAGCCTTCACACCTGACGAATGCAGAAACTACTTCGCAGCCGAAGGATATGACCTCGATTAAGTTGAAACCGCTCTAGC
>NZ_JANIBC010000043.1 GCF_024505085.1 Parvularcula maris
GAACCGGATCGACGCCACCTACAACCTCACCGTCGCCGACTTCCATACCTACTTCGTTGGCGAAGAACGCGTGTTGGTGCATAATTGCGATCTGCCGAAGATCGACCGCACCGGAAAAATGCATGGCGATCTGCCAAAAATCGAAGACTTGAAGAAGAATGTAGACAAAGAAACTCTCTCTGAATTCCGCGACGATCTAAAATCTAGTGCGGCAACGCGCCAACGACGAACCGATGAACTCGGTGCGGATGCGGGTCACTCCATCCGCCAAAATGAAGAATTGGACTTGGCGAAAAGCCTAGATAAGCATCTTGATGATCAATAAAAAAGAATCTTCGTTGAGCAAGATAGTAGCGCGAGCTCATCGAGACCCAGATACATTCTACAAAGATGGATCCCTCGATGAGCTACTTGCAGCAGTTCGGAAATCCGGAAGATTAGATATCGTGGTGGATTTTCTTCAAAGTAACAAGGTCGTAGAGCGAAGAATAGGTTCATGGACAAGCTCAGAGTTGGCTATCGAGGCAGCCCCTATTATTGAGCATATTGTGAATTTGGTCAGCTCTAATGATAGGGCAACTGTTTACTATGCTCTTGAGTGTATAGCTTCGGTATCGGAGCAGGACGCCAGTTTGCTCCGCCATCTAACTGATGCCACTGCTCATCCAGATCCAGTTATTGCTAGGCTGGCAAATTATCTGATCTCAAATAGCGGAGTATAGAATACCAAATTGCCTCGGGTAGCGGGTTGACGACCTGTGACCTCACCCCGGCATGGTGGTGGTGAGCCGCGATGCGGACGGCCCCGATGGC
>NZ_JANIBC010000044.1 GCF_024505085.1 Parvularcula maris
TACACGGCGGCGAACTCGCTCCTGCTTCGATGCAAGAGACCCTCTCCGCTCAAGATGTGGGGTCTAAAGCTCATTCGCTCGAAAGGTCGCCGCCGTGTGCCGGTGGCCGTCGCCCGCAAGCTCGCAGTCATCTTCCACCGCATGTGGATGACCAAGACCTCGTTCCGTTCGGAGGCTACAGCATGACCTGACCCCGTAGACGAACAAGAACACTCGGTTCATCCGTGTCTGGACGAAGTGCGCGGATGACGCCGTTTATGTCTGGTGTGCCTAGCACGCGCAAAAGCGAGGCGCTCCGCATCACCTGTCACACACATGCGTGCAGCGGCTTCGACCCTGACGAAGCCATCTCAGACTACGAAGAGAAGCGTGATCCAGACACCAACGTGAACCAAGCACAACCAACGGAGCTCGACTACCATGCCCGATTAGAGAAGACATAA
>NZ_JANIBC010000045.1 GCF_024505085.1 Parvularcula maris
CAAAACACTCCTCCAACAAAACGAAGGATATGATGTGAGAGTGGCGGCGGTCTTTGACAGGGCCGGCAACACCTATGCGGGTGCGGAGGTCGTTGCGAGCTTCGTGACGAAGGATACGATCGATCTGATCCGTCCCCGCGTCAGCCTGACCGACCCACGCGATGAGCAGCGTGGTCTGGCCACGGACATCTTCGCCCGCGTCGCGTTCGACGAACCGGTGGATCCCGTCTCGGTGAGTTCCTCTACCGTGACGCTTTATGATTATAGCCGTGGTCGGAACATTACTACCGATATAAGCCTTTCGGACGATCGTCTTCTGCTCAATCTTCAGCCCATCGACGTTCTTCTTCCGCTTGGTCGTTA
>NZ_JANIBC010000046.1 GCF_024505085.1 Parvularcula maris
ACGTGCACGGTCCTGGTTCGGACGAGGCTTTGGTCTGGTATGAGGGGTCCGGGACTGGGGACAAGCGCTACTTCTCGGCGGATGAGCGCGGCAGCATCACCCTTGTCACCCGCCAGAACGGCACGGTCTTGCGGCGCAACCAGTACGATGCGGACGGCAGGCGCGACTCGGACGTCTTCGAGGCTTCGCGTTTTGGCTATACGGGTCAGACGAAGATCACGGGCACGAGCCTTTGGCACTACAAGGCCAGGGCCTACTCCCCCTTCCTGGGCCGCTTCCTGCAAACCGACCCGATCGGCTACGGCGACGGGCTGAACTGGTACGCCTATGTCGGCGGGGACGCGGTGAA
>NZ_JANIBC010000047.1 GCF_024505085.1 Parvularcula maris
GCTTCTCGCCGTAGGGGTAGTACTCCTCCCGCCACTTGAAGGCGCCGCCTCCGTCAAAGCCCACCGAGGCCGAGCCCAGATGGTCCGAGGCGATGTAGGTGGGCGAGCCGTTCTCGAGCCGCACCACAGACATCCCGCCCGCCGTGACGTAGTCCGTGCGCTTCTCTGGCACTGAACCATGGGCCAGAGCATGCCGGTGCAGGAGCTGGCCACCCAGCGAGTAGACCGAACGCACCTTCTTGCCCGAGATCACCTGAACCGCACGGCGCATATGGCCGTCATACTGGTAGCTCGCCGAAGCCAGACCCGCCATCGAGACCGGCTGGTTCGAGCTGTCCGAGAC
>NZ_JANIBC010000048.1 GCF_024505085.1 Parvularcula maris
GCGTAGGGCGGACGGCAAAGCCGGCCGCGTTCGGGGGCGGGCGTTGTCAGCGCGGCCGGCTGCGCCGTCCGCCCTACGTCCCCATCCGCCGTCATCCCGGAAGGCGAAGGCTATCCGGGACCCATGGACGGAGGGTTCGTAGGCGTTAGGCGGTCGCTTCGTGTTGCTGGCGTTCGGTCCATGGGTCCCGGATCGCTACGCGTCCGGGATGACGATGGGAGAAACCAGGCACGCCGAAACGTCCGCCCGAGGTCGGTTGTTCGTAAGTCCGGGGTGTCCCGCGCGCCTCGTTGCCGAAGCGAGGGAAGAGG